>JAZSHV010000022.1:0-2858 GCA_045533475.1 Acutalibacteraceae bacterium | reverse complement strand
CAGGTGTCTTAATAACTTTTATATTGAACTGTGTTACCGTATCAGCCTTTACCTCGTAATAATATGATGTATTTTCGTAAAGATAACAGTTAAGATATATTTCGCCGTTTTCTCCGCTTCTGCCGGTGTTATTTACCCAACTGTTAGCCCCAAACTTTACATCTAAATTATAATAGATATCTGCTGTTAGATTCTGTGCTAAAAATACATAGTTTCCGCTTTCGCTTACAGTGATTTTATAGCAGACAGATTCATTAGCTTCGGTAATATTAACCATTACATCTTCATTAAGCACTATATCAGTAACAGGCTTAACAACAACCCTTACCGAATCGGACGCGCTACCGCAGGAAACAGTAATAACAGATTCACCACCTTTAATAAGGGTAAGCTGACCGCTGCCGTCAACCGCGACAACCTCCTCATCGCTGGAGCTCCATTCCACCCAAGAGGTATTGTCTGCGTGCGGAGTTGTAAATTTATAACCCAAGGTGAAAACTTCACCGGCGATACCGTTATAAACCTCTTCATCATAATAAAATTCAATTCCTGTGGGCACTACTGTTTTGGCTACGCCAACAGTATAAGAGCCTGTTCCGCTTAATCTTGCGTCAAGATAATAGGTTTCTCCGGCCTCAAGGTCATATTGGAAGCAGAAAACACCGTTTTCATCTAAGCTATGATAGCTTGAAGAGCTCAACCAACTTTCCTCAGAGTTTCTGAGAATTATTTGCTTATAGTAGTCATAATTATCGCACTGAGCATAAAACTCATATCTTGCGGTCTCACTTGGTACAAACTTAAAGCGTTGTGTATTATACTCCTTGTTTGAATCAAAGCTTTCAAAGCTAACCGTCTCAGTCTCGTCAAGATAAATTTCATTTATCTTTTCAATTGCTATATCCCTTGTTGATACAGTCTTACCGTCAGCAATAACGGTAACAGTAACTGTTCCTGAGTTTAATGCGGTTAAAACCGCACTCAAACCGTTTTCAGAAACTTCGAGCGATGCCATTTCATTGTCACTCACAAACCACTCAAAGCTTCCCACGCTATATATAGGGGCAACATTAATAATCTCAAGATTACAGTTTTTCTCAGGGTAAAGCGCATTACTGCCCGAATAAGAAATATCAAAGCTCTCAACCGCTATCGCTTTTCTGACATAAAATGTATATCTATCCTGTTCCCTGCAGGTATCGGTATGAATATAATAGCTTTCGCCCGCGGTGAGCTCGCACTGAATACGGAAGTTCATTTCTTCCCCGTCGTCATCATTATTGCCTATTTGTCTAAAGGAACTGTCATACAAATAAGCGCGAGGGTCTCCCTCGTAATTTTCGGAATAAATTACATAAGTACCGCTTTCTTCGGGAACTATTTTATAATAAACATATCCATCTGAATTTTCTATTTCAACATCTATCGGAGTATCCACCGTTGCCTCTTCATATGTAATATCCTGAACCGTACAATATACGCTATCAGAATATCCGTCTGCATTGAAGCGGATATAAGTAGATCCCGCTCCCACTAAGGTAACCACGCCATTTTGGTCAACAGTAGCAACATCTTCGTTTCTCGATGACCAACTAACGTTGTTTACAGTTGCATTTTCTGGATAAATCTTGGCTGTAAGCTGTAGACTTTCTCCAACTACTCCGCCTATTTTGTTTTCGACTATCTCAACATAGTCAATATAAACTATTTTCTGCACTCCCAATGTAATAGGAGCGGTAGATTCATTACCGTAATAGCCTACATCGATTATATAGGTTTCACCCTCGGTTAAAATCTCGCCTGTTTTAAAGCTTGTACCGGGCTCCTCATCGGAACCATAATTAAAGGCTGAAAAATAACCGTCCGGATGCTGTACCCTTAAATAAACAGGGGTTTCGGCATCCGCATAAAAGCGGTATTCCGCATATTCGTCAGGCACAAACTTAATTTTTGTATTCGCGCCCAATTCGGCAGGGTAAACGGTGATTTCTTCATTAACGCCAATGCTAAGCACAGCCGTTACCGTAACGGTACAGCTTGCCTGACAACCATTGTCAGAAGTGGCGGTAATTACGGCTATGCCACCGCCTACGGCAGTAACAACACCCTCAGAATCCACCGTTGCAACATTTTGGTCAGAGGATGTCCAATTCATTTCTGTCCATCCGGCATCTGCAGGATAAATGTCTGTTAAACTGAGTTGCTTATTATCACCTGTGTACATATCAAGCGTACTGTAATTTAACGAAAAGCTCTGAAGAATTGCCCCCTCTCTCAGACACTCGGAATATATAGTTTCAACCGTAGTGCCCTTATCGTAGCATACAAACTCTATCGTATAGCTTTCATTTTCCGAAAGCTCAAGCGTGAAATCGTATCCGCCGATATCATCGTTCTCGTAGATTGAATTGCCCCAAGCGTCCATAAGAACAACGTCGGTATCAAGTTCAGAAACCGTATAAATACGGTATTTACCTGAAACCGAGGGTGTAAAGCTATACTGCTGAGACTGCTTGTATTCGAGCGTTACCACAAAGGGCTCTCCCAAAACAAAATCCGCCTCCGAAGCCTCTGCCACGAACGGCACAGTTAAAACAACCGATAACATCACCGCAAGGGACAAAACCACCGCCAAAAGCTTTCTCAGTGTTTTTTTCATTTTTCTTACCCCTTTCACACTAAAAAATTTAAAAAAAGCAAAATGCTGCAACCCCTTTTATTAAGGGATTGCAGCAGCGCATTTCTTCCAAGAAGAATTATTTTGCCATTGCAGCAACTTCAGCAGCAAAATCATCTACACGCTTCTCAATACCCTCGCCCTTTTCGAAACGAACATATGAAGCAATCTTGATATCTGC
>JAZSHV010000030.1:0-30348 GCA_045533475.1 Acutalibacteraceae bacterium | reverse complement strand
TTTCCACAATGATGCCGACCATACCCCCGCCGCTTTGCCAAATATCCTAAAATGCCTAAAAGACGAGGGTTACGAGTTTGTGTTTATTGAGGATTTAATCTACAAAGATAACTACGAAATCATACACGACGGAACACAATGTAAAATATCGTAGGGGCAATTCACGAATTGCCCGAAAACGCGGTTGATTCGTGAATCAACCCTACAAAAGCGAGGGGCTGCCTCACTTAATTAGTGAGACAGCCCCTTTTTGTTTGGGCTATTTTTTAGCCCTGTTCTGCGAATTGTCTTTAGTAAGACAACTCTTTTTGCGCTATGGATTAGCAGCAGCCGCAGTTATTCTCGCAACCGCAATTGTTGCAGCCACAGTTACCGGTAGCAGTGCCGTTACCGCCGCAGCAGCAGAGGATGAGGATAAGAATGATTATCCAAGAACAATTGTTACCACCAAAGTTACACATTTAAGAAAACCTCCTTTTCTGTTTTCATCACATACTATGCAGGAAGCAGGAGGTGTGTTACATTATTTTAGGATTTTATTTATTTTTTCAATACAGCCTTTAACGATGAATATACACACAGTTATTTGTATGAGTGCTGATGCAAAATAAATAAAATAGGAAAAACCATCCATACGGGTAAAAAGTCTGCCCACAGTAACGGTGCTTACCGATGCGGCGTAAGGGAAATCGAGTGTTCCCGCAAGGTGAGGACCAAATAGCAATACCGAGCTTAAAATACAAGCACCCAAAATTATGAAGCCAAAGCCAAGACCTATAAATGCCTCTTTTTTTCTGCATTTTTTGAATACAAGAGAATTATAAACGGGTAATAGCAGAGAGGGTAAAACAGGGTTTAGTAAATACGGCTTGCTTTGTTTTATTAGCTGAGATACAGTTGGCAGTCTGAATATAAAAATATTTCTGAGATTATAGTTGTGAAGCGTAAGAAATGAAAAAACGGTTATGGCAATTGCTATGAAGCTAAAAGAAAGCAACGCAAATTTAAGGATATCCTCCTGTCGGCGAAGGGAGAAAAAAAGAACAGTTGCCGCAAATATTGCAACAGAAAAAAACGGACTTTGGTCTGGAAGTATTTCGCTGTGAACAAAGCTTGTGAAATCGGTAAAGGTGTCGGCGGCAAGAAAGGATACAGCTACCGATATTGCCAAAAGAATTATACAAGAAGGAATTTTGGACGGCAAAAGGCTTTTGTTTTCAGCAAAAATTCGGTTGGCTATAGGTATAACTGCAAGATAAAGCAAAAAGCCTATTACGATAGTTACCAAATATCCTGTAAATGTGAATTCGTCTGCCGTAGCGCTTGGTATTTGAATTACGGCGCTTCCTAAAATAAAAAGTGAATACAGGGCAACGGAATGGGATAAATAGATAGTTTTTTTCATTTTAAAACCACCGTCAAAGCTGAATTTTTGTAATGCTTGGGATAGTTCTCCTTAAAGGTGTCCCAAGCGGTTTTTTGTTTGTGGTACAAAATATTTCCAAAACCGAAAATATCTGCGCTAAGCTCGGTTGAGTATTTAAAAAGCGTTTCAACCTGTTGCTTAATAAGCTCTTTGTCCTGATTGTCATTCCCCACAAGCCTTAAATCAAGCGTCAAAACGGTATTGAGACGGCTTCCTGCCTTAAAATTGCATACGGTATAGGACGATTCAACCGAGATTTCTTTACCGTCTATTAATATTTTTCCTTTTTTAAGGGTATCGGTCATAACAGAATATATGGCGGTATCCTGATGATTTAGCTTTGTTAGCTGTTTTCCGTCATTATAAACCGATATTCCGTTGTAAAAATATTCTTGTTCGTTTACCTCAAAACGGGGAAGTGCAAAAACCTTAATCTTACGCTCATAGGCTGATTTAATTTCATAAAGTCGGTTTTTGAAGGCTATTCCTGTACGGTCACTTAATTGCTCTGTCATACTCATAATGTCATAGCCCATCGCTACCGAGGATAGCGCCTTACATTCTAACAGCGATTTTGCATTTTTAGACGATACAAGCATAACCGAAAGGGCGAGACCGTCATTTGAACGGCAGAAATCCGTAATTTCTGATAGCTGATTGCGGTTTACGGTATCCCCGATTACTACCGTTGCGCAATGGCTTAGCAGCAACGGCTGAGAGGCGCTTTTTTGTGCGTCTGTCATAGCCTCGGCTATAGTTCTTCCTTTTCCGTTAAGAAGCCTTAGCTCTCTTTCCGCATCAGAATTTTCACTGTTTATAATTATAGCCTCGAGTGTTAAATCGAACTGTTTATCGTCACTGTCAAAGCCTATTGCAGAAACGATATATTCCTGCTTTTGTGAGGATATAGTTTCCTTTATGGAGCAGCCGCTCAGAGAAAAAAGCATACAAATAATAAGCAGTATCAAAAAAGCTTTCTTCATTTTTCCTGCTCCTTTTTTCGTACTGCATTTTTATTGAACATTGGGCGAGTTAACATTTTAGTCCAAGGAGCGCGCCAAATTGTGTCCTTAAGGCTTTGAAAATCGGCTCGCCTTAACGATACGGTATAGTCGGTTCCAAAGGAGGATAACGAAATTATATACATAACTACTATACTAAGCATTGCTATAAAGCCATATAATCCGAAAAGCGCGGCAGAAAACAGGAATATTAATCTCAGGTAGAAAACAGCTCCTTTAAGCCGAGGAATCATAAGTCCCGAAATACCGCTTATTGCAATTACAATAAGCATAGGAGTGCTGATTATTTTAGCCTCCACCGCCGCTTGTCCCACAACAAGACCTCCCACAATACTCAGCGCGTGACCGAGGCTTTGCGGCATACGGATACCTGTTTCCTTAAGGATTTCAAAGATGAATATCAGTATAAGACATTCGGTGAAAGGCGAAAAGGGAACACCGCCTCTTAGCTGTGCTACTGCTATAGTGAGGGTTGTGGGCAAAAGCTCCTTATGAAATATGGATAGCGCCACAAAAATTGCAGGTATGCTAATTGAAAGAAAAAAGCAGATATATCTAAGTATTCTTCCCACACTGCTTACGAGAAAGCTAAGGTAATAATCCTCGTCGGATTGAAAGTTCTCTGAAAAAAGATAAGGAACGGTAACAACCATAGGTGTTCCGTCTACAACTATTGCGATTCTGCCCTCTAAAAGCCTTGCGGCTACGGTATCAGGTCTTTCGGTAGCGCCGCAGGTTTTGAAAAGAGAGTATTTGTTATCTCCAATTTGTTCAGTAATATAGTTTGAGTCAAGAATTCCGTCAATGTCAATTTTCTGTATTCTTTTTTTTATTTCATTTACGGTTTTTTGGTCGGCAAGTGAGTCTAAATAACATATGAAAACAAGGGTTGAACTGCGTCTGCCTACCCTCATCATCTCGGTGCAAAGGTCGGGAGTTTGGAGCTTGCGGCGTAGCATTGCAAGATTCAGAAGCGCCGCTTCGTCAAAGCCTTCGCGTGGTCCTTGAAGCACGCGCTCGTCCTGTGGCTCGGAAATTCCTCTTGTGCGCCAGCCCTTAGCATCAATCATAAGAGCTTCGCGGCTTCCGTTTATAAGTAAAAGAGTCTCGCCGTAGAGCACACCCTCAAGAATTTCTGCAACATTGTTTTTTCTCTTTATATCTCGGGCAAAAAGCACCTGACGCTCAATATATTCGGCAACGGTTTGACTGCTGTTTGTAACATCCATAACTAAAAGCGGACGAATTACCGCTTCGTGCAGTTGATTGGAATCAATCATACCGTCAAGATAAATAAGCGCGCAGTCGAGCGGAAGCTCCTTGCGTGCAGAGATTCTTTTGATTCTGAGCACCGAATCCTTTTTAAAAATTTCCTCAAATAGAGAAATATCCTGCTCTAGTTCTCCCGAAAGACAAATATTTCTATAGTCTGAGGTCTGACCTGACATTAAATCACCTTCTATTCAATATATGAGTTAGTATGCCATTAACCTTTTTATTAATACAATTTAAAGTAAGATATTTTCCAAAAAAATCTATTTGCATTTAGGGGAGAAATGTGTTACAATCTAAAAGAACAAATGTTCTGGAGGAAAGACTGTGAGAGAGCGTCAGATACTTTGTATTGATTTAAAGTCCTTTTACGCTTCGGTTGAGTGTGTCGAAAGAGGTCTTGATTCTATGAAGGCAAGGCTTGTGGTTGCAGACCCTGAGCGCACCGATAAAACTATCTGTCTTGCGGTAAGCCCCGCTTTAAAGGAATTGGGGGTAAAAAACCGTTGCAGAGTGTTTGAAATTCCCGACGGAATTGATTATATAACCGCTACACCGAGGATGCAAAAATATATTGACTATGCCGCCGAAATTTACGGTGTTTATCTTGAGTTTGTTTCTAAGGACGACATACATACCTACTCTATTGATGAGGTGTTTATGGATGTTACGCATTATCTTCCTACATATAAGCTTACAGCGCGTGAGCTTGCCAAAAAAATTATCGGAAGAGTGTATGAGCGCGTCGGCATAAGAGCCACCTGCGGAATAGGGACGAATCTCTATCTTGCTAAAATTGCGCTTGATATTACCGCAAAGCACGCAGATGATTTTATAGGTGAGCTTGATGAAAAAGGCTTTATAGAACAGATGTGGCATCACAGACCGCTTACCGATTTTTGGCGTATAGGCAAGGGTACCGCCGAAAGGCTCGAAAGCAGAGGTATTTTTACTATGGAGGATATTGCAAAGGCGCCTGAGGAGGTGCTTTACAAGCTCTTTGGTATTGATGCCGAGCTTTTAATCGACCACGCGTGGGGGAGAGAGCCTACCGCAATTGAGGATATAAAAGCTTATAACTCAAAAACCAACTGTATTACAAGCGGTCAGGTGCTTATGTGTGATTACAACTTTGAGGACGGTGAAATTATAGTACGCGAAATGATGGATGCGCTATGCCTTGAGCTATTTGAAAGAGGAGTTGTTACCGATTCAATTACTATGTATGTCGGTTATTCGAATGAGCTTGATATTCGCTCTGCAAGGGGAAGCGCATCGGTAGATATTAAAACTAATGCAGATTATCTGCTAATACCTGCGGCGGTTAATCTTTACAGAAGAATTGTGGATTCCAAATATCCCGTAAGAAGAATTAATATCACCTGCAACCGAGTGAGCGCGGATACAGGAACAGTTCAGCTTGATATGTTCAATTCCTTTGCGCTTACAGAAAATAACAAAGCAATTCAAAATACTATGCTTAAAATTAAAAAAAGGTTCGGTAAAAACGCTATAATTAAAGGGACAAGCTTAAGAGAAAATGCAACAGGAATGGAAAGAAACCGTCAGATTGGAGGTCACAAGAGTGGCTAAGGCTAAGCCAAAACAAAAAATGCCCGTCTCAGAACGGGCAAAAATTTTCGCTCCCTTTGCGGCGCTTAAGGGACTTGATGAGGCACTTGCACAAAAAGAAAAGCTTAAAGAACCCAAAAGGGAGCTTTCGGAGGATAGCTCCGCAGAGCTTGATTATAAGCTTCGGTCGGTGACTAAGGGGGCGGTCATAACGGTAATCTATTATGACCGCCTTGAGGAGAGGTATGTTCAGCTTACGGGCAAGGTTGAAAGGCTTGACTGTGTGCATAAGCTTCTTGATATGACACAAACCGAAATCCCTTTCGAGGATTTATATGATATAAAATAAAAACGCTTAAACAATGAGTTCATTTAATCTCTATATTCTTAATAAAAGATACAGTTTTATTTCAACTGAAAAACAGCGCCTTTAGTGAACCGTTTTTTATTTGTTTTTATTCAAAATCAAATAGCTCATTAGAATATTTACCGCTCTTGTCATACAGAGTTCCGTCTTCATCCCAATACACATAGCCCCAAAGACCGTAATATATATTGTTTCCGTCGGTGTAGTATCCGTCATAATCTTTGTATGGTGTAAGCTTGTTGCTTTTATCGTAATAAAAATATCCGTCGCGGTCTAAATAGCAAAGGTCTCCGTCAAAAACATTTCCGTTCTGGTCGGTGTAATCACCAACAACAAACCAATCAGGCTCATAGGTGTATGTATTGCCCTCGCGGTCGTGGAGTGGAACCTCATAACAATCAGAATACTCATTGCCGTGAACATCATAGACTACTGCGATAGGCTCGTTGTCGGCATAGCTTTTAAAAAAGCCTATTCCCATTCCAAAAACCGATATTGCAAATAGCACCGCAGATATAATAAATGTTACAATCGACATAAAGAACAGTACCTTGCTCGCTTTTGAGCTTTTTATTACTTTTCCAGTCAAAAAATCTGTTTTTTTAGAAATCCATCTGCGGTAAATTTCATATATGACTCTCCACCAAATGGGAGAGACACAGATTAAAAACAACCATATAATTATGTGCTTGTCGCGTCTTGACTTTAGAATACTGTATGTAGAAATAACCATAAATATTGTTGCAAGTAATCTCATAATAGGTACTACAATGCCATAGCCTGTAGCTCCTGTAATAAAAAATGCCTGTGAAATATTATCAAACATTGTGTACCTCTTTTCGGTTAGAAATCAATATTAATTGTTGCGGCAATAAACCTCAATACCATTCTTTGCGATTTCATTAATGGTATCCTTAAGAAAAAACCTCAGTTCTTCCTCAAAATCTTGGTTAACAACACCTCGGTAGACGGTTTTGCCAAGCCTCACATAGATTAAATCAGCGCTGATTTCTACTATACGGCTTTCATCCCTTTCGTAAGGATGAGATATTCCTACTAAAGCTGTATAAGTATAGTTTTCTTTCGGACGACTGTGCAACTCTTTAAAATCCTCGGTTATGTAAAGAAAGTTAGGCTTGAGTACTAAATTATGTTGTTTTGCAATAGCGACGAAAGGCTCAATGATTTCTCTTGTCTGCGCTCTTATAGTACGCTCCATAGGTACAATTTCGTCGGTAAGATGCACCTTGGTTTGAATGTCATTTTTCTTTTTATATTTGGCAAAGCATTTTCTTATATCATCAAAAAAGTATCCTGTAATAGTTCCGTCCCAGTATTTTTCAAGTAATCGCTTTGTGAGAAAGGTTTTGCGGATATGTCCCTCCATATAAAATCTACTTTTGCCTACGGATTTCCCTGAAATAGCAAATACAGCTGAATACAAAAGGTCTAACGCAGAAGGTTTTGTAGACTTTTCGATAACCTCAATAGCGTGTATGTTTTTCCAAAGATACCTTTCTGTAGGTAAAAAAACATAAAGCAGAGATACACCCTCGCTGTCAAAAGAATAGCAGTATGGGGTGAAAAAGCAAGGTATAACGATAAAACCCACAGAGAATAAACCAAATCCAATAACCCAAGCAATATCGGATTTGGCTTCAATATCAGTTGCAAAGATGTAAGCCATCCAACCCAAAAAAGCACCGAGAATAATACAGACATTAAAAAGCTTATTTAATGCTATCTGACGCCTATTTTTCATATTTTTCCCCTTGTAGATGATTAAAGAAATTTTATTAATAATACATAAACTATTATAATGTTCAAATTAATTAATGTCAATTGATTTTATCCCGTATTTCTTGACATATAAAGCATAGGTGTGATAAACTTTATTTATATTCTACTAAGTAGGTGAAATGTAATGATTGATTGGCAAGCAACACGAAGCTTTAATTGGGCAAGAGTTGGAAAAATACTCTTGCTTGTGGGTTTTGTTTTTCATATAGCTTTGACTATTTTAGTAATAATTGCAACCTTTCTTCCATTCAATGAAGATGAAAATTTCTATGCTTCCTTTAACGGTTTTTTCGGTAATGTTTTGGGTGGGGTACACCCATTTATTATATTGGCATTTATAATTGCGGCAACAGTTATTTCTTTTTTTGCAATTAAAAAGAATCACTTGTGGATTGCAACAGGCATTCTCACCTTTATTTTCTTTTTAATTGCTATGCTTCCATATTCTTTAGAGGTAGCTTTTGTTTCTATGTTTTCTGCTATTGGTGGTGACGTGGGAATTTCTGATTACGGAATAGGCTTTAAAATTATGAGCTATGCATCTAATGCTATTTATTTTGATGCTTTTATGATAGCTTCAAGCATTTTATGCTCTATAATGGCGGGAATGAGAAATGATTTATAAAACAGCGAATGAGTATTACAAGGAAAAATTCAGTTGTAAGGTATACAGACTGTCGTTAGACGGCGGTTTTACCTGTCCAAACAGAGACAGAACATTAGGCACAGGCGGTTGTATATTTTGCTCGGCTTCGGGCAGCGGCGAGTTTGCAGAGAGCGGAACCGATATACTTCTTCAGCTCGAAAATGCAAAGAAAAGGGTAGAGGCTAAGAATAAATCGGGAAAATATATTGCTTATTTTCAGTCTTTTACCTCAACCTATGCGCCGATAGAAAGGCTCAAGGATTTATATTATAAAGCAGTAAGTCCTGATTATATAGTAGGCTTGGCTATAGGCACAAGACCTGATTGTTTCTCCGACGAGGTTATAGAGCTTTTAAGCGAGATAAACGCAATTAAGCCTGTGAGCGTTGAGCTTGGACTTCAAACAGTAAAGCCTGAAACAATTGAATATATCCGCAGAGGCTACAGTAATGAGGTATATTTTAATGCGGTAAAAAGGCTTAAATCAGCGGGGATAGATGTTGTAACACATATTATCATAGGTCTGCCGAATGAAACCGAAAATGATATTACCGAAACGGTGAGACAGGCGGTGTTGTCAGGGACAGACGGTGTTAAATTCCATATGCTGTATGTTTTAAAAAATACCGACCTTGAAAAGGATTATTTAAAGGGTGATTTTGAGTGTCTTTCGCTTGAGGAATATGCCAAAATCCTCAAAAGCTGTATTGAAATTTTGCCTCGCGGTACGGTTGTGCATAGAATTACAGGTGACGGCGCTAAAAAAGAGCTTGTAGCCCCACTTTGGTCGGCAGATAAAAAACGAGTGCTTAACTATCTAAATAAATTTTTACGGAGTTTGTAATGACAGAGGTTTATTATTACATTTTGCCTCAATGGGCAGAAGAATGGGAAAAGAATTTTCTGGGGGATTTTATACCACAAAAAACAGATAAATTATATCAGAAAAAGCGTTGCTCGAATTACGGTAGGTTAATAGCGCGTAATGCTTGTGCAAAACGGATTGGAATGGCTTCTAATTTGCCCGAAATAGCCGTTGATGACTTTGGAAAGCCTTATTTTAAGGATTTAAGCGGAGCTCATTTTAATATTACTCATTCAAATTTGTTGGTAGCAGTAGCTTTTTCCGATATGCCTGTTGGAATAGATGCAGAGTATATAAGAAAATATAACGGTTCAGTAGCTGAACGATTTTTTACAACAGCCGAAAGGGAAAAAATAAAAACGAATCGTGATTTTTTTAGCATCTGGACAAAAAAGGAAGCCTATATAAAGTGTCAGGGCAAGGGCTTTAAAATTCCGCTTAATAGCTTCGATGCAACAAAGGCAGAACAAAGCTCTAATTATTCGGTTTTTGAAGTGGAAAATTATATTATTTCGGTATATATAGAAAGAAAAAACGAAGAAATAAAGCTTATTAAGCTATCTGATAAGGAAATCAGGGAATATATGGTATAAATACTTGAAAAACTAAGGATTATATGATAATATAAAAAAGTTATTTTGAATTTTTATAAAAGGGGTATTTATCCGTGGCAGATTTAAAGCACGAGATTGAAAGACGGCGTACATTCGCGATAATTTCGCACCCTGACGCCGGTAAAACTACACTTACAGAAAAGTTTCTTTTATACGGCGGTGCAATTCAAACGGCGGGCTCGGTAAAGGGAAAGGCAACTGCAAAGCACGCTGTGAGTGACTGGATGGAGCTTGAAAAGCAGAGAGGTATTTCTATTACCTCGTCTGTAATGCAGTTTGAGTATGACGGCTACTGTATTAATATTCTTGACACACCCGGACATCAGGACTTCTCGGAGGACACATACCGTACCCTTATGGCGGCAGATAGCGTGGTAATGGTTATTGATGCGGCAAAGGGTATAGAAACCCAAACGAGAAAGCTGTTTAAGGTTTGCGCAATGCGGCATATACCGATTTTCACATTTATAAATAAGCTTGACCGCGAGGCGCGAGACCCATTTGAGCTTCTTGATGAGCTTGAAAAGGAGTTTGGTATAGGAACATATCCCGTAAACTGGCCTATAGGCTGCGGTGTGGATTTTAAGGGCGTATTTGACCGCGACAAGAGAGAAATCTTAAGCTTCAGCGAGCTTCACAGAGGTCAGGAAAGGATTAAGCCTACACCCTGTGATATTACAGATATAGCTAAGCTTGACGAACTTATCGGTGAGTATCAGCGTGCAGAGCTTGTTGACCAAATAGAGCTTCTTGACGGCGCAAGCTTTGAATTTGATATTGAAAAGGTTCGTTGCGGTGAGCTGACACCTGTTTTCTTTGGCTCAGCTCTTACAAACTTTGGTATTGAGCCATTCCTTGAAAATTTCCTTAAAATGACTACCTCACCGTTACCGAGGAGGTCGGGTGATGAGCTTGTGAGTCCGTTTGACGAGGAATTTTCAGCCTTTGCCTTTAAAATTCAGGCAAATATGAATAAGAATCATAGAGACCGCATAACCTTTTTCCGCATTTGCTCAGGTAAGTTTGAGCGTGGTGCCGATTATTTCCACGTTCAGACAGGAAAGCCAGTTCGTCTTTCACAGCCTCAACAGATGATGGCAGAGGAGCGTCAGGTAATAAACGAGGCATATGCAGGTGATATTATAGGTGTTTTTGACCCCGGAATTTATTCAATAGGCGATACTGTATGCTCACAGAAAAGAAAGGTGGAATTTGAGGGAATACCCACCTTTGCGCCTGAGCATTTTGCGGTTATTGAGCAAAAAGACAGTCTAAAGCGCAAGCAGTTTGTAAAGGGTGTTGAGCAGATTGCCCAAGAGGGTGCAATTCAGATTTTCCACGACCCTAATACAGGTATGGAGCGAGTTATAGTCGGTGTTGTAGGCGTGCTTCAGTTTGAAGTGTTGGAGCACCGTCTTAAAAATGAATACAATGTTGATGTTATAAGAAATAATCTCCCTTATCAGTTTATCCGTTGGGTGAAAAATAAGGATATTGATATTAAAAAGCTTAATCTTACCTCTGATACAAAGTGGGTACAGGATTTCAAGGGAAATGATTTGCTTATATTTACAAGCGAATGGAACATTAATTGGGCGATTGAAAGAAATGCCGGATTAATTCTTGAAGATTTCAATAAAAACTAAACTAAAAGCGGTTCTCTCAAAAAATGTGAGAACCGCTTTTAACTTTATCTGCATTTTTAAACTGAGATTAATTATTTAACAGCTTTTTATATCCGTCACCGAATAGCTCCTCTGCAAACCATACCTTTTTAACGGTAAAGCGCTTTCCGTTGAGATAGTTCAGGATTCCGGCATCGGTCTTGAAATCAAACGCAAGGCTATAGGAATATAGCGCCTGTTTGTCAAAGCCGGCTTTTTTATCGTTAGAATGCTGGTATTTTCCCTCACCTAAAAGCGGATGACCTATTGATGCCATATGGGCGCGGATTTGGTGTGTTCTACCTGTGAGCAATTCGATTTCTACAAGGGAAAGTCCGTTTTTGCTATCAAGAACATTGTACTTTGTTTTAACCGTTTTAGAGTTATCTCCTTTGCGTTTGGTTGACATATAAACCCGATTTTTATTCTCGTTTTTTTCAAGAAATCCCTCAAGAAGCGCTGATTTTTTCCGAGGAATACCGTGGATTACGGCAAGATAACGCTTGTCAAGCTCACGGTTTTTTATTTTGTCGCAAAGTATGCGTAATGCTTCGGCGTTTTTTGCGGCAATCACAATTCCTCCGGTGTTTCGGTCTATTCGGTTGGCAAGAGCAGGACAAAAGCTGTTTTCGTCCTCAGGATTGTACTCTCCCTTATCATATAAATAATGCTGAATTCGTGCAATAAGGGTGTTGGTATATTCGTTTTTGTCGGGATGAACAAGTAAGCCCTGCTTTTTGTCTGCAAGTATAATATTTTGGTCCTCGTATACTATGTCAAGCTTTGCGGGCACCGCCATAAAATCGTATGTAGGCTTTAGCTTTACAAAGAATTCATCATTTATATAGGCAGAAACAACATCGCCTGCATTAAGCCTTGTGCTTATCTCTGCGCGCTTTCCGTTCACCTTTATCCGCTTGGTTCTTATATATTTAAACATAAGCGAGGAGGGGAGCGTGGGGCAAGCCTTAGTAATAAATTTATCAAGGCGCAGACTTGCATCGTTTTTAGTTATAAGAAATTCCTTCATATTAGCGGGACTTCCTTTCTTAGGACTTGAAATTAGGAAAAATATAGGATATAATAAAACGGATTTTGATTTTAAGGAGATAACCTGATGGCTAATAATCTACATAAGGATCATCGCGAAAGGGTGCGCAACAGCTTTCTCGCAGACGGTTTTACAGAGCATACACCAGAGCACAAGATTTTAGAAATGCTTTTATTTTACAGTATTCCCCGAAAGGATACTAACGAGATTGCGCATCTCTTACTTAACCGTTTTGGTACTCTTACTCAGGTTATTGACGCTAAACCGAGCGAGCTTAAAAAGATTGACGGTATAGGTGACAATTCCGTAGCACTTATAAAACTGATAAGCCATCTTGTAAGGCATTACGGAAGTAATAAGTTTTTAGAAAGATATAACGGTGTCCTCGATGATGATACTAAAATTTTTAATTTTGTACTAAATAAGCATATGAGCTTTACTGAGGAGGTTTTTGCAGTAACCTCGCTCAGCGCAAACGGAAAGCTTTTAGGCTTTGATGTTGTAAATCACGGTGATGTTTCGTCGGTCGGAGTGTCAACAAGAGAAATACTCGAAATTGCTATGAACCACGATGCCGTAAATATAGTAATATCACATAATCATCCAAACGGTTCAGCGTTGCCAAGCAACTTCGATATTGATTTGACGAAAATGATGAAAAGAGCGCTTATGACGGTTAATATAAATCTGTACGACCATATTATAATTGCAAACGGTGACGGAATTTCGTTCCGTCAGACTGCCAATTTAAAACATATAGTAACATAAAACTATAAGCTGTCCTTAAATTCGCTTTCGTTTACTGAATATCCGATACCGTTTTCTGTGAGGATATATTGTGGAGAAAGCTGGTCTTTTTCAATTTTTTTTCTTAGATTTGCAATATTAACACGCAAAATTCCGGTATTGGTATCTGCACGAGGTCCCCATATCGATTTAATAATGTATTCGTAGGTCAGAACCTTGCCCGAATGTCGGCAAAGCAGAGAAAGTATTTTAAATTCGTTTTTAGTGAGATGTATCGGTGCACCGTCAACAGTAACCCTGTGATTATCATATTGTAGTGAAAGTGAGCCGAAAATGTAGGAATGCTCTGTGTTGGCTCCCTTGGCTTTTTCAAGCGCAGAATATCTTGCTGAAAGGACATCTACACGCGCTCTAAGCTCAGAGGAGAAAAAGGGCTTTCGGACAAAATCGTCTGCTCCCGCCCCAAAAGCATCAATAACGGCGCGTTCTGTGGTGCTTGCAGAAACGACTATTATTTGACAGTCATTCCACTCACGCACCTTTTTAATTAGTTCAGCGCCCTCCTTTTCGGGGAAAAGGGGGTCAATTATTATGATGTCAGGATGATTTCCCACAATGACAGAATACCCTTCGCTAAAGCTTTGCGCGGAAACTATATCGTAAAAATCCTTTAAGATTGAACTTATAAGCTTTCGGCTTCTGTGGTCAGAATCAATGATTACTACTTTTGATTTCATAGTTATCTCTCCAAAACGGTTTTCGGTTTATTATATAACATTGTTAAGAAACTGTCAAGAAAAAGTGGCAGAATAAAAACCCTAAAAAGGCAGAGTGATTATTAATATAAATTTGTGGGTATAATTAATTTAAAATTAATTTTTATTTGCTTGACATAAAGACTTATAAATTGTAAAATATATACATTATGGGGTATTGTTGCCAAATGTGCAATATTATCTCTATTTAAAATAAAAATATATATGTCTTGGGTGTGAGGCATATTTTTTTAAAAATATATATCTGGAGGCAAAAAAATTAAATGAGTCAAACACCTAAAAACAAAAAAATTAATGAAATGGGGGGTGGAAAACCTAAGAAAAATTATTCTAAGAAAAGCGGACATTCCAATTATAAGGGTAAATACACAAGATATTCTTATGACGATAATGATTCGTTTAGGCTTGAAGATATTCAGGTCACAAGACAGCCGAGGCGAAGCTATAACAGACCTGTTCAGCCTAAAAAGCCGATAAAGATTATTCCCTTAGGCGGATTGGGAGAGATAGGTAAAAACATAACCCTATATGAGTATGACGGGGATATGTTTATGGTTGACTGCGGAATGTCCTTTCCTGACGAGGAAATGCCGGGTATAGATATTGTAATCCCTGATTTTACTTATATACTTGAAAACAGGAGTAAAATTAAGGGACTTGTGGTGACTCACGGACATGAGGACCATATAGGTGCGATACCGTATTTGTTACGGAATTTTAATTTGCCCATTTACGCCACAAGACTTACTGTAGGTCTGATAGAGGGAAAACTAAAGGAGCATAAGCTTTTGGCAGATGTTAACCTTAATACTGTAAAACCGGGCGAAAAGGTTACTTTAGGTAAATTTACAATTGAATTTATACATGTGAATCACTCAATTCCCGATGCAGTAGGCTTTGCGATAACCTGTCCGACAGGAATTGTTATTCACACAGGAGATTTTAAGATTGACACAACGCCGATAGACGATTATGTTATAGATATAGGAAGATTTGCCGAATACGGTAAAAATGGCGTTTTAGCGCTTCTTGCGGATTCAACAAACGCAGAAAGATCTGGCTATACACCGTCTGAAAAGGTTGTGGGCGATTCGCTTTCGAATCTTTTTAAAAAGGCAGACGGAAGAAGAATAATTGTAGCTACTTTTTCTTCAAACATTCACAGAATACAGCAGATTATAGATGAAGCGGTAAACTGCAACAGAAAGGTTGCGGTTTCGGGCAGGAGTATGCTTAATGTTGTAAATGTGGCATCTGATTTGGGGTATCTTAATGTTCCTGATAATGTTCTCATAGATGTTGCTGACATAAGGAATTATGAGTCGGGCAATATTGTTGTTATAACAACAGGAAGTCAGGGCGAGCCGCTTTCAGCCCTTCACAGAATAGCATTCTCAGAGCACCGTCAAATAGAGATTATTCCGGGTGATATGATTATAATATCAGCCACACCTATCCCCGGTAATGAAAAGCTTGTAAGTAAGGTTATTAACGAGCTAATGAAGAGAGGCGCTGAGGTTGTATATGAGCGTATGTATGATGTCCATGTTTCAGGTCACGCTTGTCAGGAGGAATTAAAGCTTATGATGAGCATTGTGAAGCCCAAGTATATCATACCGCTTCACGGTGAGCAGAAGCACCTTATGAAGCATTCAATGTTGGCTTCGCAAATGGGTATCCCCGACGATAATGTGCTGATTGCTACAAACGGCTCGGTAATTGAGGTAAGTGACGAAAAAATGGTATGCAACGAAACTGTTACAGCAGGCAGAATATTGGTTGACGGTCTTGGCGTAGGTGATGTTGGAAGCATTGTTTTAAGAGACCGTAAGCATTTGTCGGATGACGGTATAATTATTGTCGCCGTTTCCATTGACCGCGTAACCCGTGAGGTTGTTTCAGGACCTGATGTGGTATCAAGAGGCTTTGTTTATGTCAAAGAGTCAGAGGAGCTTATGAGGGAGATAAACGAGCTCGTATGCGATGTGCTTGAGCGGTGCTATATGCAAAATATCAGGGATTGGAATACCACCAAAACCCGAATAAAGGACGCGGTTTCAAGGTTCTTATTTACAAAAACCAAACGCAGTCCTATGATACTTCCCATAATAATGGAAGTTTAAATTTTAACAAGGAGAAATAATAAGATGAAGGTTGTATTATTAGCAGATGTTAAGGGACAAGGAAAAAAAGGTGAGCTTTGTAATGTTTCGGACGGTTATGCCCGTAATTTCCTTTTCCCTAAAAAGCTTGCTATAGAGGCAGATAATGCTGCTTTAAATGAGCTTAAAAACCGCGAGGAGGCTAAGGCTCACCATAAGCAGGAGGAGATAAATGCCGCTAAAAAGCTTGCTTCACTGCTTGAGGGAAAGACGGTTGTGATAAAAGCTAAGGCAGGCTCTGCAGGCAGACTTTTCGGTTCGGTTACTTCTAAGGAAATTGCCGCAGAAATTCAGAAAAGCTTAGGTGTTGAAATAGACCGTAAAAAGATGAGCGTTGCAGATATAAAGAATTTCGGTGAATATACTGCTGAAATTAAGCTATATCAGGGCATTATTGCAAAGGTAACTGTAAGCGTTACAGAATAATTTTTGCGCCTGACGGTGTAAAAGGATTGGAAAAAGGAAAGTATGAGTGACGAAAAGCTTATTTATAACCTTGACGGAGTAAGGCTTCCTTATTCTGTTGAGGCTGAGCAGTCGCTTTTGGGCTCGGTGCTTATCGACCCTAAGTGTCTGAATGAGATAGCTGTGCAGATGAAAACCGATTATTTTTATCTGCCTCAGCATAAAGAAATTTATGCCACTATGTCGTCTATGTATGAGCTTAGCCAGACTATTGATTTTGTAACCCTGCTTGAAAAGCTCAAAAAGGACGGCGTTTACGATGAAGCAGGCGGTAAGGCTTACCTTACACAGCTTGTTCAGATAGTGCCCTCTGCCGCAAATGTGCTTACATATGTGGCAATTGTAAGGGAGCGCTATTATGCCCGTTCGCTTATGACGGCGGCTCAGGATATTATAAAGGATGTAAACGAAAATACCCTCGATTCAGGACTTCTGCTTGACTCTGCTGAGCAACGGATTTATGAAATCCGTCAGGGTAGGGAATTGAGCGGTCTTACCCATATTAAATCGGTAATTGAAAACGAGACCTATGACCGCCTAACCAAAATGGCAGACCCTGAAACAAGAGCAGATTATGTTGGTATTCCTTGCGGAATCGGCGCGCTTGATAAGATGATGACCGGTCTTAATAAATCGGATTTGATTATTTTAGGCGCCCGTCCCGGTATGGGTAAAACCTCGTTTGCGCTTAATATTGTAAGAAATGTTGCGGTTGACACGGGAAGAACCGTTTGCTTCTTTTCACTTGAGATGACTCGTGACCAGTTAGCTCAGCGTATGCTGTCGAGTGAAGCCGGTATAAAGAGTGAAAAGCTCCGTACAGGTGAGCTTGACGAGGGTGAGTGGGCGCGTCTTGCTCAGGCGGGAGAGAATCTTTCAAAGGCAAACATTTATTTCGACGAAACATCTACAATTACGGTCCCCGAAATGAAGGCTAAGCTAAGAAGAATGAAGCCGGCTCCTGACCTTGTGGTTATCGATTACCTCGGTCTTATGAAATCGGCGAAGGCTACCGATAACAGGGTTCAAGAGGTTTCGGAGATTACCCGTAATCTTAAAATTATGGCAAAGGAGCTTAAGGTTCCTGTTATTGCCTGTGCACAGCTTTCGCGTGGCACTGAGGTTAAGGGTAAGTCGCATAAGCCGGCACTTTCTGACCTTAGAGATTCAGGTTCAATCGAGCAGGATGCTGATATAGTGCTTTTCCTTTACAGAGAAAAGTATTATGACAGTGAAAAGGATGCTGACGAGGATAAGGGCGACCCGAATAAGGCAGAATGTATAGTAGCTAAGAACCGTCATGGTGAGGTTGGTACTGTTGATTTGCATTGGGACGGTCAGTATACAAGATTTACCTCTGTGGATGTGTTCAGATGATGGAAAAGCTTATTATTGATGCTATTCAACAGTATTCAATGCTTCCTGAGGATGTTAAGTGTGTTACCGTAGCACTTTCGGGCGGTGCGGATTCTATGGCTTTGCTATTTTCTTTAATGTCACTTAAGGAAAGCTTGGGAATTACCGTCAAGGCGGCTCATTTTAACCATATGATACGCGGTGCAGAGGCTTACAGGGACGAGCAATTTGTTAAAGAGCAATGTGACAATGCAGGTATTGAGCTTGCTGTCGGCAGGGCAGATGTGCCTCTGTATGCCAAAGAAAACGGTATAAGCACAGAGCTTGCCGCAAGAAAGCTCAGGTATGAATTTTTCAGCAAAATAAACGAAGGTGTTGTTGCTACGGCGCATACGGCAAGCGATAATCTTGAAACGGTTATTTTTAATTTAAGCCGAGGCACGGGACCTGACGGTCTATGCGGTATTCCGCCTAAAAGGGATATTTTTATCCGTCCGCTTATTTTTTGTACAAGGCAAAATATTGAGGAATACTGTAGTGAAAATGGAATTCCTTATGTGACCGACAGTACAAATCTTTCAGATGACTATACAAGAAATAAAATAAGGCATAATATAATTCCTGTTTTAAAGGAGATTAATCCATCGGTTGAAAAGGCGGTGCAGAGAACTGCATCCTTACTTAAAGAGGATAGCGAGTATATTTCGTCTAAGGTCGAGAAATATTTAACTGAGAATACAGCGGATAACCGTTTGAGGGTGGGTAGCCTTGGGGAGCTTTCGCCTGCAGTTGCAAAAAGGGTTGTAAAATGCTTTATTGAAAAAGTATTTCCGCAATGTGATACCGAGCTTGTTCATATTGAGGCGGTTTTAAAAATTATTCATAAAGGCGGACAGATTCATTTACCTTCATTGTGTACGGCGGTGGTTGAAAACGGATACCTTACAATTTTTCACAACGGTGAGATTGAACAAAAACCAAAAGAATTTATTGTTGATATAACCGAAGACGATGTTTCTTTCATTGAGGAAAATAAAAAAATTAATAATTTGTTATTAAATAATTCTTTGGATTGTGATAAAATTATTGGAAAATCGGTTTTAAGAACCAAGCAGAGCGGTGATAAAATCAGATTAAAAAAACGCGGTTGCACAAAGACAGTGAACCGAATTTTCAGTGAAAACAAAATTCCTTTAAGGGATAGAGAAATAATACCTGTTATTGCTGACGATAAGGGTGTAATCTGGATACACGGAATCGGTGTGGCAGAGCGTTGCGCCGTTGGCAGTAACAGTAAAAGGATTTTAAAAATTTCGGTTGAGGAGAGATAAAAATGCAGGACGATATAGCAAAGGTTCTTATTTCAGAAGAAGAGCTTAAAGAAATATGTAAAAGATTGGGCGAACAGATTTCTAAGGATTATGAGGGTAAAAATTTGTTGCTTGTAAGCGTGCTTAAGGGAGCGGTTGTGTTTATGGCTGACCTTTTAAGGAATATTACCTGTGACTGTGAAATTGATTTTATGGCAGTTTCCTCTTACAGCGGTACCAAAACAACAGGTGTTGTTAAGTTTAAAAAGGACCTCGATATTAACCCTGAGGACTGTGATATTCTTTTAGTTGAGGATATCCTTGATTCGGGTATAACCCTTTCATATCTTAAGAAGGTTTTACTTGACCGTAATGCCAGAAGCATTAAGGTTTGTACCTTGCTTGATAAGCCTGCAAACCGTCAGGCAGATATTGTTGCTGATTATGTAGGTAAGGTTGTTCCGGATGAATTTGTAGTCGGTTACGGACTTGACTATGATGAAAAATATAGAAATTTACCTTTTGTCGGTGTGCTTTCTCCTGAGGTTTACTCATAAATTGTATGTCGCAAAAGAAAGGGAGTAATTAAGCTTTGAAGAAAAATCTAAAAAATGTTTTACTGTATTTAGGAATTCCTATTGTGCTCATTATTTCAATGTTAGGGGTTTCCTATCTCACAAAAAATACCGCTGAAATGAAGTATTCCGAATTGGTTTCAATGGTAAAAAACAATGAAATTTCGGAATTTGAGTTGAATCTTTACAGCGGTGAAATTACCTATGTAAAGCGTGAGGACAAGGAAAAGGATAAGGATAAAGCGAAAAAATACCGCTATACTGTGGCTGATGCCTCTATTTTCTATAACGATGTGAATGAAGCTGTATGGAAAATAAAAGAGGAAAACAAGGGCACAGATAAGGATATAGAATTCAACTATGTCGAGGGCGGTCAGGGCGCTTGGATTATGAGTCTGCTTCCTACCTTGCTTATGGTAGGAATATTGGCGGTGTTTTGGATTTTCTTTATGAAACGAATGAACTCCACTATGGGTGCCGATAAAACGATGGGCTTCGGCAAATCAAAGGCACGCAAGGCAGACAGTAAAAAGAAAACCACCTTTGCGGATGTTGCCGGTGCAGACGAAGAAAAAGAGGAAATGTCTGAGATTGTTGACTTCCTTAAGGACCCCAAAAAGTTTAATGATTTAGGCGCAAGAATTCCTAAGGGCGTGCTTCTTGTAGGCCCTCCCGGAACAGGTAAGACCTTGCTTGCCCGCGCTGTTGCAGGTGAGGCAGGGGTGCCGTTTTTCTCAATATCGGGTTCTGATTTTGTTGAAATGTTTGTCGGCGTGGGTGCTTCGCGTGTGCGTGACCTTTTCGGTGAGGCTAAAAAGGAATCGCCTGCAATTATATTTATTGACGAAATTGACGCTGTGGGAAGACAGAGGGGAGCCGGTCTCGGTGGCGGTCACGATGAGCGCGAGCAGACACTTAATCAGCTTCTTGTTGAGATGGATGGCTTTGGCACTAACGAGGGTGTTATTGTTATGGCGGCTACAAACCGTCCTGATATACTTGATAAGGCATTGCTTCGTCCCGGTAGATTTGACCGTCAGATTACGGTTAATTATCCCGATGTTAAGGGCAGAGAAGAAATACTGAAGGTTCATTCACGCGGTAAGCCGTTAGGACCTGATGTAAACCTAAATACTATTGCTAAGTCTACTTCAGGCTTTACAGGCGCTGACCTTGAAAATCTGCTTAATGAGTCGGCATTACTTGCTGTCCGTCACGGCAAAAAGGCTATAACTCAGGAAGAAATTGAGGAAGCGACAATTAAGGTTGTTATGGGTGCCGAGAAGAAGTCTCATATTGTTAGCGATAAGGATAAGATGGTAACATCATATCACGAGGCGGGACACGCGGTTGTATCCTACTTCTTATCGACTCAGGACCCTGTTCACCAGATTTCGATTATCCGTCGCGGAATGGCGGCGGGATATACGATGTATGTTCCTACTGAGGAAAAGGGACATACATCTAAAAAGCAGATGACCGAGCAGATTTGCTCTTTGCTTGGCGGACGTGCTGCAGAACAGCTCACACAGGACGATGTGTGTACAGGAGCATCCAACGATATTGACAGAGCTACAGCACTTGCCCGTCAAATGGTTACACGCTTCGGTATGAGCGACCGTTTGGGACTTGTGACCTACGGTAACGATAATAACGAGGTATTCCTTGGCAGAGATTTCTCCTCAACACCGAACTATTCTGAAAAGACAGCCTCGGTTATTGATGAAGAAATTGAAAATGTTGTAATGACTCAGTATGCAAAGGCACTCGAACTGCTTAAAAACGCAATGCCTAAGCTACACGAGGTTGCAAAGGTTCTGTTTGAGAGAGAAAAAATATCGGGCGAGGAATTCCGCGCTATAATGGAAGCCTGATAGCAGAAAATTAAAAGCCTTTTTATGAGTGTTTCGCTCGTAAAAAGGCTTTTTTGTCTATAGAAAGGTTATTTTTAAAAATTCAAGGTTCACACTTTTTGCACGGACTGTAATTCTGTAAAATCAGACTGTTTCTGTTAGATGTGATAAAAAGGTTTTCTTCGTCCAACTTGGTGGCATATATACAGCTTTTAAGATGGAATTTTTTACTTTTTGTGTTGGCATAATATTTCTGTTTCTTGTTGGAATTATCTTCTACAGAAACATTGTTATCCGCAATTATGTCAGGCATACCGTCTGTAATGTTAGGCTGAGGCTCTGAAATGCGGTAACCGTTTACAGAATCGTCACTCGGCAGGTTGACAGTAACTGTGGAAGCTTGATTTTCTGTATCTCCACAGCTACAAACAGTAAGAAGAAATATTAGTAAAATAAAATAGCTTAATTTTTTATGCATATGAACACCCTAAAATAGTAATTTGCAATTTGAATTATAGCAAAGATAAGTATACTTTGCAAGAATTTTGTTTATTTTTAATTAAATTTTTTAAAAATTTTATTGAAAATAGTTTTAAAGTGTGTTATAATCAATATAAATATTTTTGGAGTGATAATGCCTTTGTTTGAGCAGACGGTAGACATTGAAAGAATGGAGCAGATTGTAAATCTGTTTGGGAATTTTGATGTTAATATTAAAAGAATTGAGAAAAGATACGATGTTGCAGTCACATCGTATGGCAGTAAGATAAAGATTAAGGGCGAGGTTGATAATGTATTATCCGCCCGAAGAACGATTGAGGGACTTATTACGATGATTAACAAGGGCGAGCAGATAACCGACCAAAATATTGACTATGTTGCATCCCTTGTTGAGGATGGCGATGACGGTAAAATTATAGATATTACCGACGCAGACTGTATTTGTATCACCTCAAAGGGTAAGCCTGTTAAGCCTAAAACACTTGGTCAAAAGCAGTATGTTGAGGCTATAAGAAAAAACACTATAACAATTGGTGTAGGTCCTGCGGGAACAGGAAAAACCTATCTTGCAGTGGCTCAGGCAGTTAGTGCTTTTAGAGCAAAGCAGGTAAACCGTATTATTCTTACCCGTCCTGCGGTTGAGGCAGGGGAAAGACTCGGTTTTCTACCAGGTGACCTGCAACAGAAAATAGACCCGTATCTGAGACCGTTGTATGATGCTCTTTTTGATATGCTGGGCGCAGAAAATTTTCAGAAATGTCAGGAAAGAGGCGATATTGAGGTGGCGCCTTTAGCTTATATGCGAGGCAGAACCCTTGATGATAGCTTTATAATTCTTGACGAGGCTCAGAATACCACCTGTGAGCAGATGAAGATGTTTTTAACCCGTCTCGGCTTTAATTCTAAGGCGGTTGTGACGGGTGATATTACTCAGATAGATTTGCCTGACGGTAAAAAATCAGGTCTTAAGGATGCAGTAAGAATCCTTAAGAATATTGACGATATTGCAATTTCGCGCCTTACGGGTAAGGATGTTGTCCGTCACCGCTTGGTGCAGGAAATAATAAAAGCTTATGAAAGAAGTGCAGAAAAGAAATGAGTGTAAAGGTAAACATTGTAGTAAAGCAGAAATCAGTTAAGCTTCCCACGGGAACACGCCTTCTTATCAGAAAGGCTTGTAACGCGACACTTAAGTTTGAGGGCTTTGATGCTCCGGCAGAGGTTGATGTTACCCTTGTGGACGACGAAATGATTAGAGAAATGAACGCAACACATCGCAATATCGACTCATCTACAGATGTGCTTTCTTTCCCGCTTGGCGAAAACGGCGAGTATGATACTAACCCCGAAACAGGCGCTAAAATGCTTGGTGATATTGTAATTTCGGTTGACCACGCTATGTATCAGGCAGATTTATACGGCCACGGTCTTGAGCGTGAGGTGGCATTCCTTACGGTTCATTCAATGCTCCACTTGTTGGGATATGACCACGAAGCAGGCGGTCTTGAGCAAACAGTAATGCGTGAAAAGGAAGAGGTTGTGCTTGACGCTTTAGGTCTTGCAATAAACAAGGTTTAAATTTATGGAACAAAAGTCAGCATTTATTACGATTATAGGAAGACCTAATGTAGGCAAATCCTCGCTTATGAATAATGTGCTTGGTCAAAAGGTGGCTATCGTTTCGAACAAGCCTCAGACAACCCGCACTCGCATTATGGGTATATATACTAAAGCTGAAACTCAGCTTGTGTTTATTGATACACCGGGCTTTCATAAGCCAAGGAACGAGCTTGATAAAAATATGAACCGCGCTGTGGGTGACGGTATGGCAGATGTTGACGCGGCGGTACTTGTTATTGAGGCGGTCACTTTATTTAAGAACGATAGCGAGGAACTTCCGCCCGCTGAGGCTGAGCTTATAAAGGAGCTTAAAAAGCGTAAGCTTAAGGCTTTTTTGGTAATCAATAAGATTGATTTGCTTGAAAAAAAGGAAGAGCTTCTTAATATTATAATTAAATATAGCGAGCATTTTCCCTTTGAGGCGGTCATTCCTCTTTCTGCCAAGACGGGAGACGGTGTCGAACTTATGCTTAAAGAGTTATATAATGTTGCAAAGCCGTCGCCTCATTACTTTGACGACGAGGATGTTACCGACCAACCCGAAAAGGTTATGGTTGCTGAAATGATAAGGGAAAAGCTTTTGAGAACACTTGATAAAGAGGTGCCTCACGGTATTGCTGTTGACCTTGAGCGTTTTGTTGAAAGGGATACGGCATCGGGTGAGCCTATAGTTGAGGTTGAGGCTACGATTATATGTGAGAGAGATTCGCATAAGGGTATAATTATTGGCAAAAGCGGTTCAATGCTTAAAAAAATCGGTACTATGGCAAGACGGGATATTGAAGAATTTTTCGGTATTCGAGCAAATGTTAAGCTGTGGGTAAAGGTCAAGGAGGATTGGCGAAACCGTCAGGGACTTATTCATACCTTTGGACTTGACTGATTTTTCCTATAATATTTATCTGTTTCCGATATACACTTTTAACAGAGGGAAGTGTTTATTATGGAAACAGATAAGAGTTGGATTCGTTTTATAAAAAGCGGTAAGGTTAGCGACTATCTTGAGTTTGTAAATACCTATAAGGAGAAGAACATCAGTGGCGGATACGGTGACACGGTTTACAACCGAGGGATTAGTAATAAAGGAAATGAAGGTAGGGGAGAGTGACCGTTTGGTTACTCTCTTTACGCGCGATTATGGGCTAATAAAAGCCTTTGCATCGGGAGCGGAGAATATTAAATCCAAGAAAAATGCCGCAACCGCACTTCTTACATATTCAGATTTTGCCATAAAACAGAAAAACGGTACAAACCGTATTTATGAGGCTACACCGATAGCACAGTTTTTTGCTTTGGGTAGCGATATTGAGGTTCTTACGCTTTCACAGTATTTTTGTGAGTTGGCATCTGTTTTCGGGGAAAACGGTGTACCGAATAAGGAGCTTTTGAGACTTATTCTCAATTCACTGCATTTTATTACTAAGGAAAAACGCTTTCCCCCTTTAATAAAGGCTATAACAGAGTTCAGAATAGCTACTACTATGGGTTATATGCCCGACTTGGTGGCTTGTAAGGAGTGCGGAAAGTTTGAGGATAATTTAATGTTTTTCAATCTTGCAAACGGAACGCTTAGCTGTGCAGAATGTGGCAATGATACAGACGGTGTAGGGATTGACAGAACTGTGCTTTCAGCACTGAGGCATATTGCATTTTCGGAATTCGGTAAGCTTTATTCATTTGAAATTCCCGAACAATGTGCGAGACAGCTTTCTTCATTAACCTCGCAGTATTTAACATTACAAACCGACCAGCGCTTTCAAACACTTGAATTTTATAATCAGATAGAAAAAATTTAGGAGAAAAACAAATGAGCTATAATATCGAAAGATATTTAAAAACCTTAGAGCTTGATAAAATACTTGAATTGCTTGCAAATGAGGCAACGGTGTCTGATGCGGCAGAAATGGCAAGAAAAATTATACCTGATACCTCGCTTGATACGGTAAAAACAAAGCTTTTAGAAACCGATGCGGCATATACCTTTATGTCTCGGTATACTGCGCCGTCTTTTGGTTCGGCAAAAAATGTTTCATCCTGTCTTGTGAGAGCGCAGGCATCGGCTGTGCTTTCTATGGGTGAGCTTCTTGATATTGCAGAGGTATTAAGGGTAATCCGTTCCTTGAAGGAATGGCGAAACGACTGCTCCGGAATGAAAGAAACAGCAATTGATTATCTGTTTGATGTATTGTTTCCAAATAAATATCTTGAGGAAAGAATAGTTTTTGCAATTAAAAGTGCTGAGGAAATTAACGATAACGCTTCTCCCGCGCTTTACGATATTCGTCGTAAGATAATAGCAAAATCCTCTAAAATTAGGGAATTGCTTGACAAAATAGTTCACGGACCGTCGGCTAAATATCTACAGGAAGCAATTGTCACTCAGCGTGACGGTAGATTTGTTGTACCGCTTAAGATAGAACATAAGGGACAAATCGGCGGTATAATTCACGATACCTCGGCTACAGGCTCTACGGTTTTTATTGAACCGATGTCTGTAGTAGAAACCAATAACGAAATAAGGGTGCTAAAGCTTCGCGAGCAGGAAGAAATTGAGCGTATTCTTGCTGAATTATCTGCGGAGGCAGGGGGCTTTGCTGATACTATAATCCGTTCGTTTGATGCATTAGTAAAGCTTAACCTTATATTTGCAAAGGCGCGTCTTGCATATAAAATGAAGGCTATTGTCCCCACAATAAACACCGAGGGAAAAACCTACCTCAAAAATGCAAGACATCCGCTTATTCACTACAAATCGGTTGTTCCTATAACTGTAGGACTCGGCACAGAGTATAATACCCTTGTTATAACAGGTCCCAATACGGGCGGTAAGACAGTTACACTTAAAACTGTTGGACTTTTAACACTTATGACAATGTGCGGTCTTATGATTCCGTGTGATGATTCAAGTACGGTTGCAGTTTACGAAAAGGTTTTTGCTGATATTGGTGATGAACAGAGCATTGAACAGTCGCTTTCCACCTTTTCTTCGCATATGACCAACATCATTTCAATATTAGATAATGCCGATGATAATTCTCTTGTTTTATTTGATGAGCTTTGTGCAGGTACAGACCCTGTTGAGGGTGCGGCTCTTGCTAAGGCTATACTTATAAGACTTGCGGCTTACGGTTCAAGGGTGGTTGCAACCACTCATTATCCCGAGCTTAAGGCATATGCAATTGATACTCCCAAGGTTGAGAATGCTTCCTGTGAATTTGATGTATCTACACTTAAGCCTACCTATAAGCTAATTATCGGTATGCCCGGAAGGTCAAATGCCTTTGCAATTTCAAAGCGCTTAGGACTTGACGATGCGATAATTGAAAACGCTAAGGCTCAGGTATCCGAGGAGGATACAAGGTTTGAAAGGGTAGTTGAGGCGCTTGAAAATGCCCGCCGTTCAGCCGATGAAGAACACCGTAAAGCTCAAAAGCTTCGTTCTGAGCTTGAAAACACCAAGAAAAGGGCAGAGCAGAGAGAAAACGATTTGCAGAAAAACCGCGAAAAAATGATGGAGAAAACAAGGGAAACTGCAAATCAGATAATAGAAACTGCAAGATATAAATCAAGTATGCTTTTAAACGAACTTGAGGAACTTAAGAAAACTATGAATGCTCAGAATGCTTCAAGTATGGCAGAAAAGGCAAGAGCGGCATATAAATCCTCGCTTAAAGAGCTTGAAGATACTGCAAATCCTGTAATCGAAAAAAATACTTCGGGCGAAGCTGTTGTAAATCCGCAAAGGGGTGACGTTGTTGTAATTGCTGACATCGGGAGAGATGCCACTGTTATTGATGTAAATACCCAAAAGAAACAGGCTTATGTAATGGCAGGCGCTATGAAAATGTGGGTTAAATTCGATAATCTCAGGGCAAAATCAAAGTATACGCAGTCTACCGAGATAAAGAAAACAAGAAATGTTACAGGACTTATGTCGAGGGCTCACCGTGAGGTTTCGGGTGAAATTGATATTAGAGGAATGGCGTCGGACGAGGCGATTTTGGAGCTTGACAGATATATTGACAATGCAATTGTTTCAGGTCTTGAAACGGTGAGAATTATTCACGGTAAGGGTACAGGAGTACTCAGAAAGGCAGTTCAGGCGCATTTGCGCAGTCACCGCTCGGTAAAATCATACAGACTCGGTACATTCGGTGAGGGTGAAAACGGCGTTACCATAGCTGAGCTTAATTAATGGTTGCATTTTTTGACTTTATATGATATAATAATTTGAATTTTTAAGTTGACATTTTAAAGCGTTAAAGTGTTGACGGATAGGAGAATATATGGATAATAAAAACGAATTCAAGCCTTATATTCCTGCCGAAAAGGTCACCCCTGAAATAACGGTTACATCAGTTATTATGGGTATTATTTTGGCAGTAGTATTCGGCGCGGCAAATGCTTATCTTGGTCTTCGCGTTGGAATGACCGTTTCTGCATCAATTCCTGCTGCAGTTATTGCAATGGGTGTTATTCGAATTATAATGCGCAGAAACTCCATTCTTGAAAGCAATATTGTGCAGACGGTAGGTTCTGCAGGTGAATCACTTGCGGCTGGCGCTATCTTTACGCTTCCTGCTCTTTTCCTTTGGGCTGCTGAAGGTAAAATGGACAAGCCAAGTCTTCTTGAAATTACACTTATTGCGCTTATAGGCGGACTTTTGGGTGTATTCTTTATGGTTCCGCTCAGAAATGCGCTTATCGTTAAGGAACACGGAATCTTGCCTTATCCTGAGGGAACTGCTTGCGCAGAGGTTCTTCTTGCAGGCGAAAAGGGCGGAGCAAACGCTTCTACAGTTTTTGCCGGTATGGGCTTTGCGGCACTCTTTAAGTTTATTATTGACGGACTTAAGGTTGTTTCAGGTGAGGTTTCAGGCAGAGTAAAGGGTTATGCCGGTGAAATCGGAACACAGATTTACCCCGCGGTAATGAGTGTTGGATATATCTGCGGCGCAAGAATTTCGTCATATATGTTTGCAGGCGGTGTATTGAGCTGGCTTGTGCTTATCCCGTTGATTGTTTTGTTCGGTGAAAACAGTGTGCTTTATCCAAGTGTGGATGCAACTATTGGTGAAATCTTTGCCGAAAGCGGAGCAGGCGGAATCTGGGGCTCCTATATAAGGTATATCGGCGCAGGCGCACTTGCAGCAGGCGGTATTATCAGTCTTATTAAGTCTCTGCCGCTTATTGTTAAAACCTTTGCCGGTGCTATTAAGAGTATGAGCGGTGCAGGTGCGGCTTCTACAGAGCGTACATCTAAGGATTTAAGTATAAAAACTGTTCTTATAGCTATTCTTGTACTTACCCTTCTTATATGGATTATTCCTGCTATTCCCGTTAATCCCATTGGTGCAATTATAATTGTTGTATTTGGCTTCTTCTTTGCTACCGTTTCTTCACGAATGGTTGGACTTGTAGGAAGCAGTAATAACCCTGTTTCAGGTATGGCAATTGCAACTCTGCTAATTGCAACCTTAATCCTTAAATTCACAGGCAACGGCGGTATTGCAGGTATGTGCAGCGCAATTGCTATCGGCTCTGTTATTTGTATTGTTGCCGCTATTTCGGGCGATACCTCTCAGGACCTTAAGACAGGTTATCTTTTAGGCGCAACACCTAAAAAACAGCAAATTGGCGAAATAATCGGTGTTGTTTCGGCAGCACTTGCTATCGGCGGTACACTTTATCTGCTTGACAAGGCTTGGGGCTTCGGTACAGATGCTCTTGCGGCTCCTCAGGCAACCCTTATGAAGCTTATTATAGAGGGTGTTATGGGTGGAAATCTACCGTGGGCACTTGTATTTACAGGTGTGTTTATTGCAATTGTTGTTGAGCTTATAGGAATCCCTGTGCTTCCTTTTGCAATCGGTATATATTTGCCTGTACAGCTTAATGCTTGTATTATGGTTGGCGGTATTATCAGACTTTGCCTTGATAAGCTTAAGAAGGAAAAGGAAGAAAAGGATGCTATTGTTAACGACGGTATACTCTTCTGCTCAGGTATGATTGCAGGTGAGGGACTTGTTGGTATAGCATTGGCATTGTTGGCTGTATTTGGCGTAAGCGAGCTTATAGACCTTTCTAAGTTTATTCCTGCAACAGCTTCTAATATTGGCGGAATAGTTCTCTTTGGTGTAATTATTCTGACTCTCCTTAAGTTTACCGTATGGAAGAAGCGCAGTAAGTAACGCTATGAAAAAGAAAAAAGAAACCGAAAATTATCTTGACCGCATCCCCGTACGAAAAGAGGGGATAGCTTGGTCAGGTGATGAAGAAGGAATCGTAACACTTGAGATTGATAATAAGGGTGTTTTCAACCGTATTGCTCAGAAGCTTTTTAAAAAGCCGAAAATAAGCTATATTCATCTTGACGGTATGGGAAGCTTTGTATGGCCTATAATTGACGGCGAGAGCACCATTACTCAGATAGGTGTGGCTGTAGATGAGCATTTCGGCGAGGAAGCTCATCCGCTTTACGAGAGACTTTCAAAGTATTTTCAAATTCTTCATAGCTATGGATTTATAGAATTTAAAAAATAGGGCTCTTTGTCAATAGTTGGGGTAAAGAGTTAAAATGAAAATGTTTTATGCAAGCAGTCGCAATTAAGCGGCTGCTTGTTGCGTTTTGAGTTGTTGATGAGAAAATATATGTAAAATACGGTTTCTGAATCGCTTAAAATT
>JAZSHV010000004.1:0-10638 GCA_045533475.1 Acutalibacteraceae bacterium | reverse complement strand
CAAGGAAATATAGGTTTCGGTCAGGAAGTTACCGGAACCACAGGCAGGATCAAAGAACGTAAGCTTAGACAGCTTTTCACGGAATGCTTCTGCTTTATCGTTGCGAATCTTGGGTACTTTCAGTGCCTTGATCTCTGCAAGCTCCTCGCGGAGTTCATCCAGGAAAAGCGGGTCAATAACCTTATGGATATTTTCGATAGAGGTATAGTGCATACCGCCGCTGCGACGGGTTTCGGGGTTCAAGGTGGACTCAAATACGGCGCCAAAGATAGTGGGGCTGATCTGCGACCAGTCGAAATCTTCGCTTGCATTGTGCAGGAGCAAATCAACAATATCCTGCGTCATGTTGGGAATTTCAATATTTTCGTCAGCAAACAAGCCGCCGTTCACGTAAGGGAATGCTGCTAAAGCATCATCCATATACGGATCACGCTCTTCGGTTTTGGTATCGAGCACACGGAAAAGGTCAATGAGTGCACGACGCACGTCTTTCACGTTAAAGCTCTTTATGTAATTATGGAATTTCAGATGACCACCGAAAATACCTGCGTCCTCTGCATAAAGGCAAAACACAAGACGGACACAAAGCATATTCAAGCTGCGCAGAGTTTCTTCACTGTCGGGATGAATATACTGCTTCAGAATGGCATCGTACAGTTTGCCCACAAGCTCACCGGCTTTGATGGAGATCTGTTCCTCGCGGTGCAGAAGCTCACTCTTTTCTTCTACAAGAAATTGCAGGCGATAATACTCCTTGCCGAGATCCTTAAGCATTATACTTTCCGGCTCACCTGTAGGCTTCTCCATATCGTAGATAAGGAACTCTTCAAAATTGCAAGTAATGATCCAACGAGGACGCTGCGAATAAGGCAGTGCCGCCGAATATCTCTGTGCCTGCTGAAAAGGATTGAGCAAAGTACCATCCGATTGACGAATAGGACTACGCAAATTAAGTCCCTTCTTTTTCTGTTCGATCAACACATGCGTAGAGGGAATATGACCGTCAATAAAGCTGGTATGGTCCAACTTTACGCGTTCTTCAAACAATATAAACTTTTCGGGCTCCGCAACGCCCAACACGTCACGTGCAAGAGAAAGCCAAAAGGACTGGCTGTCGCTCTTTTCGTCACCACGATCTTTCCAATATTCCGCAAAGGCTTTTGCGGCTCTTTTTCTATCTATATCTGTCATAATTTCATCTCCAAAACTTATAATTGATTTTTAAACAGTGTTTATTTGATGTATTCTATTTCAAATGTTTCTTTGGTAGAGACATACATATCGTTTCTGCTTTTATACTGCTCATATGACATTGAAATGTTTTGTTTATATTCATAACCGTATTGGTTCTTCCAGTAGAGGACCAAACAAACATCTATTTCTTTTCTATTAATTTTCTCTTGAAATTCAATATTGATGGGTTCCTGAAGTTCGTTAATATTTGTTTCTTCAAAAAAATAGTTGCAATCTTCGTGTTTTGAAAAGTCGTTATTAATGTATAGATCATAGCCACTTACAAAGCCAAAGGAATTGCCTCGTTTAAAGAATCTAAACTCGATGGTATTTGCTCTAATTATTTGGTTTTTAGGTGGAACAAGATAAGCTATTTTATCCTTACATGACATATCAGCTAAACGTTGATTGATCATATTTGCATTTTCGTTTTGCCACAATGAAACAGCCGCTAATGCAACAGTACCAAAATAAGCCATGTATCCATACCAGAAATCAGGATTGTCAAAGATATTAATTGCAAATATAAAATATATTGCCAATATGGCGATGATCGGCAATATCAAAAAGAAAATTGCTGAAACTACAATAAATGATTTTTTCATTATGGTCTTCCTCTTTTAATTTTTCTTGCACCTTAAACTAGTAATTATTCTTCGGTGTACTCATGAGGTCTTTCTTTATAGTCTTTAACTTTATACTCGCCAATAGTGTCGTATTTGCTTGCTTTGGTTTCGGTGGGTGTGTCGGTTTCGTTATCTTCGCCGAGGATTGCATCGAAGAATATACGCTCAAGGTATTCATATTTAGAATAGATACCTTGGGAAGCCCAAACGAGTGCGTTACGAACATAGGCGGAGTTGGTTTTGAAAAGTTCGTGTTCAACCTCAAAACCCATTGATTTTGCAAGCAGAACAGCGAACACTATAACAGTTCTTGTATTACCTTCACGGAAGGGGTGTGTTTGCCAAATGCTCGCTATAATACGAACAAGCTTAAAAACTATATCCTTATCATTGTCGCCAGTTCTTTTGAGCTTGGCGATTTCTTTCATCGTTTCGTTTAATTGCTTTTTAACTTCTTTAGGATAAGCATAACGAACGGTATCACCGCCGAGAACATCTTCGTATTTAACCATTTGAATAGTACGAAATTCTCCAGCCCAATCAAATATTTGCCCAAAGATGTTGCGATGAATATCCTGCAAAGTTTCGGTATTAAACTTATCATATTTATAATCATAAATTGCCGCCATAGAAAGACCAGTAATATCAGCCTCTGCCTTGCGGAGCAATTCTGAATCTTTTATATCTGCTAAATTTTTAAGGACGTTAACATCATCATATAAATAAGGGTCACGCATTTGTTATACCTCCGTTACAAAACCATATCTTCTTAGTGTTTGTTCAAACACAGACAAAAAAGTAATATTACCGTTTTTCCAATTGGCAAGATCGCTTTTAACTCTATCACTTACGGGAACGCCCTCGATTGAAGTCATAGCATCTGAAAAGGAAATTCGTTTTTCTTTTTCGTCAGCAGATATACTATCCATACCGCTTGTGAGCTTTAACATTTTAAGTTTGCGAAGTAAAGCTTTATCTAATAACTCAGCGGCGGTTTCAATATCAGCAAGTCTGATTAAAATTTCAGGCAGTTGCGCCTCATATTCTTTTCTTAAAGAAATTTGATTTGTTATTTCATCTACTTCTTCTGCCTTAATGTATTTACTCTCAACAGTATCACCGTTACGAGTTTGCAAATATAAATACGGCTTACCGCCAATCGTCTTTTTAGAAATATATCCCTTGGGCAAAACACTAAGTTTTTGCTCAATTTCAAGTTTTGTTGCAAGTAATTCTTTGTATTCAAAAATAATATCTCTCATATCATAGCCTCCTGACTACTAATAGTATATCATAAAATAACCTACAAATCAACATAAATTTGAAAATTTGTAGGTTAAATATAACTATGCTGTAATCAGGATAGCAATTATTTAATTTGATTTTCTTTTAAGTCCACCATCACTTGCAACAAACAAGGTGATACCTAAACATATTAGAAAAGCACCTGTTGATGTTGAGACCTTATATAAAAGTGCAAGATAGCCTGTCCGAACAGTAATTAATATTAAAATCAGCATGACAATACACTTAAACAGCTTCATTTATAATCCTCCTTTTATGTACTTAAAAAGCCTTATTTCAAGCGGTTTTGTCAGCTGCTCCGCCGTTGTCATTCCACTTTGTTGGTTGTGCTTCACCAAAACGTTGATAATGAACTATTTCTCGCTGTCTCAAAAATTTTAGAGGGTCAAGTATATCAGGGTCATCAATCAATCTTAATAAGTTATCATAAGTCACTCTTGCTTTTTGCTCAGCAGCTAAGTCTTCGTGTAGGTCGGCAAGAACGTCGCCTTTGGCTTGAATATATTCAGCTCTCCAAGGCGTGCTTGATGCCGCAATTGGAAATACTGCATTTGTATGGTCAACAAAATATTTATCAAAACCGCTTTCTTCTATCTGTTTTTCTGTTAGATTACGAGTTAACTGATGAACCATTGCGCTAACCATTTCCATATGAGCAAGTTCCTCTGTACCTATATCCGTTAGCATCCCTTTAACCTCATTAAAAGGTTGTGAATACCTTTGGGTCAAGTAGCGCATTGAAGCACCGAGTTCACCGTCTGGTCCACCGTATTGACTAATTATTATCTGTGCATATTTTGGATTGGGGTTCTTTATATTGATGGGATATTGTAATTTTTTCTCATATTTCCACATAATTTAAGCCTCCATAAAATCGTTTTCCCAAGGCCACGGTCCCTTGAGCCATTCCCAACAGCCTTTTGATGTTACATCATCTGTTGTACATATATACGGTCCAAAATTTTCCTCATAAAGCTTTATGAGTTCGCCTCTTTTTTTACGGTATTCTTCTAAAAGCTCTGTCGCCCTTCTGCTCGTTGGATGCGAATCAAGATAAAGCACAAGCTCGTGTATTGCAAAATCTAATTCATAAATTCTGCGTTTTAAATCAGATTTTCTCATCTGTACATACCTCCGTAAAAAGGCTTATCTATATCAGGAAACAGCGTGCCATGCAATAAAGCCGTTTCAGGAGGGTACACGCTATCAAGCGGTTGCATATTCACAAATGCCATAGTTAAAACTCCGTCCGTTCTCTGTTGAGGAGGCGGCGTGCAAAAATCTGTATTAATGCAGCTCGGCACTAAGTTATCCTTACCAACCGAGCATCCTTTATAGTTCGTACCGCTTACCGTGTCGGTATAGATATCTGAAAGACTAAAATATCTTCTTTCCATTTTTGCTTAAACTCCTTAATAATTTTTTACTGTTTATATGCTTTTGTATAATAGACCTTCGGGTGATATATAGGTCCTACTAACATATTATTCCTCAATATATAGTTTGTTACAATACTTTGTTAAGAATAAATTAAAGATTTAAATATTTTGTTAATAAATTGAAAGGATTGTATTATTTTTCTTGTAAAATATTGCGTGATAAGGTATAATTAGTGTAAAAGGGTAAAAATTGTTAATTTTATAACATTTAATGCTCCAATTCTGATTTTATCAGACCTAATTGTGACGGGTGAGAGAATTTTGTCACACTAAGGAGGTGTGTTTTGTTGCCAGAAGTTTCTAATGCTTTTGTTGTTGTACTGGGTATTTCAATAGTATTTATAGGTCTTATTTGCATTATAATTCTTTGTAAAATATTAGGCGCTATTTGTACTATGTCTGAAAATAAAGCCAAAGCCGTAGTAAATAGTAATACGACGGTTCAGTCTGCTCCTGCAGCAACACAGCCCATCGAAAAACGTCAGGAAGTCATTGCCGCCGTTTCAGCAGTCTTAGCTGAAGAATTAGGTACAGATGTTTCCGCAATAAGAATTTTATCATTTAAAAAAATTCAAAGAAAAGGTGTATGAAAAATGAAAAAATATAATGTAACTGTAAACGGTACTGCTTATGAAATCACTTTAGAGGTTGTAGACGCTGCCGATGTTAAGGCTGCTCCCGCCGCTGCCGCTCCTGCTGCTCCTGTAGCTGCTGCTCCTGCCGGTGGCGAAACTGTAAATGCTCCAATGCCCGGCAACATTCTTGCTGTTAACGTTCAGAACGGCGCTACAGTTAAGAAGGGCGATGTTCTTATGATTCTTGAAGCAATGAAAATGGAAAACGAAATTATGTCTCCCTGCGACGGTACAGTTTCATCTGTTAGTGTTCAAAAGGGTGCCGCTGTAGAAACAGGCGCTGTTCTCTGCGTTATTTCTTAATGCGCTCACTACCCTTCAGGAGAGTAAAATATTATGGAACAAATAATGAATTTTATTGAGCAAACCGGATTTTATATGATTATAAACGGTTTTCTTTCAGACGGTGGATGGAAAAATCTTTTAATGATTGCCGTTTCGCTTGTTCTTTTGTGGCTTGCTATTAAGAAGCAGTTTGAACCCCTTTTGCTTATAGGTATTGCATTTGGTATGTTGCTTACAAATCTTCCCGGTGCTGAGATGTATCACGGAAATCTGTGGTCTGCGTTTATGGATGAATCATCTGAATTCTATCATTCATACGGCTATATAATGGCAAACGGCGGTCTGCTTGACTATTTATATATTGGTGTTAAAACCTGTATTTATCCCTGTCTTATCTTTATGGGAATCGGCGCTATGACCGATTTTGGACCGCTTATTTCTAACCCTAAGTCCTTGCTTTTGGGCGCTGCTGCTCAGGTTGGTATATTTGCAACCTTTATTGGAAGTGTTGCACTCGGCTTCCCGCAAACTGCCGCTGCTTCAATCGGTATTATCGGCGGTGCTGACGGTCCTACAGCTATATATACAACCTCTCTGCTCCACCCTGAGCTTTTAGGTCCTATCGCTGTTGCGGCTTACTCGTATATGGCATTGGTTCCTGTTATTCAGCCACCAATTATGAAGCTTCTTACCACTAAGAAAGAACGCGAAATTGTAATGAAACCGCTCCGTCAGGTATCTAAGACCGAGAAGATTTTATTCCCGATTGTTGTTACAATATTCGTGGCATTCCTTGTTCCCTCTGCAACACCCCTTGTTGGATGTCTTATGTTAGGAAATCTTTGGAAGGAGTCCGGTGTAGCAGAGCGTCTTTGCAAGACCGCTCAGAATGAGCTTATGAACATTGTAACAATATTCCTCGGAATCTCTGTAGGCGCTACAGCAACTGCTGAAACCTTCCTTAATACCGAGCGTAATACTGTTACAATCGCAGGTAAAACCATTGATATGCTTCGTCTGCCCACCCTTGAAATCATTGTAATGGGCGTAGTTGCTTTCGGTGTTGCTACCGCTTGCGGTGTTTTATTTGCCAAGCTAATGAACCTGTTCTCAAAGAACAAAATCAATCCGCTTATCGGTTCAGCAGGTGTTTCTGCCGTTCCTATGGCAGCCCGTGTTTCTCAGATGGTTGGTCAGAAGGCTAACCCCTCTAACTTCCTGCTTATGCACGCTATGGGTCCCAACGTTGCAGGTGTTATAGGTTCTGCTATAGCTGCAGGTGTTCTTATAGCACTGTTCGGCTGATGTTAAATATCAGCTTTAGCTGTAACAGTAAAAAATGTTTTCTTATAATTTAAGGAGATAAAAATGGAAAATAAAAAGCTTTTTATAACTGATACTATTCTTCGTGATGCTCACCAGTCTCAGGCAGCTACACGAATGAGAATAGAAGATATGATTCCGGCTCTCGAAAGACTTGATAAAATCGGTTATTGGTCGGTTGAGTGCTGGGGCGGCGCAACATTTGATTCCTGTATGCGCTTCCTTAACGAAGACCCTTGGGAGAGACTTCGTACAATAAAGAAATATATGCCTAACACAAAGCTTCAAATGCTTTTCCGCGGTCAGAATATCCTTGGCTACAAGCACTATGCAGATGATGTTGTTGAGGCTTTTGTTGCAAAATCTATTGAAAACGGCATAGATGTAATTCGTATTTTTGATGCGCTTAACGATAAGCGTAATCTTGAACAGGCTGTTAAGGCAACTAAGAAGTACGGCGGTATATGCGAAACCGCTATGAGCTATACCATAAGCCCTGTTCATAATGAGGATTACTTTGTAGGTCTTGCAAAAGAGCTTGAGAGTATGGGCGCAGATGTTATATGTATTAAGGATATGGCTAACCTACTTCTCCCCTACGATGCATATTCACTCGTTAAAAAACTCAAGGAAAATGTTAAGGTTCCGATTCACCTTCATACTCACAACACCACAGGTACAGGCGATATGACCTATCTTATGGCTGCACAAGCAGGCGTTGATATTGTAGACTGTGCGCTTTCTCCCTTTGCAAACGGTACAGCAAACCCCTCTACAGAAGCATTGGTTGCAACAATGCAGGGTACTGAGCGCGATACAGGTCTTGACCTTGGCAAATTAAGTGATGTAGCTGCACATTTCCGTGGCGTTGCTGATAAGATGAAGGCTGAAGGCACACTTGACCCCAAGGTGCTTAATGTTGATGCAAAAACTCTTATATACCAAGTTCCGGGCGGTATGCTTTCAAACACCATTTCTCAGCTTAAGCAAGCAGGTCAGGAGCATAAATATTATGAGGTTTTAGCAGAGGTTCCTCGTGTTCGTAAGGATTTCGGTTATCCCCCGCTTGTAACTCCTACCAGTCAGATTGTAGGCACACAGGCTGTTATGAATATCATTTCAGGTGAGCGTTATAAGATGGTTCCAAAGGAATCCAAGGCTTTGCTTCGCGGCGAGTACGGAAAGTTACCTGCGCCTGTTAATGAGGATGTTCGCAAGAAGTGTATCGGCGATGATAAGATAATCACCTGCCGTCCTGCTGACCTATTAGAACCCGAACTTGAATCTTATGCTAAGGAAATGAAAGAAAAAGGTATCGGCAAATGTCCTGAGGATGTATTGAGCTATGCTTTATTCCCACAGGTTGCTGAAAAATTCTTTACTGTTCGTGATAAGGCTCCTGAGAATGAAAATGTAGTGAGAAACCTTATTGTAGTAGACCTTTCAGAGTAAATATGATTAACTAAAGGAGATTGCGTTTAATGCAGTCTCCTTTAAAATTACAAAAGAGCATCTTTTCCCTTTTGTGGAATGATGCTCTTTTAAATATTTATACTTTTAGCTTTTTTGTTTTTAAAATAGTATATTTTTTCAAATCCAATTTCTTTTAAAATTTCTGTAGCCTTATCAAAATTTACTGATGCATTATCGGCTATATGTGCATCAGAGCCTATTGTAATTAACTGTCCGCCTAAACTATGATACATTTTAATGATTTCAACGCTTGGCATAAAGTCATTTATAACTTTAAAGGAGGAAGTATTTATTTCTAAAGCTATATTTCTTTCTATTATTATATTAAAGATTTTCAAAATCTGCTCATTATATTTTTCCATATTGATATTTATTCCAAATTTTCCATTAATATATCTTAAAGGACAAGTAAGGTGTGCCAAAATGTTAAAATCTGTTTTTTCGAGCATCTCAATTATATCATTAAAATAACAATACAAATATTTATTTATCTCATTTTCGCTTAACCGCGTGAAATCAATTGTTGAATATGAAGCATTTAAATTTTTATATTTAACACAATGAACTGAGCTAATAATAACATCAAACGAAAGCAAATTATGTATTTTTTCGTATAGCTCAGGAAACCAAAAACCCTCGCTTATTTCAATGCCTGATAGCAATAAACATCTATCACCGTATTTTTGATTTAAAAGCTCCACCTCGTTAAAAGATTCTATTATTGGTGTAAAAATATCATAATCTTTAAATGAATAAACATCGCAATGGTCCGTAACTGCAAAAATATTAGTTCCTTTTTTTATCTGCGAAATACACATTTCTTCAATAAAGCACTCTGAATCGTGTGAAAATCGAGAATGTGTGTGCATATCAGCGAGCATATAGTTATTGTACATTTACAAACTCCAATCTTATTAAACAATTTATATTATATTTACATTAAACCTCATTAAATATAACATTATACAAAATATTTGTCAACCACAATGAGAAATAAAAAACCATTTCTCCATTATGATTTTGTTCGATTATATACAAAAATTATAAATAATTCATTTTTTTACCACAAATAAAGCATTATAGTTCGCACAAGATAATATTGCAAACGCAAAAAAATTTATAGGAGAGAAATAAAATGTCTAAGTATGTAGTACCTGAGGCTAAAGATGCCCTCAACCGTTTTAAGATGGAAGCAGCAAACGAGGTTGGTGTACCCCGCCCATCTTAAAACGGTTGAGTTTTATACATATTTTATTGATTTCTGTTGATTTCGTTCATTTCACCCACGAACTTGTAAAATATCCGTATCTCTTGCTGAAACTCTGAGTTTCTGTGACTTGCTTTAACCTTACCCTCGGGCAGAATTTTAGGACCTACCTCGATTCTGTCAATAAATGTAAGCAAAGTATCACGGTCGAGTGTATCAATATGGGTATATCGTCTTGTGAGTTCAAAGAACATTTTGTAATTATCGCTTTTGATGGTTCTCACTGCATCCTCGCTAAGCTCTAAAAGTTCTTTCTTTATTGCAACAGATTCCTTCTGCAAATCATCAACCATTGAACTTAATCGGTCATCATCGAGTTTCCCTTCAGCATTGTCTACATAGAGTTTCGGAATAATCTTATCAATTATCCCAAGTCTGCCTTGAAGTCTTTCTCGGCGGACTTTTCTCATATTAGCAACCTTGTCGGAATTTTCCTCTTGCATAATGTGACCAACAATTGCGTTTATCTCTTCATCGCTAAGAGAAATTAAGGAGTTCAAATCTTCCGTTATAAGCTCAATAAGGTCAGCATAGCGTATTCTCGTACCTTTGCAAGGCTCGTTAATATCCTTGCGTTTGTTTATGCAAGAAAGATACCAATACTTTTCTCGCTCGCCTTTGTAGACTGTTCCGCAAGAACACAGAGCATGTCCGCAAAGCGCACAGTATGCAACACCTGAAAAAATGCTTTTTCGCACGTGGTCATACTTCTGGAAATTGCGAGTTCCCTTGCCCATATTATCATGTGCTTTTTGGAAGATTTCTTCGCTCACCAATGCTTCGTGGGTATTCACAGTTACCGCCCATCTTTCCTGTGGGATAGCAACCTTCTTTTTCGACTTTGCACTTGCTTTTTTGGTTTTACCAAGAACTGTATGACCAAGGTAAACCTCGTTTTTCAAAATACGCTTTACGGTTGTATAGTTCCAAAGGTCCGAGGCTCTTGCCGCTCCCTCTTCGCTAAATTCGTCACGATAAAGCACTCGATATTTAAGTGGTGGAATAACTCCGTCATTGTTTAAATCCTGTGCTATCTTTCTTGATGAATCACC
>JAZSHV010000037.1:0-8300 GCA_045533475.1 Acutalibacteraceae bacterium | reverse complement strand
AAAGAGGGCGGTGGATTTGTTCCATTGTCCTTCTTTGTTGTCTTCCTCAATTTTGTTAAATAGCCTTCCTCTTGCTTTCTTAAAACGTCGTTTAATATCTACTTTTGAATATCCTAATATATCAGCCGTGCGTTCCATTGTTTTTCCGTCAAGTAATACCATTTTTAATATTTTGCGGTCAACTTCATCGAAAATCCACTCGTCAATCAAGTGTTCCCATTCGGAACGAGGAATGTCAAGGCTCTGATCTATCAAGATATTGTACCTCCATTCCGACAAGGTTTGCAAATTCTATCTCCATTTGAACGCCTTTTGTGATTTCGGATGCTACAATAAGTTTATCACACACACTCAATAAATCCAAGCACAACGCCATTTCTTCATTAAAGCCTATTTCATTATACACCAAATGCGAAAAGGCTGTCAGAGGGCAAATATAGCAATTTTCGAGGTCTTTAATTTGTAAATCGTGAGTTATGCGCTTTGCGTCTCGTAGATTTTCACGCTTTCCGCCATAGGCGTGCGAAACATATATCATTGCCATTTTAATAACCTCAACTTTTACGGATAAAATCCGGTACTTTCCATTCTTTTTTCGCCGCCATAAAGACGCAATTTATACATTTTGTCGCTTTGCGGTCGGTATGACGCTCTTGCGCCATATCCTCCAAATTTGCAAAAAGACCCGCTGTTAAGATTTTCAATATTTCTTTTGTAAATCACCTTGTTATGGTGGTCAAATACAAGTTTAGCCTTTGGTCTGTCTTTTGGCTCGTGGTCGTGTCCGAAAGCAAAAAAATCTATTCCGTCTGTATAATCGGAACTGTTAACTGTTTTTAAGTCTTTTGCGGCGTGCTGAATTTGCCCGAAATAATGAATTTGTTTATTGCTCACATTTCTTTTTGTTCCAACGCCGATATCCAAAAACGCAATTATATCTCGGTATTTATCGTCAACCCCTGCCAACATACAAATGTCATATAAAGGGTACAATCCACAAATTTTAGTCGTTCGATTATGTTCGTGGTTTCCTGCAACTACCGAAAGCGTTTTCTTTCTCAATTCAAACAATTCTGTTGCCGCCCATTCTTTCTGTTGAGCAGGAGAATATTTTTGGGTGAATACATCGCTTTTACTGTTAGGTATTGCGTTTTCTACCAAGTCGCCAATCCAGCATATATACGCAACATCATTATCCAGTATTTCTTTTTTTAATGATTTCCACTTTCGCTCATCGAATAACTCCGAGCCAAAATGAACATCGTGTAAGAAATAAATATCAGCATATTCTATATCCTTTGGCAACTTGCAGATTATAGGCTTTTCATCGGGTAAAAACAACGCATCACCGCCTTATTTTTTAACCTTGCCCGTGCCTCCGCAAATTGGGCAAGTTTGGGAATTTAGGCTTGACTTTTTTACACGTTTTTTAACAGTTTTCGTGGTTGTTATCTTAACTTTCTGCCCCATAATCTACATCACCACCACTAACAATGTTTACACCTGCGCCGTCTTGTCGAGCTTCAATTTGTTGGTCAACACTTTCTTCTACATACACAAACTGACTCTCATAAATCAGCCAAGCCACATTTGAGCCGACAAGCATAAATATCAATACAAGAATGGCTATCCAAAGTCTTCTCTTTTCCCTTGAATGGCGTTCCTCGTTGCGTTCCCACGCTCCCTCGGACATAGAAATTACAGCCATTTCTTCGTTCTCTCCGCACCCATTGCATTGTTTCTGTGACATAATAATCACCCCTTTATTAAATTAAATATCTCGATAACTAACGCCCCAACACCGCTTGATGCTATCGCCCAAAGCAATTTATCCCATACTTTGAACTTGTTTGCCATAACATCAATTCTTTTGTCATCGTTGGCAAATCTTTTGTTCACCACTTCTTGGCGTTCGTTACAATCCGACTGCATAACATAACGGTCATCAAGCTCTTTCTTTATAGCCGTCATATCTTCCATAGTTATCGCCATTATTTGCCCCCCGATCTGAATTTATTTGCAATATTGTTGATTAGTGCAGGAAAATATTTATCAATACTTTCTCTCTTAATCCAATATTCAGCAGGGTTCATTATACCGATTTCTTCAAGATATTCACAATCCTTTTCAAATTGAGAAATACAATATATGCCGACCTTGTTCGGAATGCCGAGTACGCATTCGGGGTTAATCGGTTTTGAGCCGTTTCTAACCTCATAATGCAAATGTGCGCCAAAAGAATATCCTGTATTCCCCATATATCCTATTTTGTCGCCCTTATAAACTTCATCGCCGACCTTTACATATCTTTCTTTAAGGTGACAGAAATAATGATAGTTGCCGTCTTCTCCTTGTATACAGATATATTCTCCCCATTGCCAAGTGGGGTTGTTTTTGTCTGTAATTATTCGGCTCTGTACCACTACCCCATTGAGGGGGGCTGTTACCTTATAAGACCCAACCCCCACGAGGTCATATCCCGAATGGTTTTGCTTAACTCCATTTAGCGTTCTTTCGCCATAAGCAGACGTAAGTTTTACCTTGTCTGTGTCAAACGGGATTATCATCATTAGGCGCATTCTCCTTTATTTCGGGAAGTCCTGCAAGGCTTGTGAGAACCGAATAAATAAAAGCTACAATCGCGGAGCTAAAAACAAGTTTCCAATCCACGTCACTCATCATTGCACCTATGGTAATAAGAGATGCTGCCGTTTGCGCGAATGTTTTTATAGCTCTAATACCCGCCGCCTTTATCCACTTTACAATATTTTTTTTCATATTATTTACCTCATTATATCGTTTTATAATGTTTCTGTCAAGAGTTTTCGTATATCTTCCACGCTTCTTTGTATTCTTCAGGGCTATAAGCCGTGTCCGAAAGGCACACATATATTTCGCCGTCTGTCCACATTATATATTCTCCCATATGATACATATCGTGCGCTCCCATAGGCTTAACAAAAGGCCTCGCTGTTTGGGGCGACTTTCCGTGAAGGGGTCTATTAAAAGTAAACCACGCTTCATTTTCAGGCGTTATATCGGGATAGATTTCATTATCATACGCTTGGAAGCATTCCCAAGTCTGCCCATTTGCATTATAAATTTCGCCCACCTCGTGTTTACCCTCTGCCCAATCGGGATAAAAAACCGAAGTTTTTATACGCTCATCATCATCTGTCAATTTCAACGCGTTTTGCTTTGCCATATAAACCGAAGAAGACAGCGCATCAAGTATTTTTTTATCAATCATCACAACGACAGACCCTCCGCTATTGAATTTGTAAGACTTAATATTGTTTCTTCTATGCTTGCTACAACTTTTATTATATCTCGATTATAGGTACACTCTATGTTAAATCCCGAGCTGTCAGTCATAAGCGTCATATAAGGCGCGATACTTTTGAGGTTATCAACTGTTCCGTCCTCGTTTATCTCAAACTCAACAGGCTCAACAAAACGCTCAAATGGCGTTGATGTGTCGCCAACCTCTACCTGAATATCGTATCTTGCGAAGATAGCTGCCGTGTTATTCTGAATATTCATATTATTCGATTGGTTGAATATATAGAGGACGTCTCCCTCTTCAACCGTATACGTGAGCTTGTGTACCCCCTCGGCAACAACTATATAATTGCCATTTTCGCTCGAGTCGGGAGACTTTTGCACGCCGTCCGAGCTGACAAGACGTGTATTTATATAGTCGCCTCTTGCAACGCCCTCTGCGTGGATAGTGTACCGGCCTGCAGGGAGGCGGAGGGTGTGCCCGTTTTTAGCGCTCACGGAGGAGCTTCCCACAGCCGCTATCGGCTCGATGTTTTCCGCTACATTATTAAACAGATTTTTGCCGTAGCGGTAGAGCTTTACATCGGACATATCTTCTCTTTTAAGACTTATGTCGAGTACAGTATTTGAGAAAGACAGACCACCTCGAATAATAACACCTATCCATATCGGGGTTGTTTCCTCTAATGTAAAGGTGCAACTTCCCTCGGTCAGGTCATGACTGTCACCTATCTGGCTACCAGTTCTGCTATCTTGGAAAAGCAAGGTTGCTCCGCCCGAATAATTTATGTTATATTCGTATGTTCCCTTGGAGAGCGAGGACAAAGGGAGACCGATAGCATCTTTTGTATTTCCAGCAACACCATTCAGCACTATTTTCCCGTTGTCTACTGTTGCGACCACCTCTCCGTTCTGTGTCTGCGCTGCAAAATCATCCGCAAACACAAAAAGCTCGTCTGCTGTTACTCTTACATCAAGGTCGTGTTCAATGGGCGATACATCATCCATTCCTACAATATGCCCCGACAATGTTTTTTTAAGGGCATTGGCAAAAATATTAGCGTTTTCTCCTGTTCCTCCGCCCTTTTCGGCTATTTCTTTTGCTTCTTCAGCTATTTCTTTCGCTTGAATAGCAGTTGCTAAAATTTGCTCACCGACCGAAGGAGCGACAGGAACGGGGTCTTCTCCTTCAATCAATCCCGTAGGCTTAACTTTTATTTTTGCAATATCGGTTGTAGGCCTTTCCACAACTTCACCGTTAATAATTCTTTCACCGTGCACCCATACATCCCAACTTCCTTCACTGAGATTTAAGTGTGCGCTTTTATTAACCATATCATTATCAAGCTGAAATATAAGAGATATATCGTCTTGTTCAAAATGAACAAACTTTATCATTTCATCCCAACTTTTGTCAAATTCAAATTTGGCTTCGAGATAATCAATCGAATTTGATGCAATGACTGGCTGTTTAATGGTCAAATCTTGACCGTTAATAATTCCAATTATCATTTTTACACTCTCCTAAATGATTATTGTTACGTCATAAAGCATATATTGTGTAGGAAACACAGGAGAAGTAGAGGTCTCTCCCTTAACCGTGACCGTCTGCGTTACGACATCAAAATCCGCGCTCATATTATTTAGTGCGGAAGCTGTTTCTCCTGCTTGGTCGGGAGAAGCATAATATACAACATAAGAATACTCAGCAGCAGGATTTATATCAGACTTTGATTTTGTTTCAAAATTATAATAAGCAAACAAGATATTATTTCCTGTTGATGACATTTCTGCGCCGTCTCTACGCGAAGCTCTTATTATAATATATCTTGGCTTTCTGTTTATTCTTTCATCCGATATTACGATTTTATTTGACCTAAAACCGCCTTCCCATTTTTGCGCGAGGACTTCGGGAAAATGTAATATTTCAAACGGACGACCGCTATTTTTATTTAACAAACATTGTGCCACGTTTTCACCTCACTCATAATAGAAGCATACACGATAATATTTAGAGCTTCTTGTCTGATCTTCATATGTTCCCGCCCAAAAAAAGAAGCCGCCATATTTATCATCTATTTTAACTAACAATGATTTTTCTTCTTCGTTGTATATTATTTCGTATTCATCGTCTGTCAAAGAATATGTTTTGAATATCGAATAATCTCTGCTTCTTGTAGTTAGTTGCAGGTTGCCCTTAATTGTTCCATTCAAATCACGGTATCGAGGAGACCACACCCCCGAATATATAATCATTTGTGGGTCGGTGCCGATACCATTGGGAATATCTACGCTTGTCTCCGTCAAATCAAAAGTTACCAATATTGGCATTTTAACCAAATATTCGGAGGTTATTTTGATACTATTTTCAGGACTGTTTGTTTCTCCCGAAAGCGATGCCCACCCTCTATAACCATAGGCGTGAAACAATGAGCTGTTTCCGCTTCCTCGTCTTGAAATTTTTGCTTGTGCCATTATCTCACCCCTATTATTTGAATGGGAATGTCCGCAAGGTTTGTTTTTGTGTCAGAATATACTATTATTTTGTTTTCTGCCGTATCAATTCGATATATATGACCCCAAGAGTCTATAATTGCCGCATCGTCAAGCCAAATTCCTGTCAGCATTATATCTATATTCGGCTTATCGCTTTCTTTTATTCCTGCGACTGTGATTTCTTGTGAAAAAGGTCTCACGCTTCCCGTCCATTCGTATTCATCTCCGAGAATTTTCGCTTCAAATTCAAATTTAACCGCCGCACCTATTCCTTCGGGAGTTATTCTGTCATCTCCACCTATTTCGTGACTTGTTGCGTGTCGCGGAATACTATTGATTTGTGCGCCGTCTGTCATAAGACCGCAATATTCGGGGTTTGAACGTAAATCCTTTATCATATCAGAGGATATTGCAGAAGCTCCCTGCGGAATTTCGAGCGCATAAAGTACAAGATCGAAATTGTCCGCCGTCTGCGAATAGGAAGGATAACCACCGCCATCAACTCCCTGTCTAACAGAAAGAGATGCCTTATTGCTTGCCTTGTTATAGTTAAGCACAACAAGATCAACGCGTGCACCTTGCGCAGGAGATATTTCAAATGCCTCATATTCTCCGCTTGCCACGGCAAAACCACCGAAAGGGAAAGGATTTGGTGTCATCCACGCCACACCCGAGGAAATTCCAACTGCCCACTCACCTGTAATTTCTAATTCAAAACAATTTGATAACTGAAAAACTCCGCTTGTTCTATTTGCATTATACCACCTCGCGTCTTGCGCTTCATAAGGTGTATCGTTGAGCGGATATGCAACTATTGCCATATTTATGCCCCCTTAATTATAGGATTTCCGAGTGTTAAACTCGTTTTTTTAATATTGTTTTCATAAACATAAGTAAAGCCTGTAATTCTAATTTTTGCGCTTACATTGTATTCGGGAAGAATGCAAGACACTATATCTCCGAGCGAATAATCCACACCGAAACGGCTTGATATTAAATCAAAAGCTGTTGAATCAATATCCAACAATTCCTTTAATGTTTCTTCGCCCCTCGACCTTAAAATTCTTTCAAATTCGGCTCGTGTGCCAATTCCCGAAGCATCAATATCGCTTACCTCTATTACTGTTTCAAACCGTCTGCCGTTTCCCGACTTATCGACTTCTATTACAACTGTTTCGCCGTTATAATCGCTTTTCACATAACACACATTTTTATAATTCTTCAAAGATATTGTTCTTTTTACGTTTGTTATGTTTCCAATAGCGTCCGAAAACTTCGTTGATGGTCTTTCTTCTCCCTCATAAATGTCAAATAATAGTTTTTTCGCGTTTCTATCGTGACGAAGCCTGTAACCATAATCGGAAGCCTCGCACAAAGCGACTGCGACATCTTCTACTATGGGATAATTGTATTCCGTGTCCTGAATTTGATGTCTTAATCCTCTTTCGGGCGAAAATTCCACATTTTCAGGCATACGAGACGATTTTAACACCCTTCGGAGCTGTTTTTCAACTCTGCCCTTGCACTTCAGCGTGCCGAGATAAACTCTTTGTGAAAAGACTTTTTTCGCCTCGTCTGCATATACCCATATTTGCTCCGTGTCATCGTCTACAGAATGAATTTCTTGTAATGTATCGCTTTCCGCTATTCCAATATAGTGTCCTACTTTCAATAGGGCGATATTACTCGGAGTTTTGGAGCAAACAAGTTGTGCGCTTCCTGTCGAAGAATACCCCTCCGACCACACAAGCGAAATAAAAGCTGAAATTTGCCCCAAAAGCTCCAAATCGTGCGAATAAATCCTACACACCATCAGCGAGCACCCCCGAATACGGCTCGTAAAATGCTATCTCGACAACGGTATCCTCTGCTCCCTTATCGGCAGTAAAGCGGAGGTTGTTATCGCCAACTGCGATTTTATAAAGGCTTCCATTTTCGTCAAAAATATCATATGCGTTTTCTTCCTTGCCTTTTATCATTCTTTTTACTTGCAATTCGTTGTCAGAATAATAAACGTGCAACTGTCCGTAAGGCTCTATTGTACCCTTAAACGCCATATATTGTCCTGTCGCGACATTCGTTATTCTCGGATTTTTAACTCCCGAACTTCCGGCCGTGATTTTCAAATCAAACATCGCCCCCGCGTCACCTCTATTTTTTGCCTGTACGAGGTTTTCTGTGGAAAGATAACCAAATGTGTGGGTGTTGAGTTTATCAAGCGGAAAAGCGAAATTTTTCGTCACAGAGCCTATAGTGTGTCGTTTTTGTTTTTTCTTTCGCCAATAAGGATAAGGCGCAAACAGCGTAAGTGAGAATTTTGAATGCTTTTCTTGCGCTATTTCGGGCGAGGTTTCAACAAAAACATCAATAAAATATTCATCTTCCCAAAATAATCTACCGCTTGTCATTGGAGAAAAGACTTTTATAAGCTCCTGCTTCAGGTCCGTGTTACCGTCAAGAATATAAACCGTTATGACTATATCGTTTCCGCCAACGCTCAGCGCGTCAACATTGTTTCCTAT
>JAZSHV010000046.1:0-21480 GCA_045533475.1 Acutalibacteraceae bacterium | reverse complement strand
CCTGATGGTAGGGGCAAATATTGCAGGGTTCCTCAAGGTTGCTGAGGCAATGCTCTGGCAGGGAGTTGCCTGACCGTTTTCCTATAAATAAAATCCTCAGAAAAAACAAAAAAAAGGGCGATCTCTCGCCCGTTTTTTCTGTAGTTCTTACTTGAACTTTCTCTTTCTGGCAGCCTCGGACTTCTTCTTGCGTTTGACAGAGGGCTTTTCATAATGCTCTCTCTTACGAACCTCCTGAATTACACCGTCTTTAGCGGTCTGCCTTTTAAAACGGCGCAAAGCGTTATCAAGTGATTCATTTTCTTTAATTCTTACTTGACTCATTTACATTCCCTCCCTCCGCATAAATGCAGGGGTCTCACAAAATTAGATTAAAGGATAAAATTATCCTCTTATAGCGATGATATTCGCAACGATGGCGAGAACAAAGAAAAGAATAGCTATATACTTTGTCCAACGTGAAAGGAAAGCATCAAAGGTTCTTGCCTTGTTCTTTGAAAGAAAGGTATCAGCACCACCGGAAATTACGCCATTAATACCGGCACGTCTACCCGGCTGTAAAAGAACAGCAACTATAATTACAAGCGAAACGAGTAACACTAAAATACCTAAAATTATTTCAACTGCGCCCACCTGTTTTTCACCTCCATACTACAATTCCATAAAAAGCAGAAACAATAAATCAAACAACTCTGCCATACTATAGTATAATAACATATGTTTTTCTATTTTGCAACAACTTTTTTAAAATAATATAAAAATTATTTTTTATATGGACTTAACAACAATATTTACAAGCTTTTTAGGAACATAAAGTTCTTTTACAATAGCTTTTCCTGCAATTTCATTAGATATTGAATCTTGTTCTTTTGCAAGTTTAATTGCGTCATCTGATGAAATATCAGTTGGAACATTAAGACGCGCTTTGATTTTACCGTTTATCTGAACAACAATCTCAACTGTAGAATCAACGCATTTCGCTTCATCGAATTTAGGCCATTTGGTTTCGTTAAGCATACCTTCAAAACCTGCATTTTCCCATAGTTCTTCGGTAATGTGAGGTGCAAAAGGATTCAGAAGAATGATAAAGGTCTTAAATTCATCCTTTGTAATCTTACCTGTGGATTGAATCGAATTAAGAAGTGACATAAGCGCTGCAATCGCTGTATTCATCTTAAGTCCCTCAATATCTTCGGTAACCTTTTTGATTGTGCGATGGAATTCAGCCTCAATTTTCTTACGATAACCTGTTTCATCGGTCATAATATCAGCCAAAGACCAAACCTTATCAAGGAAACGCTTACTTCCCTTTATAGAAGACTGACTCCAAGGTGCAGCCTTTTCAAAGTCTCCGATGAACATTTCATACACGCGCATTGTATCAGCGCCGTAGTTTTCAATAATCTCATCAGGATTTACGACATTGCCGCGTGATTTAGACATTTTTTCGCCGTTTTCACCCAAAATCATACCGTGACTTGTTCTTTTGGAATAAGGCTCAGCATTAGGAACAACACCAATATCATAAAGGAACTTATGCCAGAAACGGCTGTAAAGCAGGTGGAGTGTGGTATGCTCCATACCGCCATTGTACCAATCAACGGGACACCAATATTCCAAAGCCTCTTTAGATGCTAACTCTTTATCATTATGCGGGTCGCAATAGCGCAAGAAATACCAAGACGAGCCAGCCCACTGAGGCATTGTGTCAGTCTCACGCTTAGCAGGAGCACCGCAGCAAGGACAGGTCGTATTAACCCAATCGGTCATTTTTGCAAGCGGAGATTCGCCGTTATCGGTAGGCTCATAAGAATCTACATTAGGAAGAACTAACGGTAGCTCGCTTTCGGGAAGCGGAACATATCCGCATTTTTCGCAGTAAACAACCGGAATAGGCTCACCCCAATATCTCTGACGGGAGAAAACCCAATCACGAAGCTTGTAGTTTGTTTTTACAGAGCCTAAGCCTTTTTCGGTAAGCCATTCCTGAATCTTAACCTTTGCGTCTTCAACAGATAAGCCGTTAAGGAAATAAGAATTAACAAGAACACCTGTTGCACAATCAGTAAATGCTTCCTTTTGAACATCCTCTCCGCCTGCAACAACTTCGATTATAGGTAAACCGAATTTTTTAGCAAAATCCCAGTCGCGGGTATCGTGAGCAGGAACAGCCATAATTGCGCCTGTACCGTACGAAATAAGAACATAATCCGAAATAAAAATTGGAATTTCCGTATTGTTAACAGGATTAATAGCCTTTACGCCCTCAAGCATAACACCGGTTTTATCCTTTGCAAGTTCTGTACGCTCAAAATCAGACTTCTTTGAAGCCTCAGTCTGATAAGCCTTAACTGCATCAATATTGGTAATTTTGTCTGCCCATTTTTCGAGTAGCGGATGCTCTGGAGACATAACCATATATGTAGCACCAAACAAAGTATCTGCACGAGTGGTGAAAATATCAAATTTATCTCCAATTGTAGTACTGAAAGTAACCTGAGTTCCGTATGAACGGCCAATCCAATTGCGTTGCTGAGTTTTTACTCTTTCGATAAAGTCAACATCATTAAGACCGTCAAGTAATTTCTCAGCATACTCAGTAATCTTAAGCATCCATTGGCTCTTTTCCTTATGTATAACCTCGCTGCCGCAACGCTCGCAAACACCGTTTACAACTTCTTCGTTTGCAAGAACGCACTTACAGGAAGTACACCAGTTAACAGACATTTCCTTTTTATAAGCAAGACCTTTTTTGAAAAGTTGTAAGAAAATCCACTGAGTCCACTTATAATAAGAGGGGTCGGTAGTGTTTACTTCCCTGCTCCAATCAAAGGAAAAGCCTAATGACTTAAGCTGTCTCTTAAAGTTAGCGATATTATTCTCAGTAACAATCGATGGATGTATATGATTTTTAATTGCAAAATTCTCAGTAGGCAGACCAAAAGCATCCCAACCCATAGGATATAGAACATTATAGCCCTCAAGTCTTTTTTTACGGCTTACAATATCAATTGCCGTATAAGAACGTGGATGACCAACGTGAAGTCCCTGACCTGACGGATAAGGAAACTCTACAAGACCGAAAAATTTCGGTAACGAATAGTCATTCTTAGCAGCAAAGGTTTGCTTTTCGTCCCATATATCCTGCCACTTTTTTTCAATTAAAGAATAATCATAGTTTTTCATAATTTAATTAATCCTCCTGAGAATTTATGAGTATTTCATCTAAATTTACAAGCTCGCCGTCACTCCACATTTTATCAAGACCGTAAAACTCGCGTTGGTCTCTTGTAAAAATGTGAACGATTACAGAACCGTAATCAAGGCAAACCCAGCCTGTAGCTCTGCCCTCAATGTGGTGAGGTCTAATTCCTGCTTCTTCAAGCTTTTCTTCAACCTCATCGCAAAGTGCACGAACCTGAGTTGATGAGTTAGCAGTACAAATTAAAAAATATTCTGTAAGAACAGTAAGATTATCAATTTTAACGCCGAAAAGCTCTCGCCCTTTTTTCTCATTAAGAGCATTTGCGGCAATTTTTAAAATTTCTAAGGATTCCAAATTATAAACCTCCTAAAACAGCCTGATTATAGGCAGAAATTGTATCTTCGTGAACAGCTTTTCCTTGCGAGACAAGGTCTGTAATCGAATATTGTAATGCATAAATAAAGGCAGAATCCAACGATTGGTTAACCAAACCGCGAATAACATCAACATCATCATAATCTCGGTCTTCTGATGTAAAATCCGCAAGATATAATATTTTAGCAGTCAAAGACATATCCGCCTTTGCGGTTGTATGGAAACGTACTGCATCTAAAACTTCAGAGTCATCAATATTTAAAATATAGCGTATATATGCTTCACCGGAGATTGCGTGCCATAGTTTTTTAGCATTTTTTTCAATAGCACTTAGCATTATACCAAAGGTTTGGAAAATTTTCAAGTGTTCTTCTTCGGGAGAATTTTTTGTTATATCGTGAAGAAGTCCTGCAATATAGCATTTTTCAATATTTCCGCCGTATTTAATTGCAAGCCGCTTAGCTTCTTCTGCAACACACAACGAGTGGTAAAATCTTTTTTCATTAAGTCTTACTTTTAAAATCTTTTTATATTTTTCGTAAGTTTCACTATCCAATATATTCTCCCCTTTCCGATAAGTATTTATATATTTTAGTGGGCAAAAGATACTCTTTTTCTTTAAAGTTTTTCCGTATTTCAGTTGACGATACAGACGAAATAACCTTATCCATTAAAATGATTTTCATACCCATAAAAGAAAATCTCTCAATACAGTTATTAAACTCATTTTCATCTGTATCTCCCCTTTTAAAAACAATAAAGGGAAGCTCGTTCATTAGCTCGCGGTACTTATACCATTTATCAAAATATACAAGCATATCACCGCCGCAAACGAAAGCAAAATTCTTTTCGGGATAAAGCTCCTTTAAGTGAATAACAGTATCATAGGAATAGCTTTTGCCCTCACGCTCAAACTCGGTAAGACAAAGCTCTGCTTTACTGAAATCCTCAGCAGTTAAGCGACACATCTGGATTCTTACAGAATCGTCAGGCATATATTCACATTCTTTATGCGGTGGAATTTTATCAGGCATAAGGAATATTTTTTCAATTCTTGAATCTTCCTCTAAAGCAGAAAGCATTTCATAATGACCTATATGCAACGGGTTAAAGGTGCCGCCGAAAATCGCTGTATAGGACATTATTTCACCAGCCTGATTGTCTTATTATTTTTGCTTTCTTTATATAGAATAAATCTTGTACCAATAACCTGTACAACATCGCTTTCTGTTTTGTTTGCAAGCTCGTCCGCAGTCTCTCTTACAGTTGTGGGACAGGTTTCAAGTGTTCTGAGCTTTATGAGCTCGCGTGCTTCAAGCGCGTCCTTAACCTGTTTTACAGTGTTTTCATTAATTCCGCCTTTACCAACCTGTAGAATTGTTTCCATATCGTTTGCCATAGCTCTTAGCTGGGCGCGTTGTCTACTATTTAACATAACATATTCCTTTACAAAAAAATCAAATATACTTTAATAATTCTTCTTTAAACAGTCTTAATGCCTTACCTCTGTGGCTTATACTGTCCTTTTCTTCAGCCGACAAATAACCGAATCTACCCTTTTCACTAATGAACATAGGGTCATAACCAAAACCGCAGTTGCCCTCTTCTTCAAAGGCGATATGACCGTGACATTCACCTCTTACAGTAAAATGCTTTCCGTCTGGAAAGACACAGGCGATAGCGGCAACATAATAAGCAGTTCTCTGCTCATACGGAACACCCTCAAGCTCTTTAAGAAGCTTTTTATTATTATCATCATCGCTTCCGCCCGAATAACGGGCCGAAAAAATACCGGGGGCGCCGTCTAAATAATCGACACATATACCCGAATCATCTGCAACGCTTATATATCCTGTAGCTTCAAGACCTGCCTTGGCTTTAAGTATAGCGTTTTCTTCAAAGGTAGTTCCTGTTTCTTCTATTTCATCAAGCGGCTTATCCAAATCCTTTTCAGAAAGAACCTCAAAACCCATTGGTTCTAAAATTCTGCTTAGCTCAACAAGCTTTTTTTGATTTTTTGTAGCGATAAAAACCTTCATAATCTATTCCTCACCATCAAATATTCCGTCTGCAAACTCAATTGCGTTAAAGGGCTGTAAATCTTCAATTCCCTCGCCAACACCTATAAATTTAACAGGAATATTAAGCTCGTTTCTTATAGGAATTATAATACCGCCCTTTGCGCTACCGTCAAGCTTTGTTAAAACAATTCCGGTAATATCAGTAACATTTTTAAATTCTCTTGCCTGATTTACAGCGTTCTGACCTGTAGCGGCATCAAGAACAAGCAGAGTTTCAACCGATGAATCAGGTAGCTCACGGGCAATCACTCGATTAATTTTTGCAAGCTCGTCCATAAGATTTTTCTTATTATGAAGTCTTCCTGCTGTATCGCAAATAATTACGTCTGCACCTTTTGCCTTAGCTGATGCAATGGTATCAAAAACAACAGATGCGGGGTCTGTGCCCTCAACACTTTTAACCATTGTAACACCTGCGCGCTCAGCCCAAATTCCAAGCTGGTCAATTGCGGCAGCACGGAAGGTATCAGCAGCGCCAAGAACAACATTTTTGCCTTCGCTTTTAAGCTGTGAAGCTATTTTACCTATGGATGTTGTCTTGCCAACTCCGTTTACACCGATTACAAGAATAACAGACGGCTTAGTTTCAAGCCTTAAGCTCTCATCGTCACCCAACATTTCAACGATAATTTCCTTCATCATACCCTTGATTAGCGAGGGGTCTGTAGTTCCTGTTTCCTTAATTTTTTCACGAAGCTTTTCACAAATTTCTCCCGCGGTATTAACACCTATATCCGACATAACAAGTATTTCTTCAAGTTCCTCGAATAATTCTTCGTCAATCCTTGTAAAGCTGTTGACAATACTTGTAATACCCTCTGAAATTGAGTTACGAGTCTTTTTTAAACCCTCTTTAATTTTACTGAAAAATCCCATTTAAAACTCCTAAAATAGATTATTTATGCTGTCTGATTTCCTTCAAGCAGCTTCTTTTCAAGCTCTGCAACATTAAGCTCAAGAAGCTTTGTTACACCCTTTTCCTGCATAGTAACTCCGTAAAGCATATCAGCCGCTTCCATTGTGCCGCGTCTGTGTGTTACACAAATAAACTGAGTGGCAAATTCGGATTGCTTCATATAATCAGCAAAGCGGTCAACATTTATATCATCAAGCGCAGTGTCAACCTCATCAAGAAAACAGAAAGGCGGAGAATTAACGCGCATAATTGCAAAATAGATTGATAAAGCAATTAATGCCTTTTCGCCACCTGATAAACCGTCAAGACTCGGAACATTTTTACCTGGTAACTTAGCATTAATATCTATTCCGCTTTCAAGAATGTTATCAGGGTCGCTAAGTGAAAGACTTGCTGTTCCTCCGCCGAAAAGCTCTGTAAAGGTGCGAGAGAAATTTTCATTAATTTTAGCAAAGCCCTCGGTGAAAATTTCTTTCATTTGAGAGGTTAACTGATTAATAAGCTTATAAAGCTCAGACCTTGTTTTCTCAACATCCTCAATTTGGGCGTTTAAGAAATCAAACCTTTCCTTAACCTCTTTGTATTCTTCAATAGCAGAAACATTTACATTGCCAAGTGAACGGATTTTACCCTTTATCTCAGCAAGATTGCGCTTAGCCTCAGCAGGGTGTTCAGGCTCTGTTGCTATCTTTTCTGCTTCGCTTCGTGTCAGCTGATACTCATCATAAAGACGGCGAATAACATCATCGTATTCCTTAACCATAACTTCCTTACGCTCTGTAAGACGCGCAAGCTCACCGCCGATTTGTTCACGGCGCATAGTTTTTTCACGCTCGCTCGTTCTAAGCTCAACACCGGCTTTTTCGGTCTGATTTCGCTTTTCGAGCATATCATTGATGTTTAATTCACTCTGTGCGTTTTTATCCTTGAGAAGCTTAATTGAAGCGTCAATATCGGATATAGATAGCTGAATTGAATTATTCTTTTCAACTATATTTTCAATTTCTGCATCTATTTGAGAAGCACGCTCACCTCGGGAGGAAATAAGATTTTCTAATGAAGAAGCAGAAAGTTTAAGCTGTTCTATATCCTTTTCGGTTTCAATAACCAAAAGCTTAATAGCAGTAATTTCTGATGAAATAGACTCTCTCTTTTCATTAAGTGTATCTCTGCCGCCTGTCATTTCATCAATTTCTGCCTGTAGCTTTGTTTTTTGTTCGTCGAAAGCAAGAATCTGTGCAGAAGCCTCGGCCGATTGCTTTGACAAAGCTATAAGCTTTTCTTCACCTTGGTTTTGCTCATCTAAAAGCTGTTTTAAAGCTAAATTAACATTACTTTTAAGGTCATCAATTCTCTTAACTTCGGCTAAAGCACGAATCTTATCCTCATTAGCTGTAGTAAGCTCAGCTTTTGCGGCGGTAATATCAGCTTCAACCGCTGCTGCGGATTCCTCTGCTTCAGCAAATCTGTTTTTAAGTTCTTCAGCTTTTATCTTTAAAGCCTCAACCTCTTTTTCAAGCTTTTCAATATCAGAAGCACGGCTGAGAAGTCCTGAATTCTTTATAAGCGAACCGCCTGTAAGAGAACCGCCAACATTAATTACCTGACCGTCAAGCGTTACAATTTTTATGCGGTAGCCTGTTTTTTTGGCAATTGTTGTTGCACAGTCAATATCTTCGGCAACTAATGTCCCGCCGAGTAAATGCTTAATAATTTCTCTGTATTTATCATCGCAATTGACAAGGTCGCTTGCAATTCCGATAAAGCCAAACATACTGTCAAAGCCCTGTTCATTAAAATCACGGGCTTTAATGGTTGAAACAGGCAAAAATGTAGCTCTGCCTCCACCTGAAGATTTCAAAAAGTTAATTGCTCTTTTTGCATCTGCTTCGGTTTCGGTAATAATATTCTGAATTGAAGCGGCAAGCGCCGTTTCAATTGCAATACTATACTCATTGTCTACCTTAATAAGCTTTGAAACAGGACCGCAAATTCCGCTAAGTATGCCCTTTTTAGCCTCAGACATAACAGCTTTAACAGAATGACCGAAGCCCTCCATATTATTTTCAAGCTCTTTTAAAATTTGAGCTCTACGATGCTTTGCTTCAATATTAAGCTTAACCGAGTTAAGGTCATTTTTTAAGGTTTCAGCCGTTTGTTTTCTTGAATGTAAACGAAGTTCATATCCCTTAATTGAGTTATTTGTACTGTTTATAATATCCTCAAACTCAGACAAAAGCTTATCTGTTGCAGATAATTCTTCAGATAAAGAAATAATTTCATCATTATACTGTTTAATTTGTAAATCGATAGAGCCTTTTCTTAGCTTAATTTCCTCAATCGCGGTATCTGCAGTAACCATTTGAACACGCATATCCGCGCTTTGAGAAGAAATTATATTAAGTGCCTTAATCTGGTTTTCAATTTTTCTTGAAATAGAATCACTGTTGGAGAGCAGGTCAGAAAGATCCTGTTCTAAGCTATGAAGCTTTATATCAAGCTCGGATTTTGAATTTATCTTTTGAGCAATTAACTGATTTTTTTCTTCGATTTCTGCCAAAGCTTCACTATCCGAACGAGAAAGCGCCTCTTTTTCCTCGTTAAGACGGGATATAGTTTCGTTATTATGCTCTATATTATTATTTAAAACTGTAATCTGTCCCTCAAGCTTAACGATTTCTTCACTTGAAGAAGAAATATTGAGTCTTTCACCCTCGATTTCAGAGGTGAGACGGGCAAAATATGATGTATTTTGCTCTGTTTTACGGTCAAATTCCTCTAAAGCTCCTTCAATTTCACGATAAGATAGCTGTGCTGCCGCAATTTTGCTTTCCTGCGCGCGAAGTGCTTCCTTAGAATTATTTAAGGTGTAAAGCCAAAGACCGATTTCAAGCTCCTTTTTAAGGTCAGAAAGCTCTAAAAACTTATGTGCTTTTTTGCTTTGCTCCTCCAAAGGTCCTACACGAGACTTCAATTCATCGAGTATATCGTGAAGTCTTAAAAGATTGTCTTCCGCAGCCTGAAGCTTTCTTTCTGATTCAATTTTACGGTATCTATATTTAGAAATACCTGCCGCTTCTTCAAAAATATCGCGTCTTTCACCCGATTTAGAGCTAATAATATTGTCAATTTTACCTTGCCCAATCATTGAATAGCCGTCTCTGCCGAGACCTGTATCCATAAAAAGCTCGTGTATATCTCTTAATCTGACAGATACACCGTTAATTGCATATTCACTTTCGTGGGAACGATAATATCTACGGTTGATAGCCACAAAATCATTATCAAAATTAAGACTTCTGTCTGTATTATTTATATTAAGGGTTACCTCGCAAAATCCGTGAGGACGGCGAGTTTCAGTACCGCCAAAAATAACATCTTCCATAGACTGACCGCGAAGACTTTTAGTTGACTGCTCACCTAAAACCCAACGAACAGCATCAGAAATATTACTTTTACCGCTACCGTTAGGCCCAACAACAGCGGTTATACCCTTACCAAATTTTAAAACTGTTTTATCTGCAAAGGATTTAAAGCCCTGAATTTCAATTGAGCTTAACAGCATATATTTCACGCATCCCTTTCTATTAATAATTCAAGATTTGATAAACCTTCTTTTTCTTTTACCTTACAGAAAAATCCGTGAGATTCCAAAAAAACAATATTACATCTTTTTTGACCAATCATTTTGGAAACATCGGATTTTCCGACATAAATTGTATATTTACCTTTTTCAGCAAGGGTGGATAAAGCCTTTTTAAGCATTATCCCTGATTGACAAAGCTCACTGAATGCAGGATGCCAAGGACCTGCAATATAAGCCTCATTTTCTATTGAGTGGAGTCCCAATCTTATAACCCTTATATTAGCCTCAGTAAACATAAGATATAGCCTACTTGCAAGAGAAATTGCTTCATCGAGAGCTTGTGGCTTATATAAATTATCAGCATAAAGCGCTGAAAGATAAGTGTCCTTTAAAACAATGGTAGGATATATCCTAACCGTATCGGGTTTCATTTCTATAATCTTTTTTGCTGTTTTAATGGCTATGTCAACATTATCGGCATAAAGACCTGTCATCATTTGAATGCCAAGCTCAAATCCGTTTGACTTTATAAGTTCAGCCGCATTTTTAACATCTGCCGCAGTATGACCGCGGTTATTCATTCTAAGAACCTTATTGTCAAGACTTTGCGCTCCAAGCTCAATAGCTGTAACGTGATATTTTTTTAATAGATTTAATATATCATTATCTATTGCATCAGGTCTTGTAGAAATTCTTATACCGCAAGCATCTCCGTTTTCGACCGCTTCAGCTGCTGTAATTAATAAATCCTCCATATAGGTTGGATTAATAGCAGTAAAGCTACCGCCAAAGAAAGCGATTTCCGTGGTATTGGGATTATAATTCGTGCTATTTTTAGCATTAGAAATTGCTTTTTTTACATCCTTTTGACGAGGAGCCTTAAATGTACCTGTAATATAGCGTTGATTACAAAAGCTACACTTATTCGGACAACCGATATGCGGAACAAAAATCGAAATATTTGAATGAATTTTACTCATATCTCAGCACCCATTAATTGTAGTGCCTGTTTTGCCGCCATTTGCTCTGCCTGCTTTTTAGATTTACCCTTGCCTTTACCGATAGTATTAGAATTAAGCCTTACCTCAACCTCAAAAACCTTGTTGTGGTCAGGTCCCTCTTCTCCTACTAAAGTGTACGACACTGATTCCTCAGGATTACGCTGAATAATCTCCTGTAAAGCAGTTTTATAATCCTTAAATACTTCATCATCCTTATGGAATAGTTCAGGAAGAATAAAACGCATAACATGAGTTCTTGCAATATCCATACCACCGTCAAGATACATTGCGGCAAGAACCGCCTCAAATGCATCAGCAAGAATGGAGTCTCTTTCCCTGCCGCCTCCTTTATCTTCGCCTTTACCGAGTAAAAGATATTTTCCTATCTCTAATTCTCTTGAAAAACCGCACAAGGATTTTTCGCAAACAAGTGATGCCCTGAGCTTTGTAAGCTCACCCTCAGGTTTATTGGGTAATTCCTTAAAGAGATAGTCAGCAACGATAATAGACAGTACTGAATCACCTAAGAACTCAAGTCTCTCGTTAGAATTTATACCGTTTCTCATTTCATTGGCATATGAGGAATGTGTAAGCGCATTTTTTAGTAAAGACTTATTTTTAAAAGTATATTTTAAATTGTTTTCTAAAGCCTTCATTTTATAAATCCCTTTTAAATTTATTCAGAAAGTGCATTTTCAATTGTGCCGATTACACCCTTTTCTGTAAAAGCAACAGCTTGCCTTATAGCATTTTTAATAGCCTTAGCATCTGAACTGCCGTGAGCTTTAATAACAGTTTTTCTGACACCCAAAAGCGGGGCTCCGCCAACCTCTGAGCTATCCATCATACCCTTTAGAGAGTATAAATCCTTTTTAAGCACCAAAGCCGCAAGCTTATTTTTAATATTTTTATAAAGTATTCCTTTAATCATTTTGAAAAAGGTTGTTACGGTTCCTTCAATAAGCTTTAAAGCAATATTTCCCGTAAAGCCATCTGTAATTACAGCATCACAAACACCCTTTGGCATTTCGCGTGATTCAATATTACCGACAAAATTAATCGGTGCATCATTTAAAAGCTTATAGGCTTCCTTATGCAGCTCATCACCTTTGGTGTCTTCAGTACCGATGTTTAGCAAACCGATTTTAGGATTTTCCATTCCCTCAACATTGCATAGGTATACATTTGCCATAATTCCAAACTGTAAAAGCATTTCAGGTCTGCATTCAGCATTTGCACCCATATCAAGAAGCATATAATGACCTGTGGGCGAGGGAATAAATCCGGCTAAAGCCGGTCTTTTAATTCCCTTAATACGCTTAATTATAAGTGTACCGCCGACAACAACAGCGCCTGTAGAGCCTGCCGATACAAATGCATCTGCATTGCCATCATTAAGCTCCTTAAATGCAAGCGCCATTGAGCTTTCACTATGCGCTTTTAGCAGTGTAGTAGGGTCATCGTGCATAGAAATAACATCTTCGGTATGAACTATTTTCAGCTCCCCCGAAAACTCAATTGAATTTTCATTTATAATTTTATTTATAATTTCCCTATCGCCCGTAAGGGTAATATCTATGCTATATTCCTTTGAAGCTAACGCCGCACCTTTTACTATTTCAAGCGGTGCATTATCTCCGCCAAATGCATCAACAACAACTCTCATAAACCTACTCCTATGTATTAAAATTCCTTATAAATATTTGAATCGAACCACTCTAATGACCGCTTAGAAAGCGCGGTATATCTTTCCTTTTTGTCCCTAATTTTTTCGTTTAGAGGCGGTAATATACCGAAATTTGCGCCCATAGGCTGAAAATTAGTGACTGTTTCATCGCAAATATAATTAAGCAATGCTCCAATCATTGAAAAATCAGGTAAAACAACAGGATTTCCGCCAATTATTCTTGAAGCCGCATTAATTCCCGCAATTATTCCCGAAGCCGCCGACTCCATATAACCCTCAACCCCTGAAAGCTGACCGGCAAAGAAAATATTATTATTTTTCTTGAGTGAAAGGTCAGAATTCAAAAGCTTAGGTGAATTAATAAATGTGTTTCTATGCATAACACCGTAACGAACAAATTCAGCATTTTTAAGTGCAGGAATCATTGAAAATACTCTTTTTTGTTCACCAAACTTTAAATTAGTTTGAAAACCAACAAGATTATACAATGAACCTTCAGCATTCTCGCGTCTCAATTGAACATTAGCCCACGGTCTGTGACCTGTACGGGGGTCGGTTAATCCAACAGGCTTCAGCGGACCGAAACGAATAGAATCCTCTCCCCTTTTAGCAAGAATTTCAATAGGCATACAACCCTCATATACAGTAACAGGCTTATCAAAATCCTTTAAAGGCGCAATTTCTGCATTTATAAGCTCGTTATGAAAGGCTGTATATTCATCCTTGTTCATAGGACAGTTAATATAATCGTCAGTTCCCTTTCCATACCTTGAAGCACAAAAAGCAATATCCATATCAATACTATCAGCGGTTACAATGGGAGCTGCCGCATCAAAAAAATTAAGATTTTCTGAATCGGTTAAATCTGCAATTTTTTCAACCAAACCACCGTCTGTTAAAGGACCGGTAGCAACAACCGTTATACCGTCAGGTATATCGCTTACAACCTGATTGATAATTTCAATATTTGGCTCTGAATTAATTGCCTCAGTAATAAGGGAAGAAAAAATATCTCTGTCAACCGCCAAAGCTCCGCCTGCAGGAACGGTACATTTATCTGCCGCCCAAAGACATAAGGAGCCAAACCGACGCATTTCCTCTTTTAAAAGACCTGCCGCCGAATCAACCCTTGAAGCCTTAAGAGAATTTGAACATACAAGCTCTGCAAAATCGTTGTTATGATGTGCAGGGCTTGTTTTTAAAGGCTTCATTTCGATAAGTTGTACCTTTATTCCCCTTTTTGCAAGCTGCCACGCCGCTTCACATCCTGCAAGACCCGCGCCAATTACTGTAACCTTATCCATTTGACTTTTTATCCTTTTTTGAATTCTTGGTCTGACGGGTTGAACAATCAGAATTCATACAATAATTTCTGCCTCTGATTCCTGCTATAATATACGAGCCGCATTCCTTACAGATTTCTCCTGTAGGAATACCGGGAGCTGCAAAATCGCACTCAGGATAATTAGAACATCCGTAAAATTTATTTCCCTTTTTTGAAAGCTTTTTAATGAGCTTACTTCCGCATTTCGGACAAGGCTGCTTAACCTCATCCTCAGGAACAGGCTTTGTATTTTTACAAGCAGGATAATTCGGACAAGCAAGGAACTTACCGAATCTTCCGCTTTTTACAACCATTTTGCTTCCGCATTTTTCGCATATAACATCGGATTCAACATCAGGAACCTTTACACGCTTACCGTCAAGCTCGTTTTCAGCGTTTTTGTAAAGCTTGTCAAAATCCTTATAAAAATCGTTTATTGTATCAATCCAGAAAAGCTCGCCTGTGCTGATTTTATCAAGCTTATTTTCAAGACCTGCTGTAAACTTAACATCAACAATTTTATTAAAATACTCTGTTAGTAAGTCAACAACAACCATACCAACATTTGTTGGTTTAAGCGATTTCTTCTCACGCTCAATATAATCGCGGTTAAGAATATTTGCAATAATGGATGCATAGGTAGACGGTCTGCCGATACCGTTTTCCTCAAGCGCCTTTATAAGCGTAGGCTCCATATATCTTGCAGGGGGTTGAGTGAAATGTTGATTTGGAGAAAGTTCACGAAGTTTTAATACATCTCCCTCATTCATTTCGGGTAGACTCACTTCACTTTCACCTTCTTCATCCTTGCCCTCCTCGTAAAGAACCGTAAAGCCGTCAAAACGGACAGCATAACCGGTAGCCTTAAAGAGATAATCACCCGCAGTAATACTTACATTTACAGTATCCTGCACGCAAGCCGACATAAGAGACGCAATAAATCGCTCCCAAATAAGCTTGTAAAGCTTATATTGCTCAGAAGTGAGTGATAATTTAGCCTGCTCAGGCGTAAGCTCAATAACGGTAGGACGGATAGCCTCGTGCGCATCCTGAGCACCGCTTTTTGATTTAAAGTATCTTGGAGTAGTCGGAAGATATTTTTCACCGTAATGTCCGACAATAAACTTATTACCAATAGCTCTTGCTTCTTCTGAAATACGCAATGAATCAGTACGCATATAGGTAATAAGACCTGTTGTACCCATTCCCTCAATATCAATTCCTTCGTAAAGCTGTTGAGCAATTCTCATTGTGCGCTGACCTGTGAATCCAAGTTTACGCGAAGCCTCCTGTTGGAGTGTAGATGTAATAAACGGAGGTGCAGGCTGACGGTTTCTCTTGCCCTTTTTAATCTCGCTTACAGTAAATACTGCATCGTTGAGAGACTCAACAATTTTTCCTGCTTCGTCGCCGTTAGGAATAACATCTATTTTATTGCCAAGCTTATCGCCGTAAAGCTTAGCTGTAAAGGTTTTTCTGCCTACAGCAAGCTTTGCGTCAATAGACCAATATTCTTCGCTTATAAACCTTTCAATTTCTCTTTCACGCTCAACAATAAGACGGAGCGCTACAGTTTGTACTCTGCCGGCAGAAAGACCGCTTTTTACCTTTTTCCAAAGAAATGGACTTAGCTTATAACCAACTATTCTATCAAGCACTCTTCTCGCCTGTTGTGCATCTACAAGACTCAAATCTATTTTCCTTGGAGCTTTAATTCCTGTAGTTACACCTGTTTTTGTGATTTCGTTAAAGGTTACTCGGTTTGCGCTTTCCAAATCAAGCGCCAAAATCTGAGCCAAATGCCAAGAAATAGCCTCACCCTCTCTATCAGGGTCGGTTGCGAGATAAACCTCGTCACATTCGCTTGCGGCCAGCTTAAGAGATTTTATAAGTTCCTTTTTATCAGGAACATTTATATACTGGGGTTTGAAATTCTTTTTAATGTCAATACCCATTTTTGATTTTGGCAGGTCACGAATATGACCGTTTGAAGCCATAACCTTATATTCACTACCCAAATACTTTTTAATACTTTTAACCTTTGTAGGAGACTCTACTATCAAAAGCTTTGACATATTTTTCCTCCGTTTCAAGATAAGGGCAAACCTGCCCTATGTAATCAGCAAAGCTCGTACATACCGCCGGGCATTGCTTTAATCATAAATTCCATTTCAAGCTCTGTCAAAGCAGAAAGAATCTGCTGAGAAGAAAGACTTGTATTGCGAATATCCTCAGGCAGAAATTTTTGCTTATCTATATGATTATATACTATTTTTGCTTCTTTGGAAAGACTTTCATTCAATTTTTTTTGAATTTTTTCAAAATTCTCTGCTTTTTCCGATTTTTGTTTATCAATAATAGGCTTGTTATAAGCTCTTTCTATATTGATTTTATCAGGAAAACGCGGAATATATTCATTAAAAATATCAGATGCATCGAGCAATGGCTTAGCACCGTCTCTCAAAAGCTTGTTCGAGCCGATATATTCCTTTTTATCAGGTGAGCCGGGGATTACAAAAACATCCCTACCCTGTTCATATGCGTGCCTTGCGGTAATGAGTGCACCGCTTTTTTCGCCTGCTTCAACAACAACTGTTCCAAGTGTTAAAGATGAAATAATTCTATTTCTTATTGGAAAAGCGTATTTTGTAGTATTTGCTTTGGGCGGATATTCGCTTATAAGACAACCGCTTTGTGAAACAGCTTTTCTAAGCTCAGCGTTTTCAGGCAGGTAGTTGCTTAAGATTCCACACGCCATTACGAGAACGGTTGTACCTTCGGCTTTAAGAGCGCCTGCGTGTGCATAAAAATCAGCCCCAAGCGCGCCTCCGCTTACAACAGTAAAGCCTGAGCGAGCAAGTCTAAACCCAAGTGAATATGCAGATTTTTTACCAAAATCACTAACCTTGCGCGGACCGACAATACTTATAGAGGGGGTATATGTGAAATCAGGCAATACACCTTTGGAATAAAGCACCAAAGGCGGATTATCTATTACAGAAAGGCAATAAGGATAATTTTCAGAGCCTAAAACTGTAATATCTATTTCTTCCTTTTGACAACTTTGAATTATTTCTTCCGCTATCTTAAAATCGATATTTTCAAGCTTTTTAAGCTCTGATTTTGAAAAGAATCCACATTCCGTAAGCTCGGTTTTTTTAGCAGAAAATACGGTTTTTGCATCTCCAAAATGCGAAATTATTTTATTAACTCGAGCATTTCCTGCGCCGAGTACAGACTGCAAAGCAATTGAATATTTCATTATTTCATCATTTCCCACATTGAAATTGATGCCGCAACAGCAGCATTCAAGGACTCAGCTCTGCCACGCATAGGAATAGTAAGAAGATAATCTGCTGATTTTTTGGTTTCTTCCGTAATACCGTTAGCTTCATTACCGATAATCATAACACTACCGTCACCTAACTCAAATTCACAAATTGATTGGGCAGTTTTGTCCACCACGCAAGCATAGGTTTTTAATGGACAAGCAGATATTTCCTCAGCAAAATTTTCAAAAATAAACAAAGGAACTCTAAGCAAGGTCCCCATAGATGCTCTGAGCGATTTTGGTGAATACGGGTCACACCCACCGCTCGAAAGGATAATTCCGCTAACACCTAATGCCTCGGCAGTACGCGCAACCGCACCTAAGTTTGAAGGGTCAGATATATTTTCGAGCGCAATATATCTTCCTGTTTTTTCAATTTTTAATTTATTGTTTTCGGGTATTTTGCTCACCGCAATAATCCCCTGCGGCGATGTGGTGTCGCTTATTTTTTTGAAGATACTGTCGGGAATTCTTACACATTCATCCGAATTAAAAGAGAACTGTAAAATTTCCTTTTCGTATTTTTGAAAAGCAGAATCTGAGACAATTAATTTATCAAACCGAATTCCATTTTCATATGCATCGCTGCATATTCGTAAGCCCTCAAGCACAAAAAGACCGCTTTCTTTTCGTGCAGAGCTCTGAGACTGCAAACGGGAAATAAACTTGATAAGTGAATTATCCTTGCTTGTAATTTTACAGAATTCCATAAAAGCAAACCTTTCAAATAAATTTAAACCTTAAAAAACTCGAAAAATCCTTATAAAATCATAAAATTTTACATCATTTTAAAACGAAAAGTCGCCCGAGTCGTACTCGGGCGAAATATATTACTTTTCAAGAGCCTTGGTAGCAGCCTTAACGAGGGTTGCAAAACCATTAGCATCATTAACAGCCAAATCAGCAAGCATTTTACGGTTAATTGAAATGCCAGCCTTATTAAGACCGTTCATAAAGGTTGAATAGTTCATACCGTTCATCTTGCAAGCAGCAGATATACGGGTAATCCAAAGACGGCGGAAATCGCGCTTCTTAAGTCTACGACCGATATAAGCATAGTTGCCTGATTTCATAACGGCTTCTTTAGCGGTTTTAAAAAGCTTAGACTTAGCACCAAAATAGCCCTTAGCAAGCTTTAAAATCTTTTTTCTTCTTTTGCGTGTTGCTAACGCACCCTTAATTCGTGCCATTTGTATTTACCTCCACTTTCGAGCTTCTCTTATTTGTAAGGAATCATTTTCTTAACCTTAGCTACATTTGTTACATCAGCAGTAACAGTCTTGCGAAGGTTTCTCTTACGCTTGGTTGTTTTCTTGTTAAGGATGTGCGACTTGAAAGCATGAGCACGTTTAACCTTACCGGTTTTTGTAAGCTTGAAGCGTTTCTTAGCGCCGCTGTGTGTTTTAATCTTAGGCATTTTAAATCCTCCCTGTAATTATTACAAAATTATTTACTTGATTTTGGAGCTAAGAACATAAGCATATTACGTCCTTCCATCTTAGCAGCCTTCTCTACCGAGGAATAATCCTTGCAAAACTCTGCAAAACGGGTCATTGTTTCCAAACCGATTTCGGGGTGACCTAATTCTCTACCTCTAAAGCGGATTGAAACCTTAACCTTGTTACCGTCCTGTAAAAATTTAATAGCGTGCTTACCCTTGGTTTCAAAGTCATGAACATCAATACTAAGACCTAAGCGAATTTCCTTAACTTCCATAACTTTTTGGTTCTTTTTAGCCTCTTTTTCACGCTTTGCCTGCTCAAAACGGTACTTACCGTAATCCATTATTTTGCAAACAGGCGGTTGGGCATTTGGTGAAATACACACTAAATCAAGCTCCGCTGTGTAAGCGGCATCAATAGCTTTTGAAATAGGCAATACTCCAAGTTGCGAACCATCATTGGAAATTACACGGACTTCCTTAAATTTAATATCTTCGTTAACCGATAATTCTTTACTGCTAATGCTGACGCACCTCCAAAAATTAAAAATAAAAGCGTGAACGATAGTACGTCCACGCATAAAAAATCCTTGTAAAAAAGAAATCTTATTAACCCTTTAAGACGAAACTTTGAGGGTGAGGACGCATAAACGCTCTACTTCATTGCAATAATATTATACTCTTATTTCTTGTTTTGTCAAGTGTTTTTTTAATTTTCGGATAAAAATTTATCAATTGACTCAGCTGCTGCTTTACCTGCACCCATGGCGAGTATAACCGTTGCCGCGCCCGATACCGCATCACCACCGGCGAAAACCCTTTCCTTTGTCGTCTTCATCTGCTCGTCTACTATAAGACAACCCCGTTTATTAGCTTGTATACCGTCTGTAGTTGTTCTTATAAGCGGATTAGGTGAAGTGCCAAGTGCCATAATAACTGAATCGACAGGTAACATAAATTCGGAGTTTTTGATTTCTTCGGGACGTCTTCTACCACTAGCATCAGGTTCTTGAAGCTCCATTTTTACACATTCTATGGCAGAAACCTTGCCATTATCATCACTTATAATCCTTTTTGGATTACAAAGAAGCATAAACTCTATTTGCTCTTGCTTAGCGTGTAAAATTTCTTCCTTACGGGCGGGCATTTCATCCTCGCCTCTGCGGTAAATAATATAAACATGCTCAGCTCCTAGTCTTTTAGCACACCTTGCCGCATCCATAGCGACATTACCGCCGCCAATAACGGCAACAGAATTAAATTTCTTAATAGGCGTATCATAATCTTCTAAATATGCCTTCATTAAATTTATTCTTGTTAAGAACTCATTAGCCGAGTAAACGCCCAACGCGCTTTCACCTTCAATTCCCATAAACATAGGAAGACCTGCACCCGAGCCTATGAAAACGGCCTCATAACCCATAGATATTATTTCGTCAATTGATAAAACCTTGCCAATTACCATATCGGTCATAATTTCAACACCCAAGGCTTTAAGCTGTTCTATTTCATTAGCTACGATTTTTTTAGGTAAACGAAATTCGGGAATACCGTATACCAAAACCCCTCCCGCAGTATGGAAAGCTTCAAATACAGTAACCTTATAACCCTTTTTAGCCAAATCTCCAGCGCAGGTAAGCCCTGCAGGACCGGCGCCTATCACAGCAACCTTTTTACCGTTTTGAGAAATATTTAATTTTTTAGGCTTAGAATTATTTATATGATAATCTGCAACAAAACGCTCGAGTCTTCCGATACCGACGCTCTCGCCTTTTATACCTCTTACACATTTTGATTCACATTGTCTTTCCTGTGGGCAAACACGTCCGCATATAGCAGGCAAAGAGTTGTTTTTAGCTATAACCTCATACGCTTCATCAAATTTACCTTGAGCGACCAGTGCAATAAATTCAGGAATTTGGACATTAACAGGACAGCCCGAAACACAGGGCATATTTTTGCAATTCAAACACCGTTTCGCTTCGCTTATAGCCATTTCGGCTGTATAACCTTTAGCTACCTCAAGAAAGTTCTTGTTTCTAATTAGTGGGTCAAGCTCAGGCATAGGTGTCTTAAAAGGAGTTATCTCAGCCATTTTTTATCGCTCCTTCCAATCTGCAAACGTGAGACTCTTCCTCACGGTAAAGGGAGTTTCTAAGAATTAGCTCGTCAAAATCAACCTTATGACCGTCAAAATCAGGACCGTCAACACAAGCAAACTTAATCTGACCGTCAATATTAACACGACAGCCTCCGCACATACCCGTTCCGTCAATCATAATCGGGTTCATTGAAACGATTGTTTTAACGCCGTATTCTTTGGTAAGTTTACAAACGAACTTCATCATGGTAACGGGGCCGATTGCAATAACTTCGTCATACTGTTCGCCGCTTTCGATAAGATTTTTGAGCGCGACGGTAACCAAACCTTTAGTACCTGCCGTGCCGTCGTCGCTCATAAGCACGGATTTATCACTAACCGCTTTAAATTCGTCTTCAAGAATAAGTCGGATCGTAGCCATGTCGTTCTGTG
>JAZSHV010000065.1:0-5830 GCA_045533475.1 Acutalibacteraceae bacterium | reverse complement strand
TGCATATTATCGGTCTTCTGATGTATTTCTGCTTTCTTTTTCATAATACGCTTATATATTTTAAGAAAGCCCTGATGTGTTAATCTGTGAGAAGCATACTTAGCCTTTGGAAAGGGACACGAAAAATTAAGGAAAATCCTTTCAATGCTTTGGTCTTTTATATACTTTTCAATATATTCCGCTCCCGCCTTAATAAAGCGAAGATTAGTAATGTTTTCTTCAAGCGCCGCCTCGCACGCCTGAACTATTACATTTGCGCTTCTTTCAAGCGCAATAAGATTTATTTCGGGGTGAGCCTTTGCATACTCACAGGCAAACCTTCCCTTTCCGCAGCCAATTTCAAGAAAAAGAGGCTTATCGCTCTTAAACCAAGCGTTAAAATCTATGTATTCCTTTTCTTCTATAGCTGTTTTAAAGTTGCGGTTTTCATATTCTATATCACTTGTAAACAGAATCTCCGATACCCTTTCGAGTCTTTCGTTAAGATTCTTTTTCTTTCTCATTCTCATTTTTTAGCTTTCCTTTAGTAATTTTCTAAAACGCTGATTGCCCGTTGCTTTATCATTTCGCGCAAAGCATCGGGCTTTACCGCCGTTATTTTGTTTCCATAGTTCATAATCCAAGTAACCAATGCGTCTGAAAGTGCCGCCTTTACGGTTACATTAAAGGTTGTGTCGGTGGTCTTTTTTATAAAGATATTTTCAGAGAATCGGTCAAGCACCTGCTCTAAAATCTCCCTGCTGCAGCAAAGCTCCACATCACACATTTCGCCCGAATACATACTGAAAAGCTTATTCGTGTAATCGGCGGTGTCAAAGTTCTCTTTATACTCACTCACTTCGGAAAAATGCCGCGCTTTTCCCTTTAATATTTCAACCTTACTTATGCGATCAAGCCGAAGATGAATAAGATTATCGTACTTCGCATAGTTACCTATAAGATAATAGTGGTCATCCTGCCAAGTAAGCGCATAAGGATTGATAACCATATTCTTTGTGACATATTTTATTTCTCTGTCACTGTCAAAGGTTCTTTGCCTGTAAATAAGACTTATCTGCCTGCCAAGCTGAATTGCAGAGGTTATACTGTCTATACTGTAATATAGCTCCTCGTTCTGCGCCTTGTCAATCAGACTGAAATAAACCGAGCCCTCAAGCCTTTTGGTCTGATGAACGCTCAGCATTGAATTAAGCTTTTGCAAAAGCTCTCTTGTTTTACCACTGCTTATAAACCTTGCCGAGCGCACTGCATCGCACAAAAGATAAATTTCCGGCACCTCAAACTCCCTTGAACCTATAAACCAACCTCTTTTTGGGGTTGCGATCTTTATAATATCGCAGCCGTACTGCTCAAGAAAGGCAATATCGTTATAGACCGACTTCCTTTCAGCCTCAATTCCAAATGCCCCAAGACGGTCGCATATTTCTGCCGCGTTTAAAGGGTGCTCCTCGTCACTGTATTTTTTAAGAATATCAAGCACATATAAAAGTTTCAGCTTTTGATTGGCTCTTCCCGACATTTTTCCACCGCCTCACAAAATTCCTCATAGGTAAGTAAAGTATTAAGCACATCTAACATAGCATTTGGTGACAGTCCCTCAGGTAAGCAAAGCTCTCTTAGAAGTGTTTTTCTCCTTTGGGCGCTTTGCTCGGTGCCCGAAAGCCCTGCAATATACATATCGGTTTTGGTTATACGTCGCTTACATTGATTTATATCCTTGCCTATAACTCCGCTTTTTTGCAGAGCCTCAGCAATGATTTCCGCGCTCATTCCCTCAACACCGAGGAGTCCCTCTTTACTGACCGAGTTTTTGCGTTTTTCCTTGCCCTTAAGACAAGGAAGATAAACATTTATAATTTCGCAATCCCCGACAAACTTCTTAATATACGAACGGATAACACTTCCTGCCGAATCGCTGTCGGTCATAACAATTATACCGTCTCTTTGGGCTAAAAGTCTTATAAGGTCGCGTTTTTCCTTATTTTTGAAAATTCCAAAGCCGTCTGTAGGGATTATAAACGCATCTATTACATTTTGGAGGGTGATTTTATCATATTTCCCTTCAACAATCACAGGCTTACTGAGCTTTATCAACCGCTTCACCCTTTACAATAATATAAATAAGACGGATAACAAGTTGTTCGAGAATTATACGGTCCTGAGCGCCAAACGATTTAAGACTTTTATCCGCCTCTGTAATAGCATTTATGCTGAGAACTAACCTTTTAAAATCAAATTTAGCCAGATTCTGCGCCGCCTTTTCGAGAGTGAACTCTCTACCCTTATAACCGAATGTTTCGATAACCGCCTTGATATTTTCACCCGACGACTTTGCGGCATATACACGGAACATATCAACATAAACCGAGGATATAGCATACAGAATAACCATCGGTTCAACCCGCATATAAAAAAGCTCGTCAAGCATTTGGAGAGATGCCTCAATATTGCAGGCAAATATCTGTTTGGAAAGATTGTAAACCGAAGCCTCTACGGTTTTTACCCCTACCTTATCTACCGTTTCCTTGGTAATTACACCCTTACCCGTATATGCGCAAAGCTTAGAAAGCTCGTTAATAAGTAAATTTATATCGTCCCCTGCGTTTTCTATAATATATCTTGCCACCGTTAAATCCATACGGCAGCCTCTTTTTGCGGCACCGTCTGTAAGCATTTTGGCAAGCTCAGGCACTTTTCTATGGTCGAGCTTTACACCCATTCCGCCCGATTTTTCTGCCGAGGCAAGAAGCTTTTTGAATTTAGCGCTCTTCTTACTGTCAAACTCCACCGTTTCAAAACGCAGAATAAAAACCGCGCTCTCAGGCATATTTGAAAGCAGAAAACAGAGCCTTTCAAAATCGTTTTTGGAGCAATGCTCAAAATCAAAATCGTCCAAAACAACGCATTTGTACTCCGATGTCATAGGAAGCTGCATAACCGCATCGTAAACATCCTGTAAATCACAGTCACCGCCGAGTCGGCTATAGGCAAAAATGTCATCCAAATCCACTACGGCGCGGCTTATTTTATCTGTATACATCTTAACAAGATAACCGTCATCTCCAAAAAGAATATAAACCGGCAGCCAACTACCAGACGAAATATTCTTTTTTAATGCTTCCTCAAAAACTACCGCCATTTTACCTTCTTGCCGCCTTCCTTTATAATCTTACCGTATAGCTTTTTTAATTCTAACACATTTTCTCTTTTTTTACAAGTAAGCAAAATCCAAAAAGCTATAATTATAATTAAATATGCAAAAACAACTGTAAAGGTGGGTGCTTTTATAAGTGAAAAGGGCAAGCTTCCCAATCCGTTTATCACCGAATTTATATACCTCAGCAGTATATCGCATAAATTGAAAAAGGGCAACGCCAATGTGACGCTAACAAGATTTAATACCAATCCAATCACCGCCACCCAAATAACTGCCGTAACTGCAAGGGAAATAAGCAGATTGCTCAGCACCGCAACGGTTGACACCGAGCCGATTTCATATATTACAGTAGGCAGAGTAAAGAGCGTGGCGCTGAGTGTCACCATAACCGCTCCAAAAAGACCTCTGCCTATGCGGCTTGGTATAATTTCCTCTCTCTTAACATAATCATTTATTGGAAGCGCCACCGAAAGAATTCCAAAGGTAGACATAACCGAAAGCCTGAAGCCCATACTAAGCATTGCAAAGGGCGAACAAAAAATGATTACAACTACCGCAGTTGCGAGCAGACTTTCGGAATTTCTTGTTCGGTTAATCAAAAGCGATATTGCGAACAGAAGATAAGTAATCCCCGCCCTTAATATTGACATAGTAAAGCCGCATAAGGCTATCATTATAAGTACGGTAAGCAGAACAATTGCCGCCTTTAAATACTTGTTGTAGAATAGCCTTTCGGTAAGTGTGGTTATAAAGCTTATAATTATTGCAAGATGCATTCCCGAAACCACCATAATGTGGCTTACTCCCGCACCTACTATATTTTCTCTTTGCTCCTCGGTAAAATATTCCTTTTCGCCATAGATTAATCCGCAAAAGGTGGCGGCAGAATTATATCCCATTTTTGAAAATGCGGTATTGCTTATGTATCTGCGGAGTCCATCCACTGCCTTTAAAACAAAATCCTCTTTACCGTTAATAAGCCTTATATTTTCAATCTCACCCTCAAGAAATATACCTTTGCTGTAAAGGTAATCTTTGTTGGTTTTCTTTACTATTTTAGCAAGCATATCCGCCTTTGCAACCTGTCCCATTCTATATGATGTGCCTTCGGCAATTACCGAAACACGAGTATTTTTAGGGAATATATTGCTTTCAATAACTTCGATTGTCAGAATACTGATATTATTATTTTTATATGTAATATCGCTAATAACAAACTCACAATTATTTCTTTTGCCGCTAAGCTTTATTATTGAATCCACTTTATTTACGGTAATAACAGAGCTTATAAGCACCAAAAGACTTGTAAGCAAGGCAAAAATAACAGTAGGTTTTATATGACGCCTTACCGTCACAACTATCGCAACAAAGAGTAAAATTCCCTCTGCAAGCAGTAATTCGGGTTTGAAGAACGCTGTATACGATATAAAAAAGCATATTATTGCGGCTATTACCATAGGTCTGTTGCAGAGATATTTTATCATTTTACCTTTTCCTTTCAAAAATTTATTTACAAATTCAAAAATATAATGTATATTATTTATATATTAAATTTATTGAGGTTAAAGCTATGAAAAAAGTTTCACCTATTAAAATATCACTTATTATAACAGATATTTTTCTTTTTATACTTATTGTTTTTTCGATTGCGCTTCCTTGGATGGTTACTTGGTATGCAGAGGTAATGAAGCGTTCGGCAAGCCTTGCAACAACAGTTCTTATAACCTGTTACCCTTGTGTTCCGTTTGCCGCCGCAACCCTTATTTTTCTGCATAAGCTTTTAAAAAACGCCTCGGACAACGGACTGTTTAACAATAATAGCATTGCTATCCTCAAAAAAATCACATTATGTACACTTTCTATAGCGGTAATAACCCTTGTGGCAGGAAATTTCTATATGCCGTTTTTCCTTGTCGCCGCCACATTTGCCTTCGTGAGTTTGCTTTCCTTTTCTTTCAGAGGCTTAATTTTAAAGGAAATATCGGAAAATAAGGAATGATTATCTTGCCCTCTCGATTAGAGAGGGATTTTTTATTGTTTTATTTGTGTAGTAAATACACTAAGCTTTCAACCACCTTATATTTCTCATCCGAAAGCGAAGCTATCTGCTTTGAAATCCCCTTAAGCTGATTTTCATTCTTCTCACCTAATAAAATATAATCAGCCGTAGTATCAAGCACAACACAAATTTTTGCAATATTTTCAGGTCCCGAACCCTTTTTGCCACATTCTATGTTTGATACTGTTTGAAGCGATACCCCCACCGCCTCTGCCAATTGCTCCTGTGTAAGCCTTTTTTCTTTTCGTTTTACAGAAATTCTTTCACCCATAGCCATTAAAAAGTCATTTCCCTGCATTTTGCGCCTCCGTAATTTAAACTTTATTTTAAATTATAGGCGAAATTATAAATTAAGTACATTCCTCAAAGTTATAATATTGCAAAAAATTATAACTTTAGTTTAATTTTAGCCAAAGAATTCAAACCTGAATCGGGTTTAGATTCTTTGGCTATACAAAAAGAGTGCCCTCGGGATGAACCGCCCCAATTTGTGCGGACAGCACAAAAAAGTGCTCTATGGTAGCGAAAATTAAATTTTAAGCAATATACTGACTTCGTTTTTCGAGCGGAGTCAGTTTTGTTTTAAGTTGTATGCGTTGGTTATTGTAGAAATG
>JAZSHV010000056.1:0-38648 GCA_045533475.1 Acutalibacteraceae bacterium | reverse complement strand
AATCCAACTCCAACGGGAATAGAACCAACCATACAAAGAATAACACCGAGCGCCAACATTGCACCGCCCGCAATTCCCGCTATTATACTTAACCAAGTGGCTATGTCATTTGGGTTTATTCCAATCAACATTCCAACGCTTTCTATCAAAAGCAAACTTCCTGCCACAATCAACCCTATTGTAACGGGCGACGGTCCAAGTAAAAAGCACAATATTATTCCTATTGCCAACAAAGCGCCGCTTGCCACCGCTTGTATTGTTAGTATTGCTTGAATTATATCTTGCCCAAAATCTGTTTGCGAAGCCGCTGCCATAGCAACACCTTCAAGCGCAACTCCAAATATAATTGTTCCAAGCCCCCACGCAATATTGCCCGTAAACAGAAGTATCAATCCTATTGCTATCATAGATGTAGCAACAACCGCCATTATCGCTGTGAGGGTTTTGTTTATTTCTTCAACATAAGCCGAGCCGTCGGGAGCAGTACCGCCCAAATCTCCGCCTATGCCTTGCAATCCGCTATCTAAACCGCCACCACTTGTATTGTCTGCCGTGTTTGCAGAAAGAATTTGTATATCGTCGAACCCCGCAAGGCTTTTCTTCAACTCCTTGTTAAGTTCTTTTTGATTTTCGGTCTGTTCTTTTATATTTTCCGCGGTCTTGTCTGTGCTTTCTTCTTGAAGTTCCACATTTTCAAGAATTTGTCCGCTTCTGCCCGAAAGAGCATTTAATCCCTTTGTAGCGATGTCAAAAATCTGTGTCAAAGTTTCCAAAACAGGAAGCAAAACCGTGTTCACGATATTACCCCAAGAATTTTGAAAATCTTGATACGCGGCATTAAATCTGTTTCTTATCGTTGCGGAAGTGTCGGCAACCTCATCTCCATATTTTGCCGTTGCTTGTTCAAGAATAGCCATTGAACGAATTTGCTGTTGCGTGTATGCATCCAACTGTTCCCAAGATTTGCCATTTGCCATTCGCTGAAAAGCATCGGTCATTTCGATGGTTTTAACATTTACAAAAATCCCCAAGTCCTCAATTGCTTCGGTGTTTCCAAGCAAACCCGAACGAACACGCTCTTGCACATCTTCAACGGTTCTACCCGTTTTACTTGCAACAACAGCCGTCATATTAAGGTATCTATTTGTCAATTCGGCATTTGTCGCTTGGTCTGCCCATACGCTGAAAAGGTTGCCGTAAACAGACGAGAAAGAAGCCGCCGCAGCTTTTGACATTCCCAAAGCGCGAGCATTCGCATCTATAAAATTGCCCACGCTATCACTTGCCGAGCCGTATATATCAACCAATCGCTGAACGCTTGCTTCGGTTTGTGTAGCAAGTTGTCCTGCTTCGTTGCTGAATTGAATTATTTTTTGAATTGCAAAAGCCGAAGCAATAGCCGCACCGAGTTTTGAAAATGTTTTTGTAAGTCCTGTCGCCTTTCCTTGCATTTGCGACATTCCTTTATTTATTCCGCTTGTATCAACTTTTGTAGAAAGTATAATACTTCCGTCACTATTCGCTATCGCCATTCAATCACGCCCCTTTCTACCACTCGGAATTGAGCAAATCTTCTTCCTCTGTGGTTAGTTTTTGCGGCAATTCTACCATTTTTCTGTGTTCTCTTATATAGTCTATTTCCCACTTATCCAACTTTTTGCCTTTTGCTCGTTTAGATCGAATAGAAACAATAGTCGAAAAGGTACATTCTCCAATCTCCATGTAACCGCCCAAGAAAGAATACCAATGTGTATATTTCTCCGGCGTTCTCACATCATAGCCAAGCACACGGCTGATAGGTGGTGCCAACTGTTGGAAATCGTGTTCCCAATCCATCAATTTGGGCTTATTATCCTGTGTCTGTTCTTCTTCTTCACCACCGTTGATAATACGGAACATCTCTTTTATAGCCGTTTCAAAATCTTCTATTTGTGAAATGTCCTCATAGAAGATAAACAAGGCACATTTGACCTTTTCTTCCTCGGTCAAATCATTGTCATTCAATGCACAAATAACATCAAGTACCACCCTATAATCGCATTTGTTCCTTATCGGGTGTTGTTTGTCATTTATCTCAACAGCAACAGGTAAATTCCACATCATTTCGCATATTTAGAAAGGTGCTTATCCATGGCGCTCTTATTTTCAGCACCATACTTTTTCAACTCTACCATCAGCCAATGAATGAAGTGCATAATATACATTTCACGCTTTTCGTTTCCGTTTTCGTCCTCGACAATTACGGTATCGAACGGCTGACAATAGCGGAACGCTACATCGGAAATCTTACCGCCAAATACAACATCAAGTTCGTCCTTAATCGCCTTGTTATATTCTGCCTCAATCTCATTTACTGCATCAAGTCTGCTCTGTAAAATCTTCAATTCTTCGGGTGACATTTCAAGCAACTTTTCGGGGTTGTCAAGGTCAATTTCGGTAATATTTCCGTCAAATCTACCCTTGTACTTTTCAAGGTCTATTTCCTTAATGCGCTTTTCAACAGACTTTTCAAATCCTTGTATTCTCTCTTGAATACCTCTGTCGTTAGGGTTAAAATAAATAACCGCCTTATCGCCATTGTCAAACTCAATAGGGAATGCAACCTTACCTGTACTTAATTTCATAACAATTTACCTCTCTTTATATCCTCATTATGTAAATATACCGCCCTACCTAATAGGGCAAGGCGGTATTATTGTTTTATTTTTTATTTATGCCGCCGCAGGCTCAAATTGCGGTTCTCCGTCTGTAAACTTGACTGTTCCTCTAACCTTATTGTCGGAATAGTTTACAGTAATAGGCATATCTACATTTGCAGAACCACCGATGCTATCAAAGAGAATAGTACAATTATCCTGTAAGTCTGCCTCATATCCGTCTGTTTCCGTGCCGATATATCTATATACCGTCAGCATCTCAAATTGAGAAAGTTTCTCATATTCCTTGTTCAGCCAAATCTCGTGGAGCATAAAAGCGAGTTTAGAACCGCCACGAACGGTGAACGGGTCGAACGACTGCGAAGGTGCGGCACTCGTCACCGAGGTTTCGCTATTGCCGAGAATGTCTGCCACCGTTTCGGATTCAAAATTAGTTTCAATGGCACTATCCTCAATGCCCTGTCCAAGCAAGAACCATTCCTTCGCTTCCTTTGTCCCGACATTGACATAAGTGCGGAGAAGTTTTCTTGCCGCCTTTACGCCATTGTCAAGGTTAAAATCAGTGTTGATTGCCATTTATGTTTTTCCTTTCGTTAAAATTGCCCGCTTTGTAAAGCGTTATTTAGTGTGCGTGTTAGTTTATCAAGTTGCCCTGCGTTTGACGCCGCTATATCCCATTCATAAGTGGAATAGGGGTTTTTCTTTTGGAAATTTGCGCCCCTGTTATAATAAACATAAGCCGCATAATATTTGCCGTTTGAGGTTTTTGCGCCTCGGTAAGTGATTTTCCACGGTTCTATTTGCGCTGTATCTTGCATAACGCCTGTATCTCTTGGCGTGTATGGGTCAATCAACCTTTTCCACTCATTTGATACAAGCATTCCAAATCGGTCATTCTGCACCTTTGCCAAAATCTTTGGCTCGTTAAGGTCAATCCTCACATTCATATTCTACCGTCTTTCTCGGCTCAAATATTGCCTTGTTGACATATCTTAACCGAACTGTGATAAAATATCCCACCGTGTTTTCTTCGGGGTTTACATAGCGAATTTGAGGAACAAATGGGTTGCACTCAATAGATACAATCTTCTCGTTAATATCGGGAAAACTCTTTGCATCATTCTGTGCCTTTACCCATTCGCAAATGCTTGTAACTTGTTCAAGAGTAAGCACATTTTCATTCCGTGTCGGTGCGCTATCATCGTTCACATCGTACCACTCATAACAGTTTATTTGAAAGTCCTCATAAACTGACGGATATGGCACAATCTCGCAATGATAATCACCGAGAGTGTCAATGCTCTCTTGATATTGGTGTGTAGGTGAAGCCCCCTGCGGAAGAATTACCCTCACGCCCCTATCCTCTGTTGCCGCTATGCTCCAAAGGTCAGCGAGTTCGGGGCATTGACGGAAATATTCAAATAACTTTGCGTATTTACTCATCTCTACCCCCAACAATTACAGCGCAAACAAGAAATCCAAAAATTGCGCAAATTGGGGCAATCCATAATAGATTCAATATGCTTATCATAAACTCACCCCACATTTGCTATAGTAACATTGTCTACGCTCATTCCGTGAATATTTGCCGATACAGAACGAACCACAATTCCGTTATCCTTGTACTTTTCTTGCAGTTCTGCAAATTCTCGGCTCGTTGTTACAATATCGTCAACCTCCGACAAAACGATGAAATCGCCCACTTGCACCGTATATAAATCCTCTCGGATATCTACGGGCAGTTTGGCATATTCAAGCGGTGTCTTGTATCGGTCAACATCTTTCGATATAATCGTAACCGCATTGACTATGTTTTCAATCGTTCCGTCAGCCTTGCTAACGATACCGCCCTGAATGTTGCACAAATCAATCACAAATCTGTCAAAGTGTCTTTCTTCAACCGCATTTTTGGGAATGTCATTGTAGATCGTGACTTTATGTTTCCACAAATCCGTCATATTTACCTCGGTATCTCAATTTCATTCCAACCATACTTGACTTTGAATTTTACCTTAACTGGTTCTCTTTCGGCTTCCCTGTGCGAAGCATTACTTGCTCCACGATACATCAATGGAACGCCATCGACATCCAATTCATTTGACAAATAATCATACACGATATTGAAAATTTCTGCATTTATTTCGTCCATCGTTTTTGTTGCGTAACCTTCGCTTTCGCTCACACCACCTGCCGATTGGCTCTTGCTTGTAATCGATTTGCCACTTGACACATTGTTCGCGACATATTCCACCAAATCACGCACACACGCCTTTACCATTCGAGATACGGTGGAACTTTTGTGCAATCGCCCAAATGTATGCGAATCCACAAATCCGCACACTCTGTCTACATTTCGCAAAAAAACGGTCTCGTTAAGCTCACCGCCCATTGATTTATATTCTTCGTAGGTAAGATATTGCATAATTCAACCGCCTTTCATTATTCGTCTTTCGGTTCTTCCACTTTCTCAATAAGCGGAACGCCTCGCCTGTTTTTATCTGTGGAAAGTTCTTTTATCCGACTTGCAGAAACTTTCTTTTTATTGTGGGGGTAAATATCCCCCACATTATATTCGTGATTGTTGTCCTGCAAATCGGTAAAATACTTAATTACTCGGTACATTTAATCACGCACCTGCTCCGATAGTACCCGAAATAACGCCCTCTGCATACTCAACGAGGAACTGAATGCCATCCATAACAAGCGACTCAATCTGCGCTCTTTCCTCGTTCTGATAACCCGACTTGATACCGATATAACCAAGTTCGTCAGCCGTGAGGTCAAACGCCATAGCAATATCGCCGTTCATAGTGAGGTAGTACATAATAAGGTTTTCCTTTGCGGTAGCCTTGAATGTACCCCTTGTAATTCGAGAGGACATAATAACAGTACCAAGACCGAGGAAGTCCTCAACATAGTTCATTCCAAAAGCGGTCTGCGTGGTGATAGATGCAGTGCCGAGGTAGTCCGCTACATCTTCGGGGTTTACAAAATAAACCATATCAGCGGTATCGTCTTCAAACTGTACCTGCGCCTTACCCCAAGCATTCGCAAGAGCCGCTTGGAGCGTATCTCCCTCTGCGGTAACGCTACCCGAAATCTCTCCATTAAGGAATCCGAAAAAGTCTGTTCTGATTCCCTGCTGTACCTTGCGGAGAAGTGCGGTATCGGTATCACGAACAGCCGCATCATATCCAGACTTCTTGATAGCCTCTGCGGAAACGCCCTTTCTCCACTTATGGAGAGTAATCTCACCAACGGGAGTCTTGACAGGCTCGAAATTGGAAAGAGGAATAACCTCGCCTTCGGGTACTGCGCCATCTTCAAGAGTTCCATTGACGGAATAAACATACATAGTAGTTCCTTCCATCATAGGAATTTTTCTCGTTACACCGAGAACCTCAATCAGCTTTTCAAGGCTGTTGTGGGTAAACTGCGTGGTAAAATCAACCTCACGCACCTTCTTCATCTGCGCCGCTTTAATAAGATTGTTCTCTGCTGCGGTTTCAATAGTTGCCATAAATAATTATTTCCTTTCGTTATACTTGAATTTCGGGGAACAAGTTAGGATGCGCCAACATTTCGGCTTGTCTTGTAGCCACGTCCTTTATCTTGTAAATTTCTTCTCTTGTCGTGTACTTTCCTGCGCTTCCTGTTCCCATCGGTCTGCCCCCCTGCAACTTAACGGCTTGAACACCCTTAAATGCAGTACCGTCATTTTTCACTAAATCGTGAAGAATATCTTTGTGTGCTCTTCCTGTGTTTTCTTCAAGCTCAAGTGCTTTTATAAACTCGTTATAATAGCCTTCTTCGGTAAATTTGCCGTTCCAATCGTCCGACTTTTTGCCGTATGCTTCAACCGCTTTGTTAAACATCGCACGGTTGTTTTCTTCTTTTTCCTTTGCCAACTTATCAGCAAGAGCCTGTTTTTCTTTTGCTTCATTGTCTGCTTTGAGTGCATTGTATTTGGTTTCCCATTCTTCTGCACTTGCATTTTTAGACTTTAACGCTTCAAATTCTGTTGTCAAGGTTTCATAAGCCTTTTTGCTCTCTTTGAGTTCATCTTCAAGCGATGTATGCTTTGCCTTTTCCTTTTCAACATCTTTGCCATTCAAGTCCATAATCTGCTTTAACTGTTCATCAGTCGCATCTGCAAAAATAGCTTTTACTTCTTCACGCTTCATAATCTCTTAATCTCCTTTATTGCTACGATTTTTTACGAGGTATCGCCTCTTGCTTTAATTGAGTTTTGCAACTTTACGAGTTGCCAACAAAAACATAAGAGTAGAACATTACAATTCCACTCTTACATTATATCATATTATTTTTTATTTGTCAATAGGTGGCTGTGGGAACGGCATCCAATGTGTTATATGAACCTCTTGCCCTTCATTCCAATCATTTCGTGTGTCCCAATAATTGTCAATGTAACCTCCGTGATTCATTGCCGTATCTGTGTGATACCGCCATTCTTCTTCCCAATGATATTTTTCTTTTACAACTACAAGAAATTCATCTAAAACATCATTGTCAGGAAATTTGTCTTTAACGCTTATCCATTCATTCATATTCTCACCTCATATCATATTAAATTGGTTTTGTCAAGAAGTGGTTAATCAGCCAATAACGGTAACTTCTTTTCGGGATGAACTACAAGCATTAAATACAAGTTTCTTGCCTCTAATCTTGTTCAAATAATCATCACAAGCGGTTTCAAAATCTTCGCCAATTCCGTATGTGCTTACAAGAAAATATCCGTCTTTCACTTCCGAATTTTTATACTCAACACAAATTCCCATTGAATTTTTGAACACCTCTAAATGCTCATCTAACGACAATAATATTTCACTGCTTTTCATCTTCTCACCTCATCATTTTGGAGTGTGCGGAGTATTGCAATAATTTTCTCCGCTTTCTCATAATCAAGATGATTGCTATTATAATTTCTCATTAAACTTAAAGCATTGTCTATTACGATTTTTTGTCTTATTTTTTCGGCTTTTTCTTCGGTATATTCTTCAATTCTCGAAAAATACCAAGAACTTGTTCTTTGTGAGCCGTTTGGATAGAATAACATTCCATCAACTCTTATATATCCTTTTGGTGTTATTCCTTGAACAATTGAAACTCTTTCGCCTCTTAAATTTGTTGAAACAATAACCTTATCGCCTACTTTTAACGGTTTAGTCCATTCCACACTCATTTCTCCCTCTCCTTCCTTTCCTTTGCTACGAGGTAGCGGATATATTCGCTCACATTCATATTGTGTGCGTGTGCATCTCGCTTTAATTCCTCATATTCTTCCTTTGTTTGACGGAATACCGTTTGTCTTGTTTCGCTCATTTTCCCATTTCCCTTCTTAAACTCTCTTTTATGTAATAATCAATTTTTAATTCCTTGCACATTTTTTCTGCCTTTTCGCCAAAAGATTTCCAATCAATGTCCGAATGATGATAATTTAATTTTCCGATTTTCACCTTGTCAACAATTCCCGAAACTGTTTGCAAATCGTGAAAGAATTTTTCTTCATCGGTAACAGGTTCAAAAGACACCCAAGTTTTAATTTCTCGCCTGTTGGCTTCAAACAACGCTCCTACTCGTTCTTTTAACGGTGCTTTGCACTCCGTTCCATCAAGGGTAATTCCATACCAATCGTTTTCGTCAAGCAAATCAAAATCACGGCTTCCATCGCCTTTTGTCAATATCTGCACATTGTTTCCGCTTTCCTTGATAATCTTTATAATCTCTCTCGTTGGTGTTGTATCATACCCGAAGGGATATGGGTCGCAAGTGAAACATAAATGTATTGTCTTGTTTTTTATATTGTGAGTGTCGAGATATTTTTTTGTTTCCTTTACAACATTTTCTCTCGGCTCAACGCAAGTGTGAAATTTTTCTTTTTCTCTATGTAGAACATTCGGTGCAAAGCAATAAAAACATTCGTGTGGACACCCTTTGTAAATGTTCAAAGCATAATCGCCATATTCTCTCGCCTTGCCCTTTGGCACATAAATTGTATTCATAGTTCTCTCCGTTCTTATATGAAATTCTGTTTTTGATATTTCGCACATAATTAAATCTCTTTTATAAGTCTTTTTCCAACAAACACAAGGTCGCCACGCTTTGTCATATTCTCAATAAAATTTTCAACGCTTGATTGAGCATTTCCCCAAAAATTGTGTACCTCATTTTCTCCGTTCCAATTAAATGTTACCTCATAAATTTTCATTTGCATTACCTCTTTTCTTTTAGTAGGTCAATCCCTCAACCTCTGTATATATTATATCACAAAGTTATACACTCGTCAACCCCTTTTCGCAAATTTCTCAAAAAATTTTTCAAAAATCCACCCAAGCGAGCCGATGTAAATAACTTTCGCAAATTGTTATTTATTCCGAAAACCCTTGATTTATAAGGCTTTTTCGGGATTTTGTAAATAACATAAACAAAATTCTATATAGGTAGAAATACTATATATGAAAATACGAATTGTAAAAGTTTTTAATCAAAATATTATTTACTATTTACAAGAACAATCAATTATCATCATTTTTTATATATTTATAACAAATATTATATATCATATAGTATTATTCTTTGTATATATTGCAAAATAAAATTGGTAAATATTGGATAAATAACTTTGTAAATAGCCGTAAATAGCCGAAAAATGTTATTTACAGAAAAGAAAATCCCCTGCTTTTTAGGGCAGGGGAGGGGCGATTTTTAATTTTCAATAGCATGATTTAGAAATTCGGTTGGAAGGATTAGATTATATTTGTCATAATAATAAACGATGTCAGAACCCCATTCGTATATTCCATCTGTCATTAAAACCCACTCACCATTTATTACTTCATTCGTAAAAACATCCTTCGCCGTTCCAACAATCGCCGCTATGACTTCGCCATTTTTCAAATGATTCAATATTTTGGATTTGTTTTTATCTTCTACATTTGATACATTTTCTTTGATAGATCCAACAAAAGAATGATTTATATGTTCGCTATAAATATTTAATGTTTTCATATAATTACCTCTTTCTATACAAAATCCACTTTCCTTTTCCATCATAACCTATTTTCATAGATCCATCGGGATATACTATTAGCACATCGCTCGGAGCAAGAACATCAACACCGAGTTGATTTGCGAGAGCTTGTGCGGCAACTCCATCCTCGGCTCCCGCATAACAAGATATTAGTCTAATATTTCCACCGTGATAGTTTGGGTCTTGTCTTAAAATTTCAGCAAACTCTCTTGGGGTATAAACAGAAGCAGTTTTCCCATCGAGATCTCTAATTTCAAACCCATATTTATCTCCGTGAATTACTTGATCTTCATATCCGTCCAATGGTTTTATGTTGCGGGCATATTCATATAATCTATCATTAGAATTGACATATCTTGACAATTCTAATCCTTCGCTCTTTTTCATTATAATCCCATTGGCATAGTTTGTCAATACATTTTGCGGTTTTTGTGCGGACAATCTTCGTTTGTCTTTTGCAATGCCCGTTATATCGGAGATTTCATCATACTTTCCTTGAAAAGTCTTTATTCGGCTTTTGAGTTCTTTTATTTTGGATTCATTGCCTCCAAGAGCAGACAAAGCATTGATTTCGTCCTTTGACTTTCTTATATCCGCTTCAATCGCCCGCATTGACTGACTCCAACCATAGCCATCCTTTTCAATATTGCCAATCTTGTAAAGCCGTTTGTCCTGCTCTTCAAACCGCCTCAATTCCTCTGCGGAATATCTCGGCTCGGAAACGCCACAAATAATAGCAGTCTTATAGTGGCGGCATCCATAGTCTTGCAAGCTCTCGGTTACGTTCTTTCCGCTTTCGGCATCCCTTGTATCTTCCATTCCGTCAAAATGCTTTCCATTGATTGTTTTTGATTCTCCGATACAGAACTGTCTGCCCTGCATAAAGCGGTGAGTAGGACGTGAATTTGAGTGATAATCTATTTCATAGCCCGTAACACCGATTTCTTCGCCTATACGCTCATTATATTCATTGTTCGCCTGTTTGATACCGTACAACATATTCTGCCCTACAACCGTATCTAAACGCCTTGTAATGCCCTCGCCATAGTTTACACGGCATCCACCGCCACCGAGATTTTGCACCGTCTGTCGCATCGTGGTATAAAAATCAGCCTTGCCATCTGTAACGGTCTTAACGGCATCGACAAATGACTTGTAAATCGCATCTTGAAAACGGATAGGATTTCCATTCCTATCAAGCACCGAGAGAGCTTTTGTGTTTGTGAGGTTTAGAATGTCTTTTCCGTTCTGCTTCACACATCGGTCTATAATGCCCTGTAAAGCCCCATTTTTAACGCCTAACGGCTTTTTGCCTCTGTATTGGTATAAATACTCGTTTTGTTTCTCCCACGCCTCAAACTCGCTTATATACACCTTTTTGAGTGTGCGGATATTCAATGCCGTTGCAATCGCAAGAGCCGCCACTATTCGCTCCCACTCTTTTTTTGCCTCTTTGTCAACATCAAACTTTTCAAGCTCTTTTTTGCCCATTCGCCCGATTTTTCCAATCTTTCGGCAAACTCTCGCTATGCTATCCGCTTCCCATTCAGTGATATTGTTTGCGATATAGTCCTCATAACTCTGCAATTTTGAAACATCATCAAATTTTGAAATATCAGCCATTCGCACCACCCTTTTCTGTGTTGCAATAATTGATTAAATGCTCACCGATACGCCTTAAATCTTCATTTTCAAAGAATTTTCCAATAACATTTTGATTGAGAATGTTGGTATATTTGTATTCCGCATTGATAAGCATACAAGCAATCTCCCACGGTGTGTCATAAGGTGTTATTTCAATTTTTGCTTCTTGTTCCATCTTCTCTATGTTCTCCACTTAATCACCGCCTATTCTTCGACATCATCGAGAACGCCATTTTCTTTCATATCTTTGGCAATTCTCAAATTCATATAATTGAGTTGCTTTTCGCATTCCATTCTTATTTCAAAATACAACCTTGCAACATCATCAAGGCAATAACATTCGGCAAACTCCTCTTGAATTGCCATTATAAGATTTTCGTTTTTCACTTCTCCTCACCTCTTTCTTTTGGTGTGCCGTAACCACAATAAAAATCAGGCATTGTAACGGGATTGAATTTTCTTTCATTCCCATATTCAAAAGACAATTCTCTGCACATACAATATCCCGCACCTGCTGTGTTTTGGTATTTCTGCCAATATTGGCAATCTTTACATCTTGTTATTTCTACCAATTCAGCCATCACCCCTCACCGCCTTTCTCGGTTGGGTGGTCTGCATCTTCAAAACCAATAACTTTTCCAAGTCCATCCATAACTGAATTAGCCATTATTTTGCTTACATCTGAAGCATCAATAATTTTTGCATTATATCTTTTTCCATTTTGAATAGCAAATATTTCAAAATAAATTCCGTCTTTCATTTCCCCTCATCTTCCTTTCTCATATCCTTGAATGCTTGATAAATGCAATTACCTCTTTTTCTTTCTGTGCCTAATTTCAAAAGGTTTATTGCACATTGTTCAAACATTTTTCTATCTTCTTTGTGGCAAAATTCCTCGTCAAGTATTGAGTTTTGCAAACACCAAAGAATACACCTATCATCATCGTTTCCATCATCAAGAACGATATGCAAAGCACCACCACTTGGATATTTCTTGTAAATCTGCTTTATCAACTCAATGGTTTCTGCTCTTAACTTATCCATTCTTCCCATCTTCCTTTCTCTGCTTATCTATCAGCCTATCAATTTCCTCTTTCGGTATTCGGTAAACCTTGACAACTTTAACCGCCTTAATTTTCCCATTGTTTATCCATTTCAAAACGGTCTGTCTGCTTACCGAAAACATCTTTGCTACTTCGGTTACTGTGTACATTGTATCACCCCCATTGTTCTGCCATAGCAATAGCAACACCATCAAATGTTTTTGAACGATGTTTGCTATGCTGACTTGTATTTGTATTATACCATTTACTGCAAGACTTTTTTTGCCCTGTTGCTTTATGCACCCACCTTACAATGTCTTTGTCTTTTTCAACGATATTTGTTGGCTTTAATTCTTCAACACCTTTTAACCACAAACAAATCGGCTTATTGTTGCTTTCTCCAAACATATAAGGTCTAACCAACTGATTATATTTTGGCAAATTAAACCGTTTCATCGGCGGCGGATTTTCAACAACAATTTTTTCGCAATCTGCATTTAATATTTTTAAGAAAAACTCTGCCGCTTCAAAACCAAGTGGTATTCTTTCAGGATGTTTGGGAATATTACAAGAACCGGCGCCTGTCAAATATGTACAAGGTGGGTGTGCAATTATCAAGTCCCATTTGCCGTGAATATAATGAATATACCCATCCATTGTGTAAAAAAGACAAGAGCCGTTTATAAACTGCAAAGCATCGCCTTGTATGTGCCATTCGGGATGCCCACCGCTACACTCCATAATGTCGCACGAATAAGCTTCGTGTCCTCTTTTGCGAAAAGCCTTACAAACTGTTTGGCTTTCTTCACACGCTACTAATACTTTCATTTTTATAAACCTCCTTTTGATTTATATACATAGTATATCATAAAATATCAGAGTTGTCAATACCCTTTCACAAAAAAATACCGAAAACATTTCTGTTCTCGGTATTTTCTGTTTATTATATAAATGGTGCTACAAGGATGTTTTCCTTGATGATATTCGTGCAAATCCCTTTTTCAAGAACGCCATCTGTTATGTCTGTTCGGGAACTCTTTAAGATATTGTTTTTGATAAACATGTCATTGCAATCTGTAATAATTACAGGTCGCGAGCTTTGGTTATGGGAAGTAATTATATTTCCATCAATAACGCCACTACTCATATTCTGCACACGAATATCTCCTCTATAAAGAATGTTGTGGGCAATAATAAAATTCTCCCTTGTTGAATCTGCATCTTTTGCTTCTGCATGGATATAAATTCCTTGTTTATCCCCCACAAACTCGCTTCCAATGAAAAATTTGTTTTTCTCAATAAGGACATTCTTCATTCGTGATCGAATTGACAATGCCTCTGTTGCCGTAAATTCTGTGCCATCCGAAGATAATACATTTTCGGAAACAATAACATCACTAATCGGATGGTTGTTGATTTCGACAATTCGAATGTAATATTGAGTTTTTCCGTTTTCGGCTTGTATCTTGTTCCCAATCGCACTTGCAACGGAAATTTCCTCATCTCTCGGCTGAATAAGGATTCCTGCATAACAATAATCGTTTGTAATCTTAATTACATTGTTAATTGCTTTGTTGTTCGTTCCCGATTTTAGACGGATACCACAACCCATATAAACAGCATCACCAAAATAATTGATATAGTTCCCCTCAACGGTTATATTGTGATTTGTTGCGTACAGGTCGATTGCGCCATCTTCCACATTGAAGTTCAGTTTTGTATACTCGACAACATTGTTTGAAACTCGGCAATTATTGTTTTGGTCGGTGATATAAATTCCACCACGCCCAATGTATTTAGTCGTGCAACTGTCGATTTCCGAATGTTCGCACCCAACAAATTCAATGCCTTTGCCTTGCAAAACACCTTTTAGATACACCCTATCTACTATGATATTTTTTGAAGTTTCAAAGAGAATACCATTGACAAGACCGCTTTCGTTAGCCGTCAAATCATCATTCCAACCTTTTCCGTCAATGCGAATATTACAAAACACAACATTTTTTGCATTTAACACGGTGGAAAGATAAGTGGGTCTGTTATATGTTTCAATAGTCAAACCTTCTATTTTGACATTGTTTATTCCATCGCCATATAAACAATGTGAATTAGCACCCACACTAATACCACACATCTTCAATGTTCCTGTGCCGAATATATAGATATTAGAACGTAGCATAAGCCCGTTGACAACATAGGTTTTTTTTGGAACAACGATAAGGGGGCAACCGCTATCTATTGCATCTTGAAACGACTTTGTGTCGTCTGTCACACCATCGCCCTTCGCCCCAAAAGTTTCGGGTGTCACAAACGTGTCTACTTTTTGTTTTTTCTCCAATTCAATAACGGCTTTTGCAATTAAATTTATGTCATCACTCAAAATATGGTCACAACCATCAACCCTATCTTCCCATATATCTTCTAACAACACCTCATTGACCTCCGTTCAGGATTCTTTCAATAGCCATATCGGTATTCGCTTGGCTGTTCTCTTGTATTCGCGCCAACTTCCCCGCAATTTCCTCATCAGTCATATTCGGGTAGAGCCAACGCAATTCATCCTCTTTTTCAAGCACGCCACGGTCAACAGCGGAAACGATACGCTCATACTGCTTGTCGGGATCTTCGTAAGGATCGAACCAATCCACCGTCACAGAATACAAATCAAGCGGAATGTTCAAGAACACCGCATCGGCTTCAAGTGTTGCCTTTATGCCGTCAAACATAGCAGATTGAATTTTCTTCACGAAAGAGCGCGTCTTTGTGTTGGCTGTGCGTATCTCGGTTGCCGTTGCCCCTGCCGTGTGTTCTGCTTCGGTCAAGAAGCCTCGGTCAAGTCCTACCATATCTTCCCAATCGGCTTTGGCATCAATGAGCTTTTGCTTGTAATCATTATATCGTGTACTTGGCGCAAATTCGTCAATCAAAGTACCGTCAACGCCGTGTCTTTTCTGTATGGTATAAATACCTTCGGGCAGGTCATATCTTGCACCCTCTTCGGTTCTTGTTGCAAGTGTGATGCTCTTATCCGCAAACAACTTGGCTTTCATTAAATGCATTTCTTCGTCAAGGTCTTTTCTCGCAACCTTAATTTTGTTTTCCACTTCCTCGCACCCGAAATTCAGCGGAACGCCCCATTGCGATAAACCTCTGCTATCTTGTGGGCTTTTGTAGTACGCTACACCGATATTGTTTGCGTTGTAATAGGCAACATTATCGTTCTTGTAATGCTCCCATTCAGCCAAATATTCCTCATTACCGCTTTTGTCTGTGGTGTAATAATAAACATACAAAGTACCATTTTCGTCAAGGATATGGTGTCTAATAAGCCTATATTCCCTGTGCTTGACAATCTTCTTGTCGATAACTATAGCAACCTCATACATCTTATCGGCCACCATACGATAAACGGAAACATCAGCAGGTGCGATTATTCGGTGGTACGGCTCATCGTCCTCGCCCGTTGCCATTGTTACAAAACAACCGCCTTTGCCGTTCATCATTGCACAAATCTCATATCGCTTTGCTTCAAGATTTTCTGCAAGAGGTATCAACGGCTCAACAAGTGTGCTATCCGTCTGCAACTCCACCGTTGCTTCATCGCAAACAAGTGAGGTCAGTTTTGTGTTGGCTATTGCAAGAGGGTTATACTCCGTTATATTCTCCCAATCCTGCACCTTTACAACGATTTTCTTTTCCTCGTCATATTGGTCTATCTTCTTTTTGACAAATCCCCAAAAATTACTCCAAAATCCCAACTATAAATCACCGCCTATTTATATTCTTGCTTTTCTCATCAATGCTCTGACTTTTCTTCTCTGAGCCATCAATGCAGTAAGGTCGCCATCTTTAACAAATCCTTGCTCAATTCTGTTAATTTCAGCAGTAATATTTCTGTCTAATGCCCTTGCTTGTTGTGCGACAGAATTTATTTTAGAAACAGACCTTGCACCGCTTAAAGCATTTTCTAACTTTTCAATTCTTTGGTCGTTTCCTCTATAATCCCATCTGCCTCTTGTGCTTTGTGCAAGAGCAGAAAAACCGCCACCTGCGGAAATACCACTTGAACCGCCTCTACCACCCATAATCTGTCTTTACCTCCCTAAATTTTTCTTGGAATGATTTTATTCTTATGATATTCGCATTACATTCTTTCGGTATATCTCCGTGAAATATAACCGTTTCGGGTTGCAATCGGTCTAACATTTCATTCCAACCATCAAGAAATAATGCTTTTGTTTCCTTGTTTTGTTGAGTGCCTACACTTGAAACTGCAACTGTCGCGCCCTTTGGCGTGCCATCAAAGCACCACTTGAAACTATCCTTATCGCTCCACGCTATTGTGGGAATGACCTTGTACCCCATACTTTGCCATAACGCACCGAGCCAATGTTTGCGATAATGGTTGTATATCTGCAACGCTTTTGGGTAGTCGGTGTATAGGCTGAAATCGGGTGTCATTATTGAATGAAATTCGCCTATCAAATTGACATAAGCCAACGGCTCACGCCATAGCCGTTCAAATTGGTAGTCATCAACAAAGAAATGCAATCCTTTTTCTTTCTTGTTCTTGGCTGACCTTGCATAATTGAAGCCGACAAACTCCGCAGGCTCATAATTGTACGGTTGTAATATAGGCGTGTTATATTCTCCCTCTGTGTCGAACTGCATTATATTTAGATTTTCGCAGAATCGTGTTTCTCGGTAATTCATATCACACCTCTATATAATGCCAATATCCGCTTTCGGAATAGATGTTACTATCCCAAGTATCAATCTGCATTGTGCCGTCATCAAGGTAAACCGCATCTTCGCTTTTCGGGTCGAATACCAACTCGCACAATTCGTCAATCAAGTCATCGCATTCGTCCTCTACAAACTTGACTTTTTGTGTCTTGAATAGTTTTGAGTAAAGGAAAACACGGTCTTGCAAGGGCGGTTTATAGCACTTCCCTGCACTATACTTTGTATTATCGTTTATTGTGTTTATAATAACATCAATGTGGTCGCAGTTTATACTGTCAATTCGCACATCGTATTTTTTCTCTACATAGTCGCAGAACTCTGTAACAAACCCCTCTACATCGTCCATTGACATTTTATCAGCCTGTCGCTTTTCGGCTTTCAACTTGTACTGTATGCCGTCATATCCCTGCCCTGTGCAAGTCATAGCATAAGCCGAGCCGTTTCCGCCAATATCAAATCCGCATTCCACGCTTCTAAACCTTTTCGGCAATTCGTCAGCCGTAATAATGTGCGGTGATTGGTCGGTTGCAAATGTAGGAAACACAAGTCCCTCTGCTTGAACTCTTTGCCCCAAAATGTCACGGTTGTACCAAACAGAACCAACCTCATATTTTGCCTCTATCTCTTTTCTGCGTTCTTCCGATATTGTCAAATTGTCATATATTGTAAAAAGTTGGTATTGATACCCACTCGGATAATTGCCAAGCCATTTATCAATATAATTTTCGTATATCGGGTGTCTTGGAGTGCAAGGGTTCAAGTCCCATAACATCAACGGCTTTTTGGCGGCAATTTGTCTACCCATAGCAACCTTTATAAAACTCTCTCTACTGTTTTCACTATCGTAATGCTCGTTTATTTCCGTTGCTATCCATAATCCGTAAGAGTTACCAAGAATTTTTTTATAACTGTCAGCTTTACCGCCACCTGCGAAAATAACAATCTTTTCGCCCGTTTGAGTGTTTATAAACAATGCTTCGTTTTTCTTGAACAATCCCCATTTGCACCTACCACGGAATAAATGTTCTAACCCAAAGCCGTTGCATTCGCCTATATTAAGTTTAGCGTTTGGCAAACTTGAACCACTCGCAAGATGTATTTTATCGGGGCAAGTTTCAAGGTATGCGGCGGCAATAATACAATGGTCTATCGTTTTACCGCTACGAATAGCACCCTCGGCAACATTCAATCCGTTTTTAAGTGCATTCTTGATATACGCTTTATGTTTTTCGGAAAAACGCCCCCACGGTATTGTTTGTGTCTTTTCAATCATTTCAACAACTCCGATAAAGGTGTCAAATCTTCAACATTTACAGTATTTTCAACTTCCGCTTTGTCCTTCCAGTTGCACCAATTCTTTAATGCAAATATAATCATTGTTACATTGTAAACGCCAATACTTGCACCCCTTGAAAGTAAATCTGCCCTTATATCCTCGAACTCTTTTTTTATATCTGCCCAGTATTCGTCAAAACATCTGCGTATTGTGTGATATGAACACTCTTTCTTTTCTCTTACAAAACGATAAAAGCCAAAAAATGTCGGTGTGTCCTTTTCTCCGTTATCTTGCTTATCGTATATCAGGTTCATATACTCAAATACATAGTTCTTAAATTCTTCTTCGGTGAATACTTTCGGGTGTCCTCTACCTGCCATACATTCACCCCATTATGCACAAAAGAGCCGACACAATCGGCTGTGTTTGGTTAGCATATTGTATCAACTCCTTGTATAGTTATAGTTTTTAGAGTGTGCTTGTTTAACCGAATAAAACTCCCACAAGCAAGGATGCACATAATCATAAAAACACTCCGCAGGACAGCATTTTCCCACTCGCAATCTTCTGCGCAAAAGACTGCTATTGGTGGATAGACAAGGATTTGCACCTTGTATGGTAGAGGTCATCCGATATCGAAAAGGCGTACTTTCGACCCTCTGCGTTATTGCCATTGCATACTGCGTCTACCTTTTTCGCCACTATCCATATATTTCGCACCGATGGTCTAAATTTCACCCCTCGGCACTTCTCGTCTTTCCGAGCCGTCAAATTCATAAGGAGGGAGGTCGACCATGAATCGACCTTGGTGGAACATCAAGGACTCGAACCTTGAACCATACGGTTATGAGCCGTGTGCGCTAACCTGTTGCGCCAATGTTCCGTTGGAGCAGGTAACGAGAATCGAACCCGTATCATTTGCTTGGAAGGCAGATGTCTTACCATTAGACCATACCTGCGTGGAGCTGACGGCAGGGATTGAACCTGCAACCATTTGATTACAAATCAAATGCACTACCTTTGTGCTACGCCAGCGTGGCTGGGGCGTGTGGATTTGAACCACAGAATGTCGAAGTCAAAGTCCGATGTGTTTACCGCTTCACCACACCCCATTTTCAATTTATATTATACCATTTTTTGAAAGCCGTGTCAATATACTCATCAATGTCTGCAAGATCGCATTGTAACGTGCTTTTTTGAACTTCCGATCGCATCAAGGCAGAGTGCCGAGTATTTCCCTTTTTATCAAACCACAGAATATATTGATATGGATAATATTTTATGCTATTATACCAAACATATTCACTCTTGTCATGAATAGAATTTTGCCTGCAAATCTCCAAATACCTTTTTCTTTCAATCGCCATTGCCACGCCCTCACTTTTTATAAAAAAATTATTTTATTCTTCCAAAACTTCTGCACTTACATCGTCATTCGCAAAAACCGCATTATATTTTTTTGCTAATTCGTTTGCATGATCTAAATCACCATAACAATCATATTTATAAATGACATCATTTTTGTTTTTGCTTACTATGACAACAAAAACTCTTTTCTTTTTTTGTTTTTTTCTCATTCCTCGCCCTCCATATATTTTCTTTTGAGTTCGGCAATAAAATCCAACATACCCATTTGGGAAGCGGTTATTCCGTGATACAGGTGGAATAAAGCATCGTCAATGTTAAATTGTAATTTTTTGTTTTTATGTTCTTCGAGAGATTTTTTTATTTCTTTCTCAATCTCCTCAAAAATCTCCCTCGCAACCTCGCTCTTTGATACGACATCAGCGGCGGGGGCTTCAGCAATGCATTCCGCGAAGGCGAGAAAGACGGACATACAAGGGGTCTTGCTATTTTCCGTGCAATAGTCACCAATGATTTTAATTTTGCTTGCCAAGGCATCCGCATCAATATATCGTGCCATATCATTCACCTTTCAACTTAAATTCTGGTGTCCAAAGAGCAACTATCTTTTTCTGCTCTTGGTCTACAAAACCAATTTTGCCGTCATAGACGGTAAAGTTAAGTCCATATTTTCCCGCGCTTGAAACTATTTCATTTTTCATAGCGATTACTTTTTCTTCTGTTGTCATATCACTCACCGTGTTTCAAAGTTTGTTCTGCTTCTTCTCGGGTGAAGAATACAATTTTGCCAATCTGTTTCCACGCGAACTTTCTGTACTGCACTTCACCAAAATGATTTTTATATTTAAGCCTCAAGGTGTTTTTCCATCCGCTCGCGCCAGTAATATAGATGCCGTCAACCCTATTTTCATAAACTTTTCCGTTGTTGTAGTTGCACACCCACACAATATCCCCCACCTTACACGGCAAATCTATCACACTTTCGCTCTGCTTGCGGTAGCCCTCGTTGTATAGCCGTTCTGCATAAAAATGCACATCACAAATAGGCTTTGCATTGCAACGGATATTGCAATTTTTAGTTCCTGCATCTTTGCACATTATTTTTGTCATTTCCTCAATCTCTTTGCTCATTGTCTGCTCCTCTCTTTCCCCTCGGGGAATTTAACCGTCCCACTCGGTTTATATCCATCTCATGCAATGGCTTGAATTTCCATTGCCTCGATTTCTTCCCAAGAGAAACCGAACTGATTATGCAAACGGTCAGCCTGTTCGGAACAAGCGATGCTTGCCTCCATATTCATATGACTTGCAAAAATCTTATTCAATTTGATAAATCTATCAACCGCCTGCTTCTTGATAAAGGCATCAATTTCAGCCTCGTTGTTGAAAACAACCTTATCAATGTAATAACCTCTGTAATTTTTCATTGTGTTACCTCTTTCTTTCTTGGGGTGTTCCCCTTACTGTGATTATATTATAACACATAAAAATCAAAATGTCAATAGGTTTTTGAAAAGTTTTCAAAATATTTTTACGATTTTTTTGTTTTTGTAAATAACTTTGATTTTTCGTTATTTACGCCCAAAAGCCTTATGCCACAAGGGTTTCCGTGTAATTTGTAAATAACTTAAACAATTTTCCCTATAAGTAGAAAATATATATTGTAAAATTGCTTTTGTAAAAGTTTTTGCTTATTTTATTATTTACTGTTTACAAAATTTGAAAAAATCCTTTGTTTATAAGGGTTTTCGGGTGTAAATAACTGTGTAAATAACTGTAAATAGCATTGTAAATAACATTTTACAGGGGTAAATCATCATCGATCGGAGGTAATTTCTTTGGTGTTTTCTTTACCCAAAACATTTGATTTCCAAACTCGGAATGTCGCTCAATCTTTCCTCGCTCCCACCCACCGATGCTCTGCAAAATCAATGTCAACTCGTTGCTTTCTCGGCGTGTCGGTTTGCTCCACTCATTGTCAAGGGCATATTTCCATAATTCAAGGATGCAAACTTTGTCTTTCCTTGATACATATTCTGTAACCATTCCTACACGGTAGTCATCCTCAACCGCCATTTCCTGCCGCTCTCTTATTTCGGCAAGAAGGTTTCTATCCGCATAAGGTTGTAATTCCCCTTTGTCATACAGATATTTTGCCTCTGCCCACGCTTGCAGGATGTCCGCTCGTATTTCTTCTTTGTTGTCGTGCAGATCATACCCGCTTGAATTTACCTTTACAGGATACCAACGGCGGTTTCCTGTCTTGTCTGTCAAAAATTGCTCTTTGTTTGTTGTACCGATAAAAACACATTGTCTTTTGTGATCTGTTGTTCTGCGGTCAAACGGTCTGCGGTAACGGTCAACGAGCTTTGTGATGTATGACTTAACCGCCTCAACCTCTTTTGACTTTGTAACCGCCAAAAGTTCCGCAATCTCGCACACCCACGCCCCCTCAATCGCTTCAATGCCTTTTTGTCCTTCGATTTCTGTTACTTCGGTGAAAAATTCGTCTTTAATTGCCAACCAACGAGCAAAGGTGGATTTTCCCTCGCCTTGCTTCGTACCAATCAAAACGGCAACATCGTCAAACTTACACCCTGCATTATAAAGGCGGTGGATACCTCCTGCAAATACAAGGCGTGTAACTTCTCTAATGTATGGCGTATCTTCGCATTTTAACCACTTTATAAAAAGCTCTTGAATACGGCTCACACCGTCCCATTCAACTGCTTCAATAATCTGCTTTATCGGGTGATATTCACGCTCTGCAAAGAGAATACGCAGGGCATCGTCAAGTTTTTCTCGGTTATGAATTTTGTATTTTTGCTCAATATAAAATCTTGCTCGGCTATCATCTTTGTCCTGCCAACGCTCTAATTTGCCATCAACAATATGTTCGGGTGAATATGACAACTGATTGAAACGCAAAGACTCAAACTCTTTATCATTTCGGAGAATTAAAAGGAAATTGTCAATAGTTGATAAAGGCTGACCTTTACCGTCAAAAGCAAGGCAAATTTCAGCATTCTTTTTTGCATTTTCTTTCGTGTATGCATCAGCCATTTCACGCTCTGCCGTGTCGAACGCCTTAAACATTCGCTTGACTTGTTCCTTTAGTTCCTTATCAGCCTTTAATTCTTGCATTCGGGCAAAATACAAAGCCTTTAATTGCTCTCTAACTTCTATCGGTTGAGCTTGTATCATATAGACATTTTCTGACCTCAACAAGTCGGATATTTCCATACAAGCAATAGCTTCTTCATTCATAACGCCTTGCCCCTGTTTCTGCACATTCAAGCACATATTTTTGATATTCTAATTTCTGTAAACTCTCCGCAAAAAGCGGATGCAATTCTTCATCGGGTGATTTTGGTTTGTAAATTCTGCGGTTATCATCAAGCCTTTTCCATTCGTCAAACGCCGTCCAATAATCGTCCTCTGCCTTTTGTTTCTCTCGCTTTTCTCGCTCTCGCTTTGCCTGTAAAGCCTGTTGCTGATAGTGTGAACGGCGTAATTCTTCAAAAGAATGGTCGCCGTAAATATTCAAGCCAAAATCGGTGTCAATCTTTCGCAGAGCATCTTGAAAAGACAATCCAAAAAGTTTTTGAATAAAGGTTATAACATCGCCGTGTTCTTGACAGCCGAAGCAATGATAATCTTTCTCGTAAATCCTCATTGACGGCGTTTTTTCATTATGGAACATACAACAAACAAAACCTTTTTTGTCTGCCATGTAACCGTAACGCTCCAATACCTCACGCATTGTCAAGCGGTCTTTTATTGTTTGTACTGCATCTATACGCATAATAACTCCTTTTTGGTATAAAAATGCCTGTACGCTTCGGGTGTGTCGGCACCGTTAGCATACAGGCTCAAAGGCTGATTATATTCAATTACTGATTGACAGCACCGACATACTCTCAACCTTTTCTTTTATTATACCAAAAATCACATAATTTGTCAAGTCAAATTTTCAACTTTTTCTGCAAGGCTTTCAATCTTTTTTCGTATTCTTGCGGAGTTTTCGCCGTCCGCGAGATTTCTGCCTTGATGCGTTCATATACTGCATATTTATTCATTGTCTGCCTCGCTTTCAAGCCATTTCTTTTGCTCTTTGTTGCTATCATCAAACCACTTGGTTAATTCTTCAGTTTCTTTTTCACTTAATCCGTCTATATATTTTTCATAATTTAATTTGAGCGCATCTAACGAAAACGCAAACCTAATGCCTGTCATAAATTCAGCCAATTCCATAACGCTCATTTGCTTTATCTTTTCAAAGTTTGTCATTTTCGCCCTCCAACAATTCGGGGTTATCGTGGATATTGCCTATTACTTCAAGCGAATAATATCCGTCAAGTTCCCAATTATCTGCCAACGTTGAGCCGACAAACGAAGCACCGACATATTCTATAACGCATTTTTTAACTGTTGTTTCGGGATATTCGATGTTCACAATATCGCCCTCAAAAATCTTTTTGCCATTCTTGTCAATCAAGCCCGTGTACTGTCCTATGGTTTTGGGTATGCAAGGGAATACAACATTATATTCGCCTTTATATACTCTGTCTGTATCGTGTGGAATAATGTCTGCTTCTCGGCATTCTTCACTGTCAAAATCTGACTTTGCATATACAAAATATCCTTGCACCCATTCTCCGCTTTCTTTTGTTTTGCCTCTAAACAAAATTTCTCTCATTTTTCGCCCTCCAAAAAATCCTTGAATTTTTGAAACGCCTTTTCTTGCAACTTTGTGGGCGGTTGCTTTTTGGTGGTATAGTCAAGGTGCAGAGAAAAAAGGTGCGCGATTTCTTTTCTCGCTCGTTCATAACCGTTATTCAAGCCCTCATAGTAAGTCCTCGGTTGCTTTTGGTTATCAAGCCCCTTTTTACCTACACCTTGCGAACCGCTTGTAGCATTCCGCATTTGGTAACCTGCGTTTGCGTATTGCTTGATATATTTCTGTTCCATCTCGTCAAGCAGATTTTCAGCAAATTCCAAAAAATGCACTCTGTACCCTGTCGGATTTTCTTCGCTCCAAAGACCGTGCTTTTTTATCGAAAGGTCTATGTGCTGATACCCCGAAAGATGCGAACCCAAACGCTCCCTCAAACGAACGGCTTGACCGATATAGGCATACTTGAAGCCGTCCTCCTCTCGCAAAATGAAATAAATTCCGCTTGTATTCTGGCAATTCGGGCATACTTTCAAAATTCTTTCTTCGTTTGCTTTCTTTACGGCATATATTTGTTTATAGTTCACTTAAAACCCTCTACAATGCGCCAAATTTTGCTTGTATTGCGATTTATGGTATGGGGATATGTATTTATACCCCTATACCATAAAACCGCTAAAAACCGCCTTAAAATCAATTAAAAGGCAAATCGTCCAAATCGTCAATCGGTACAAAATTTGGAGCAGACGGAGCAGAAGCGTTTTCTGCAAGTTTCTTGATTGCAGGGACTTTGAAATCACCCCTCAAAATTTGTTCGCAAGTTTTAATATCCTTGACAACGAGCTTAACGCCAATATCGCCATTGTTCTTTCTGTATTCTTCCTCACCAAGAACAACGCCCACATACTTGTGAACAAGGCTCTTTTCATCCCACGCCCACTTATATCCCGTGTTGCTTTCTTCTACGCAGTTGATGAAATGCTTGAACATTCCTGCGGCGGTTTCCTTATAAGAACGGATAAAGTTTGCAAACCAATCACCGCCAAACTTTTCATTCTGCTTGGTGTAATATCCCGCAAATTCGCCATGGCAAATGTCATAATCGATTTTGAGATAATCGCCCTTGCCTGTCTGTTCATTCAGCGGTACATCCTTGACTGCCAAAATCTCGATGCAATAACCTCCTGCCGTGGGCTTGTTAAATTCACCCGTGGTTGCCTGTACGTTTTCAAAATTGTTAATTGCTCTCATTTTCTTTTTCCTCGTTTTCATTAAATTTTAGTGGGCAATCCCACCCGATAAACTGTTTTGGATATTGAACGGGTTGCTTGTTTAGTTGACACATCCGCTCGTTGCTTGAAAGGTAAGGGCATTGCATACAAGATACATCTGCCCTATCTTTCCAATCAACAGGAAAACGCACTTTTATTGTGCATTCGCCTGTTATAAATGACTTCACACCGCTATCAAAATTAGCCATTTTCGTAAGCCTCGACCGCTTTCAACACTTCCGCAATATCGTTCGGAATGGTCTTTTCCTCAAACATCCCCATCGGTGTTTTTGCAGTGCTGAAATTCGCCTGTGTTTCAAACAAATACTGACCGTCAATGCACTTTGCATAGAGCACAATCGGGAACTTTGTTTCAAGTCCGATCTTGGAAAGTTTCTGTCCGTTGGTCTTGATGCTTGTGAACATATATCCACTATCATCACGGACGGTCTGCGAGTGGCACACAAAGATAACCGTAATATCGTCACGCATCGTCAACGCATAGTCGATGATACCATAAACCGATACCGCCAAATCCATCCACTTGTCGTATCCCTTTTCTTTGCTTCTCCGCATTTCATCGGCTACCATAATTCCGTTCAGCGTATCAATTACAACGGTTTTGATATGCGGACACTTTTCATTGATGCCCTGCATAATGCTCAAAACATCGCCCTGCTTGTCAGTACAACGATAGTTTTTACTTTCGCTGTTGTACTGTCCCTTCCAACCTCTCCAAGACAATCCCTTTTTGTCGCAATCGAAATAGTAAGTGGTTTTCGGGTCAAGATTCCTCATCGAAGTTGTTTTCCCTGCTCCGCTCTCGCCCATAATTCCGATAATTGTTGCCATAATTTTTTACCTCTTTCTTTCTTTTTTTGTTGTTAATTGTTTGATTTCTTCATAAAATCTTTGAGAACCAATCTCGCAAACGCCGACATAGAAATTCCCATATCGTCAGCCGCTTTTCTTATACATTGCTTTTCTGCCTTATTCATTGGGATCACAAGGGAATTTTCTCTGACCTCATCTCGATTACTTTTTGCGGTTTTCATTGTTTTTCACCTCCTCTGTAAGTCTTTCTCCAAACCAATACCTATCTTCATCTATAAAGTTTCCGCAATCTACATCCGAATATCTTTCGAGAATGTATTCTTTCAAAATCTGCTCAATGTCGGAAACATCAAACAACGAAGCTAAAAGCGCATTTATCTTGATTTCTGTTTTTTCACCGTCAGAAACTTTCAGGCAAATTTCAAAATCTTTTCGGTATTGTTCAAAACATTCTTCGCAAACCCCACCATCCAATTCATCCTGGAGGTGTTCTGATCCGCAAATAGAACATGCAACAGTTTCTTCGTATGAACCCCTGCAAAGAGGGCAACCAGTCATTTTTTCGTAAGACATAAGGCCGAAACATTCCCCTCGGCTTTCAGCCCATAGGGCTTCTTCTCCATCTTCAAAGATGTGTCCGCACTCTAAACACTTAAAAGCCATTTTTCAATCCTCCAATTTTTTAACGAACGAATAAATCATTTTTGTTTCAGCCCATGCGCCTTTTGCCATTGTTTTTTGCCTTTCTGCACTTTCAGTGTCATACATTATAATCTCCAATTCTTTTAACCGATCCTCCAAATAAGACAAAATATTGGATTTCATTTTAATACCTCGTTCTTTGTTTTTTGAGCTTATATCTTGCTCTGTAACACTATAATAACACACATTTTTTCGTTTGTCAATAGGTTTTATAGAAATTTTTCACAATTTTCAAAATCTTTTTTTGTAACAAAAAAAGAGCGACAGATTTCTCCATCGCTCAAAAACTTATTTATTCAGTTTTTCAATGAATGAGCGGTATATCTTGCGTTCTTCATCACTCCGCGTACTTGCATAAACGGAACGGCAAAACTCCAATATTTCCACCATCAATTTTTGCAGATTGGCGGTGCTGTGTTCGTCTTTGTACTTTTGTAAAGCAGGGAAGATGTCAAGCTCGCTATTATCCTCTATTTGTTTTCCGAGTGGTTTATCTTCAAATTGTTTAGACCTCATAACACCGCCGTTTGTTTGGTTTACGCTTCTTCTATTGCTCTCATACATTTCTTGAGAGCCTCGCGCTCCTTTGGGTCTGCATCCTCCATCATTTCTCCAAGTTGGGACATCATCCAGTCTTTAGCGTCGTTTCGAGAATAGCCTCCCTCATAGGAAGAACCGCCACGACCACCGCCTTGACCGCCTCTGCCTCCTTGACCTCTGCCGCCACCTTGACCGCCTCTCGCATAAGAAGAACCGCCGTCTTCCTCATAGTAAGAGCCGCCCTCGCTTGCATATCTGCCCATACTGTCACGGCGAGCGTTTTTGCCTCTGCCTCTACGCTCCGAGGACATCATATCGTCATCATAAGACGAGCCGCCTCTGTAAGACGATCCGCCGCCCTGTTCTTCTTCCTCTGACAGCATATAAATCTTGCAGAGGTTTTTGTAAGTATCAGTGAGCTTGTGAAGCTTCTCCAAAGTGCTTACGGAAATATCACCCGTTTTCAAGATTTTGTCGATCTCTCTTTCAAGGGTCTGCTTTCCTTCATCCATATATTTCAGCATTTTTCTGTTCTCCTTTCTCACGCCACACGGTCGAATATGATGTTTGCATTTGTAACATCAATATCGGTCGTTTCGCTTGTGTTTTCTACGGACACGGTCACACAGCATCCGCAAGGAATATCAACGAAAGTGGTAACACTTACATTGAAGAAATCGCCAATCGCCGCAGGGGTAACAATAGCCGTTGCGTTTCCAAGAGCCTCGCCGTTTATAGTGAGTGCTATGGAAATAGGCTCTACGGTGCCATCCTCGGCAATAGCAATATTTGCATTGAATGTTACACGGTAAACCGCTTTGCATCCATTGTTCGAGCCTTTAAGGAAGAATATACCCGAACCGCTACGGTGCGATATATATCCCTTGCGACACGCTCTGTCGCCGTCCATAAAGGTCACATTTTCGTCCACTCCAATCGTTTGAAGCGGAACGTACGAATATTCAGCCGCCATAATAAAATCTCCTTTTCATAATAAAATAGAGGGGAGTAAACGTCTACTTTGCCCATTTACTCCCCGAAAGTCATTATCGGGCAGTAAGTTTATCGCCCGAACATCCGCAAAAAGCGAAAGTAGTCAATCTTTTATCTATTCGGTTTTAATAACCGCCGCAACCGCTGTTGCAACCGCAACCATTGTTGGCAAACTGCACCTGACCGCAACAATTCGTCTGGAAGCTTACGGGTGTAGGCGGATTGACGAGATAGCTCGGAGACGGACAGTCAGCCCCAAGTCGTCTAATGAGTTCGGCACGCGAAGCATCAATGGTTGCACCAATAAATGCGTTCTGTGCAGTCTGCGATGCTTGGAAGCGAAGTGCAAGATTTTCGTTCTGAAGCGTATCAATCTTATCCTTGACAAGGAAGTCAAGAACCGCTCTGCTGTTCGCGTTTGCATTGTCGATTATGTCGCGAGTGGTGTTCTGAATGGTGTTCTGAAGCGCGCAAGTGTTAGCGGCGTTCTGATACTTAACATCCGCAAGACCTGCACGAAGGTCACAGCAACAATCAGCAATTTCACGAGAAATTCCGTTGAAGCCCGCCTGTACATTGTAGCCGAGGTTGCAAATAGCATTGCCTACACCGTTAAAGCCCTGCAATACGGTCGTATTTACGCCGTTAAAACCTTGGCAAAGAGTCTGCTGAATTGCCGCCTGTCCGAGCTGAATGTCGTTAAGGTTGCCAAGAACCGCAGAATTGTTGAAGCCAGCCGCAAGGTCTGCCTGTGTAGCACAAGGCGAACAGCCGCAACCGCAAGAGCCGCCGCTTCTGCCAGCATCAATTACGATAGGTGCGGAATAACCTTGACTTCCACCGCCGCCGCCAAAGCCACCGCCGTTATTGTTGCCAAAACCGCCGTTTGCGAGGGCAAGGAACAGAAGTATAATCCACCAACCGTTGTTTCCACCGAAGCCGTCATTGTTGTTACCGCCGCCGCTGTTACCAGTAGCCGCCGCAATGTCAGCAAGGGAATATCCTGTTTCCATCATTGTTTTAATTCTCCTATAAAAATATATTTGCCAAAATCAAGCCGCGCGCTCTTGATTTGAAGCCATGTTTATTTTGGCATCATAGCCATAAACTGCGAGATTTGGTTTGTCTGCTGTGCGAGTTGATTGAACTGTTCCTGCGACAATCTTCCATCTTTTAACATCTGTTCGACCTGTGCTTTCGGGTCACCCGTAAAGGTCTTTTGGAAATCCTGTATCTGCTTAACCATCTGCATCATAGGATTGTTGGTCACATTTCCAAACTGCTGAAATAATGCGTTAGCCATCGTTTTCATCCTCCACAATTACTTTTGCCGTTTTTGTTTTTGGTTTAGCAGAAAGCATCTGTACCCTTGCTTGTAGTGCCTCAAATTCGTCCTGTAAAGCCTTAAAATCCTCTTTACTGACAAACTTACTGCCACACTTGCATTCGTGGTCTACGGGCGTTTTGTGGGCATTGTCAGCGGTGCGCTCTTTATAGTCGAGCACACGGAAAGAAGGTATATTTTGAGCATTTACAGATTTGATGTAAACCACATCATTATTCTTATCCCACAAAATAACACTATTATTAGGTGCGACTGGATAACTGGTTGCTTCTGCCTCATTCAATACAAAAATCATATCATTTGTCGGTGTAGGTGCCTGCATGGGCATCTGAATGGGCTGTTGCATTATCGGCTGTTGCATAGGCATCGGCTGATACTGCGCCTTGTACTGATTTAACATATCGGGTGTCGTTCCGTTGTTGTACTGCGGATAATAACCGCCTTGATAATACTGCTGATTGTAAGCCATTATTCATTTTCCTTTCTTGTCCATACATATATTGGTATTTCATTTCCAGAGTGCCACGCATCATAATAATTGCCATCAATTACGGTTAAAACGTGGTTTTGCAAAGCCAAAATGTAAAGCCCCTTCGGGTGTTCTTCGCAAAAATCCTCAACGGTATAATCATCGGGCTTGTCATCGGGTATAATTTCTCGCTTGAAGCCCTTGTCTTTAAGGTACTTGCCCCATAGGTTATTGCTGTTCATTATGTCGCAATACATAAAACCATATATTGCCAATTCAATATAGGTCTGCTCCCAAGACATACCGAGAGCCTTTGAAATAGCCCTTATAGTGCAATCACCCACACGCTGATGGCAAGGGTTAGGATTGTACTCTATCCACATCGGCATCACCCAATCCCTTAATCATTCCCATTTCACGCAACACTTGAATGGTGCGGAAAACTACAAGGAACGGCAATTCGTTTAGTTCCTTATGCGACTTTATAAACTGCGTAATATTCATATCATCACCTCTTGGCTATATAATAACAAAAAAGACAGCCACTCACAATCAAATGAGTAACTGTCTTTCGTTTGTTTTTTATTCAATTTATAGGTGCTTTATAAGTTTTTCGGTTGCTTTATAAACGATAGTCTTTGTTTGCTGAACCGATAAATCAAATTCCTCTGCCAACGGCTCATAACAAATTCCGTCAAGCAACCGTCTTTTCAATATCGCCCTATCTCTTTCTTTGAAAATGTATTCATCGATCAGATTTTCCCACTCACTCCGTGAAAGGTCGTAACTCTCCATTTTCGTCAAGCGTTAATACCTCCATTTTAACGAGTTTGGCAAAATCTATTTCCACTTGAACACCCTTTGAAATTTCGCTTGCCACAATTAAACGGTCGCACACAGAAAGCAAATCAAGACAAAGTTCCATTTCCGCACCATACCCTATCTCGCCATATTCAAGGTACGAAAAAGCCAGCAAAGGACAAATATAACAATTTGCAAGGTCTTTCACTTGCAAATCATGCGTTATTTTTTTTGCTTTTTCTATATTTGATTTATCTCCGCCATAACGATATGCTACATAGCAAATCATACATAGAACCCCGTTGTTTCCATTTTCTTTTCTCCACCAAAAATGCGGAGTGTGTACATTTTGTCGCTTTGTGGTCTGTAAGCGCCCTTTGCGCCATACCCGCCATAAGCGCAAAAAGAACCGCAATTTATGTTTTCTATATTCCTTTTGTATACGACTTTATTGTGTTGGTCAAACACCATTTTTGCTCTCGGTCTGTCTGCGGGGCAATGGTCATGTCCAAAGGCATAAAAATCTATGCCGTCCGTGTAGTCCGAAAATCCGTAGTTCTTCGCCTCTCTCGATGTGTGTTGTGTTTGACCAAAATAATGCACTTGCTTTTTCTTTGAATCTTTTCGTGTTCCTACGCCAATATCCAAATATGCGATTGTATCTCTATATTTTTTGTCAACGCCAGCCCACATGCAAACATCATACAATGGATAAAGACCACAGGTTTTTGTCGTTCTGTTGTTTTCATGATTTCCCGCGACCACCGACAATGTTTTGTTTCTCAAATCAAATAATTGCTGTGCCGCCCATTCCTTTTGCTGTGCAGGCGAATATCTCTGCGTGAACATGTCGCTTTTGCTGTTCGGAATAGCATTTTCCATTATATCGCCTATCCAGCAGACATAGGAAAATTCATTGTCTTGTATTTTCTTCTTTAATGATTTCCATTTTTGCTCATTGAACAATTCCGAGCCAAAATGAATATCGTGCAAGAAAAATATATCTGCAAATTCTATGTCTTTTGGCAAATTGCAGATTATTGGAATGTTATCGGGTAAAAACAAATTGTTTCCCCCTTATTTCTTTTTCTTTTTAAGCGTTCCCTTCGATTTGCCGTTCTTTTTAGTCCGCTTCTTCTTCCGAATTATTATTTTCTGACCCATTTACGTTATTACTATCTCCAATAATATTTGTTCCTTCGCCATCTTGTGTATAAATATATTCTTCGCTTGAATAATCATAACTCGTCCAAGCTCCAATCCACGCCATGTTGGTAAAGAACATAACGCCTATTGCCACAATTAACGCAATCCACATACGCTTGATTTGTCGGTCTTGTCTGCCAACTTCCGCTTCGTGTGCCGCAAAAGGTATAGATGGCATATCTTTTAATTCCATCATTTCTTTTGCCGAATTACAATTGTTACAATTATTTGCCATTTTCTTTTCCTCCATAACCTCATAAATTTTAGAAAGAGGGGAAACCGCGAGGTAACGGCTTTCGGGTGTACATCCCTATCCCCCATCATATTATAACACAAATAAAAATAATTGTCAAGTACGATTATTTGAATATAAGCCCAAGAAACTCTATAACCAAAGCACTTATGCTTGATGCGGCCACGGTTACAACAAGCCATTTAATAACTTTGAAATCATGTGCGATTATTTCGATGCGCTTGTCATCATTTGAAAATCTTTTATTTACTCGTTCTTGTTTTTCGTTACACTCGCTTTGCATAACATAACGATCATCAAAAACTGCTTTCAATTCCGTTATATCTTCATGAGTTATCATTGTTTTTCTCTTTCTTTTCGGCTTGCTTCTTTATTTGATTTACGCCAACCGCAGAAAGACCACTTGCACAGCCCATCAGCAAAGCAGAATACCATGTAGCGGCAGGTACTAAATCGGGGCTGACAAAGAATGCAATAAGCGTAAATACACCACCAAGAACGGTTGAAATAACTGGTATGCACTTGTAAAATTTTTCGTTGTTCTCAAAAATAAAATTCTTAAAAAACTCAATAACAGCATATACCAATGTTACAACTACTGGAATTGTAGCTATCGAATATCCATATACTTCTACCATTTTTTCTCCTTTTAATATAACAACTTTGTTATGTAAAAATAAACACTTGTTTGATTTGCAAAATCAGAATTTCTCGATATAATCAATTTGCTAGGAGTAAACTCAATATTCCAAACTTCCTCTTCACCATCAGAATTAAAGAACTTTAATTCAAAAATATCACTTGATCTATACGCAGAAAACTGGGTTAAATGAGTAAACCCATCCCCCACAAAGGCGCTTGTGCCGCTATAAGGGTGGATTGTTACAACATATATTCCTAAAGCCACGCCACCCGCGACAGAATGTGTTTTTTCTAAAACTGTTTGTCCACTTTCAAAAACTATGGTTCCTGATGCCTGTTGTGATTGGATTTTTTTGTTTATTGTTGATATGTCAGTTTCCAATACATCTATTTCATTATCAAGTTCAATAAACTTTTCGGTTATTTTTTCCGTGTCTACTTCTTGCAACTGTTTATCAACATTATTGAGTCTATTATTTACACTTCCAAAATATTGTATTATCATTTTGTCGAGTGGCAAAAACTCATCCGTTCCAAGCGTACTGTTCACAGCGCCCTTGATTTCATCCCAACTCATTTTTAACAAACCTCCATTAAATAAGACTTAATCAAGACATCCAACGGAACAAACTGGGCCGTTCCAACGGTGCTGTTCACCGCATACTTTATTTCGATCCACCTCATGACAACACCTCGCTGATGCTTCCATCGTTGTTGAATGTTGTTGTTTTTGTTATGACCTTTTCTCCTCGAAAAACAACGGTTATGCTTCCATCCGAATTAAATGTAGTTGTCGTCGTTTGACCGTTACTGTTCGTTTCAACAATAGAACCATCATCATTAAAACGTATGGTCGTGTTGTCAAAACCTTGCAACCCCATCATGTTTTTTCTGTTTAATGGAGTTCCATCCTCAATACTGGACTTGTCAATAAATTCAATCATAACGCCCCTCTCTTTTCAATAAAAAGATGATCCATTTTTACATTTAAGGTTTATATATTTGCCTTTATATTATCGATTTCTTGCCTTAATTTTTCAAATGCATCGTTTATGTCTATGTTATAAATGCAATCAATATATGTACCATCCGTATCAGTATATAAAGCAATGTCATTTCCATTTGCTACAATACCATTTACTTTTCCGTTTTCTTCTACTTCGTGCTCAATGTGTTCTTGTGGAGCGGCATAATTTGTAACAATTTTCCCAAATTCCAACTGTGGCTTGAACAAAAGATTCTCAACAGTCGTTCCAGCTTCAATCGTGATGTTAAAATAGAATGCGCTATTTCCAACAGATACAAATGTGTGTCCCTCTCCAATATCTCGACCATTAGAAGTCACAATACAATATGTATCAGAAGAACCTCCTGAAGGGCAACCTGATATGGTATATGTTCCGTTTTTAAGATATTTATTGTCCGATGTTCCAATCATTCGGTATTGCGCTCTTGATGTGGCGGTGCCATTAGCGGTTATAGTGCCGTCGCCATTATCAGTAAAATATATTCCATTTGAATTTATGTTCCCTTTTGTGTTATATGGATAAGACAGCAAATTCTTTCCACACTTTATTACTTTTACAGAAGTTAAATCACCCACGAAAGAACTTGTTAGAACCGCAACATCCATTGTGTGTTCAACAGGAGAAACATCGTCAAAATACAATATTTCTCCTATTTCATGTCCCCTCAAAGCATTTGCCATCAATTCATTTTTGCTATTTATGTTTTCAATTTGAGAATTTATTCGTTTTATACTTTCAGCATTTTCAATAACAGCATTTGCTACATCATTTATGTCTTTTGCCGATACAACATCTTCATTATCTATTTTATCTTTCCAATATAACATCGTTTTTCTCCTAATTTATTATCCGCAAACAACATCGCCACAATATCTGAAATTTCCTTGAATATCACCAACCATAGCATTTAGATCGAATAATGTTTTTTCAATATTATTCAAAGTTTGAAAGTGGTATGAAGGTTCGGGTGCGTTTGGTGTGTCACCATAAACAAAAAAACAATTCCGAAGTGCGGTTAAATTTTCGATTATTCTTTCAAAATCTTGCAAATAAAATATTTCTTTTTCGCCCCATGATTTATTTTCAATATTTAGATTCCAATAACCAAGCGAATTGAAAATCCCAACCAATTCTTCTTCTGCGGCTTCAATTCTATTTATGGCGTTATATGTCAGCGTTCCTCTTTCCAAAGACTCAACTTCGTCCTCGGTCAACTCCAAAAACTTCTGCACCTTTTCTTTTATCAAAGAAACGGCGGCATCAATATCATTTTGAGTTCTATCAAAAATCACTTCAATACCGCCTCCTTTATTATTATCCCACCGTTCAAATTAAATGTTTGCTTTGTAATTGTTCCAACAATCGACCCTAAATATTCCGTTTGAGCCGAAATCTTATCTCCGACATTTACCTCTTTGTCGTATGTAACAATGTCTGGATTTTTTTGCCCATATTTTATCGCGCCATATTTGTTTTGTCCATATTTAACGATCTCACCATATTGGATGTGCTTACCCTCGACGATCTTCAAGTTCGTTGTATTTGTCTTTGCAAGCCAAGTATAACATTTTTCGAAGATTTTGTCAATATTATATTGCGAAACCAATGTTGCGCCATCAACATAAAGAACCTTTTCGGGGTCGCTTGCAAGGGATATTGGGTTGTTCCACCTTCTTGACGTTGTCGTGTGCTCATATTTTTGTCCCGTCAAAACACAACCATTTTCTGCGTTTATAACGGCATAGTTGGCGTGCTTCAATTCATTCCCATTTTCGTCAATAGCAAATGACCCGTTTGTGATGGTCAGGTTGTGCAGCGGCTCGGAGAATTTAACAAAAATATTTTTGCCCGTTCCACTTTCGTTTGCATCATAAGCATCCAACGTATCTGTCACAGGTCTGTATGTATGAACTGCAACCTCAACGCCCGTCACGGTTTCTTCTTCATCGAAATTTTGACCTTGCATAATTCTGTCAAGGGTAACTTCTTGCTTTACTTCATCGTCAAGAGAAAAAACCTTTACAACATCACTATTGCTTGTATCAACAGCCGCTTGAATAGCAAATGCTACTTGCATAAGAGCATCACGGCAAGTCGTGTAAGGTATATAGCCAGTAACGGTCTTGTCATCGAAATTCGGGTCAATACTATACGGAACTTTGGCGACACTAAAAATGTCATTCAAAATATCAACAGCTTTTTCTTCGTTATAAATACCACCATAATACGGAACGCCGTCAAGAATACCTATATAATCCTCGCTTTGGATGCTCCACAAAAATTTTGATGTTCTCTTCGAAGATTTTACAAAAGTTGTTGCAAGGAGTTTGTCGTTAAAATAAACACTCAACGGTTGTTTTGCTTGAAAAGAAAATGGCGTTCCAGATTTGCTATCAATAGAAAAATCTGCCGTGTTTATGCTTATCTGTGTTGAAATAGGATCAATTTCTTGTATCAATTTTACATTGCGAAGCTGATCTCCAAACAAAAATGTTCCATATCCATAATCAATAACTCTCAATTTTAAGCGGTTTTTCGGCATATTCAAAGAATAAAACGTAATAACCACCTTATTGTAGTTTTCAACGGGTTGTTCGCAAAAATAAACAGCATTATTAGGGTAAAATGATTGTGACCACAGTTCGTCTTCTGCTCCATCCGAAACTCTATACCATTGAATTTTTAACGATGTTGCATAAACATTTTTATATTCGTCAAACGTAAAAGTAAAACCTGGCGAAGAATATTGCCCTTGACTTGTCAAGGTAAGCACGATAGGATCTTCAAAATATCCATATTCGTTGCTTATTTCCTCACTCCACAATCCTATATTTGTGTTTTCGGTTATAGACGGAACGGCAGAAGCCGCTCCGTCCAAAACAACCGAATACAATTCACAAGGGTTGCCATAATTAGGGAAATACAAATTATATCGTTGAAGTTGGGAAAGTGTGTCAAATTGGCTTTCACTTGCGGTAGGATCAAAATTCTCTTTTGCTTCGGGAGCGACATTTCCATATTTTATTGCTACGCCCTTGTTCGTTATCAAGGTAAAACCTGTGCTTCCATAGGCACTATATTGAGCGAAAATTTATCCCAATATACCTTATTTGTCTTTGGATCTATTCTCTTCAACGCTCTTTCTCCTTGCGATATATATGCATCATAAGAAAGTGTCGTTTGACCGTGAACAATTTTCACTGGTATTCCATCATATCTCGGTTTGCTAACAAAATCGAAAAGCTCATCAAACACTTCTTCAAAGCCTTGTTTTCTTTGAAAAGTAACCTTGTGACCATAAAAAGTTCCAAGAGGATCAAGTGTCATTCTTGCACCGATCGCCAAGGTGCGTCCCGTGTTCTCGGAATATAATATGTTGAAATTCTCGCTTACTTCCGTTACAAGAACATCCCACGCTTTGCCACCGATTTGAACATAGTCCATTAAACGATCACCAACCTTGTTCCAATTCTTCTGTTTTCTCTGTTGCTTTGTTCAACTACCGCACGACCAAACTCTCTGCCGTCAATTTCAAGCACAACTTCGGTATTTCCACCGCTGTATCCGCCTCTGCTATCAAGTGCCATTTGGAATGCTTCAACCATCGTTGCAAGAGGTGTTTCAATGTTCGTACCTTGCTTTTGGTCACCAAGCACAGCAAGAAATTCACGGTTCGGGGGTATTACTGCGCCTTGTGCAAGACGAGGAATAGACACTCTGCCAAGTTTTGCTTTTGGTATTTCTGGTATTCTTAAATTGATACCAATTAAATCGCCAACAGCACCTGTAACGGTACTTATTCCTTTAATGAAAAGGTTTAGACCACTTACAACAAGATTTATGAGGCTTTCGAAAAGCCATATAATGCCATTTATTGCACCCTCAAATCCTGCAATTAAACCATTTCCACAAGTCTTTGCAAGGTCAAGCCAAAACTTTGCCGTGAATACGGGAGCAATATATCTGTTCCAAAAGTCCTTTACCGCTTCCCAAGCACCTTTTACCCAATCGACAATTGCATCCCAATTCAAAGCAACAACTGTAACAAGAGAAGCCGCCCCTGCCGCTATAAGTGCAATTCCAAGCGGTATTCCTACGCCCGTACAA
>JAZSHV010000049.1:0-39714 GCA_045533475.1 Acutalibacteraceae bacterium | reverse complement strand
ACCCAATCCCACTCACTGGCACTATCACTGCTGGTACCGCAAATGTTGAAGTTGGCGCAACAGAGGTTACTGTTCCCGTAACTATTGAGTCTGCTGCTATCAACACCGCTAGGATTGCTGTTTCTTCTGATTTCGGTGCTGTTACCGCTATCGCTACTGAGACCGCAGCTTGCAAGACCATCGAAGATATCAATGGTGGCACATTCCTTATCGAAGCAAAAGATAACGTAGCAGGCTTTACTTCTGCTGTTATTAACGTTACATTCACCGCTGAAGCTGCTCCTGCAGCTGGCGAATACGCTGTAGCTATTGAGCTCGTAGAAGTTCATGCTGCTAATTGGGATGAGACTATTGTAAACCTCACTCCTGAAGCTGGTAAGATCGTAGTTGCTGAGCCTGCTCCTTCATGTGATCATGCTGATGCAGAATTAGTATACTCGGTTGATGAGAATGCAGCTTGCATAACAAAGAAGGTTTGTAGTTGTGGCGAATATGAAGAAGTTATTGCTACTGTAGCAAGTGCTGGTGCTGGTCATACTGGTATCCGTATTTACAGAGCTCCTGTTTTAGAGGCTGGTTTGGCAATTGCTTTCCGTACACTTACTACTGCTTCTGCAGGTTATTCTGATATTTATGGTGTGTTTACAAAAACAGTTTACGCTGATGATGGTTCTGATACTGAAATTGCTCCTGCTGTAAACACAATAGTTGGTTATCATGATGATGTATATGGTGATGCTCGTTTTACTTTCAAGTATGAAGGTATCTCTTCTAAAGAGATGTGCAGCAATATCAACATTAAGATTTTTGGTACTAATGCTGATGGCGATGTATGTTTCTTAGGAACTCTTGATTACGCTCTTTCAAATTATGTTGTTGGTAACTATAATAAAACTGGTTATGAAGCAGTTTCACCTTTGCTTGCAGATTTAGCATTCTATGGTGCTGCTGCTCAGGATCACTTTAATTATCATGTTTCGACAAAACCGATTATTGCTGATCATACTGCTCTTCCAACTGAGTTTGACACTACCGATGAAGCTACAGGTATTGAGATTAAAAAAGCTCCCGACTTAGCAAACAAGGTTTTAGTCAACTATCGTTTTGCAAAGAGTGATATTGAAAAATACGGTGCGGATATCCGTTTCGAAGTGGATTATATTGATGGTTTTGGTGTTGCTCAGACTTTTGTAAAAACATTTGATCAGTTTGAACTAATGGCTAATGATAGTACAAGATATAATATTGTATTTGATTGCTTGGAGTCTAATCATATTACTGATGTAACAACTGCTAGATTAGTAGCTGGTGATAAAGTTGTTGGTTCACTTAAGTATACATTGGAGAAATATGCTTATAATCGTTATGTCTCTACAAATCAGGGTGGAAAATTAGGTGTTCTTACACAGGCTCTTGTAAATTATGGTAGAACTGCTGCTGCATATTTCGAAAAAGTAAAAGGTTAATTTTATAGTTTGAATTTTTATTTGTTTATTTTAATATGTTGAGGTGAAATACATAATGTTCGAGATTCAGGTTGTAAAATTCGAGGCTGATGTAATAGTTACTTCTGGTCCTAACTGTGGAACAGAACTTCCCGAGGAATAATTTAGTCTTCCAAATGTAACACAGAAGAGTCTGCTATAATTAGCAGACTTTTCTTGTTAAGTAATATATATAGTATATAATTATAAAAAATATTTGATATTAAAATTTATTGTTATTCATGAGGTTAAAAATGAAAGAAATATCTAAAAAGAGTTCGATATTTGAGTTGCTAATTTCAAAGCAGAAGTATATGCCTGATTTAGAATATAGATTTTTTTCATATATTTTAAAATATGAATGTGATGGTGGAATTATTTTATTTAATACACTCACTTTGCAAATGTATTATTTAGAGCAAGAAGAATACAGTTCAATTGATTTTAAAAATTCAAACTTATTATTTCAAAAATTAGTAGCAGATTTATTTATTGTTCCAGTTGATTTTAATGATGAAAAACTTAAGATTCAGACAATAACATTAATTAAAAAATTCAACCAAAATAAAGGTAATTATACACATTATACCATTATGCCTACAATGGAGTGTAATGCTCGTTGTTTTTATTGTTTTGAACATGGTACTAGCAAATGCTCTATGTCTGAAAAAACAGCATATGATGTTGCGGAATATATAGTAAACAAATCAAAAGGTCAAAAAGTTAGTATACAGTGGTTCGGTGGTGAACCTTTATATAATGAAAAAGTGATTGATTTAATTTCCAAGAAATTAAATGAAAATAATATTTCATTTAAATCAAGAATGATTAGTAACGGTTATCTGTTCAATGATAATAATATTAAAAAGGCGAAAGAACTGTGGAATTTAAAATATGTTCAAGTAACTTTAGATGGAACAGAGGAAATTTATAATAGAATTAAAGCATATATTTATAAGACAGGTGAAAGTCCTTTTAAAATCGTTTTAAATAATATAGAGAGGTTGTTGGAAAACAATATCAGAGTTTTGATTCGTTTAAATATGGACGAACATAATTTATCAGATCTTTATTCTTTGATAGATTTATTATCTCTGCGTTTTGAAAAATATAAAAGTAATTTATCCATATATACATGGTTGCTATATGATAGCAGAAAAAAACAAAAAAGGGATATTGAGAAAAAAACACAAATGTATGATGAACTTCTAAAAATAGAAAAATACATTGATAAAAAAGAGCTATCATTAAAAACAACATTAAAGGAAGAGTATAAAATTTACTCTTGCATAGCTGATAGTGATATAGCTGTTACAATATTACCGAATGGTGAAGTAGGTAAATGTGATCACTACTCTAACCAAAAATTTATTGGAAGTATTTATTCGTCTGATGAAGATATTGATATGATTAATATCTGGAAGGACTATTATCCCCAGGATGGTATATGCAAAAAATGTCCTATTTCGCCTCAATGCTTAAAATTGAAAAATTGTCCGGAGCAGTCAAGATGTGATAGGTTTGAGCAACAGCATATGATATGGCAATACTATAATAAAATGAAGAATTCATATTGTAAATTTAAAAATAATCAATAGAAAATCAGAGGGATATTTGTTAACGAAAAAACAGCATTTAATCAGGGACGGTTCTGTGTGTTAAAGTCACAAAAAATTCTTCTCCTTTGCAAACGAGAGAATTAAAGAACGAATTGTTTCAATATGGAATTATAATACACTGGATTTTTAAAAAGGAGCATATATGAAAAATAATATTGTATATCATTACTGCAATATGACAACATTTCAAAGTATTATTACAAATAAAAAAATTTGGTTATCTGATATAACAAAATCTAATGATTCAAAAGAGTTGAATTGGATTGTTGATTTTATAAATAGTTCCTTTATTGATTATTATAAAAACAATGCGAGTAATGAATTAAAAAAAAGATTACCAATAAGAAAATTTAAAAATCGTTTAAAGCATCATCTAAAAGATTACTTTGATTTTGACGGTGGAAAAAACAAGCATTACTACAATATGTATGTTGCGTGCTTTTGTAATCAAGGGGATAAATTAAGTCAATGGCGTGGTTATGCAGATGATGGCCGCGGTATTGCTATTGGCTTTGATAAGAACGTATTATGTGATCTTAGAAGTGATTTCTTATTTGGAAACGATGTTAAGTATGATTTGTCATCGTCGAAAGCTATGATTGAAAATTTTGTTAAATTGTTTTTTGATAAAATTGAAAGTGATATTATAACTTATAATGGAAATGAATTAACTATCAATTTAATATGGAGTTTCGATAAATCTGGATTGAATTTTTACAGAGAATCCGTTTTATATAAAGATAGTTATTTCCAAGAAGAAGACGAATGGCGATTGTTTTTTCACGCACCAAATAATGATAGAAAGCTTCATGAACTTAATACTTCCAGTTTTAAAATAAGTGATTGCAAATATCATATAAGAGGAAACGAGCTTATTGCACATCATGAACTTGATTTTAGTCCGATCTCTGATAAGTTGATTAAAGAGGTTATATTAGGACCAAAATGCGGATTGTCTGAAAAAGATATGAGATTCTTTTTAAAAAATTACGACATTAAATGTGCTGTGAAAAAATCAAACGGTAGTTATAGGTGAAAAAGAACACTAGTCACGGCTCTCTGATTGATGAATCGACTACAAGAGGGTTGAAAACAATTCTAAAAACGGTTGTCAATGCAAAATAAATGCTAATTATTATTGAATTATCATTAATTATATGGTATTATAATTAGAGATTTATAATTATCTTGTAATAAGGGAGAAAAATATGAAACTAAAATTTAATTTTATGATTAATGAATTAGGAGATAGCTTTGTTGCAGTTCCAATGTCTGATTCGGTAGAAAGCTTTAACGGTGTGCTCAAATTAAATGAAGGTGGAGCATTTATTATTGAGACCTTAAATAATGAAATTTCCTATGAAGATTTATGTGCTAAGGTTGCAGAAAAATTCTCAATTACCGTTGAAGAGGCTAAAGAGAATATGGAGCCCCTTTTTGAAAAATTAAGAGAAGAAAATTTGATTGAGGAATAACTAATGATCAAGTGCAAACTTGCGGATTTAAATATTCGGTTTGATACTGAATATGAAGAACGAATAGCATCATTGCTTTGTAATTACACAGAAGAATTTTCTATAGACGATATTGGTTTTGAAATAACCAAGTCTCAAATTGAATTTGAAAAAAAGCAGTTTGAGGGCGAATCAAAGTTTCTTTCAGATAGATTATATTGTGAGACTGCAATTTTGCGAAAAATAGGTGAAAAATTGCCTGATTTTGATGGTGCAGTTTTACATTCTGCTACATTTGCTGTTGATGGCGAGGGAGTTGCATTTGGCGCTCTCAGCGGTACCGGTAAATCAACTCATATGCTTAAATGGCGCGATATGTTGGGCGAACGATTTCAGATAATAAACGGTGACAAGCCGTTTATTCGATTTGTTAATAATGAGCTTTATACATACGGTAATCCATGGGCAGGTAAGGAAGGCTTTCAATCTAATATAAAAGTTCCGCTGAAATATATCTGTCAAATCGTTCGTAGCGAAACAAATCATACTGAGCCAATGTTAAAACAGGAAGGTATAAATCTTTTACTCAATCAGGTTTATATGCCTCTTGATCCTATGGCGCGAATCAGAACCTTGCAGCTTATTAACCGTATTGCAGATAGTGTTACATTTTGGAAAATCTCTTGCAATATGGATGAAGATGCCGCAAAGGTTTCCTACGAAGCAATTTTCGGTGGTGCTTATGAAAAAACATAATTATCTCTCGGAAACAGCAATTCATAATGCCGAAAACGCAAAGAAAGAGTTGCAGGAAAAGGGCGAGTATATTTCTTTGACTCGCGGTTCAAGTATGCGTCCTCTGTTTAGAGAACATAAGGATGTTGTGGTTATTGCGCCGTTATCTCGTCAGCCGCGAAAATACGACGTATTGCTTTACGCAAGAATTAATAAGGACGACTTGGTTTTGCATCGCGTTCTAAAGGTTCGCGAAAATGATTATATTATCCGTGGGGATAACACCTACTCTTTTGAATATATACCCAAAGATGATGTTATCGGTATACTTAAAGAGTTTTACAGAAACGGTAAATATGTAAGTTGCGAAACAAACAAAGTTTATAGGTTTTATTCTGTGTTCATTACCAAAATAAATTGTCTTGTTAAGATGTGGTATAGTCTTTTAAAACCATTTTTGAGTAAAATAAAGCATAGCGTTCTTGGAATTTTACATTTGAATAAAACCAAGTGACCTATTAGCCAAACTGATTTATAATATTTAAGAGGCTCTCTCACTAATTTAGCGAGAGAGCCTCTGTTCATATGTATTGAATTTGTGTAACGGCTGAACAAAAAACGATTATTCCTCGTCCTCGCTTTCGGGCATATCCCAGTTATGCCATACAGCCTGAACATCATCATTTTCCTCTAACATATCGATAAGCTTTTCCATCTTGGTGATAGCTTCTTCATCATCAAGTGAGGTCATAGTCTGAGGAACATATGCAACCTCGGCAGAAAGGAAGCTTAAGCCCTTTGCCTCGAGTGCATCGCGAACAGCGCCTAAATCGTTAGGCTCGGTTGTGATTTCAAAAACATCACCGTCAAAATTAAAGTCATCAGCGCCTGCTTCAAGAGCCGCCTCCATAACAGTATCCTCGTCAAGTCCCTCTGCTTCGATGGTTATGATGCCCTTGCGGTCAAACATAAACATAACCGAGCCTGACTGACCGAGATTACCGCCACACTTATCAAAATAGTGACGCATTTCGCCTGCGGTACGGTTGCGGTTATCGGAAAGAGTTTCAACAACAACTGCAACGCCGGACGGACCGTAGCCCTCATATATAAGCTCCTCGTAGTTGTTTGCCTCACCGTCGCCAGCGGCTTTCTTAATGATTCTCTCGATGTTTTCATTAGGAACGTTAGCCGCCTTTGCCTTGGCGATAGCGTCCTTAAGCTTGCTGTTTTCGTTGGGGTTTGCGCCGCCAGTTTTAACTATAACCGATATTTCACGACCGATTTTTGTAAAGATTTTTGCCTTGGCGGCATCGGTTTTTTCCTTTTTACGCTTGATATTGTTCCACTTGGAATGTCCTGACATAAAGTTCTCATCCTTTCAAATATATCAACCAAATAATAATATCACAAATTCGGGTTCTGTTCAAGTGCTTTTTCACAAATTAGTTCAATATCCTTTAAAGAATTGATTTCTCCGCACATTCTTCTGAGTGCGGCGGCGCCCTTTAAACCCTGCATATACCACGCCGCGTGCTTTCGGGATTCAAGAATTGCCTTTTTGGGGTCTTTATATTTCTCCATAAGACCGACCTGACCAATAAGGGTAGAAAAGCGCTCCTCCAAAGAGGGCGGTGTGTAGCTTTGGCGCGACATATACGCGTTGATTTCTTCAAATACAAAGGGATTCCCCTCGGCGGCTCTGCCGACCATAACAAAGGCACAGCCTGTAGCTTCATACATCTGTTCCGCAGAACGACCGTCACAAATATCGCCATTAGCGACAACCGGAAGCTTAACTGCACGAACAACCTCAGAAATTGTTTTGTAATCGATTCCCGGAGCATACATCTGCATTCGGGTTCTGCCGTGAACGGTAATCATAGAAGCGCCTGCCGCCTCGCATCTTTTTGCAAGCTCGACGGCATTAATATGCTCGCCGTCCCATCCTGTACGCATTTTAACCGACACCGGTATATCAACTGCATTTACCACCGCTTCAACAATTTTCTGGGAAAGCACGGGGTCCTTCATAAGGGCGCTTCCACCGCCGTTTCCTGCAACCTTGGGGGCGGGGCAGCCCATATTAATGTCAATAAAATCGGGTTTGAAATCCAATGCCTTTACCGCCGCCTCTGCCATTGTTTCGGGCTCGCGACCAAAGAGCTGAGAGGCAATCGGTCGTTCGCGGTCGGTACAGGTGAGCAGCGAAAATGATTTCTTGTCCCCCAAAGAAACACCCTTAGAGCTTGTGAGCTCGCCTACGCAAAATGCGGCACCCTTTTCCATACATATTTCCCTCATTGCTCGGTCGGCAACACCTGCCATCGGAGCAAGAGCGGCAAATCCGTTAATCTCAATATTTCCAATCTTCATACAAAGAATTATACTTTAATATTCACGCTATGTCAATTTTTTTGTTTTTAAGATTCAACTTCGTAACAATCTGTAAATTTTTTAAAAATATGATGACAATAATAGTAAAATATGTTATACTAATATGGAATATATACATTCGATTTTACTGTTATTGGAGTTGAGGGCGTGAAGCTGCTTGCTATTGACGGAAACAGCATAATAAACCGTGCTTTTTACGGAATAAAGCTACTGTCCACTAAGGACGGTAGGTATACCAATGCGGTATACGGTTTTATAAATATTTTGAATAAGCTGCTTGAGAGAGAGTCGCCTGACGGCGTTGCGGTAGCATTTGATTTAAAGGCTCCAACCTTTCGTCACAAGCTTTATGAAAGCTATAAAGCAGGCAGAAAGGGTATGCCGCCCGAGCTTGCCGAGCAGCTTCCCATTATGAAAGAATGGCTAACCCTTGCGGGATACACCTGTATTGAGTGTGAGGGCTATGAGGCAGATGACATTTTGGGTACTCTTGCTGATATTTGTGAGAAAAACGGTGACGAGTGTGTTATCTCTACGGGAGACAGGGATTCACTTCAACTTATATCAGACAAAACAAGAGTTTTGCTTGCAGCGACTAAAATGGGCAGACCTGAAATAATTAATTACGATAAGCAAGCGCTTTTTGAAAAATACGGTCTTACGCCTTGTGAGATGATAGAGCTTAAGGCTCTTATGGGAGACAACTCGGACAATATTCCGGGTGTTGCCGGTGTGGGTGAAAAGACGGCAACCGACCTTATTACACGCTTCCACAGTATAGACACTATTTACGAGGGACTTGACAGTCTTGATATAAAGGAAAGTGTCCGCAAAAAGCTCACAGAGGGCAAGGAAAGCGCATATATGAGCCGCAAGCTCGGCACGATTTGTAAAAGCGCTCCCATAAATAATGATGTTTCCGAGTACCTTACACGCAAGCCCCAAAGCGGTGAGCTTGCGCGTCTTATGACCGAGCTTGAATTTTACAAGCTTATGGAAAAAATGGGTATTGAGCCTGATAACCGTCAAATGAGTCTTGATATGGATAGCGAGGAGCTAAAAAGCTTTACTGTATGCGATTACTCTGCTGATGAAATTGCGGATACATTAGATATATATATTGAAAAAGAAAATATTATTGCTGTTTGCGACCAAAGGGTATATAAGCTAACTGCTACAGAGCTTGAGGAGTTGCTCTGCAATAAGGCGAAACAAAAGAGAGTATACGATTATAAGGGGATTTATAAGAGCTATCCCAAAACAGAGGGTGTAGTTTTTGATGCTCTGCTTGCGGGGTATCTCTGCAATCCGTCCTCGTCCTCATATGAGATTGAGCGACTTATTCAGGAATACGGTGCGGTATTGTCAGATGAAATGGAGAATGAGGCTCAGGATATAAAAAATGCCTGTCTGTTTTCGATTACCATTGACCGACTGACCGATGAGCTCGAAAAAACAGGACAGTTAAACCTTTTAAAGGAAATAGAAATTCCGCTTGCAAGGGTTTTGGGTGATATGGAACTTGTTGGCTTTATGGCTGACAGAAAGGGACTTGAGGCTTTATCAAATGAGCTCGGTCAAAGAATCTCAGCGCTTGAAAGTGAGATATACTCTCTTGTCGGCTATGAATTCAACCTTAACTCTCCTAAGCAGTTAGGCGAGGCGCTTTTTGAAAAGCTTGGACTTCCTGCTAAAAAGAAGACTAAAAGCGGATACAGCACCAATGCAGAGGTTTTAGAGGGACTTCGTGACGCACATCCTGCGGTTGCGTTGTTACTCGAATACCGTCAGTTAGCAAAGCTACGCTCAACCTATGCGGTGGGACTTTGCGACTGTATTGCTGATGACGGCAGAATTCATACCACATTCAATCAAACCGAGGCAAGAACGGGCAGAATAAGCTCTCTCGAACCGAATTTGCAGAATATTCCTGTTCGAACAGAGGAGGGCAAGCGGTTAAGAGAGTATTTTGTAGCGCCAGAGGGCAGAGTGCTCTGCGATGCCGATTACAGTCAGATTGAGCTGAGGGTTTTAGCCCACATTGCCAAGGATAAAAATATGATAAATGCTTTTGAATCGGGTACAGATATTCATACTGCAACGGCGGCGCAGGTTTTCGGTATGCCTGAGGATATGGTTACTCCCGTAATGCGTAGCCGCGCAAAGGCAGTTAATTTCGGTATTGTTTACGGTATCGGCGCCTTTTCGCTTTCAAAGGATATAGGAGTTACCCGCGCCGAGGCGGATAGCTATATAAAAACCTATCTTGCGAGCTATTCGGGGGTTGCAAGGTATATGGATGACACAATTAGCAACGCTAAGGCAGACGGTTATGTGACCACCCTTTTCGGCAGAAGAAGGTATCTACCTGAGCTTAATAATTCTAATGGAATGCTACGCGCCTTTGGTGAGAGGGTGGCAAGAAATGCGCCTATTCAGGGCACTGCGGCTGATATTATAAAAATTGCAATGATAAGGGTTTTCGAAAAACTCAAGCAAGAGGTGCCTACGGCAAAGCTTATTTTACAGGTGCACGACGAACTTATAGTTGAGTGTGACAAGGGCGATGCTGAAAGGGTGTGCAGTATTTTATCTGAGGAAATGCGCGCCGCGGCTAATCTTTCGGTAGAGCTTACTGCCGATGCCGCCTACGGTACAAACTGGTTAGAGGCGAAAGGATAACGGATAGAATGAGGGTAATATTTGTTTGTACTGGTAATACCTGTCGAAGCCCTATGGCAGAGGGGTATCTTAAGGCTAAGGACTTGCCTTGTTTGAGTGTCGAGAGCCGCGGTCTTGCGGTAGACGGTTCGCCTGTAAGCGAAAATTCTGCGGCGGTTATGAACGAAGTGGGAATCGAAATTAAGGAACACATTTCAAAGCCGCTTACCTTAGAGGAGCTAACCTCTGCCGACAAAATAATTTGTATGTCAAATTCGCATAAGGCTTATTTAGAGGACTATGTAAGAGAAGAAAAGCTCTCGGTTTTAGGCGGTGGAATACCCGACCCGTTTGGTGGAGATGTTGAGCTTTACAGGGGATGTAGAGAAAGTATCTTCAAGGCGGTAGATTCACTTATAGAGAGTGGTTTTTTCGAGAATATAACAGTAATGCCCGTAGAACGCAAGCAGATAAAAAAGGTAGCAGAGCTTGAAAAGGCTTGCTTTTCTGAGCCTTGGAGCGAGGAAACCTTGCTTGACGCTTTAGCGCACGGCACAAAAATCTTTACCGCGGTAAGGGATAAAGAGGTTTTGGGATATGTGGGTATAACCACCGTGCTTGACGAGGGATATATTACGAATGTGGCAGTATTTCCGCAGTATCGCAGACAGGGAGTGGGAGCGGCACTTGTAAAAAGGGTGTTTGATTTAGCTTCCGAGCAGTCGCTTAGCTTTGTTTCTCTTGAGGTAAGGGAGTCTAATGCGGGAGCGATTGCGCTGTATGAGAAGTTTGGCTTCAAGGTTGAGGGTAAGCGCAATAATTTTTATACTAATCCCAAAGAAAACGCATTAATAATGACAAAAAGGTTTTGAAAAAATGAGGATTTTAAGCATCGAAAGCTCTTGCGACGAGACCTCTGTGGCAGTAGTCGAGGAGCGAAAGGTTCTTTCAAATATAATAGCAACGCAGATAGCGGAGCACCGTATTTACGGCGGTGTTGTGCCTGAAATTGCTTCAAGGAGACATACCGAGGCGATTAGTCAGGTCTGTGATGAGGCGCTTAAAGAGGCGGGGATTACATACAGTGAGATTGATGCTGTGGCGGTCACCTTTGCACCGGGTCTTATAGGAGCTTTGCTTGTGGGTGTAAACTTTGCAAAGGGACTCAGTATGTCTCTTGGGGTGCCGCTTATTCCGGTGCATCACTTAAGGAGCCATATTGCGGCGAATTATATTGCACATCTCGATTTAGAACCACCTTTTTTGTGCCTTTTGGTGTCGGGCGGCAATACGGTTATTGCAGAGGTTACCGATTATACGGATTTCAAAATACTCGGCGGCACGCGTGACGATGCGGCAGGCGAGTGCTTTGACAAAACCGCAAGATGTATGGGGCTTGAGTATCCGGGCGGAGTGACGCTCGATAAGATTGCTACCGAGGCTGATTTAAAGAAGTATCCTTTGCCTTTTCCACATTCGGGCGGCGGAGAATATGATTTTAGCTTTTCAGGTCTTAAAACTGCGGTTATAAATCTTGTTCATAACGCTGAACAAAAGGGAACCGAAATAGATGTCCCTGTGCTTTGCGCCACGGTAAGACAGAGGGTGTGCGATATGCTTATATCAAACACTATGAAAGCGGCAGAAAATTTGGGGTACACTAAAATAGCTGTGTCAGGCGGTGTTTCGGCTAACAGCGAGCTTAGGAGCAGAATGGATGCTGAATGCCAAAAAAGAGGCTATTCGCTTTTTTATCCGCCCCTTAAATACTGTGGCGACAATGCCGCAATGGTAGGTGTTCAAGGGTATTATGAGTATCTTGACGGTAATATAGGCTCGGTTTCTCTTAACGCTACCGCTACATTGCCGATTGATTACAGATAATGTTAAGCTTTTAAAAAATCTCTGAAAGGGTGATATAATGGCTAATAAAAGACTTCTTTTAATTGTAAATCCGTGCTCTGGCAAGGCAAAAATGCGAACAGAGCTTTTAAAGGTGGTTGAGATTTTCTCTGCTGCCGATTATACAGTTACCGTTTATCCCACAAAGGCTCGCTCAGACGCTACGGCATATGCTGAGGCTCTTGGAGAAAATGATTATGATTTAATCGTTGTCTGCGGTGGAGACGGCACACTTAATGAGGTTATAACAGGACTTATGAATTCGGGTAAGCGCTACAGATTGGGCTATATTCCATCAGGTACGCTTAACGAATGGTCATCGGGACTTAATATATCAAGGAATATTGTTCAGGCGGCTAAGGATATTGTGTCAGGCAGAGAGCTTTCGCTCGATATAGGAAAATTCGGTGAGAAATATTTCTGTTACACCGCGTCATTCGGCGCATTTACATCAGCCTCCTATTCCGCGCCTCAGGATATTAAAAATGTTTTAGGACAGGCGGCATATTTCTTTGAGGGAATAAAGAGTCTTGGAAGTATTAAGCCTATTCATCTTAAATTTATTTGCGACGGCAGGGAGATTGAGGGAGATTTTCTCTTTGGAGCTATATCAAACTCAATGTCGGTAGGCGGTATAGTGAAATTTGATGAGCGCACCGTAAAGCTTAACGACGGTATGTTTGAGGTTTTGCTTATCAGAAATCCCGAAAATGTTTTAAAGCTTCAGCCCCTTATTGACGGTATAATAAAGCAGGAGCTTGACCGCGAGGGTATGGAATTCTTCCACACTGAGCAAATCACTGTGCTTGGCGGCGAGGAGGTTTCCTGGACGCTTGACGGTGAGTTCTGTCAGGGAGCGGAAAGTATAACCGTTAAAAATATTAATAATGCTATAGATTTAATAGTTCCGTAAATTTTTAAAATACTTTAGGGAGAGAAATTAATGTTTACAAGAGATATAGGTGTTGACTTAGGTACAGCTAACACATTGGTGTGTCTTAAGGGTAAGGGAATTATAATGCGTGAGCCCTCGGTTGTGGCTTACGATATTAGAAACGATGCTGTCCGTGCGGTTGGTACAGAGGCTAAGGAAATGATAGGAAGAACCCCAGGCTCAATTGTGGCGGTAAGACCGCTTAAGGACGGTGTTATAGCAGACTTTGATGTAACGGCGGCTATGCTCAAAAGATTTGTGAGACAGGCAATGAAGGGCTCATTCTTTTCAAGGGTGAGAATGGTTGTGTGTATACCGGCAGGTGTAACCGAGGTTGAAAGCCGCGCGGTTTACGATGCCGCAAAGCTTGCGGGAGCGGCTGATATAGACTTGGTTGAGGAGCCTATGGCGGCGGCTGTCGGAGCAGGACTTCCCGTATGGGATGCGGCGGGCAGTATGGTTGTAGATGTGGGCGGCGGCACAAGTGAGGTTGCAGTAATCTCGCTTGGCGATATTGTTACGGCGCAGTCCATCCGTATTGCAGGGGACGACCTTGACGAGGCTATAATCAACTATGTAAGAAGAAAGCATAATCTTCTTATAGGTGAGCGTACCGCTGAGCAGATTAAAATAGAAATCGGCTCGGCTAAGCCTTATGAGAATGAGACAAGCATTGAAATTAAGGGTAGAAATCAGGTAGACGGTCTGCCTAAGAATGTTATAATTACCTCTGAAGAGGTTCGCGCGGCTATGGCGGACCCGATTTCGCAGATAATTGATACCATTCGTCTAACACTTGAAAAAACACCCCCTGAGTTGAGTGCAGATATTATTGACCGCGGAATTACTATGACCGGCGGCGGCGCACTGCTTCGCGGCTTTGCTGAGCTTATCGCTGAGGAGACGGGTATGCCGGTAACCGTTGCGGCAAATCCGCTTGACTGTGTGGTTTTGGGAACCGCAAAAAGACTTGAAGCAGATAGCGGTTTCCAGAATTATGTTTTCCGCAGAGGAAAGCGCTTTAGATAATAAAGGGATGCATAAGCATTCGTTTGGAGGATAAAAATGCGATTCTTTTTTCGCAGCCGACAGTTTAAAATTATTCTTTCGGTAGCTGTGGCTATTATTGCAGTTGCAGTAACTTGTATAGTTTTAGGTGGCAGAATGGCGCCGCAGGCAGACATTATGGGAACGGTAACCGCACCTGTGAGAGCGGTTATAATCAAGGTTTCAAACGGTCTTTCTGACTTTGTTTCCGCCTATACCGAGGGAAACGAGATAATGTTGCAAAATGCTGAGCTTGAGGCTGAGATAAACGGTCTGAGAGAGCAGCTTGCAGATTACGAAAAGGTAACTGCTGAAAATGAGTTTTATAAAAAATATCTTGAAATTAAGGATATAAATCCGGACTTTATATTTGCTCCGGCAACCCTCATTTCGAGAGATTCAAAGGACCCGTATAAGGGCTTTGTTATAAATAAGGGCACATTGAACGATATAAGTGTCAATGACCCTGTTATTACTGATGCAGGACTTGTTGGCATTGTTTCTGAGGCGGGACTTACAACCAGTAAGGTTTCTACTGTGCTGAGTCCCGATATAACACTCGGCGCACTTGATAACAGAACTAACGATTCGGGTATTCTTTCGGGCAGTCTTGAAATGGCAAAAGAAGGTAAAACAAAGCTTTACAACCTTTCGCGCTCTTGCAATGTTGCGGTGGGTGATTATGTAATAACCTCAGGTGAAGGTATTTTTCCTGAGGGACTGCTTATTGGAACAATACAGTCCATAGGAAGTGACGAGTACAATACCTCTATTTTTGCCGCAGTAAAGCCCTTTGCGGATATTGATGAAATACGCGAGGTTATGGTAATAACTAATTTTGAGGGTCAGGGCGGACTCGTTCCCGGAGGCGACAAATAATGCCTGAAAAGAAACACTATCCGCTTATAATTATTTTTAATATCATACTTTTTTCGGCGGTACTTATTATTCATTCGGTAGATGTTATTGATATTAGCATAAAAAATGCCACGCCCTTTCTTATACTGCCCTTGCTTACGGCATTTTCCTTTTACCATAGCTTTGCGCTGTCTGCCGTAACAGGCTTTTTGTGCGGTGCATTTATTGATAGCGTAGCCTCAGGCTCATATTGCTTTAATAGCCTTGCGCTTATGCTTATTGCGGCATCGGTAAGTCTGCTTTCGGACACCCTTTTTAATAAAAACATTTTTGCTGCAACGGTGCTTTCGCTTACTGTATCGGCATTGTATTTTATAGCATTGTGGGTGTTTTTTCATGCAGTAAACCGTTCTGTGCAGGATAGCCTTTGGTATCTGTTGGGATACGGATTGCCGTCGGCACTTTATTCATCTGTATTTGTAATGCCTCTGTTTTACTTTTATAGATTTCTTGAAAACAAAAAAGCAAATTGAAACTACAGGATATAAGGAGAAATAAATTGCCTTTTCAGAAAAAAAGTCAGACTAAGCTGACGGTTTTGTCGGTTTTTCTGGTGTTTGTTATCGTTTTGTTCAGCGTGAGGGTTTATTTCATTCAGATAACCAACGCTGATAAATATGTAGATAAGAATGACGGTGCATCGTCGGTGCTTACTGCTGTACTCAAGGCACCGCGAGGTGAGATTCTTGACTGCTACGGAAGGCAGATTGCTATCAACCGTGACGGTTATAACATTGTTTTCAATAAGGCATATATAAAGGAAAACCTTAACGATGTTATACTCACACTCATAAAGCTTATGGAGTGTACGGGTAATAATTGGAATGACCGCCTGCCTATGGCAATGACCTCGCCTTATAATTATATTGAGGGTGAAGATACGGCTGAGCTTATAAAGATTCTTGAGCTTGCCCATTACGCTACAGCTGAAAACTGCTTTGACGAAATGGTTTCAAGGTACTCGCTTGAGGAATATACCCCTGACGAGCAGCGTAGGATTATGGGTGTGCGGTATTCTATGACCGCCGCTGATTTTTCAATCTCTTATCCCTTTACCTTTGCTGAGGATATTCCCACAGAGCTTATGCGTAAGGTTTCGGAGTCCTCATTTTTGTTGAGCGGTGTTACGGTGGAGGTAGTGCCTTTCCGCGAATACACCGACACCTCGCTTGCAGTTAATCTTATAGGCTCGGTAGGTCCGATTTATAAGGAGGAATGGGAGGAATACAAGGCTAAGGGCTATTCCTACGACGATAAGATTGGTAAAAGCGGTATTGAGGCGTGGGGCGAGGAATACCTCAGAGGTATTGACGGTGAAATTACCTATAGACTTGATGCTGAAGGTAATATAATTTCAAAAGAGGTTACAAAGGAGCCTATTGCAGGAAAAACCATAATGCTCACGCTTGATAAGGTTATGCAGAGAAGCGCTCAGGATTCTTTGGCGCAGGTGGTCAGAAAGCTACAGTCGGAGGGAGGCTCTGTAACGGCAGGCTCGGCGGTTGCTGTTAGGATAGATTCGGGCTCAGTAATATGCGCGGCGAATTATCCGACCTACGATTCGGCAACTATGGGCGAAAAATATGAGTCTCTGCTTAAGGACCCAGCAAAGCCGCTTACAAACCGTGCCTTTCAAGGTGTTTATCCGATAGGTTCAACCATCAAGCCTATTGTTGCGATTGCGGCGCTTGAAAATTCAAAATTACAGCACGGAGAGACCATTAAATGTGTGAAAAACTACGCGCTTTTTGCCGATTATCAGCCTGACTGTATGCATTATCACGGTCATATGAACCTTAAGAGTGCGCTTTCAAAGAGCTGTAACTATTTCTTTTTCGAGCTTGGTAAGCGCTTGGGCGCGATTTCTCTTACAGATTATTTCAAGCAGTTCGGTCTCGGCGTTAAAACAGGCGTGGAGGTTGGAGACAGCGCAGGAATAATAGTTGAGCCTACATCTAACGGTCTTGGTGGAGATACACTTCAGATAGCAATAGGTCAAAAAAATGCTTTTACACCGCTTCAGCTTGCAAATTATACGGCGGCGCTCGCTAACGGCGGCACACATTATAAAGCAAGCCTTATAAGTCAGATTGTTTCGTATGATATGTCAGAAACCTATGAGAAGCGCGAGGCTAAGGTGGCTAATACAATAAAAATGGACAAAGAGAATCTTGCGGCGGTTAAAGAGGGTATGCTTTCGGTTACTGAGGACGGTACGGGAAGAGCTGCTTTGGGTGATTACCCCATAAAGGTTGGCGGTAAAACCGGTACTTCACAGGTTGAGGGTAAGGTGGACCACAGCGTGTTCATTGCTTTCGCTCCCTTCGATAAGCCTGAAATTGCAATATCGGTTGTATTAGAGCACGGAAATTCGGGTTATTCGGCAGGTACTGTTGTCCGTAACATAATGGACACCTATTTTTATGCAGACAGTAAGTCGCCTCAAGTGGATATGCCCTTTGTGGTGCTTGATTAAAATAACAGTAAAATTTTATATAAAATCGGTAATATTTTACTGATTTAAATTGACAAAGAAAATTCAATGTGATAAAATAATATGAAAGGGGTAAAAAATGGGTAATGTATTTGCAGTTACCTCCGGCAAGGGGGGAGTGGGCAAGTCTACCGTTTCAATAGGCATATCGGCGGCTTTTTGCGCATTGGGCAAAAGAGTTCTGCTGATTGATATGGACGAGGGACTTCGCTGTCTTGACCTTATGCTCGGGATGGACAAGTCTGCGGTTTTTGACCTTGGAGATATTCTTGCAGGCAAGGAGTTTGATGCGGCGGTTTATGCCTGTAGTGATATTGAGGGCTTGTTTCTTGTTCCTGCGCCTGCAGGGCTGGGTAAAATAGATACATATGCATTTAAAGAATTTGCTGCCTTTGCATCGGAAAATTATGATATTGTTATTTTTGATTTTCCGGCAGGCATAAATATATCCCTTTACGGGTGCTTACCCGATGCGACGGTATTTTTAACCGTTGCAGTGCCGGATCCCGTTTCAATAAGGGATGCGGCAGCTGTGAGCAGAGCGCTTGCAGAAAAAAAGCTTTATGCGAGGCTTGTAATTAATAGATTTATTTACAGTCAAAGCCGTAAGTATGATGTAAAAAATATAGACGGTATTATTGATGCGGCTTCACTTCGTCTCATCGGAATAGTGCCTGAATCAGAGGAGCTGGCAATGCTGTCGCTAAGGCATAAAATTAGCAAAAAAGGCAGAGCTGCAGTCGCTTTTTTGAGGATTGCGCGCCGTCTTTTAGGTGAGCATATTTTACTCCCTAAACCAAAAAAGATATGAAAGGATATTGAAATTATGACAATTGCTTTAATTGCACATGACGCTAAAAAGGAACTTATGGTACAGTTTTGTATCGCATATTGCGGTATATTGAGCAGATATAATTTGGTTGCTACAGGTGCAACAGGAAAAACTGTCTCAGAAGCAACAGGTCTCAATATCGTAAGATTTTTGAGCGGCTCTCAGGGCGGTGCTCAGCAGATTGCTTCAAGAATCGGTTGTGACGAAATAGACCTTCTCCTTATGTTCCGTGACCCGCTCAATCCTAAGCCGAGCGAGCCTGACGAGCGCGCACTTTTACGCCTTTGTGATGTTCACAATATCCCTGTTGCAACAAATATTGCAACAGCTGAAGTGCTTATTCACGGTCTCGAACGCGGCGACCTCGATTGGCGCGAAATTATTAAAGAAAGATAATTAATTTAGGAAGTAGTCCATATGGCTGAAATTAACCGTGCCGTAAAAGGCACTAATGATATTTTACCTCAAAGCAGTCACGAGTGGCAGTTTGTTGAGGGAAAAATGCTCGAAACCGCTTCGCTTTACGGTTTCAGCGAAATCCGTGTGCCCGTTTTCGAGCATACCGAGGTTTTTTTGCGTAGCGTTGGAGATACTACCGATGTGGTGCAAAAGGAAATGTACACCTTTGATGATAAGGGTGGTCGCTCAATTACTTTGCGTCCCGAACTTACGGCAGGTGTTATAAGAAGTACAATTGAAAAGGGACTTGTTAACGGTGCACTTCCTGTAAAGGTTTGTTATATCGGCGGTTGCTACCGTTATGAAAAGCCTCAGGCGGGAAGACTCAGGGAGTTTCATCAGTTTGGCGTTGAGTGTATCGGCGCCGCGGCGCCTAATGCCGATGCTGAGGTTATCTCGCTTGCCCGTCAGGTTTTGGATAATATCGGAATTAAAAAGATTTCGCTTGAAATTAATTCAATAGGATGTCCTGAGTGCAGAAAGGCATATCACGCGGCATTGAAGGAATATTTCAATCAGAATATAGATACTCTTTGCGGCACCTGTAAGGAAAGACTTGAACGAAACCCAATGCGTATATTGGATTGTAAGTCTCCTGTTTGCTCCGAGCTTGCGGCTAAGGCACCGGTTGTGCTTGACTATCTTTGTGACGATTGCAGTGACCATTTTGAGAGTGTAAAGGCTCACCTTACTGCGGCTGGGATAGAGTACACCGTAAATCCCCATATTGTAAGAGGACTTGACTATTATACCCGTACTGTTTTTGAGTTTGTGTCGGGCGATATTGGTGCGCAGTCTACAGTTTGCGGTGGCGGTAGGTATGACGGTCTTATTTCTCAGATGGGCGGTCCTGCTACTCCGTCATTGGGCTTTGCAATGGGCATAGAGCGTCTTATGCTTGTGCTTGAGGCACAGAAAGCAGAGCTACCAAAGGCTCCCACAACCGACCTTTATATTGCAGCAATGGGCGAAAAGGCTCAGGTTAAGGCAACCTCGTTATGCGCAGATTTGCGCCGTGAGGGACTCAAGGCTGAAACCGATATTTGCGGCAGAGGTCTTAAAGCGCAGATGAAATATGCAAACAAAATAGGTGCAAAATTTTCTATGGTGCTTGGCGACAATGAAATTGAGCTTGGCAAGGCAAAACTTAAGGATATGGCAGAGGGCACCGAAAAGGAAATTGAGCTTGACCAAACGGTTGAGGAATTAGGCGAAGCAATAAGAATGCAGATTTTCAAGAATATAGCCGAGATTATATAAAAAGAGGGTTCTTTAAATGGCATTAGACAGAATGGATGGCTTAAGACGTACCGATTTTTGCGGTACATTAACAAGAGAGAACGAGGGTAAGCAGGTTACTGTTGTCGGCTGGGTACAGCGTCAACGCGACTTGGGCGGTCTTATCTTTGTTGATTTGAGAGACAGAACAGGTATTGTTCAGCTCGCATTTGATGATAATACCGAGAAATCGGTTTTTGAAAAGGCATCTACAATAAGAAGCGAGTATGTGTGTATGGCAGAGGGTAAGGTGCGTATCCGTTCCTCAATAAATACCGAAATTCCTACAGGCGAAATAGAGATTGAGGTTACCACCCTTAAGATTTTGGGTGTAGCTGAGACTCCGCCTTTTGAGATTTTGCCTGATTCTAATGCAAACGAGGAGCTGAGACTCCGCTACCGTTATCTTGACCTTCGCCGTCCTGATATACAGAAAAATATTCTTATGCGCCATAAGATTGCAAAGGTTACAAGGGATTATTTTGACGATAACGGCTTTATTGAGATAGAAACACCCACACTTATTAAGTCTACACCTGAGGGTGCGAGGGATTATCTTGTTCCGTCGCGTATTCATAAGGGTAGCTTTTTTGCACTTCCTCAGTCACCTCAGCTTTATAAGCAGTTGCTTATGCTTTCGGGTTTTGACCGCTATATGCAGATTGCCCGTTGCTATCGTGATGAGGATTTGCGCGCAGACCGTCAGCCTGAGTTCACACAGATTGACCTTGAAATGTCCTTTGTTGAGCCTGATGATGTTTATGCAATAGCCGAGGGTTATGTAAAGCGCCTTTTTAAGGAGGTTTTGGGGGTTGACATTGCAACTCCTCTGCCGAGACTAACCTTTACCGAGGCTATGAACGATTACGGTTCTGATAAGCCTGACACTCGTTTTGATATGAAGATAACCGACCTTTCTGATATTGTGGCTGATTGCGGCTTCGGTGTATTTGCCGATACAATTAAGAATGGCGGAACAGTGCGAGCTATTAACGCAAAGAATGCGGCGGGCGTTTACACCCGTAAGGAAATTGATAAGCTTACCGAGGAGGCAAAGGGAATCGGCGCTAAGGGACTTGCCTTTGTCCGTTGGAGTGAGGATGCTCCGACCTGCTCTTTTGCTAAGTTTATGACCGAGCAGGAAATGGTTGCTATATATGAGCGCACAGGCGCCGAAAAGGGTGATGTTATTCTGATTGTTGCCGATCGTAAGAAGATTGTGCTTTCTGTTTTGGGCGCACTCCGTCTTACTGTTGCGAAAAGACTTGATATTATTCCCGATACCTTTAATTTCCTTTGGATTACCGAGTTCCCGTTCTTTGAGTATAACGAGGAAACAGGCAATTGGGATGCTATGCACCACCCATTCACTTCACCGCTTGACGATAGCTTGCAGTATCTTGATACCGCACCCGAAAAGGTGTTTGCCAAGGCATACGATTTGGTGCTTAACGGTGTTGAGCTTTCGAGCGGCTCTATCCGCATTTCCGATCCTGAGCTTCAGAAAAAGATGTTCAAGGCATTGGGACTTTCGGACGAGGAGGCGGCTGAGAAGTTTGGCTTCCTTGTAGATGCTTATCACTATGGAGCACCGCCTCACGGTGGTATGGGAATCGGACTTGACCGTTTGACTATGATTATGTGCGGTTGCGATTCTCTGCGCGATGTAATAGCCTTCCCCAAGGTTTCGAATTCGAGCGAGCTTATGTCGGGCGCACCCTCAGGGGTTGACGGCGCACAGCTTAAGGAGCTTGCAATCGGGATAATAAAGGAAGAAAAATAATATTTTTAGATGTATTAACACCTCTGACCGCGGTCGGAGGTGTTTGTATGAACAATTTAACTGTAACACAGGATTTTCCATTCGTTACTTTTTTATCGTAATTGTAACGCTTTATTGTAAACCTACAAATTTTGAGCGCAATAAACCAAAAATCAATTGACAAAATGCCTGTAGTGTGATAACATATCAATGTAGTTTTTTGTAGCTTTTTGGCGATTTGGGAGGTCCTGTTGTGAAAGCTCTTGAGGAGAAGATTTTAAGGGAGGGCGAAGTGCTTCCCGGAAATATTTTGAAGGTCGGTTCTTTTCTTAACCACCAACTTGATGTTGACTTTCTAATGGAAATGGGAAAGGAAATTGCTCGTCTTTTTGAAAATCAGGGTGTAACAAAAATACTTACGGTTGAAACCTCCGGTATAGCTATTGCTATGGGAGCTGCAACCGCAATGCACATTCCTGTGGTTTTTGCTAAAAAGCATAAGACTGGAAACCTTTCAGGTGATATGTATACCACGGTTGTTCATTCGTATACCCACGGGGTTGACTATGATATTGTTGTAAATACCGATTATCTCGGATGCGACGATAAGGTTCTCATAGTGGATGATTTCCTTGCTAACGGCAAGGCGCTTATGGGACTTATTGATATAGTAAATCAGGCAGGTGCTACACTTGTTGGTTGCTCTTGCGCTATCGAAAAGGGCTTCCAAAAGGGTGGGGACAGTTTGAGAGAGCAGGGTATAAGGGTTGAATCGCTTGCTATTGTTGATAGTATGGGTGATAAAACGCTTGTATTCCGTGAACAGAAGACAACCATTTAAATTTTTGAGTATGTAATAATATTTACATAAATTAAAAACAGAGGAGAAAATGAAAATGAAAAAACTTATTGCACTGCTTCTTGTAGCTGTTATGCTTTTCGCATTTGCCGGCTGTGGAAGCAAAGACACAAGCTCAGATGCTGACGATGCTGCAAAGGTACTTTCTATTGACGAAGTAACCCTTACCAAGGAAGACACTATTACTGCAGTAGCTAAAGAGGACCTTAAGGTTGGCTTTATCTTCTTGCACGATGCAAACTCTACCTATGATAAGAACTTTATCGATGCTGCCAATGCTGCTTGTGAGGCTCTCGGAATCAAGGAAGATCAGGTTATTATGAAGACCGGTATCCCTGAGGGTGAGGAGTGCTACACAACCGCTAAGGAGCTTGTAACTGCAGGCTGTCAGGTTATCTTTGCTGACTCATTCGGTCATGAGCCTTATATGATTAAGGCTGCTAAGGAATTCCCCAAGGTTCAGTTCTGTCACGCTACCGGTACTCGCGGTAAGATTGAGGGCGTTGGTAACTACCACACCGCTTTCGCTGAAATCTACAAGGGCCGTTATCTTGCAGGTATCGCTGCAGGTATGAAGCTCAACGAAATGATTAAGGCTGGCAAGTTTACCGCTGAAGAAGCTAAGATTGGTTATGTTGGCGCATTCCCTTATGCTGAGGTTATCTCAGGCTACACCTCTTTCTATCTTGGTGTTAAGTCTGTATGCCCCACCGTTACTATGGAAGTTCAGTATACACAGTCTTGGTTTGATATTGAGAAGGAAAACACCGCCGCTAAGGCTCTTATAGCTAACGGCTGTAAGCTTATCAGCCAGCACGCTGACTCTTCAGGTGCTCCCTCTGCTTGTGAGGCTGCAGGCGTTCCCAACGTTGCTTACAATGTTGACACATCTAACATCGGTCCTAACACAGCTATCATTTCTTCCAAGATTTCTTGGGTTCCTTATATGACAATGATGCTCAAGGCTGTTATTGAGGGTACATCTATTCCTGCTGACTACTGCGCAACACTTGCTGAGGATGCTGTTCAGCTTACTACTCTTACAAAGAATGCTGCTGCGGGCACACAGGAAGCTATTGATGCTGCAAAGGCTAAGCTTAACGACGGAAGTCTTAAGGTATTTGATACATCTACCTTTACTGTTGGCGGCAAAGAGCTTACAACCTATCTTGCAGACGTAGTTGATTTAGGTGACTATGTTCCGGATACAGAGGCTATTGTTGACGGTCGCTTCATTGAGTCTGAGAAGCGTTCAGCTCCTTACTTCAATGTTATTATCGACGGTATTACAGTACCTGCTGAATAATTAATTCGCTCTAAGGCGGAGTGCATATGTGCTCCGCCTTATTTTGGTTTCTGTTTTGAAAAAGCTATTGGGTATGATAATGGCTCTTTCAAAGCGGAATTCAATATAAAAGAAAGGAAGAAAAAAGTGGAACTAATACCTGCAATTGAGCTAAAAAATATAACAAAAACATTTGGCAGTGTTGTGGCAAACAAGAATGTCAATTTAAAGGTAAACCGCGGTGAAATTCTCTCAATATTGGGAGAAAACGGTAGCGGAAAAACCACCCTTATGAATATGATTTCGGGAATATATTTTCCTGATGACGGTCAGATTTTTATCGGCGGAGAAGAGGTTGTAATCCGTTCTCCCAAGGATGCCTTTCAGTATAAAATAGGTATGATACATCAGCATTTTAAGCTTGTTGATGTTTTTACCGCTACTGAGAATATTATTCTCGGTATTAAGGGAAAGGGAAAATACGATATTAAGCAGGCGGCAAGCAGCATTAAAGCAATTGCCGATAAATATAGCTTTGATATTGACCCTTTAAAGAAAATACACGAAATGTCGGTTTCAGAGAAGCAGACGGTTGAAATTATAAAGGTACTTTACCGCGGCGCAGATATTCTTATTCTTGATGAGCCTACTGCGGTGCTTACACCTCAGGAAACACAGCGTCTTTTTGCGGTTTTGCGCCGTATGAGGGACGATGGAAAAGCTATTATAATAATCACTCACAAGCTTCACGAGGTGCTCTCTCTATCTGACCGTGTTGCGGTTTTGAGAAAGGGCGAGTATGTAGGTACGGTAGAAACCGCCGAGACAAATGAGGCTCAGCTTACCGAAATGATGGTTGGCAAAAAAATAAGCCTTAATATTGAGCGCAGTGAGCCTGAAAACACTGAGGACAGACTTGTTGTAACCGACCTTGAATGTATTAACCGAGATGGCATTAAGGTTTTAGACGACATAAGCTTTACCGCAAAATCGGGCGAAATATTAGGAATTGCAGGAATTGCAGGCTCAGGTCAGCGTGAGCTGCTTGAGGCAATTGCGGGACTTCAGAGCGTGCAGTACGGTTCAATTGTTTATAATGATCCGAAAACAGGTAAAAGCGAAAACCTAAAGGATAAAACACCGCTCCAAATCAGGGAGCTTGGTGTAAGACTTTCTTTCGTTCCTGAGGACCGTCTTGGTATGGGACTTGTGGGAAATATGGATATTATCGATAATATGATGCTTAGAAGCTATCGCAAGGGTAAGTCTATGTTTCTTGAAAGAAAGGCGCCTAAGGATTTGGCAGAGCATATTATTGCCGACCTTGAGGTTGTAACACCGGGTGCTACTACCCCTGTAAGACGACTTTCGGGCGGTAATGTTCAGAAGGTGCTTGTAGGACGGGAAATAGCTGCGGCTCCCACTGTTCTTATGGCGGCATATCCTGTAAGAGGTCTTGATATTAACTCCTCTTACACTATTTATAATCTGCTTAATGAGCAAAAGAAAAAGGGTGTAGCTGTAATCTTTGTCGGCGAGGACCTTGATGTGCTTACAGAGCTTTGCGACCGCATAATGGTTATAGGCTCAGGCAGAATTACAGGTATTGTTGACGGCAGAACCGCTACTAAGGAAGAAATTGGTCTGCTTATGACTAAATCCCACGGAGGTGAGCAGTAATGACTGATTCGAAAATTAAATCAAACCGTGAACCGCTTATTCACATAACCAAAAGAGCAGATATGAGCTTTGGTAAATCGGCGCTTATACATTTAATAGGTATTCTTGTGGCATTATTGCTCAGCAGCTTGCTTATTGTTGCAATTACAGGTCAAAACCCCATTCAGCTTTTTAAATCAATGTATGAGGGTGTTATAGGTACTCCGATTGCAAACTCAGGACTAAATAAAAAGTATATGGAATCTATACATATAGCGGCAATTTTGCTTTGTATATCGCTTGCGGTTACCCCTGCTTTTAAAATGAAGTTTTGGAATATCGGTGCTGAGGGACAGGTTCTTATGGGATGTCTTACATCAGCATACTGTATGTTGGAATTCGGCGGAACAATGAGTGAACCTGCGCTTCTTATAGTTATGGTGCTTGCAAGTATAACTGTGGGTGCCATATGGGCGGTTATTCCTGCAATCTGTAAGGCCTTTTGGAATACAAACGAAACCCTATTCACTCTTATGATGAACTATGTTGCAATGACACTTGTTTCATATTTCATAATGGTTAAGGATAAATCGGGCAGAAGCGACCTTGGAATTATTAATGAGCGTACGGGCTACGGTTATCTCCCGAATTTGTTTGACAGAAACTACATTTTTAATATACTTATTGTTGCGGGCGTTACTGTGTTTATGTTTATATATCTTAAATACAGTAAGCAGGGCTACGAAATTTCGGTTGTGGGTGAGAGCGAAAATACTGCCCGTTATATCGGAATAAATGTTAAAAAGGTTATTATCAGAACGGTTGCAATATCGGGCGCTATATGCGGTCTTGTTGGATTTATGATAGTTGCAGGCGATAAGCACTCTATAAAATCGGCTATAGTCGGCGGTCAAGGCTTTACGGCGATTATGGTTTCCTGGATGGCAAAATTCAATCCTATTGTTATGATACCTGTGTCAATGCTTATTGTCTTCCTCAGCGTGGGCAGTAAATTTGCCACATCCGCTTTTAAAATTGATAACAGTATCGGTGACCTGCTTACTGCAATTGTGATTTTCTCAATAATTGCCTGTGAGTTCTTCACAAGATATAAGATTAATTTCTGCAAGCCAAAAAGGAGGGGTTAAAGAATGAATTTTACAATGCTAATTTCTTTTATTCAGCAGTCAATTCGCTTGAGCTCAACCCTTCTGTTGGGCTCTACAGGTGAAATTATTACCGAAAAGTCGGGTAATCTTAACCTTGGCACCCCCGGTATTATGGCTACCGGCGCTATAAGCGGAATAGCCGGCGCTTATTTTTATACTACATCGGGTGTTGCATTTAATCCTGTTATAAGTATTCTTATAACGCTTCTTTGCGGCATGATAGGCGCGCTTATAACTACTCTTATTTATTGTTACCTTACAATTACGCTTAAAACTAATCAGAATGTAACGGGACTTGCTCTTACAACCTTTGGAGTTGGAATAAGTAACTTTGTGGGAAGTATTATCAATCAGCGAATGGGCGGAACGGGCGTTGCCGCTTTCCCGGAAATCGGAAAGGCATACAGAACGGCATTGCCCTTTGCCGATAAGTTGGGTGTTTTTGGGGACATTTTTTTGTCCTACGGCTTTATGACCTATCTTGCTATTGCAATAGCTGTTGCAGTCGCTTTTGTTATTACTAAAACCCGAATCGGTCTTAATCTCCGTTCTGTAGGCGAAAATCCTGCAACGGCAGATGCGGCGGGTATTAATGTAAACCGCTATAAATATGTTGCAACCTGTGTTGGCGGTGTTATTTCAGGTATGGGCGGTCTTTACTATGTTATGGATTTTGCCGCCGCAAACTGGCAAAATAACATTCTCGACCAGTTTGGTTGGCTTTCGGTTGCATTGGTTATATTTGCGGTTTGGCGTCCAAATGCTGCAATAATAGGCTCAATAATCTTTGGTGCGCTTTATGTTGTAGGACCGTTCCTGCTTCAGCTTAGCATAAAGGATCAAGAGCTTCTTAAGATTTTGCCCTACCTTGTAACAATAATAGTGCTTGTTATTATCAGTATGAGGGACAAAAAGGAGAATCAGCCGCCTCAAAGTCTCGGACTTTCCTATTTCCGCGAGGAGCGATAATAAAGTATAAATAAGCAGCGTGTGGTTAATAGCTTACTGCACGCGCTTATTTTATTCCTATTTCAATTTTTCTTTATACACACGGTATATTAAATGATACAAAAGACGGTCAGCTTTTACCAACCGTCCATTTTTGAAATGATGATTAAAATTATAACTTCATAATTTCCAAACATACCTTTTCAAATCAACTGTTCCGTCTTCTGAAAAAACGATTCCTTCCTTTTCAAGTAGCTCCCTTTGAGTAGCTCCGCCTCCGAAAGCAAAGGCTTCTGCCACCCTGCCCTCGCGGTTTACCACTCTGTGACAGGGAATCACCTCAGGCGCGGGATTATTATGCAACGCATAGCCCACAACCCTTGCCCAACGGGGATTCCCCGCAAGTGTCGCCACCTGTCCGTAGGTCGCAACCTTACCTTTCGGAATCTTACAAACAACCTTATAAATTCTTTCAAAAACCGACATTTTCTCACCGCTTTTATATAAATCTATTTTTTTATATTAACATTTTCTCAATTAAAACTCAAGATTATTAAAAAAAATAAAAACTGCCACAATATTCCTATATTTGCTTATATTTTAATTGACAAATAAATTTTACGGATATATAATGTTTGTGTATGTCAAAAACTACTTTTTAAGGATGTAATTTTATGAAATGGACTTCTCTTAATGACCTTCGCGAAAAATATCTCGCTTTCTTTGAATCAAAGGGACATTTGCGTTTAGGCAGTTTCTCACTTGTACCAAATAACGATAAATCTTTGTTGCTTATTAATTCGGGTATGGCACCTATGAAAAAGTATTTCACAGGCGAGGTTACTCCGCCGAGAAACCGTGTTACCACCTGTCAGAAATGTATACGCACCCCTGACCTTGAGCGAGTTGGTATAACTGCGCGTCACGGAACATTTTTTGAAATGCTCGGTAACTTCTCATTCGGTGACTATTTTAAAAACGAGGCTATTCCGTGGGCTTGGGAATTCCTTACTGAAACACTCGAAATTCCCGAAAATTTGCTTTGGCCATCTGTTTACGAGGAGGATGACGAGGCATATGCTTTGTGGCGCGATGTTATAGGCGTTCCTGAGGAAAGAATTGTAAGAATGGGAAAAGCAGATAACTTCTGGGAGCACGGTACAGGTCCTTGCGGTCCTTGCAGTGAAATATATTTTGACCGCGGTGAAAAATACGGCTGTGGCAGTCCTGACTGTAAGCCCGGTTGCGATTGTGACAGATATATGGAAATTTGGAACAATGTTTTCTCACAGTTCAACAATATGGGAGACGGCACCTATACCGAGCTTGAACACAAAAACATTGATACCGGTATGGGACTGGAAAGACTTGCTTGCGTTATGCAGGATGTTGACAATATGTTTGAGGTTGACACTATCCGCAACATTCTTGATAAGGTTTGCGCTATTTCGGGCAAAGAATACGGAAAAGACCATTCTACCGATGTTTCTATTCGCGCTATCACCGACCATGCAAGAGCATCTACCTTTATGATTAGTGACGGTATTATTCCCTCTAACGAGGGCAGAGGCTATGTGCTTCGCCGTATAATCCGCAGAGCTGCCCGTCACGGAAAGCTTATCGGTATTGACCGTCCGTTCTTTATGGAGCTTTGCGATGCTGTTATAAACGAGAATAAGGCAGGCTACCCTGAACTTATTGAGAAAAAAGAGCTTATCACAAAGGTTATCACTAATGAGGAAGCAAGCTTTAATAAAACTATCGACCAAGGACTCAGTATGCTTGAAACCCTTACTGCAAACGGCGGTACTCTTTCGGGTGAGGATGCATTCAAGCTTTACGATACCTACGGCTTTCCCATTGACCTTACAAAGGATATTCTTGCAGAAAAGGGTATGACTCTTGACGAGGATAAATTCAAAGAGCTTATGGACGGGCAACGAGCAAAGGCAAGAAACGCCCGTAAGGCTTCTGACGGTGAAAGCTGGAGCAGTAATGACATAAGCTTTGAAAATATTCCAGCAACTGAATTCTTAGGCTACACAGAAAATCAGTGTGAGGCTAAGGTGCTTGATATAGTGGTAAACGGTGAACACACCGAGCTTGCGGGCGAAGGCGAAAAAGCAATTATAGTTCTTGATAAAACTGTTCTCTATGCAGAAAGCGGCGGTCAGGTAGGTGATAAGGGTACTATTTCTCCCAAAAACAGTGAGGTTGTATTTTTTGTATCTGATACCCAAAAGAATTCAAGCGGAATTTTCACCCATTATGTAACCGTTGTAAACGGAGCCATTTCTGTAGGAGACAGTGTTTATGTAACGGTTGATACTGAGCGCAGAAACGCGATAAGACGTAATCATACTGCCGCTCACCTTTTGCAGGCGGCATTACGCTCGGTTCTCGGCACCCACGTTGAGCAGGCAGGTCAGCTTGTAAACGAAAAGGCTGTCCGTTTTGACTTTACACATTTCTCAGGACTTGCTCCCGAAGAGCTTTCCAAGGTTGAAAGCTTTGTGAATACCGCAATATTAAACGGCATTGAGGTTAAAAATGAAGAAATGCCAATTGCCGAGGCTAAAAAGTTAGGCGCTATGGCTTTGTTTGGCGAGAAGTACGGCGATGTTGTCCGTGTTGTGGCTGCAGGTGATACCTCTGTTGAGCTTTGCGGCGGAACACACGTTGACAACACTTCAAAAATCGGTCTTTTCCATATTATTTCCGAATCAAGCATTGCCGCAGGTGTCCGTCGAATTGAGGCTGTTACAGGCTTCGGCGTTCTTGATGTGATTTATAATAACACCGTTCTAATGGACGAAGCTGCCGCAAATCTTAAGGCGCAAAATAGCGCTGACATTGCGAAACGCGCTCAGGCAGTTATGAACGAGCTTAAGGAAACCAAGCAGGCTCTCGAAAAGGCTGAAAGTAAGCTTGCAGGCTCTAAAATAGGCGATATTATAAACGGTGCCATTGCTGTTGGAGACATAAAGGTAGCGGTTGCCCGTCTTGACGGTACAGACGCAAACGAGCTTCGCAAAATGACCGATACTGTAAAGGCTGAAAACGAAGATATGGTTATTGTTCTGGCATCTGTAAACGGCGAAAAGCTTACCTTCTGTGCGGCTTGTGGTAAAAATGCCGTAGCTTCCGGCGCGCACGCAGGAAACCTTGTTCGTGAAATCGCAAAGCTTTGCGGCGGCAACGGCGGCGGCAAGCCTGACAGCGCAATGGCAGGCGGCAAGGATGCATCTAAGGTTGACCAAGCGCTTGACACCGTTGCTCAAACCGTAAAAACACAGATAGGAGCGTAATAAAATGACCGATTGCTTATTTTGTAAAATAGTTGCAGGGGAAATTCCCTCAACTAAAATCTATGAAGACGAATATGTTTATGCTTTTGCAGATATAGAGCCACAAGCTCCCTTTCACGCAATTATAGTTCCTAAGGAGCATATTTGCTGTGCTAATAAAATCAATGCAGAGAACAGTCATTTAATAGGTAAGGTTTTTGAGGCTGTTGCAAAAATCGCTGAGCTTGAAAACCTTGAAAATGGCTATCGTGTGGTAAATAACTGCGGTGAGGACGGCGGTCAAACCGTATTCCATATTCATTTCCATCTACTTGCCCGTAGAAATCTTGCTTGGCCTCCGGGCTGAAAACGGTCGTTGACCGTTTTTAGGTAAGAGTGAAAAGTTAAAAGTGAATAATTTTGGTGTTTTTGCAACGCAAAAACCGATTATAATTAATTGAAAGAATAGTGATAAAAATGTCAGAATTTTATACTATGAAAATCGCAGGGCTTGAGAGAAAGCTTGAAAAATTTCCTGTAAGCGATAAGCTTGATATTGCCGCATTTATTATTTTCGGCGATGTTGAGCTTACGGTTAAAGGCTGCGAAGAGCTACTAAAAAAAGCGCCTGAGTTTGATGTTATTATTACTCCCGAGGCTAAGAGTATTCCTATGGCATACGAAATGGCGAGACAGTCGGGTAAGCCTTATGTAGTTGCCCGAAAAGGCATAAAGGTTTATATGAGTAATCCGCTTGAGGTTAGCGTTACCTCTATTACCACTCAAAAGGAGCAAAAGCTGTTCCTTGGCGAAACAGAAGTGAATATGATAAAGGACAAACGGGTTCTTATTATTGATGATGTTATAAGTACCGGTGAATCTCTTGCGGCTGTTCGGGAATTGGTGTCAAGAGCAGGTGCTATTGAAGTCGCCGCTTGCGCCTTTTTGGCTGAGGGCGATGCCGCAGACCGCGACGATATAATCTTCCTTGAAAAATTACCTTTATTTTTTAAGGATTAAGGAAATTGGAAAAAGTGCGTAAGAAGTGAAAAAACAAACTTCTTACGCACTTTCAAAATTTTTATGTCAACCATCCTTTTTGTTATGCAATCTCTTGAGTTATGTGGTTACGTCAGTCGGATACTTTTTATCTGTTTTTTGCTTTTTCTTTTTTGTTATAACATCGGGTAGCACAAACGCAAAGGGTAAAACTGCAAAAACAAGAATAACTCCAACTATAATATCGACAATAGAATGTTGCTTTAAGAAAACGGTTGAAATGCTTATAAGAATTGTAAGTACGGTAAAAATAATTCTTGAAAGCGGTGAGCTTAACCCTTTGCAGTTCCAAGATGCAAACAATACTGCAAATGATCCTACAACGTGCAGAGAGGGACATACATTTGTATTGGTGTCAAATTCGTAAAAGCCTTTCATAAAGTCAACAAGGAAGTTATCGCGCGGAAATTCGGTTGGACGCAGAGCCTGCATATTCGGAAACAGAATAAATATCAGAGAGGAAAGTGAATAGCTTATAATAATGAAATACATAAGCTTTTTAAAGGCTTCAATATCAAAAAGTAAGGTATATATATGTATAAAAAATAAGAATAAAAACCATAAAAGGTATGGAAAAACAAAAAGCTCACAAAACGGTATATAAGCATCTATAAAACATTCTATAGGCTTATAATCCATAATCAATACTCGTTCAAGCGCAAAAAAGATAATACCGAATAAAGGCCAGTAAATTAAAAGAAACAAATGCCTGAATTGTGGGGAAGATATATTATTTAATCGCAATTTTCTGTAATCTATCATTATTAATACCACCTTTACTTATGTACATATTTTACCATAAACAAGTTACGCATTCAATAATTAAATTTGAACAGAAAAATAATTATATTTACAAAACTAAAGGAGTATGATATATTACTTAAAGAATTTGATGCGCTGTGGGAACACATCAAGAGGTTTATATAGTGTATAGTTTATTGTTGGAGGAATGTTTATGTTAGATATTATTAAATCCGTTGTGCTCGGTATTATCGAGGGAATTACAGAGTGGCTTCCTGTAAGCAGCACAGGACATATGATACTTGTTGACGAGCTGATACATCTTAATCAGTCAAAAGCTTTTATGGATATGTTTCTTGTGGTTATACAGTTAGGTGCTATTTTTGCGGTTATACTGCTTTTCTGGAATAAGCTATGGCCTTTTCATTTAAAGAAAACTGAGGTTGTTCCGTTTTTTAAGGAAAACGGAGGAAATCTTGGCGGTTTCGCCCGTTTTTGTAATAATTATGTTTTTGTTGACCGATTTATTCTTTGGTTTAAAATATTACTTGCGAGTCTGCCTGCGGCGGTTCTCGGTATTTTGTTTGATGACCAGATAGACGCAATGCTTACGGGAGACAGCAGAGCCTTTGTTGTGGCAGGGACACTTATTCTTTACGGTATACTGTTTATAATAATAGAAAGCTTACATATAAAAGGTAAGGTTGAGGATTTGGGTGTTCTCAGCTACAGAACGGCGTTTCTTATCGGTCTTATTCAGTGCTTGGCGCTGGTTCCGGGCACATCGCGAAGCGGTTCTACAATTTTGGGAGCGGTAATCTTAGGACTTTCCCGTACAGCGGCGGCAGAATTTTCGTTTTTTTTGTCTGTTCCCGCAATGGTGGGAGGAAGTGGAATAAAGGTGCTGCAATATTTTGCTGACGGCAACACATTTACGGGCAATCAGGTAGCAATACTTCTTGTCGGAATGGTGACGGCGTTTGTTGTATCGGTTTTGGCAATAAAGTTTCTGCTTTCGTATATCAGAAATCACGATTTCAAGCTTTTTGGGTATTACCGTATTGTGTTGGGTGTAATTGTAATTCTCTACTTTGCGCTCAATAAGTAAATAAAAAATATAAAAAAATACTTGACCTTAGAGGTGATGTGTGATATAATACTATCACCTCTGAAAGGTTCTTTTTTTTTGTAAAGAATCGTTTTGTTCGGTGTTACGGCTTATGTTGTGCGTTGCTTTTCGTATGTTGCTATATGTAGTATACGGCACAATTTCCGATTGCCGGACCGAGGGAGGCGTTTACTTTTACAAATGTTTGAGTAAAAGCAAAAAATATTTCCGTAAAGCGGGAGGTGCCGTTATGAGAGTAAAAATTACACTTGCTTGCACAGAGTGTAAACAGCGCAATTACAACACTATGAAAAACAAGAAAAACGATCCGGACAGGCTTGAAATGAACAAGTATTGTAGGTTCTGCAAAAAGCACACCCTACACAAGGAAACAAAGTAGGGAGGAAGTCGAATGAAAACATTAAATAAGATTTGTCAGATTTTGGCAATTGTTTTAGGTGTAGGCTCACTCGTGCTCTTCTTTACTGAGTTTGCTGAAATTATATCAACTGCCGGAATAGCCAATCCTGTAGGTGCTCAGCTTGCTTTTGGTAGCAAGGTTGATGTTGAGGGCACCAAATATGATATGGCAAGATCAGCAGATATTCTTCTTTGTTTCTGGCTTACTGCTATTGCGGCTGTAATGAGCATTTTCTCATTTAAGTCAAAGAAGCTTCGCTATGCAGCACCCGCATTTGGCGCAGGCGCAGCAATTTATATGCTCGTTATCGCTATTTCGGGCGGTTGGAAATTTGTTGATACCCGTCCTCTTAAGGGCGTAACCTCGGTGTCATTTACCCCATTTGTTTTGATTACAGCAATTGCTTTGGCTCTTTTCACCGTAGCAGCTGTTGCATATCTTCTTATCGACGATTATATTGAGGTTTTGGCATCTAAGGGCGATAAGCTAACTATTGCAAAGAGAATCGTTCGTTTCTTCAGAGATTACAAGAGTGAGGTTCATAAGATTGTATGGCCGGGACTTAATGATGTTGTTAAGAACACACTTATAGTTCTTATTATGTGTCTTGTAGTAGGCGTACTTATTTGGGTTGTGGACTTTGGTCTCGGTAAGCTACTTGAGCTTGTTTTGGGTATTTAATCCTTGGAGGGTAAATAATGGCTGAAACAAATGAAGCAAGATGGTATGTGGTTCATACCTATTCAGGATATGAAAACAAGGTAGCAAGCGATCTTGCGACTATGGTTGAAAGCCGCGGTATGCAGGATCTTATACAGGAGATAAAGATTCCTACCGAAATTGTTACCGAAATTAAAGAAGACAAAAAGCGCGAAGTAGAACGCAAAATTTTCCCCGGTTATGTTATGATAAAGATGATAGTAACCGATGATAGCTGGTATGTTGTAAGAAATATACGAGGATGTACCGGCTTTGTGGGACCGGCTTCTAAGCCTGTTCCGCTTACTGATGAGGAGGTCGCTGCCTTAGGCGTTGAAAAGCACAGCGTTGAAGTAGGCTATAGCGAGGGTGATAATGTCAAGATTATCAGCGGTCCTCTTGAGGGCTATTCAGGCAAGGTTAAAACGGTTGATACCGCAAATAACAATGTTTGTGTGGTTCTTTCAATGTTCGGAAGAGAGACACCTGTCGAGCTTGAGCTTGACCAGATTGCTCTGTCGGACGATTAAGTACGATTAATACGCATAATGCGTGTTATAGGCAGATTTCTGCCAAAGCCTCAGGCACGGGCTTTTTTAGTGCCATGGTGGGAGGGACGGAATATGACCGTTCCGCCAGGCATTGTAAAAATGCTGTTACCACGAATAATGGAGGTGCAAATAAATGGCTCAGAAAATTACAGGTTACATTAAGCTTCAGATCCCTGCAGGTAAGGCAACACCGGCTCCCCCGGTTGGACCTGCTCTCGGTCAGCACGGTGTGAACATTATGGCGTTCACAAAGGAGTTCAACGAAAGAACAAAGAATGATGCAGGTCTTATCATTCCGGTTGTAATCACCGTTTATGCAGACCGTTCGTTCAGCTTTATTACAAAGACTCCGCCCGCAGCAGTTCTTATTAAGAAGGCTTGCGGCATTGAGAGTGCTTCCGGCACACCTAATAAAACAAAGGTTGCCAAAATCACCAAAGAGCAGATAAAGAAGATTGCCGAAACAAAAATGCCCGACCTTAATGCAGCAAGCATTGAAACTGCTATGAGTATGATAGCAGGTACAGCTCGCAGCATGGGCGTAGAAGTAGTCGATTAATTCTCTCTTGTGGGAGGAAAATTCCGATTTAACCACTTATTGGGAGGTAAACAATGAAACACGGAAAAAAGTATAATGAAAGCGCAAAGCTTATTGAAACCGGTAAGCTTTACGATGTAAATGAAGCAGTTGAGGTTGCAGTTAAGACCGGTACTGCTAAGTTTGATGAAACAGTTGAAATTCACGTTCGCTTGGGTGTTGACTCACGCCATGCTGACCAGCAGGTTCGCGGTGCGGTTGTTCTCCCCAACGGTACAGGTAAAACTGTAAGAACCCTTGTTTTTGCTAAGGGTGACAATGCAAAGGCAGCTGAGGAGGCAGGCTCTGATTATGTAGGAGCCGAGGAGCTCATTGCTAAGATTCAGAACGAAAACTGGTTAGATTTTGATGCAGTTATCGCAACACCTGATATGATGGGCGTTGTTGGTCGTCTCGGTAAGGTATTAGGTCCTCGCGGTCTTATGCCTACACCTAAGGCTGGTACTGTTACCCCTGATGTTGCAAAGGCTGTTACCGAAGCAAAGGCAGGTAAGATCGAGTACCGTCTTGACAAGACAAACATTATCCACTGTCCCATCGGTAAGGTATCTTTCGGTCCTGAAAAGCTTCAGGAAAACTTTGATACTCTTATGGGTGCAATCATTAAGGCTAAGCCTACAGCAACAAAGGGTCAGTATGTTAAGTCCTGCGTTATTGCAACAACAATGGGCCCCGGAATTAAGCTCAATGTAGCTAAATTCGGCAACTAATCCATAGCTGTAGCTAAACTTTAAGCTAATATTTCTGTAACAAAAGGAGCTGATTCTATTAGTTAGCTCCTTTTTTCTATTGTTTATTAGATTTGTATTATTATAAAATAATTGTCCCCCATGGTTTGACAGAATACAGCTTACCGTCAACCTCAAACTATATCTCGAGCAGGGTGGGATTATAAATTATATTTGAATCTGCACTAAAAACAAGTGAATCATAAGCCTTTACATAGTCATAAATTTCTATGTTTGTGGCATACCATATCTCGTCCTTATCACTCAGCTTTTCGCAAATCTCTTTCATTCTTTCCCAATTGTTTCTTTCGTCAAACCCATAAGCGTGTCCCCACAAATAGAAAAGCTTGCGCCATCTTATTGCGCCGTAATCAGGCACTTTCATCTCTACAAAGCTCTTTATAAGCTCGAAAACATCTCCATCATTATGATGCGCTGTGGGATACCATTTATGCAAATCGTCGGGCAACTCAAACGAGTGGTTCTGTACCCCTAAAGGACAGGAATAAGCGATATCAAGCTCTGTCAAATACGCCTTTATCTGTTTGTATGTGGCACCGTTGTTCATCTTGCTAAAACCAATATCAGAAAAAGCCATACCCCTTATTATCATATTAAAAGCCTTTTCAAGCTTTCTTCTGCAGTCAAGTACATCTGCAATTCCCTCTATATCGCATAACACCACTCTCTTTTCGTTTGTTTTATAGTGTAAATATAGCGCATCATTTTTCTTTTTTAAACAATAAAAAGAATAACTATTTTAAAAATGCAAAAATTAAATAAAAAACGATGGAGGAAATTATGGCACAGAAAAAAGGACGAACAATTTTTTTGGAATCAAAACCAAATATTTTAGGCTTCGGCTCTGTTGTGGGCAAAAAGGAGCACGAGGGACCGCTCTCAGAAGAATTTGACTACTATACAGTCGATAGCTTTTTTGGTGAAAAATCATTTGAAAAGGCGGAAAGCAGACTTCAAAAAACCGCAATACAAATAGCTCTTGATAAAACAGGTCTTACACCGCAAGATATAGATAAAATATTTGCAGGAGACCTTTTAAATCAATGTATCGGAAGCTCGTTTGGAATAAGAGAGCTTGGTATACCCTTTATCGGGCTTTACGGCGCTTGCTCAACAATGGCACTTTCTACAGGACTTGCCGCAATTTTTACCGATTGCGGTGCAGTTGAAAGGGCACTTGCAGTTACCTCGTCACATTTTTGTTCGGCAGAAAGACAGTACCGCTTTCCGTTAGATTACGGTTCACAGCGCACACCCACCGCCCAATGGACTGCAACCGCCTCAGGAGCGCTTATTATAACCAAAACAAAAAACAAGCCGTATATAAATTCCGTAACCTTCGGTGAAATAGAGGATTACGGAATAACCGATGCAAATAATATGGGTGCGGCAATGGCACCTGATGATGTTAAAATAAGACCATACCCAAAGTTAGAGGGTATGGTCTTTTTCTACACACAAATCCAGCATTTAAGGGGGGTTAGAGCACTTTTTAAGGATTTTATAACGCAAAAAATTGTCGAAAAAACTGTTAATGAAATTAGGTGTTAATCTTCATTTCATTAACACAAAAAGGAGGAATTATATGAATCTATACGAATCACTGTTATCGGAGTTTGGTTATAACAAGCCGATATTATTTTCAGAAATTAAATTTAATAATTGGTGTCCACAACAAATCAGCAGAGATTTGCGAAAGTTATGTCAGGACGGAAAGGTTGTTAAATTTGATTCAGGTATTTACTACATACCAAAAACAACTCCGTTTGGAGTTGCACATTTTAATCCTAGAAAGGTAATTGAAAAGAAATTTATAAAAGATGCTGATAATGTTTTTGGGTACTATTCAGGCAGTTATCTGCAATACGAACTCGGTATATCTAAACTTAAACCCGCCGTTATCGAAATCTATACCAATGAAGAAAGCCGAGATTTGCATAAAGTCAAGTTGGGCAATTATCAAATATCACTTCGTAAACCAAGAACGAAAATTGATAAACACAATGCACCCATTTTATGCTTCTTGGAACTTATGAACGGTATAGATACCGAAACTCTTGACGAGTATAAACGAAAACTAATCGCCGACTATATCACAGAAAACCGAATCACTCAAAGGCAAATTACCAAATACATACCGTATTTTCCCGATAAGACTTGCAGAAATCTAATTGAAAGTGAGGTAATATACCGTGTCCCGCAGTAATAGTTGTATGGTTTGTACATACCTAATCGAACTCGTAGCCGGAATAATGACCGGTTACATATTTATCTATCTTGATGATGCCATTGTGATGAGGTTTGCACTTTCAATGTTGTATATCCCCGCAGTTCTCGTCCTTGTAGATGCAAAATCAAAAGCGGTGCGTTTTCTTGTCTACCTTATACTGACCGCTGTCTGCCTGTGGGGAGTGTTTTACGCTATCTATTGGCGCCGACCTTTCGGATTTTCTCTTATTTTTTGTGCTATTGTCGGTTTTATCTACTATGTAATATTCACCGATAAAGCAACAAAGGATAAAATGTCAAAAATACTCATCGTCAATGGTTGCTTTATCGCACTCGTATTCCTAATTGCTCTCTCTTTAAACCTTATGTTCAACCC
>JAZSHV010000062.1:0-18722 GCA_045533475.1 Acutalibacteraceae bacterium | reverse complement strand
GAGGTTTATAAGAAGCTTCGTCCGAGCGAGCCTGTAACTATAGAGGGCGCAAAGGCATATCTCGAACAGCTCTTCTTTGACGCTCATCGTTATGACATTTCGCGTGTTGGTCGTTATAAATACAATAAGAAGCTCAGCATTGGCGCCCGTATTAAGGGTGCAGTTTTGTCGCGCCCTGTTGTTGACCCGATGACAGGTGAGCTTATTGCTGAGGCGGACACTACTGTTACAAAGGAATTGGCTACAGATATTGAGAAAAAGGGTGTAAACTCGGTTTATATAAATGTATCCGATTTTGAGGGTAATATCAGCGAGGTAAAGGTTCTTTCTAACGGAATGGTTAATTTCGGCGACTTTGTTGATTTTACCGCTGAGGAGCTCCAAGAGCTTGATGTACTCGGTATAAACGAGCAGGTTTCATTCAAGGTTCTTAAGGAAATTCTTGATACTTGTGAAACTAAGGAAGAAATCCGCGCCGCAGCGCTTGAGCGTGTGGATGACCTTATTCCTAAGCATATTACGGTTGACGATATTTTTGCAACCTTTAGCTATTTCTTGGGATTGCCTCATAATGTAGGCTGTGTGGACGATATTGACCACTTAGGAAACCGTCGTATCCGTTCTGTAGGCGAGTTGCTTCAGAATCAGTTCAGAATCGGTATCTCCCGTATGGAGCGTGTTGTGCGCGAGAAGATGACACTTCAGGCGCAAGACCCCGATAATATTACACCGCAGTCGCTTATTAATATCCGTCCTGTTGTTGCGGCTATCAAGGAATTCTTCGGTTCCTCTCCGCTTTCACAGTTTATGGACCAGACAAACCCACTTTCCGAGCTTACTCATAAGCGCCGTCTTTCAGCGCTTGGTCCCGGCGGTTTGTCAAGAGACCGCGCATCCTTCGAGGTTCGTGACGTTCACTACACCCATTACGGCCGTATGTGTCCTATTGAGACTCCCGAAGGTCCTAACATCGGACTTATTTCCTATCTTGCAACATTTGCAAAAATTAATAAATACGGCTTTATCGAAACTCCTTTCCGCAAGGTTGATAGCCAGACCGGCAGAGTTCTCGATGAGGTTCAGTATATGACCGCTGACGAAGAGGACGATTATTTCGTGGCTCAGGCAAACGAGCCTTTGGACGAGAACGGATACTTTATCAACAAGAAGGTAAATACCCGTTACCGTGAGGAATTCCAAGAGGTTGAGGCTGCCCGCGCTGAGTTTATGGATGTATCACCCAAGATGGTAGTTTCGGTTGCCACTGCAATGATTCCTTTCCTTGAGAATGACGATACCAACCGTGCGCTCATGGGCTCGAACATGCAGAAGCAAGCAGTTCCGCTTTTAAAACCCGAGAATCCTATTGTTGCTACAGGTATGGAATATAAGGCAGCTATAGATTCAGGTGTTGTTGTGCTCGCAAAACGTGCGGGCGAGGTTGCCTTTGTTAGTGCTGACAGTATAAGAATCCGCGCAACAAACGGTGAAATTGACGAATATAAGCTTATTAAGTTCTTGCGCTCTAACCACGGTACCTGTATTAATCAGAGACCTGTTGTTACTTTAGGTCAGCAGATTGCCGAGGGTGAGGTTATAGCAGACGGTCCTGCTACCTCAGGCGGTGAAATTTCCTTGGGAAGAAATGCTCTTATCGGCTTTATGACCTGGGAAGGCTATAACTATGAGGACGCGGTTCTTATTAATGAGCGTCTCGTAAGAGAGGATATTTACACATCTATCCACATTGAAGAATACGAGCTTGAAGCAAGAGATACAAAGCTTGGACCTGAGGAAATCACACGCGATATCCCCAATGTGGGTGAGGATGCCCTTAAGGACCTTGATGAGCGTGGTATTATCCGTATCGGCGCAGAGGTTACTGCGGGCGATATACTTGTAGGTAAGGTAACACCTAAGGGTGAAACCGAGCTTACTGCCGAGGAAAGACTGCTTCGTGCAATCTTCGGCGAAAAGGCACGCGAGGTAAGAGATACCTCTTTGCGCGTTCCTCACGGTGAATACGGTACAATTGTTGATGTAAAGGTATTCACAAGAGAAAATTCTTCGGAATTAAGCCCAGGTGTAAACGTTGTTGTTCGTTGCTATATTGCCCAGAAGCGTAAGATTTCTGTCGGCGATAAGATGGCAGGACGCCACGGTAATAAGGGTGTTGTTTCACGCATACTTCCAAGTGAGGATATGCCCTTCTTGCCCGACGGTACACCACTCGATATCGTGCTTAATCCCTTGGGCGTACCTTCGCGTATGAATATCGGTCAGGTGCTTGAGGTTCACCTCGGCTATGCTGCAAGGGCGCTTGGCTGGAATATATGCACACCTGTATTTGACGGCGCTCACGAGGAGGATATCCGTAAGTGCTTCAATATGGCAGACGAATACACCAAGCAGGATGATTATAAGTTTAAGGATACCGCTAAGCTTGACTTCTCGAAGATTCCGCTCTGCGAGCATGCTAAAACACAGCTCTTTGACGGTAGAACAGGTGAACCGTTTGATAATCTTGTAACTGTAGGTTATATGTATTATCTTAAGCTTCACCACCTTGTTGACGATAAGATTCACGCTCGTTCTACAGGTCCGTACTCACTCGTTACTCAGCAACCATTGGGCGGTAAGGCTCAGTTCGGCGGTCAGCGTTTCGGTGAGATGGAAGTTTGGGCGCTTGAGGCTTATGGTGCGGCTTATACACTTCAGGAAATTCTTACTGTTAAGTCAGACGATGTTGTTGGCCGTGTCAAGACCTATGAATCTATTGTTAAAGGTCAGAATATACCGCGTTCAGGTGTTCCGGAGTCATTTAAGGTTCTTATTAAGGAATTGCAGTCCTTGGGACTTGACGTTAAGGTGCTTGACGAAATAGGAGAGGAAATTGACCTTAAGCAGAGCTTTGACGATGACGATGATATCGGACTTGGAATGCCTTCTATTCCTGCGGGTGAGGACATCACTGAGGACGATTTTGACGGCACTACCGTTGTGGACAATCTCGATGGCTACGGTCTTGAGGATGAGAACGGTGAGGCTATTGCGTACGAAAATGAAGAAGATGAGTTTGAAGGCTTTGCTGACGAACTCGACGATAATATGTAACGGAGGCAATTATGGCAGAAATCGAATTTGAATCTATAAAAATCGGACTTGCGTCTCCCGAACAAATCAGAAGCTGGTCACACGGTGAGGTAACAAAGCCTGAGACCATTAACTACCGGACCTTAAAGCCTGAGCAGGGCGGTCTTTTCTGCGAGCGTATTTTTGGACCCCAAAAGGACTGGGAATGTCATTGCGGAAAGTATAAGAGAATCCGCTATAAGGGCAAGGTCTGTGAGCGTTGCGGCGTTGAGGTTACAAGAGCTAAGGTTCGCCGTGAGCGAATGGGCTCGATTGAGCTTGCAGCTCCCGTTTCGCACATTTGGTATTTTAAGACTATCCCCTCAAGAATGGGCTTGGTGCTTGATGTTACACCTAAGGCTTTGGAGCAGGTGTTATATTTCTCACAGTATATAGTTACCGACCCCGGTAATACACCGCTTGAGAAGAAACAGCTTCTTAATGAAAAGCAGTATCGCGATATGCGCGAGAAATATGAGGACGATTTTGAGGCAGGAATGGGCGCAGAGGCTATTAAAAAGCTTCTTTGCGAAATTGACCTTGAGAAAACCTGTAATGAGCTTCGCGAGGAATTGGAAAACGCGGCAGGTCAGAAAAGGGTAAGACTTTTAAAGCGTCTTGAGGTGCTTGAGGCGTTCAGACAGTCGGGCAACCGTCCGGAATGGATGATTCTTGATGTTATTCCGGTAATTCCGCCCGATATTCGTCCTATGGTTCAGCTTGACGGTGGACGTTTTGCAACAAGCGACCTTAATGACCTTTACAGACGTGTTATTAATCGTAATAACCGCCTTAAGAGACTTTTGGAGCTCAGAGCTCCCGATATAATCGTAAGAAACGAAAAGCGTATGCTTCAGGAGGCTGTTGACGCACTTATTGATAACGGTCGTCGCGGCAAGCCGGTTACCGGTCCTAACAACAGAGCACTTAAGTCTCTTTCGGATATGCTTAAGGGTAAGCAGGGACGTTTCCGTCAGAATCTTCTCGGTAAGCGTGTTGACTATTCAGGCCGTTCGGTTATCGTTGTAGGTCCTGAGCTTAAGATGTATCAGTGCGGTCTTCCTAAGGAGATGGCGCTTGAGCTCTTCAAGCCCTTCGTAATGAAGCGTCTTGTTGAGACTAAAAAGGTTGTTAATATCAAGTCTGCCCGTAAGATGGTTGAACGCGCTTCAAACGAAATATGGGATGCGCTTGAAACTGTTATTAAGGAGCATCCTGTGCTTCTCAACCGTGCGCCTACACTTCACCGTTTGGGTATTCAGGCATTTGAGCCTGTATTGGTTGAGGGTAAGGCACTTAAGCTTCATCCGCTCGTATGTACCGCTTATAATGCCGACTTTGACGGCGACCAGATGGCTGTTCATGTGCCGCTATCTGCAGAGGCACAGGCAGAGGCTCGCTTCCTTATGCTTGCTGCAAACAACCTTTTAAAACCGTCTGACGGTAAGCCGGTTGCTGTTCCTACACAGGATATGGTTCTCGGTTCATACTACCTCACACTCGTTAAGAGCGAGGAGCCGGGCACAAATAAGGTGTTCAGGGATGCTAACGAGGCTATAATGGCTTATAATGACGGTATTGTGGGACTTCATGCTCCTATCAGAATCCGTAAAACAGATGAAAACGGTGAAAGCAAGCTTATTTGGTGTACTGTAGGTTTCATTATATTTAATGAATCAATACCTCAGGACCTCGGTTTTGTAGACCGTAGCAAGCCTGAAAATGCGCTTGATTTTGAGTGGTGCTTCAAGCTTAAAGACCCAACAAAGAATTTTGTTGAAAGCAATGATGACATTATTCAGAATAAGGTTGGCAAAAAACAGCTTGGCAAAATTATTGATAAGTGCATCACGGTTCACGGTACAAGCGAATCCTCGATTGTGCTTGATAATGTTAAGGCTACAGGATTTAAGTATTCTACCAAGGGCGCTATCACTGTTGCGGTTATTGACGCTGTAATTCCTCCCGCAAAGAAGGAAATACTTGCCGATGCTGAAAAGCAGATTGATATGGTAAGCCGTGACTATCGCCGCGGTCTTATAAACAGTGACGAGCGCAGCCGCCACGTTATTGAGATATGGAACAAGGCTACAGAGGATGTAGCAGACGCTCTTAAGGGCAATCTTGACGAGTTTAACCCCATATTTATGATGGCAGACTCAGGCGCGCGTGGCTCTATGAGCCAGATTCGTCAGCTTGCAGGTATGCGTGGACTTATTGCAAATACCGCAGGTAAGGTTATTGAGGTTCCGATTCGCGCTAACTACCGTGAAGGTCTTAACGTGCTTGAGTACTTCATTTCTTCCCGTGGTGCGCGTAAGGGACTTGCTGATACAGCGCTTCGTACTGCTGACTCAGGTTATCTTACCCGTCGTCTTGTTGACGTTGCGCAGGATGTTATTGTCCGTGAGGATGATTGTGGCACAGAAGAAGGTCTTACCGTATTTGATATCAAGGACGGTAACCACATTTTAGAGCCTCTCGTAGAGCGTCTTGAGGGCAGATACCTGCTAAACGATGCAATTCATCCCGAAACCGGTGAGGTCATCTGGTCTAAGGACGAGATAATGACCGGTGAAGCAGCAAAGGCAATAGTTGATGCAGGAATCGAGCGCATTGAGATTCGTTCTGTGCTTACCTGCCATAGTCATCACGGCGTATGTAAGAAGTGCTACGGTAGAAACCTCGCAACCGCTAAGCCGGTTACAACAGGTGAGGCTGTAGGTATCGTTGCGGCTCAGTCTATCGGTGAGCCCGGTACACAGCTTACGATGCGTACCTTCCATACCGGCGGTATTGCATCAACCGAAGATATTACACAGGGTCTTCCCCGTGTTGAAGAGCTCTTTGAGGCAAGAAGACCTAAGCGTTGCGGTCTTATCGCTAAGATTGATGGTACTGTCCGCATTGCAGAGGAAAAGAAGAGCAATGTTGTTATAATTACTAACGATGAGCTTAAAACCGAAGAAAAGGTTACTATTCCTTACGGAATCCGTTGCCTTGTTAACGACGGTGATTATGTTCACGCAGGTGATATGCTGATACCGGGTGCTAAGTATCCTCAGGATATCCTTGAGGCACAGGGACCTGAGGCTGTTCAGCAGTATATCATAGCTGAAATTCAGAACGCATACCGTACTCAGGGTGTTGATATTAACGATAAGCACATTGAGGTTATTGTTCGTCAGATGATGAAGAAACTCCGTATTACCGATCCCGGTTCTACCGATTTACTTCAGAATGTAAGCTATGAGTATAAAGAGATTTCTGATGCTAATAAGGCGGTTGAAGCTCGCATAGAAGCAGGCGAAGAGGGACTTACAAAGGCTACCTATCAGGCGACATTGCTTGGTATTACCAAGGCTTCTCTTGCAACCGAATCCTTCCTGTCGGCGGCTTCCTTCCAGGAGACTACCCGTGTTCTTACCGAGGCTGCTATCAAGGGCAAGGTTGACCCGCTGTTTGGTCTTAAGGAAAATGTTATTATCGGTAAGCTTGTACCCGCAGGTACGGGTATGAAGAGCCCCGAAATAAATCCTGTTCCTGAGGTTGAGCAAGAAGTAGAGCAGATTGCTGATGAAATTTTTGAATCAGCTGTTGTGGGCGCTGAATAATCAACAAAAGCGAAAGGCTCTTTATCAATAGTTGCGATAAAGAGTAAAATAAAAAATCGAGCAGTCGCCGTAAGGCGGCTGCTCGTTGCATTTTAAGTTTATAAAAGCTGTTATTGCAACTTAATTAAAATTATTGTATGGTTGAGCTACAATAGGGACAAATAATCATTTAATCTTGCCTGTTTCATCAAATAAGTAAGGCAAGGCAGGAATAACCGTCATACTTTCGGCAGTTTTACTGCTTAAAAACAAAGTTTTTAACTGCATTTCCTTTGGTATGATTTTCAATGTGTCAGTATTACTTTTGTCATACCATCAAAAATAGAGTTATCTCGTAAATTCAGGATAACTCTATTTTCATATATAACTTGAAAATTCTAATGAAAAATGTTATATTAAATATAAGAAAAAGCTTGTCATTATGCAGATTTTTCAACTTGTGGAAATGACTTCCACAAGTTGCAGCCTTAGCCTCCCTCTGACGAGGGAGGTGGCAAAACGAGGTTTTGACGGAGGGAGAGAATATGAAAGAGTATAATAAAGCAAATATCCCTCTTGCAAAAACTTTAAGAAAAAATATGACACCTTGGGAACGAAAACTTTGGTATGAGTTTTTAAGATATTACCCCGTAAGGTTTCAACGACAAAAAGCCATTGGAAATTATATAGCAGATTTCTATTGTGCAAAAGCAAGACTTGTTGTTGAGCTTGACGGTGGAGGACATTATACTGCCAAACAAACAGAAAAAGATAAAGTCCGTACAAAAGAGTTAGAGAGTATGAATTTAACGGTTTTACGAATTTGCAATTTAGATATTGACCGTAATTTTAGCGGTGTATGTGAATATATAGATTTAGCTGTTCAAAAATCTCTCCCTCAGTCAGCTTCGCTGACAGCTCCCTCGTCAGAGGGAGCCGAGTGCGATTTGTCCCGATTTGACACAAGCATATAATACGCATAGGCGGTGATTTAATGTTCTTAACCAAACAGGGTTTACGAAAAATACTGATTATGGCGATATGCTTATTTTTATTAGGAAGTATTACAATTGCCTTTTGGTTTCTGTTTAGAAGTGTGAATGTCTCAGATAATCATTTATTAATATTAGGCTTAATTTTATACTTATTATGCGTGCCGTTTGTGTTTTTGGAATGGTACTCAGAAGGCAAGGGAAGGTTGATAAATCTCGGTAATAGGCTCGTTCGCAAGGAGCTGAAACCTGCCGACTTCATAAAATATTATGAGTATTACAAAAGCTCAAATGACCTTATCGTTAAAAAACCAAGTGTAGAGATATTGCTATTGGTTGCAACAGCGTACGATTTGTTAAATGATAGAGAAAATGCGCTTTCAACAGTTGAAGAAATGATTATTGCTTCAAGTGATAAAAAGAAAAATTTTTCAAATCTTATTAAGTGCTCCTTTTTGTTTTCTTATGACAGAACAGAAGAAGCGGAGCAGCTTTATAACCAAGTAAAAACCAAAAAGCTTGATTTGATGTGTAACAGTTTAGTTGATGTAATCCTGAAAAGCGACCGCGCAATGGCAATGGGAGACTATAAAACAGTAGAAGCGCATAGTATTAAAATGCTTGAGCGTTCATTTCCAAAGCTCGACAATATGGGGAAGTTAGTTGTTCATTATAGGTTGGGCGAGGTTTATGAAAAGCTACAGGATAACAGCAAAGCGATTGCTCATTTTGAATATTGCGCAAGCTATGGCGGTGAAACAGCAATCAGGAAATCTGCCATAGAAAAATTGCAAACAAAATAATTTCAAGGCGGTGGTAATATGAATTCAAAAGAATTAAAAAACAAACTTTTAACGCAATATAAGTATAGAATTGAATTGCACGCGCATACATCTCCCGTAAGCGGTTGCAGTCAGATAAGTCCTTTAGAAATGGTAGAGACCTATAAAAAGCTCGGTTATGATGCGGTGACGATAACTAACCATTTCATTTATCAGCACAGCGACCGTTCAAAAGAGGAGTATATTGATTATTTTCTCAAAGATTATGAGCAGGCTAAAAAATATGGTGATGAGTTAGGCATAAGGGTTTATCTCGGCGCCGAAATAAGATTCACCGAAAATGTTAACGATTATCTCGTTTTTGGTGTAAACAGAAAAATACTTTCGGAGATTTACGATTTATTACCGCTTGGTATAGTGAATTTCAGAAAAAGCTATGCTATGCCTGAAAGCGTTATTGTTCAGGCGCATCCTAAAAGGGATGGAATGACCGGTATAGATATTTCTCTGCTTGACGGAATAGAGGTTTTCAATATGCATCCGGGACATAATTCGCGGGTGGGAATAGCGTCGGTTTATGCTAATGAAAACAAGGTTTCGGTTATAATTGCAGGCTCTGATTTTCATCATCCAAACCAAAAACACGAGGGAGTGTCGGCACTAAGGAGCGATTATCTGCCTGAGAATTCATTCGGAATTGCAAAGCTTCTTAAAGACGGTGATTATTTACTCGAAATTGGCAGAAGTAATATTGTAATTCCGTAAAGCATTTTAAAAGAAAAAATTTGGAGGTAATTTTTATGACTGATATGGGAATAGCAACAGGTGTTATATTTATTGTTATAGGCGTTTATTTGTTGATTGCAGGACTTCTCCTTGCTACATATATAATGAATGCGATTGCTTTTTATACACTTGCACGGCGAAGGCAGATTCCCAATCCTTTTCTTGCTTGGATTCCGATTGCGAACAGTTGGATAATCGGCAGTATAGTTGACGATTATGAAAAGAGGTTAGGATTTAACCGCAAATGGCGTGTGCTAATGCTTACGCTTGTTATAGTTATTGAGGCTTTAGTTATCCTACTTTCCGCTGTGATGATGGTTATGATTTTTTCAATGGCATTAGTTTCAGATGGCAAACCGTCTGCAGAAGCAATTTTTGGTTTTGTTGTAACTGCTTATTTGTTTATAATCGGAATCGCGGTGTTAGCTTCGCTCCAGCAAATGGTTCTTTGTTTGTGTATATACAAAATTTATGAGTCTACCGTGCCTGAAAAGGCGGTGAAATATTTTCTGCTTTCATATCTTGTACCGTTGGCACAGTCGGTATGTCTTTTAAAATGCAGAAACAAGGGATATGAAAATCCACCCGTTTTCTTGCAGTTTATGAAAAACGAGTTGCCTATACAGGAAGAAACCGAAACAGCTACCGAGTCTGATTTCGAGGAGCCTTTGCAAGATAAAGAAGAAATCTAAAAATACAAAAATTACTCCCGCCAAACATTTTCCAAATGCTTAAGCGGGAGTTTTTAATTAACAAGAGGTTATTCACTTACAGAAAAGGGTGGAATTTCTATGGTTTTTTTAAAAACACAGGTGTGGTGAGGTGTTATGGAGCGATCCTCGTGAAGCGAGCCGAAATACCATTGCTTATAGTCACAGGAACGCCCGATTTCTTCAAAATATCCGTTAAGCTTGTTAACACGCGGATGGTCGCCCCTTTTAAGCAGAATGGCGCTTTTTACAAGGGACGGAGGCTCGTGGGTTATAATATAATCTACCGAACAGCCAGCCTCGTCAAGCTTAGATGCGCCCTCAGCCATTTCCTGAGGTGTAGGCTCCTCCTCGCGCCACCAGTTGCCCTGTTCAATACGCATATCCTTATCGGTACTTTCACCGCCGCCAAAGGTGAAATAGCTGTTGCCCTCTATTTCAAAAATCTGCCCCCTCATTAAATGAATGAGATTGCCTTTTATTCTGTGGACAAGACCGCCGTGCCAATAGGTTACTCTGCCTCGATTTATGGTTTGCATATTATCGTGTGTGCCGTCAACAAAAGCGGTCACGAATCTTCGGGTGGACAGATAGTCAATCACCTGCTTTTCGGTTTTATCACCATTCCATATGTAACCAAAGTCACCGCAAACAATCAGCACATCGCCGTTTTTAAGCTTTCTGAAGCTACGGTCGTAAAGTCTTTCGAGACAACCGTGCATATCACCTGTTATATAAACCGTAGTTTTCACCTCTTTTTTAGAAAAATAATTAAATTGGTCTTTTAATTTAAGCAAAAGTGTGATAATATAATACATTATAACATATTATCAGGGAGATTTCTATGCTTAAAAAAATATTTTCTGTTTTTTTAACAGTTTTTTTACTGTTTTCGCTTTTTTGCAATAGCTTTACGGCAAATGCCTATGAGGTCACAGGCTTTGAGATTACCGCAAAGGCAGGTATGCTCGTATCGCTCGATACGGGAGAAATGCTTTACGAAAACCGAATTGATGAAAAGGTTTTTCCTGCCTCCATCACTAAAATAATGACTGCTACGCTTATGCTTGAGAGCGAAAAATACAATCCCGACGGCAAGATAGCTATGACCGAGGAGATTCTTGATATGGTTCTCGGTACGGGACTTGCAGTTTCGCTTATGAAGGCGGGAGAGGAGTTTACTCAGCGCGATTTGCTTTATATGGTGCTTATGTCGTCCTTTGGTGATTCAACCTATCTTGCCGCGCAGTATTACGGCGGAACGATTGAAAACTTTGTTGCAATGATGAATGCTAAGGCGGCAGAGTTAGGTCTTACAGGTACAAATTATACCAACCCTGTAGGACTTCACGATGATAACAACTATACCACCGTAAGGGATATATACACCCTAACCTCATATGCTATAAAAAACGAGACCTTTTTTGAGGTTTGCGGCAGCACCCGATACACCTTTTCGAGCAGTAATGCCAAGCGAACCCTTACAACCACCAACTTTTTACAGGACACTACAACAAATTACTATTATCAGTATGCAAAGGGTGTAAAAACAGGCTTTACCGACGAGGCAGGCAGATGTCTTGTAAGCACCGCGTCCTATAATGGCTATAATTATATGTGTATACTTATGGGCTGCCCCGATAAGGCGAGCTATAAATACCACTTTGCTGAGAGTGCAGAGCTTTACCGTTGGGCATTCAACAATTTTTCCTTTAAGGAAACAGCAAATTCCGACGAGCCTGTATGTGAAATGCCGGTTGAGCTTTCGCTTGATACCGATTTTGTTCCGCTTTATTTTAAGGAACCGTTTGTGTCGGTGCTTCCTAATGAGGCTAACGACTCTACAATAGTAATAGAAACCCACCTTAACAGTAAAAGCACCGAGGCACCAATTAAAAAAGGCGAGGTGCTCGGAACTGCCGAGGTGATTTATGCCGAGAGGGTTATCGGTACGGTTGATTTGGTTGCAGGCAACGATGTTGAGCAAAGTGGCTTGCTTGTTTTTGCAAAGCAGGTTAAGGGTGTGTTTACATCTGTGTATATGAAGGTTCTTGTGGGACTTGCCGTGCTTGCAATTCTTATATTTATAATTATGATAATAAAGCTCAATATCAACCGTCTTAAAAAAAGACGCGTAAGATATATACCATATAAAAATAAGGAGAAAAAACACAATGAAGAATAAGGTTTTAAGTTTACTATTGGTTTTGGTGTTGGTATTTAGCTTTGCTTCCTGCGGTAAAAAGGAAAGCAATACCGACGGCGACATCTCCAAGGCAGAAAAGTACGGTATTCACCACGCAGTAATTACGGTTAAAAATTACGGTGAAATAAAGCTTGAGCTTGACGGTGACACAGCGCCCATAACGGTTGAAAATTTTGTCACCCTTGCTAACGAGGGCTTTTATGACGGACTGACCTTTCACAGAGTTGTTACCGATTTTGTGATTCAGGGCGGCGACCCCGACGGTAACGGCACAGGCGGCAGCGGAAAACCCATAAAGGGTGAATTTTCCGCCAACGGAATTGAAAATAATCTCTCCCATTCAAGAGGCGTTATTTCAATGGCAAGATTAAGCAATGATATGGATTCTGCCACATCGCAGTTTTTTATTGTTTTGAGCGATGCTGCAAAGCCCTCGCTCGACGGTATGTATGCAAGCTTTGGCAGAGTTACCGAGGGTATGGATATTGTAGATAAAATTGCAGCAGAGACACCGGTTGCCGATTCTTACTCCGGAACGGTAGAAAAATCCAAACAGCCTATTATTGAATCTATAAAAATTATTGATTAGGAAATCGAATAGATTATTAAAGCGAAAACGCGAAAGAGGTGAACTAAAAGCCTCTTTCGCGTTAATTTTTTGAATTTGTTATTAAAAGAACTTGTCGATTATAAATTCTATTACAAAAACAACGGCGCAGGACGAAACCGCAACTCCGAAAAGACCTATTCCAAAATAGGCTAAGGTTATTCCTGTAATAAGAGCGGCAAGTCCCGACCATACACTGTCAGTAGCTTCAAGAATGGCGGGAAAGGTCATTACAGCAAGGGTTACATACGGAACATAATACAAAAAGGATTTAAGTGTTCGGTTGGTTATTTTCTTCCGGATAAGTGTGAGCGGCAGAAGTCTTATTAAATAAATTACCGCCGCCATTACGAGTATGTATATGTAAACATTATTCTTCATTTTCATCCTCCTCGTTCTTTACAGGGAATAGGATTGCCGCACCTAAGGATATTGCTACTGTCAGAATAATAACCCTCATTCCCGAGGAAATTCCCGAAAAAACAGAAAGCTTTGCAAATATAAAGCTTAAGGTCATAGAAATAACAATAAGCAATGCTATGATTTTATTCTTTTTTGCAGGCGGAATTATTATAGCGAGAAACATTCCGTATAGACCAACACTTAAAGCGCTGACAACACTCGCCGGCAGAATATTACCCATTACAACACCGAAAAAGGTGCCTGTAGCCCAACCGGGAATGGAAAGAGCCATAGCTCCGTAATTGTAATAGGGGTTGAGATTGCCGTCAACCGAAATGCTTATGCCGAAAACCTCGTCGGTAACATCAAAGGCGACGAGCGCTCGGTGGAGTAGTGAGGTTTTAGGCGAGAGCTTCTGACTCAGCGCGCAGGACATAAGAAGATACCGCGCATTTACAATGAGCTGTGTTATAGCCATTTCAAGGTATCCGCCCGATGCGGCAATAATCGAAAAGCCTGCATATCCGCCGGCAGAGGCATTTGTAAGAGCAGCGGTGAGCATTGCCTGAAAGGCTGTAACACCTGCCTTCCTTGCCATTATTCCAAGGGTAAAGGAAACGGCAAAATATCCCAAGGCAATCGGTATGCCGTCTTTAAGTCCTTTTTTAAACCAAAACAATCTTTTTTCCAAAAAAATCACCCACAATATTTTAACCTCTGCTTTAAGCAGAGTCAATCCCTATTTGCAAAAAATGCTATTATTTTAATTTGTATACAGAAATTCTGCTTGACAGAAGTACAGGCAGCTTAAAAATACAAGTGAAATGTGTCGAAACAAAAAATATTTTTAAGGTTTATAAGCATATCGACTCGGTAATAATTTTAAGGAACAGAATTTTACAGAGGTGCCGTATATGTATAATAACAAGGTTATTATTTGTGGAGTAGACACATCAAAGCTTCCGCTATTAAAGGAAGCGGAAAAGGAGGCGCTTTTAAAAAAGGCAAAAGCAGGCAGTAAAGCGGCGAGGGAGGAGCTGATAAACGGGAATTTAAGGCTTGTGCTCAGCGTTATACAGCGGTTTACGGGCAGAGGCGAAAATCTTGACGATTTGTTTCAGGTGGGCTGTATAGGACTTATAAAATCAATAGATAATTTCGATATAACCCAAAAGGTTAGATTTTCGACATATGCGGTGCCAATGGTTATAGAGTGTCGAAATCCAAGAAAGGATTTTGAAGACTATGACCAGAAAAACCGCATTACAAGAGGCGATTTCGCAACTTTCAAGGGACCAAAAGAATACCGAGATTTGCGAAAAACTCAGCGACATTTTGGAGGATATGCCGCTGACCAACTGGACCGACAAGACAATTCGTGACCGAATCGAGCAGTTCTATGAGGATGAGGGGCGCTACCCCACGACTACTGATTTTAAGAAAAAAGGTATGCCGCCGCACCCCGTTTTCAAACACAGGTACAAGGTGAACTTGGCAGAGTGGCTGCAGGAAAATTATCCGGTACCCAAAATTACATATGAAGAACGCAAGGAAAAACACACCAAGGCATTTGTTGAAGAGTATTTGAGACTTCGTCCGTCAAGTAGTGATGATTTTGACCATCGTAGACAAAGTGGTGTAATCAGTTGGCGTGGATTGGCACCTTATTACAATGTTACCAGTTGGCATAATCTTCTAAAAACTCTCGACCTACCCGTGCCGAAATCAAACCCCAAAGAACGTGTAAAACAAAAGTTTAAAGTGATAGTTTCCACCGACCTTGATTTTGAAGCAATGGTAATTCCAAAATGGAGGTACTATAAATGAAATACAAATTTCAGCACTTATCTTCGGATAGGTGCTATTTTTTATGTAAAAATCGAAAATTTGTATAGACTTACAAAAATTTGGGAGAAATTTCGTTAATTATTTCAATAGAACTCACTTTCGTTATTGTTTTCTTGAAACTTGATATTTTTATTTCTTATAAATTAGTGCGCTCAAAACTAAAAAAGGAGATGAAAATAATGGTTTTTTCTAAGTAAATAGCAAACAAAATCTAAAAAATTTTAAAAGTGAGGTAAAAACACAATGAAAAAACATATTGTACTTAAAAATAAAGATGCAGATATTTATTGTTTTTTAAACACAATTCCAAAAGGTGAGCGTGAGAAGATTGTGTCGCAAATTTTAAGTAGTGCTCTTAGGGGCAGGGTATTAACCTTACCTATGAATTTCGTTATTAAATCTATTGAGGGTGAGCATCATGTAAAAATTGATATCCCTGATAAGCTAATAGCGAAATGCGAAGAACGGCTCGGGTTTACTAAGGGTAAGTTTTCCGTTTGTATTAAAAACGAGATAAGAAGGTGTATCAATAAAAATCTTACAATACCAAAGGTTATCCGAATCCCGAAATCAAAGGTTCGTGAGAAAATCAAAGGTACGCTTGAATTCATTAACAAAAAAGAAGGGTCCCTTGCGGAACATCCGGAGAAAAATAAAATTATGATTAAAATTATTTTAAAGTCATTGGATGTTCTTGCTCGGGATGTTAGAAACTGTGCAAAAGAAGGAGAATGAAAATGCCGAATACAATTCATTTAATTATTAAAACTGAGGATGCGGATCTTCGTGGTTGGAAGGCCTCTTTGCCCCACCGTACTCTAAATAAAACCGTGAACGAAATTCTTATGAAGGAGAGCAAGAGCGAGATTGCGGCGATTCCATTTGAATTTTCGACAATAGAAAATATTAAACCTTTAAGTTGTGTTATCCGAATTACTGACGAAAAAGTTGCTCGTTTTGTAAGCAACTTGCCGAAAGGCGAAGTAATGGAAAGCGTCAAAATGATTATCCGAAAGCATATACGCAACAATAAAGAATTGCCTCCTACCGAAGTGAGTATACCCGCCGAATTATTGGCGACAAAGATAGAGGAATTTAAAGAGGCATTGATCAAAAATGCAGATTTGTTTGTCGGTGAGTACGATAAAAACAGGAGAATTAAATCTATATGCGGTAAGTTGATATATGAAATTTTTAATAATATTTTAGATTGTTATAGTTGGGATGATGAAGAAAAGTGCGACTGTATTCTTCAAAATCTTAATATAGAAAAGATTGCCGATATAGAATTTCTTTTGGAGTTCGATAAGATTTTTAAGCTATTGCAACTTGGTATTCCAGATGAAGAATTTGAAACTATAATAACTCGAATGAAAGAAAAGGAGAAAAAATATGAGTGAAAATTATAATGAAACCCCACAAATGAACGAAGGTAACTTTGACGATATAAAAAAACTGATGAAGCCGATGCATTGGCTGGCTTTTGAGGTTATAGTTTCTCAAGGTATATCCGAAGAAAAGGAAGCAAAGCAAGCTATTATTGATAAAATAATTTTGGAGTTGAAGGACATAGTAAGCGATGATGCGGCGTGGCGCTATATAAAGCATTTAGTGACTTTACGTTTGTTTGAAGTAAAAAGAGTAGATACCGGCTACCGTCAGTTTAATGTCCTTGTGATAACCGAAATCGGTCGTATACTTTATATGTTGCATTTCAGGAAAAAAGTTCCTATATCTGAGGCGGATATGATTATAAAAGAACATGCAAGCCTACAACACGGATATATGATAAAGGATGCCTCTATACTTATAAAGCAATTGGAATTTTATAATTCTGTAACAACAGGCCGCAGAGATAACTTTATAAAGCTTGAAAACGGTCGCTCTGTTATACCCGATATTATAGCTACTTTTTCAGATGAAACAGACTATTTTGAGGTTGAGTGCGGCAACCACAAGCAAATAGACTTTAACGATAAATGCTCAAAATTAGCCACTATAACCGATAGAATTATTTTTATTGGTCGAAGCTTTGAAGCGATTACCAATATACTAAAGCCGCAAATTGAGAAATGGATAAATAATGTTGGTCGAGAACAGCTGCATCAGCTTGATAAAACCGTTTATCTTGCAAGCATTATTGATATTAAGAAAAACAGATGGTCTTATGTGTTTGATATGGAACACAAAGATCCACTTCGAAATACACCCATTATAATAAGAGAGGAAATTGACTATGAGTGAGAAATTTATAAATATCGGAAACAAAAATTTTACAAATGTAGATAAGATAAAGAACATTATTGCAGCAGATGCTGATAAGGTGCGACGATTCTTAAAAAAGCATAATTTGGACAGGTCCTCTATGAAGGTTACAGATTCTACAGGTGATAAGGATGTTCGTTCAATGCTGATTTTGGATGACGATTCCGTGACCCTTTCAAGCGTAAGCTCGACAGCACTATCCAAACGCGCAAGAGCGTATATGGAAACCGAAGATAACGAGGAATAAAATAAGAGGAAGGTGCTTTCGTGCATCTTCCTCTTACATTTACTTATTAGAATTAAGTGTGCGGATCATTTGCATAACTGCCTTTTTCTGCTCGGCTGTGAGGCTAACCCAAGAGTCAAAAAGTTCTTTGATTTCAGGTGTCATCTCAACCATATCTCCGTCTGCAAAGAACTGGGATATTGTAATGCCGAATCCGGTGCAAATTGCTTCTAATGTGCTTATTGAAGGCAAAGTGTTTCGTCTAAAAATATTAGCAAGAGTAGATTCGGATAACCCGCATTCTTTTGACAGGCGATATTCAGTCCATCCACGCTCATCCAATAACTGACGAAGCCTCTTATGTGTATCCATAGCCTCACCACCTTTCTTAACTATATTTTACCGCTTAACTTAATGGTTTTATACCCAACACTTGTAATGTAAATACTGTTATGTTAAACTGTATAATATAAGTAAGTTGAAAGGTGATGAGTGCTATGTTAGAGAATATTTGTTGTTTTATCGGTCACAGGGAAATAAATGTGACTGATGAGTTAAAGGAAAAACTACGTGTAGTAATCGAGCGTTTAATTACTGATGAAAGTATGGACACTTTTCTTTTTGGAAGCAAGAGCCAATTTGATGATCTCTGTTGGGATATAGTAACCGAAATAAAGAAAAAGTACTCTCACATAAAAAGAATTTTTGTGAGGGCAGAATATCCGTATATTGATGAAAACTATAAAGCATACCTGTTAGAAAATTATGAGGATACCTATTTTCCAAAATCGGTGCTTGGCGCAGGTAAAGCAAGCTATGTAAAACGCAACTATGAGATGATAGAAAATAGTCGTTTTTGCATAGTTTACTATAAAGCGAACTACACCGCAAAAGGTAGAAGAAGCGGAACAAAAATAGCACTCGTTTATGCCGAGAAGAAAAAGAAAAACATTATTAGATTTCCATAGACCACAGCTACGGCGGTTTCGCCATAGTTATAGTGAAAACTTGTTGGAATGGTATGCACATATGGGTGAAAATATCCGGTCTGCCATATATGGTAAAATCCATTTTAACTTGACAATTCCAAAGTTTGTAAGTATAATAAAGATAAAGAATTTTGGAATGAAGCAAGAAATACTTCAATAATTTATTCAAAACCGAAAAAGGAGG
>JAZSHV010000023.1:0-33010 GCA_045533475.1 Acutalibacteraceae bacterium | reverse complement strand
GCAATTATCTCATTGAAAAGTTGCTGATTTTCCGACGAGTAATTTGGCATTGGTAAAGTTTTATATTCTTCTAAATAAACTATCGCCGTGTTCAAATTAAAACAGAACGGGATTAAAGCTTTATAATAAAAATGCTCCATATCAACATTGATATGCCAAAACTGCATTTTGGGCTCATCGCTTAATTTGCTATTATATTTACATATTTCGCAGGTGTTTTCAGAGTACACGTCGCCTGTAGCGTTTGTGCCGATAAATTTCTTTTCAAAGTGATGTTCGGGTAGGTTTTTTATAAAGTAATAGCAAGCAAGGGCAGTACAGTATTCAGGAGCATTATTAGCAACACCATATAAAAACGCACGAGCCAGTTCTTTTTTATCAAGAGTTTGAATCAATTCCTTGGCATAACGAATCGCATCATTGTGAGAATATACTTTTTCCGATAGTTTCATTGTGCCTTCGCTGATGGCAGGTAGATATGAGTTAACAGATTCATTCCAAAAATCCGCAAAATCTTTTCTTGCAAATTGCTTTAGAAGTTTTAAGGATTGTTTTTTATCGCAAGGACTAACGGGAACTTTTAAGTATGCTTTAACATCATCAATGTATTCTGCATTAACCTTTTCTGTCGGATTGTTGTCCATCATCATAAACATAGATTCGTGCCATTTGAAATCGTTAGACATATACTCACCTCGTTTGAACTATTATATCACACCGCTGATTTCATGTAAATATTTTTGCAATTTACTGTGTCCTATATTGACAGCAGCAGAGTGCTTTATTTTAGGGGTTAGGGCGAAGATGTTCACCATTGCAGGGCCTGTGATTGTTTATGGAACGGTAGCGAGTGTGGTTTATGGGGTCATTTATTGGATAACGACATTGTTTTGAACAAAGGCCCCCTTGCCTAAAGGGGGCTGGCAAAAATCTTTGATTTTTGACTGGGGGATACAATAAAACAAACGCTTTACCGTTGTAGTATCCCTCCACCGCCTGCGGCGGTCCCCCTCCCTTTAGGCAAGGGAGGCAACACAAAAGGCTTGACCAATCTGTCAAGCCTTTTTGCGTTAGTCACAGGTGAGCTGTTTTAGTAGATTGTTGCATAAACATAACGACTGCGCTGTGTTTACAAATTTATTTACAATATGGTTTGCTTTGTTTTTTGGATAAGTTATGGAAAATTTCTGTTTTGCATTGGAATCCCCCAAAACAAAATATATACATTTTGAATTTGGTGGCATAGTTGCTATATTGGCATCTGTTGTAAGCAGGGCGCCAAATCCCGAACACATTAAATTGAAATTCAATTGTTGTCGGCCTGCGTTGGAAGTAATATAGGGAGAAATATCCAACTTTTCAAAGAGGATTTTCCGTTTTTTTTGAATATTTGTGTTGGGAGGACTGTAAATAAACTCAATTCCATGGAATAAGGTCATATCGTTTATTTCTTTATTCCGGTCATATTTGCCTGAAACAAGTTCATTATGGTTTACGGAGTAAGGCAAAAGCGACTTCGTGACCATATGGTGTGGCATAGCGACAACGAATTTTTCCTCTAAAATGTCTATCGTACAGTAGTCCTCGGGAGTTTGTACTTCTGATATAAAAATGAGATCAGCAGTTTCTTTTTCTAAATGCTCGTAAAGCTTGTCAGTATCAGTCATAATAATATGGATATCCACTTGCGGATGCTCTTTGTGAAATACTTTGAGAACCTTTGGGATAACATAAAAAGAGAGATGGGTAGAAGTGGCGATGCGCAGAGTGCCGCCATGCATGTGCCCGATATCGTTAACCCTTTCTTCGGTTTCTTTCTCAATCTGCATCATTTTTTCAATGGCGGTTATGTATAACTTTCCTTCCGGAGTAAGCGAAAGCGGTAATGTTTTTCGGTTAAAGATAGGTGTTCCAAGTTCGGATTCTGCTTTTTTGATAGCGCGGCTTAATGCAGGCTGAGAAATATAAAGTTCCTTCGCTGCCAAAGAGACGCTTTTTAATCGGTAAATTGTGTAAATATATTTTGCAGTAACGCTTAGCATAGATATCACCTTTTAGTTATAACTTTTGTAATCTTATTTCTATTTGATTATAACACAGAACGGGAGTATAATCAAGATAAAAAGAGGTGAGTGTTATGGACTGCCAAGAAATATTTTTAAAAATTGATGCTTTGAACCAAAAGTATTGTGATATTTGGGAAACTGTCTGCAATATCGAAAGCCCAACAGATTTTAAAAATGGTATAGACGAGGTTGGGAATGTCTTTATAAAAATGGCAAATGAGCGCAAATGGCTTGTAGAGGTTTTCGAGCATAAGAAGGCAGGCAATGCAATTTGCATTACCATCAATTACAAATCTAAAGCTGAGCCTGTTGTTTTTTCGGGACATATTGATACAGTACACCCGATGGGACTTTTTGGCACACCTGCGGTACGTCGGGATGAAAAGTGTATCTATGGTCCCGGTGTTATGGATTGCAAGGGTGGTGTAGTTGCTTCGTTTATGGCGCTCGATGCGTTGGAAAGGTGCAGTTTTGCAAAGCGCCCTGTCAAACTGATTATTCAAACAGATGAAGAGACCGGTAGCCGTACAAGCGGTATAAAAACAGTGGAGTTTATGTGCGAGAAAGCCAAAAACGCTGTCGCGTTTCTGAACACCGAAGGTATACAAGGCAATACCGCTGTACTTGTACGTAAAGGTATTTTACGGTATCGGTTCACCGTTTTTGGAAAGGCAGTTCATTCTGCTAACTGTGTTATCGGCGCCAATGCTATTGCTGAGGCGGCACATAAAATATTGGAACTTGAAACCATCAAAGATGCAAATACGCTTACCTGCAACTGCGGTACAATAGAGGGCGGAACTGTTGCAAACACGGTAGCAGAGAAATGCGGTTTTACAGCAGATTTCAGATTTTCTTGTGAAGAAGATTACGTAAAAGCGCAAGAAATGGCAGAGCAAATTTCTAAGCAAAATATAATTGAAGGTTGCCGTTGTGAGTTAGAACGGATCAGTTATCGCCCCGCTATGCCGTTATGCGGTCGCAACAGTAAACTGCTTGAAAGAATGAATGAAATTTATAAGCAAACCGGACTGCCACAACTAACATCTCGAACCTGTCTTAGTGGCTCGGATGCGGCTTATATTACTGCAGCGGGTATCCCTTGCGTGGATAATTTGGGTGTAGACGGAGGCAACATCCATTCTATTAACGAATACGCATATCTTGATTCCCTTGCAACTTGTGCAAAACGTCTTGCGGTGATTGCTTGGTATTTATAAGATTATGAAAAAGGTTCAAAGTTATCTTCAAATCATTTTGAGCGCCGTTTTGTTGGCATTTAATTATTATATTTTATCGTAACAAATCATTTTGCTCCTGCCGGGCTAAACGGAATTGCAACCATGATCCAGCATAAAACCGGATTTAGCATCAGTTATATGTCGCTACTCATCAATATACCTTTGTCCATTGCGGCGTATTTTTTGATGCAAAAAAGTTTTGCGGTATAAACACTTTTGTTTTCAGTGGTATATTCCGTTTCGTTTTTGGCTTTGCAAAATTCCGATTTAACGTATATACAATATAATGCCCAAGGTCACGATACGATCTATCCCGTTATTTTAAGCGGTGTAATCAGCGGTGTCGTTTACGGCGTTTGCTTCCGAAACAATGCCTCCACCGGCGGTACCGACGTAATTTCCCGCTATATAAACAAAGTAAGGCCTAACACCAATTTCTTCGTTGTAACCTTCACCCTAAACGGAATTGTGGCGGCCGCTTCTGTAGTCGTATATGCTCAGGATGAGCTCAATTATAAGCCAATGGCATTATGCATTCTATACTGCTTTATATCCACATTTGTCGGAAACCTATTGCTCAAAACCTCCAAAACGGCGTATAAATTCACCATTATCACCACTCATAAAGACGAATTTGTACAAGAGATCACCCAAAAACTGCATCACGGATGTACACAAATAGATGCTGTCGGAACATACACCGGCACCAAAAAGTCGGTTTTGATCTGTATTATAAACAAGCATCAATTCAATGATTTTCAACAAATCGTTTCAAAATATGACAATACTTTCTCTTACTTTGAAATGGTAAATGAAACCTACGGAAATTTCAAGAAAATAAAGTAATACTAAAACAAATCTTGCCTAACCCGTGCTGCCCTTATATATGGTAATTTACAACCAAACAGGAGAGATGCCGCCATATAAAATGGGTCCTAAGTTGACACAAGCAGAGGGGGTTGTCTTAGGCGTTGGTGCAAAGATGTTCACAATTGCAGGACCTGTGATTGTTTACGGTGCGGTTGCAAGCGTAATTTATGGGATTGTTTATTGAATAACAAAGCTGTTTTAATGCGTAATTCGTAATTAAAGGTGTAGGCTATGCCGACAAATAAAAAAACAAGGCTTGACCTACGCGGTCAAGCCTTCAGACTGTAGACAAAGTGCCGAAAGGGGCTGTGTCTACAGTCTGAATTAATATATTTTTGTGTGTCAACACCTCTGACTTCGGTTGGAGGTGTTTTTATATTCTCCAGCGGATAAGGTGGCGCGGCGCAGCCGTGACAGATGAGGAGAATAAGCATTTCTGTTTATATCCAAGCAACGACGTGTATACCATCAATTCCGAAGTCCTTTCAAAATTTTATTGTATAGAACTGAACTCCTGCATATTTATATTCCGTCGGCAAAGCCGACACCGAACTTGCCAAAATTGACTTTTTAGAGAATAGTGAAAAGTGAAGAGTTAATAGTGAAAAAGTAAAATCGACAAGCTTCTGTCGAAACTTGTCGATTTTGGCAGGGGTAGAAGGACTCGAACCCTCACAAACGGTTTTGGAGACCGGTGTGCTACCATTGACACCATACCCCTATATGTATATAAATAATTTTGCTTGTTTGGTGGGGCGTCAGTTTCAAGACTCAAAAATAATCCGGTGGATTGTTTTTGACTTGAAAGTCCCTGTCGCAGAAAGTAAACGGAGTGCAACTTGATGCGCATCTCAAAGCTCAATGCTTCTGAACTGGGATTTACCCGATACTTAGTTTTATACTTGTTTGGTGGGGCGTCAGGGACTCGAACCCCGGACCAACCGGTTATGAGCCGGTTGCTCTAACCAACTGAGCTAACGCCCCAAACGAGCAAATATTATTATATCATAAAATAATAATTTGTCAAGTATTTTATTCTTTTTTTTAAAAGTATTTTTCGGCACTATTCTTCCTGTAATTTATCATTACGGTTTGCTTAATGCTACATGTTATGTTCTTTATAAACCATATGATACCCACAATGGTAGCTTTGCTTAAATTCTCTGAGAAAATTCCTGCTTATACGGAGCTTCTCACCGTTTTTCAGACTCACACAATCGGTATTGTATCGGTTTACATAGTCGGAGTTTATTATATATGCTCTGTTTATTTTCACAAAATGCTCCTCGGGCATAAGCTCACTGATTCTTGACATTGTATGATTACATTCAAAAACTTCATTGTCTGTGTGAACTAAACAGTGCTTATTGTTTGACTCAAGATATAATATTTCAGCTGTATTGAGACACACTGTATCGATTCCGCTTTTTAATAAAACCGGATAATCGTATCTTCTATCGTTGAAAAACTCATTAAGAACCCTGTATACCGAAGATTGTTCAACGGGATTTAAAATAAATCTGAAAATGTTGAGCCTGTACCCTTCAACAGCAAGCCTTAGGTTAGAACTGATTACAACAACAGATGACATTTTATTGTATTGAGTCACTCGTTTTGCAACTTCAAAGCCGTTAGAACCATACAGGTCAAATTCCAGAAAAATAAGCTCGTACCTCACCCCTGACAATATTAATTCTTCGCCGTTTAAATAACAATCAACCAAAACCTCTTTTTTGTTCTGCTCTGAATAACTGTAAATTTGTTTTTTTAAAAGCTTTGCCTGTTTGCAATTTTTTACACAGATAGCGATTCTCATTATATATGATTATATAATATTAGTATTAAATTGTCAATAATTAACTATTTTCAATGTTTATTGCGTTTTGCTCCTTTTTTCTGACCTTTTACTCCCTTTTTTGTCAAAGCCCACTTTTTTCTATGTAAATTATGCTTTAATGAAAAAAGTCGCGGTTTTGTAAAAAAATTCTTATCAGTGTTTACAAATTGTCAACTTTTTTCTTTCTCAAAGTGAAAGGAGGGTTGAAATGTATAACAAGCTACTGATAAGTCTTATAAAAAGCTTCAGAAAGGGTGATATAAACGCTTTTACTGTAATTTACGAGGAGTTTAAAGACCTTATTAGGTTTTACGGCAGAAAAATTTCAGGTGACGATGCATCTCAGGAGTTAACTGTGTTTTTGCTTGAGCTTCTGTATGCAATACCGCTCAGAAGCTTTCCTGAAGATAGCTCTGACGGTCTCAGAAGATACATAGCTGTGTCAATCAGAAACAAGTACATAGCGCTTTCCGTAGAGCACCAAAAAAGCTTTAAGCTTTGGACAGGCATTTACGACGACGATATTTATTCGTATGACAGCACAGATATAAGACTCGAAATTCAAGAAGCTTTACAGTCACTTCCAATGAAGCAACGGCTTATAATAATATATAGGTATGTATATGGTTACAGCATATGGGAAATAGGAAAAATCCTTGGTATAAGCCGTCAGGCAGTAAACTGTTTAAAAATCAGAGCTCTATCAAGCCTAAAAAATTATTTAAATTAAATTTAAGGAGGAAAAAATATGAATAGTCCATATAACGGAAAATTCAGAGTATCACAGAAATTCAAGGGTGTTTCGCACGACGGTCTTGATTTAGTTGGTGTGGATAGCAAGGAAATTCACAGTACAGTAAACGGTATAGTAGAAAAGGCGGGTTGGGAGCGAAAAAGCAACCCGAAATTCGGCTTTGGACTCTATGTGAGGGTTAAAAAGGATGACAGTGTTGATAAGTATTATTTCGGACATATGTCAGAGGTGAGGGTTAATAGCGGTGACAGGGTGAAAATCGGTGATATTCTCGGCATAGAGGGTAACACAGGAAATTCAACCGGCTCGCATTGTCATTATTGTGTCAGAGGCAATGGACTTAAGTCCCAAATAAGAGATGTAAGCGCTATAAGCGGGATTCCCAACGAAATAGGCACATATGATAACGGTTATGCTGCAAAGCAAAGCTCACCAAAGAAAAGCATTGAAACCGTTGCACGCGAGGTTGTAGACGGAAAATGGGGCAACGGAGCTGAGCGGAAGCAAAGGCTTGAAAAGGCGGGCTATAGCTATGCAAAGGTCCAGAATCTTGTGAATCAGTTGCTTACCACTACAAAGAAATCAAACGAGGAAATAGCAAACGAGGTTGTAAAGGGCTTATGGGGGAACGGAGCAGAGCGCAAAAAAAGGCTTGGTGATGCCGGATATAATTACAGCATCATTCAAGCTCTTGTTAATAACATTTTAAATTAAAGAAAGGAAAATACAAATGAAAAAAGATTTTAAGAAATGGCTCAAGGCAGCAGCGGTAAGAGCAATAAAAACAGTGGCGCAGACCGCCATTGCAACTATAGGAACAGCATCCGTTTTAGGGGATACCGATTGGTTAATGGTTGTAAGCGCATCGTTACTTTCGGGAATTCTTTCTATGCTAACAAGTATAGCGGGATTGCCTGAAATTAAAAACCTTTAAGTATATAAAATCACAAAAATTTCCAAGCTATTATAAACAACTTAACACCAAAACGGAGTGTCGCACTAAGGTTAAAGTGAGACACTCCGTTTTTAGTTTTAAACCAACACTAAAAAATATTAATCAATAGCCTTTATCCAACCGAAGGTATCCTCAAGTTTGCCCCATTGAATACCTGTAAGGGTATCATAAAGGTGCTGTGTAACTGCTCCGATTTCACCGTTATTGATAGTATACTTAACATCCTTATAACAAAGCTCACCAATAGGAGATACAACAGCAGCTGTACCACAGCCCCAAGCTTCTTTAAGAGTGCCGTTTTCAAGAGCTTCACCCAGCTCATCAATGCTGAGCAGACGCTCACTTACCTTGTAACCCTCGTTTCGGAGAACCTCAAGACAGGACATTCTTGTGATGCCCGGAAGAATGGAGCCACTAAGCGCCGGAGTTACGATTTCGTCGCCAATCTTGAACATAACATTCATAGCGCCAACCTCTTCGATGTACTTTCTCTCAACACCGTCAAGCCACAATACCTGTGAATAACCCTTTTTCTCAGCCCTCTCACCTGCTCTGTTAGAAGCCGCATAGTTACCGCCGCACTTAGCATAACCTGTACCGCCGCGAACTGCACGAACATCCTCGTCCTCTATCATAATCTTAACAGGATTAATACCCTCTTTATAATAGCTACCAACGGGTGAAGCAATAATTACATAGGTTGCATTATGAACAGCGTGCACACCCAAGGATTCATCATTACCGAACATAAAAGGTCTAAGATAAAGGGAGGTTCCCTCAGCAGAAGGTGTCCAATCCTGCTCAAGACCTACAAATGTGGTAAGAATCTCCATTGCCATATCCTCAGAAATCTGAGGCAGGCACAAACGCTCAGCCGAGCGGTTCATTCTACGGATATTTTCAATAGGACGGAACATCTGAACCTTACCGTCTGCGCGACGATAAGCCTTAAGTCCCTCAAAAATTTCAGAGCCATAGTGAAGAACGGTAGATGCAGGATGCAAGGAAATATTTTCAAACGGTACTATTCTTTGATTATACCAGCCCTTTTCATCATTCCAATCCATCATAAACATATGGTCTGTAAAAATTTTACCGAAGCCTAAGGTACTGCTATCAGGCTTTTGCTTAAGAACTGCTGCTTTAGTGATTTTTATATCCATTTTAGTCACCTCTTAATTTTCCCTACCGATATTAAGTGCCTTAAGGTTAAGGTCGAGCTTATCAGCGTGGCGCGCGGAAATTACCTTACCGAGCGCAGCGTTAATGCTATCGGTATCAAACTCATTCATCTCACCTAAGATTTTACCAACAATTATCATATTAGCAAGCGTAGGCATACCGTTTTCATTAGCAAGACCTGTTGCAGGAATGTAATGAACCGTAACATCGTCACGCTTAACCTTACGCTCAATAAGGGTTGAATCAACATATATGGTTCCGCCCGAAACCACCGCATCCTCATATTTATCAAGTGAGGGCAGATTCATTGCGATAAGTACATCAGGCTTAGAAACGATTGGCGAGCCAACAGGAGTATCGCTTAAAATTACCGAACAGCTTGCAGTACCGCCACGCATTTCAGGACCGTAGGACGGAAGCCAGCTTACCTGCTTATCCTCTGTAAGACCCTTATATGCCAAAAATTTACCTGAGAAAAGAATACCCTGACCGCCGAAGCCGGCAAACAAAAACTGTGTTGTACTCATTATTCTTCCTCCTTGTTAGCAGAACGGTCCTTATAAACACCTAACGGGTAATAAGGAATCATTTTTTCATCAATCCACTGTAAAGCCTTCTGAGGAGTCATACCCCAGTTGGTAGGACAGCTTGATACAACCTCAACAAGTGAGAAACCTTTGCTGTCTACCTGATTCTGGAAAGCCTTTTTAATAGCCTTCTTTGCGTTTTTAACATTCTTTACATTGTTTACTGCAACACGCTCAAGATACTCAGCGCCCTCGATTTGTGAAAGCATTTCGCAAACCTTGATTGGGAATCCGCAATGGTTAACATCTCTGCCGTAAGGAGAGGTCTGTGTAACCTGACCGGGAAGCGATGTTGGAGCCATCTGACCGCCTGTCATACCGTAAATAGCGTTATTAATGAAGATTATAGTTATATTTTCATTTCTTGCGGCAGCGTGAACAGTTTCAGCCATACCGATAGATGCCAAGTCACCGTCACCCTGATATGTAAATACAACATTTTCAGGAAGAGCCCTCTTAACGCCTGTAGCAACTGCAGGAGCGCGTCCGTGAGCCGCCTCAATCATATCGCAGTTAAAATAATCGTAAGCCATAACCGAGCAACCAACAGGCGCTATACCTATGGTCTTGCCCTCTATACCTAATTCATCCATAACCTCAGCTACAAGACGGTGAACTATACCGTGTGTACAACCGGGGCAATAATGCAGAGGCAAATCTGCCAATGCGTGCGGTTTTTCAAATACTACCATTATTTTGCACCTCCGTTAGCCTTAACAATAGCCTCAAGCACCTGCTCAGGTGAGGGTATCATACCGCCCACTCTGTTACAAAGAGTAACCGGCACCTTACACTCAGCTGCAAGTCTAATATCATCAATCATCTGACCCATAGAAAGCTCTACAGAAATAATCTGCTTTACCTTATCTGCCGCCTTTTTGAAAGGAGCATCGGGGAAGGGCCAAAGAGTAATCGGACGAATAAGACCAACCTTTATACCCTGCTTTCTTGCCTCATTGATTGCATTTTTAGCAACTCTTGCGGCAATACCGAAAGCGGCGATACAAATCTCAGCATCCTCCATCATATACTCCTCGTACATTGTTTCGTTTTCCTTGATAACAGCATATCTTTCGAAACGCTCCATATTTACCTCTTCAAGCTTTTCAGGAGAAAGGAAAAGAGAATTTGTAACATTATGCTCTCTTTCAAGCTTTGTACCCGTTGTTGCCCAAGGCTTTTCGGGTGCGGGAGCAATATCGTACTCCAACGAAACAGGCTCCATCATCTGGCCCATTGTACCGTCAGCCAAAATCATAGAGGTCATTCTGTACTTATCAGCAAGCTCAAAGCCCTTAACGGTAAGGTCTGCCATTTCCTGAACAGAAGCAGGAGCTAAAACTATCATATGGAAGTCACCGTGAGCGCCGCCCTTTGTTGCCTGATAATAGTCAGACTGTGAGGGCTGAATACCGCCAAGACCGGGTCCGCCACGCTGAACATTAACAATAAGCGCCGGCAAATCTGCGCCTGCAAGATATGAAATGCCCTCGCCCTTAAGTGAAATACCAGGGCTTGAAGATGAGGTCATAACCCTATGTCCTGTTGAAGATACACCGTAAACCATATTGATTGCGGCAATCTCACTCTCAGCCTGTAAGAAGCAACCGCCGATTTTAGGCATTCTTTTTGCCATATAAGCGGCAATTTCTGTTTGTGGGGTGATAGGATAACCGAAGTAATGGCGGCAGCCTGCAATAATAGCCGCCTCAGCAATTGCCTCGTTACCTTTCATTAAAACCTTATCAGCCATTAAAAACACCTTACCTTTCTACTGTGATTATACAGTCAGGACACATTGTAGCACAGAATGCGCATCCGATACAGTCAGCCTCATTTACAGCCTCTACAGGATGATGTCCCTTTTTATTTATTTTGTCTTTCGCCAATACAAGAACCTTTTTTGGACAAGCGTCAACACACAGTCCGCAACCCTTGCATTTGTCTGTTTTGAAGGTCAGCTTTGCCATTATCAAGCACTCCTTTTTCAAAATTAATTTATTTTACTCTGTAGCTTTAAAGGAAACAGATTTTCTATTTTGCCATTAAGCTCGTTATAGAGCTTATCATTAACCGTAGTACACACGATTTCCAATCGTGTAGCCTCTGAAACTGCTTTAGCATATTCCAAAGAGCCTAAAACATCCTCAGCGGTGGTTTCCTCACCGAGATTTGAGTTATTTACAAGTCCCGTAAATTTAATATTACAAGCCTGCTCTATTTCACCCATAACCTCTAATGCAGAGGGCACATCACGGGTAAGAGGTCTGAACTTATTGATTACCATAAGCATTTCGTAATCATTTTCTGAAACGATTGCGTCACTCAGTCTGCCAAGCGCCAAAGCACCGCGGTCATCTCCCCCAACATCAACAACCGCCTTATAATTCTTATCGTGAATTATAGCATACATTTGTTGAGGAAGCGCGGGAATGTCAACATTACTGCCTGCATACTCCGAAACAATAAGTCTTATACCCTCTTTTTCGAGCTCCTCGGCACTGTCCTTAGTGCGGAAATAGGGATTAACAATATCTAAATCCGCAATAAGCACATCCGATTCATTTTTTCTTATATCCTTTGCCATATTAACAGCAACATTTGTTTTTCCGCTGCCGTAATGACCGCAAAGGAGGGTAATTCTTTTATATTCCATAGCTATTATAACTTATTACGCTGAATTTTTCCACTTGTAGTTTTAGGCAGCGAATCCCTGAAAACCACAATACGGGGATACTTATACGGAGCAGTTTTCTCCTTAACATATTTTTGAATATCCTTTTTCAGTTCCTCGGTGGGCTCGGTTCCTTTAACCAGCACAATGCTTGCCTTTACAACCTGACCGCGCACCTCGTCAGGAGCGGCAGAAACACCGCACTCAAGAACATAAGGAAGCTCCATAATAACGCTTTCAATTTCAAAAGGTCCTATGCGGTAGCCTGAAGATTTAATAACATCGTCCACTCTGCCAACATACCAATAGAAGCCGTCCTCATCCATCCAAGCGGTATCGCCTGTATGATAATATTTGCCGTCAAAGGTAGAGGCGGTTTTCTCCTCGTCACCGTAGTAGCAGGTAGCAAGACCGCAAGGTCTGCCGTTTTCGATATTAATTACGATTTCACCCGTCTCACCTACAGGAACATCGTTACCGCCGCTATCTACAATATGAACATCGTAAATAGGAGCAGGCTTACCCATTGAGCCAATCTTATGCGGGGCACCTATCATATTACCGATAATCATTGTGCTTTCGGTCTGACCGAAGCCTTCAAGAATCTGAAGTCCCGTAATTTTTTCGAACTGACGGTAAACCTCAGGATTTAGCGCCTCACCCGCAGTAGTCATATGCTTAACCGAGGACAAATCATACTGACTTATATCCTGCTTAACAAGCATTCTGAGCATTGTAGGCGGAGCACAGAATGTAGTAATATTGTGCTTTGCGAACATAGGAAGAATCTCAGCCGCATCAAAGCGGTCAAAATCGTAGGCAAATATTGCAGCCTCTGCCAACCACTGACCGTAAAGCTTACCCCACATAGCCTTTGCCCAGCCTGTATCGGAAATTGTAAAATGCAAGCCCTCAGGGTCAACATTATGCCAATACTTAGCTGTATGGAAATGACCTAAAGGATACTTGTAATTATGCGCCGCAATCTTAGGATAACCTGATGTGCCCGATGTAAAATACATAAGCATAAGGTCCTCACCGCAGGCGGTATCCTCTGTACGGTTATAGTGGGTGCTGTAAAGGGTGTATTCGTCATCAAAGGAACGCCAACCGTCCTTCTCACCGTTTACAATCATTTTATGGCGAAGCTCAGGACAACCTTTAGCCGCCAAATCTATCTGATTTGCTGTATCACCGTCAGCCGTACACACAACTGCCGATATTCCTGCCGATTTAAAGCGATACTCAAAATCGTGCTCCTGAAGCTGATTGGTTGCAGGAATTACAATAGCGCCAAGCTTATTTAATGCTATCATACAGAACCAGAACTGATAATGTCTCTTAAGTACAAGCATTACCTTATCGCCCTTTTTGATTCCAAGCGACTTAAAGTAGTTAGCAACCTGATTTGATGCCTTTTTAATATCCTTAAAGGTGAAGCTTCTCTCAATACCGTCACGCGAGATATGTAAAAGTGCCCTTTTTTCGGGTTCACGGTCTGCCAAAGCATCCACCAAATCAAATGCGAAATTAAATTTATCTGTATTCTTGAATTTGATTGAGGTGGGTGTGCCAACCTCATTTTCTTCAATGTCAATATACTTTTTATAAATTCTGTCCTTAGTATCCTTGATTTTAACCTTAGGCTCAGACTTTACGGGAGACGGCTTAATATCCGAAAGCTCAGGGATAGGCTCACCCGTAGGATTAAGCACCATAGCATAGAAGGTACAGTTTTCACCCTCAACCGCAATCATACCGTGAGGTGTAGAGGAATCGTAATAGATACTGTCCCCAGGTCCCAAAACAACCTTATGCTCGCCCACCTGAACCTTAAGATGACCTGAAATTACAAGGTCACACTCCTGACCTGCGTGTGTGGTAAGCTCAATATCCTTATACTGAGCCTCCTCACTGTAAACGCTTTCAACATAAAGCGGCTCTGCAATACGGTTTTTAAAGGCGTACGCCAAATTGTAATATGTCATTCCGTGCGCCTTTTCAATACGCTGTCCCTCACCCTTGCGGGTCACGGTATAGGATTTAAGCTTCGGGCTATAACCCTCAATAATATCGGTTACATCGACATTGAAAGCCAGCGCACAACGATAAATAAAGGCAAAGTTAAGGTCGCTTTCACCCTTTTCACAGGCGGTATATTCCTCAACAGAAACCGCAGTTTTTTGCGCCATTTCTTCTATGCTGAGTCCCTCGATTTCGCGAAGCTCCTTAATACGCCCCGCCATTTCTTTGATTTTAAAATCAAGTCCTGTAATCTGTTGCATAATACAGTTTCCTTCCTTTTTTGTTAGGACGAAAAAACGCTCGTCCCAAAGCTATGACTTTGAGACGAGCAATGAATATATTTCAATTACCCGCGGTACCACTCAAATTGCGGTTTTAGCCGCCACTCTTGGAATCCAACAATTCCTATGCCTTTACGCAGCAATCACGGAGAGGTTCTACTGACCGTGCGCGCACATAACCGCCGCACACCGCTTTCTTCCTCCCGACTCAGAAGCTACAAACGCAAACTCCCCACCGACAGCTCACACCAACCGCTGTCTCTCTTCAGGTGTACCCTAAACGCACTCTTCGTCAAAGTCTTTTACAATTGCATTATATTTTATCATAACATTGGTAATTTGTCAATAATTTTTATTCCTATATTTTTACGAAGCTGTAGGTTTGCAATAGTTGTGTTACCTTATCCTTCAATTTGCAATATTTTTTTAAGTCTTATTAAATCACCTAATTAAAGCTTATTTCTTTGAATTTTACCGCTTATGGTTTTGGGTAACTCGTCTTTAAATACGATAACTCTCGGATACTTATAGGGCGCTGTATGTGATTTAACATAATTTTGAATTTCTTTCTTTAATTCCTCAGTAGGCTCTGTGCCCTTGGTAAGTACAATGCTTGCCTTTACAACCTGACCTCTCATTTCGTCGGGAGCGGCAGAAACACCGCACTCAACAACATACGGAAGCTCCATAATAACGCTTTCAATCTCGAAAGGTCCTATGCGGTAGCCTGACGACTTAATTACATCGTCAATACGGCTGACATACCAATAATAACCGTCCTCATCGCGCCAAGCGGTATCGCCCGTATGGTACATACCATCATACCAGGCGTCATTGGTCTTTTCGCCATCAAGATAGTATTCCTTAAACAGACCGCAGGGAATTTCCTTTTCGGTATGGATAACAATTTCACCAACCTCACCGTCAGCAACCGAGTTGCCGTCAGGGTCAACAATATCAATATCAAACTGCGGTGAAGCCTTACCCATTGCGCCAACCTTAGGTGTTGTTCCATAAAGGTTAGCAATTGCGAGAGTGGTCTCGGTTTGACCGAAGCCCTCCATTATTTCAAGACCTGTTGCCAACTTAAACTGCTTAAACACCTCGGGATTAAGCGCCTCTCCGGCAGTAGTCATATGGTTGATTGAAGATAAATCAAACTTGGACAAATCACCGCGAATAAGCATACGGAGCATAGTTGGAGGTGCGCAGAAGGTGGTAATCTGATATTTCGCAAACATAGGCAAAATATCATTTTCATCAAAGCGGTCAAAGTCATAAACAAATACCGCTCCCTCGCATAGCCACTGACCGTAAAGCTTACCCCAAAGGGATTTACCCCAACCGGTATCAGAAATAGTGAGATGCAAACCGTCTCTTTCACAGCAATGCCAATACTTTGCAGTTACAAAATGACCTAACGCATAGGTATGCTTATGAGCCGCCATTTTTGGATTGCCTGTAGTACCGGATGTAAAGAACATAAGTGCAGTATCGTCACCGGCAGAAGCATTTTCTGCTCTCTCATATTTGCCCGAAAAGAGCTTATACTCATTATCAAAATCGTGCCAACCGTCACGGCTTCCGCCAACCATTATAAGCTGCTCTACCTGAGGGCATTTAGCCGCCGCACTTTTTGCAATATCTGCCGTATCACCGTCTGCCGTACATACGATTGCCTTTACGCCAGCAGAATTGTATCTGTACTCAAAATCGTGCTCCTTAAGCTGATTTGTAGCAGGAATTGCAACCGCGCCAAGCTTATGTAATGCCACCATACAGAACCAGAACTGATAATGTCTCTTAAGCACCAGCATAACCTTATCTCCCCTGCCGATTCCAAGCGAGGTGAAGTAATTTGCAACCTGATTAGAAGCACGCTTGATATCCTTAAATGTAAATCTTCTCTCATTTTTATTAACATCAAGGTGGAGCATAGCAAGCTTATCGGGATATTTTTCAGCAATACCGTCTACAATATCGAATCCGAAGTTAAAGGTATCGGTATTTTTAAACTTAATATCCTGTAAAATGCCGTTTTCGTCTTCTTTAGTCTCAACAAACTTTTCGCAGATGAGGTTTTCAGACTTTTTAGCCGACATAACGCTCTTACGGACAACCGTTTCAGCAGTATCCTCACCCGACATAACAACCGCGCAGAAAACGCAATCCTTGCCGTCAACCGCAATCATACCGTGTGGTGTTGATGAATTATAGTAAATACTGTCGCCCTCGTCAAGAATCTCGGTATGGTTGCCAATCTGAACCTTAAGTCTGCCCGAAAGCACAAGGTCGAATTCCTGACCTGAGTGTGTTGTCAAATGAATAGGCTTATTCTGTTGTGAAGCAGAATACTCATACTTTACCCAATAGGGCTCTGCAAGCTTATCCTTAAACTTAGGCGCTAAGTTGGCAATATCAATACCGTCCTCCTTAGCGGTTTCCTGTCCCTGTCCCTTACGGGTTACTGTGTAACTCGAAAGTTTTGCAGTATTACCCTCCAAAAGCTCGGTCATTTCAACATCAAAGGCTAAGGCGCACTTATGTATAAAGGTAAAAGGAATATCCTTCTTTCCGCTTTCATAGGCTTCATATTTTTCTACGGTTACATCGGTTTTTTCAGCCATCTGCTCAACCGACCAGCCCATAATATCACGCAGCTCCTTAATACGCGAAGCAATCTCCGAAAGCTGTACTAAAGCATTTTTTGTATCCATTCCAAATTTCTCCTTTTATTAATAAAAATAAAAAACATTCGTCTCAAATTACTTTGAGACGAATGTGAAGCAACATCCGCGGTACCACTCAAATTGCAGTAAAACTGCCCCTCAGGGTCCAACAACCCTTATGCCTTTACGCAGCAATCACGGGAAAGCTTACTGAAAATTTCAGCCCTCCGGCTCGGAAGTGATGGGTTATAAAGAAATAATGCTATCGGCTTGCACCAAACACCGATTCTCTTAAAGCACGAAATCCAACCGTCTTCGTCAAAGCCTTTATATATTTTTATGTATTATATCACCGTTATATACTTTTGTCAATATTTTTTTACTTATTTTTTGTATCTATGAATAATAAATATTTATTGCTGTTAAATTAATGTTTATCGGTGGATTAATTGATAACACAATCCAATGGCCCCCTTGCCCTAAAGGGGGCTGTCGAACGCAAAGCGTTTGACTGGGGGATATATTGCAATTTAGAAGAATCATATTGAATAAGCCATTAAGATTCATCGTAGCTTTAAAAAATCCCACCGAGTTTGCTTCGCAAACCCACCTCCCTTTAGGCAAGGGAGGCATTAGATACTGCTATCCATTTAGACCGACAAACTATAATTTACATCGTCAATAATTATTAAGCGAGTATTTTCTTGAATACGATAAGGTCAAGTATATTAAATTTCGAGTCGCCGTTTATATCAAACTCAAAAGCAGTTATTTCGAGAAGTGCTTTTTTCAATATTATAAGGTCTAAAGAATTATATTCTCCGTCACGGTTAAGGTCTTCATCTGCTGTAATTAGCAACGCTTCGAGCAAATCGGTATTTTTAAGATTAATATAAATCTTTGTCCAACCCTCGCGCAAGCCTTTATAATAAATCTTTGAAAGCATAGGACAGCTACTAAAGGAATAATAAATAATATTCACACTTGCAGGAATTGTAATATTGCAAAGTGAGCTACAGCCTGAGAAAGCATAGTCGCTGATTGTATTTATACCGTCGGGTATAACAAAATTTTCAAGTGATGAACAATCGGTAAATGTACCGTAAGGAATTTGGGTAAGACCGCTTGGAAAATCAATAGTTTTAAGGCTCGAACAGCCTTTAAATGCCTCAATACCCAAGTTGTTAAGAGCTTCGGGCAAATCTATGCTTTCAAGCGCAGAGCAACCCCAAAACGCATAGGCTTCTATGTCTTTTACGCTATCAGGCAAATTAACATTCTTCAAGGAAGTACACGAACCAAAAGCGCTTTGGTCAAGCTTTGAAAGACCGTCTGAAAGAGATACGGCGGACAGATTATCACAGCTATCAAAGGCTTTTTTGCCTATAACTCCTACATCCTTTATACTAATACTTTTTAGTCCCGAAAAGCCGTAAAATGCAAAGGGTTTAATTTCATCAACCATAGAAGAAATGCTGATATTCTCGGTCAAAGCACCGCTTATATATAGCTTGTCGGCATAGAAAAGGGGATTTGAGTATTCATTAGAAAAATTTATATTAAGCCAGCTTTCTAAACTGTCAATATAAACCTCACTTAAATTATTGCAATTATTAAATGCAGATTTAATTTCAGTAATACTTGCGGGTAGAACAAGAGTTTTTAATGCGGTACAGTTAGAAAACACATCATCGGGTATAACCGAAATACCTGTATTAAAGGCTTTATCCATACAAATAGTAGCCTTTTCAAGGGATTGGCAATTTCTGAAAGCGCCTTTTCCTATATAACCCACACTTTCGGGTATGGTTATTTCTGTAAGACTTTTGCACCAGCCGAATGCATAATTATGAATTTCGGTTATATTATCGGGTATTGTAATGCTTTTTAAGGCAGAGCAATCCTCAAAAACACTTTCTTCAATTACTGAAAGCTTCTCAGGGATATTTATGCTTTCGAGTGATGTGCAGAATGAAAATGCATAGCTTCCGATGTAGTTCACCGCATCAGGTAAAACAACATTTGTAAGCGAAGTACATTCTTCAAAAGCAGAGGGACCGATTTTTTCAATTTCACCCAAATCAATATTACTCAAAGCCTCACAAAAAGCAAAGGTTTGAACACCTATGCTCTTAACGCTTTTAGGCAATCTTATTGATTCAAGCGTTTTACACTCCAAAAATGCCCTGTCGCCGACAGAAGTGACTCTATTTGGAATAGTAACACTTTTCAAATTATCGCAATGGTAAAGCACTTCAAAGGGTAATTCTGTAATTCCTGAGGGAAAAGTGAAGCTTGTTAATGAATTACAGTTTGAGAATGATGTATTGCCAACCGATTTTACGGTTTCTGGCAAAGTGATTCCTTTTAATGAAATACAATCTTTAAATGCAGAATCACCGATTTTTGTTATTGCGTTTCCTAAGGTGATTTCTTCCAAACGGTCACAGGTTTCAAAAACCGCATAGTTAATTTCCGTGAGACTGTTGGGCAATTTAGCCGAGATTAAACTCATACATCTCACAAAAGCACATTCCCCGACAAAGGTAACACCCTCAGGCAAAGTGAGAGCTGTAAGGCTTTCGCAATCGGAAAAAGCATATTCACCGACGCTTTCAAGACTATCAGGAAAATTAATCTCTTTTAACTCATAACAATTGCTGAATGCTCTGTCACCAATAGCGGTTAAACCCTCAGGCAGAATCACCCTTGTAAGCTTTTGGCAGTTACCGAAAGCATCACATTTAACCGACGAAGCATCATCGGGTAATCTAACCGTAACTTCTTCAAATTCGTGCTCGTTTAAGGCTTGTCCGTTCAAAACGGTAACATTATTAAAAGCTACACTCTTAAGAGCATCACACCCTCTGAAAAGCGAATATCCTAATTTTTCAATTCCGTTTACGGTAACACTTGTAACCTCTGTGCAACCGTCAAAGGCATATGCGCCGATTTCTGAAACGGTATAGCCATCTAAATAGCTCGGTACAATTATATCGCCCGAAAGCAGCGTTTCATCGCAATCGGTAATTATGACGGTTTCTGTTCCCTCAATAACGGAATATGTATAACCGTCAACACTTCCTGTCGCTGTAGCTGAGAAAACGCCATCCTGTAGCATAGAAAATACAATTACTAAAGAAATCGCAATAGAAATAACACGCTTAAAATTTTTCATTTTAATCCCTCATTTATATTATTTTGTCATTGCGCCGAAAGTATCTATACAATAATTATATCACTGCATATTTTTATTTTCAATAAAAATTTACAAAAACGACCGCCTCACCTAACTGCGAGACGGTCGTTCAAAAGCTCTATTAAAGTCTTCTTAAAATTTCTTTACAAAGGGTAATAATTTGCCCTAAGCCATATATCAAAAACAGAGTAAACAGCGAAAGTATAACTCCAACTATAAATACTGCAACCGCAACCATTGTGAAAATCTGGTCCATCATTACAAGTATAACTGCAGCAGCGGCAAAAATCAGTAAAATTCCAATCGCAACTATAAAGGAAATTGCTTTTATTACCTTATCTATATGCGTTGAAGCTCCGTTCCCGTATGCCTTAACAGCAGAATTCATTTGTTTAAGCTTACCCTTAGGTGAGGATGAGCTTATATCCTCATAAACAAATTCGTTTTCTGCATTTTTATTCAACGCCTGTTCCTCCCACCTTCTTAACGCCTAAGGTTACATTTTCGCCGTTTATATCCCATTCCTTAGCGAAACCGAAAACATCGCCTACAACAAGAGAATCTGCAAGTGTATCGCTCGAAATTTCCTCAATGTTGGCAAGGGCTATATCTGCTACCTTATTGCCTCCGCTTACGGTAATTTCGATATGGTCAGTAACATTGAAACCTGCTTCCTTACGCATAGTCTGAAGCTTACTTACAAGCTCTCTTACAAAGCCTTCCTCAATAAGCTCATCGGTAAGAACGGTATCAAGCGCTACGGTCACTCCCCTATCTGTAACGGTAAAGAAGCCTTCCTTCTGCTGAGCATCAATAAGCAAATCCTCAGCAGTAAGCTCTATATCACCGATAGAAATACTAAGTGTGAGCGTTCCCTTACTGTCAAGCTCGGCTTTAGCGGCAGAACCGTCAATCTCAGAAAGAATATTTCTGATTTCGCCCAACTGCTTACCGTATTTCGGTCCCAATGTCTTAAGCTGAGGCTTAAAGCTATAGGTTACAAAGCTATCAACCTCATTAGTAAAGCTTACCTTTTTAATATTAAGCTCTTCCTTAATGATTTCGGTATAGAATTCATCTAACTCACCGTCAAGCTTAACATACATAACATTAAGCGGCTGACGGTTCTTAAGTGACGAACCGTTACGGGCAGCTCTACCCAAAACAACAATTTCAAGCACCTTATCCATCTGTTCCTCGAGTTTAAGGTCAATAGCTGACTCATCAACTTGGGGGAAATCGCAAAGATGGATACTCTCAGGAGCTGACTTATCAAGGTTACGCACCAAATTCTGATAAATATTCTCGGTCATAAATGGAATCATCGGAGCGGCAGTCTTTGCAACTGTAACAAGAGCGGTATAAAGTGTAACATAAGCCGCAATCTTATCCTCGGTAATGCCCTGCACCCAATAACGCTCTCTGCCGCGACGAACATACCAGTTACTCATTTCGTCAACAAAATCCTGCAAGGCGCGTGCAGCCTCAGGAATACGGTAATTGCCGAGGTTTTCGTCCACAGCCTTAACGGTTGAGTTAAGACGAGACATCAACCACTTATCCATAACAGTAAGCGCGCAATCATTTATATCATATTGTGTGGGGTCAAACTTATCAATATTAGCATAAAGCACATAGAATGCATAGGTATTCCAAAGGGTACCCATAAACTTACGCTGTCCCTCTGTAACCGCTCTGTCGTGGAATCTGTTAGGCAACCACGGAGCAGAGTTAGTGTAGAAATACCAACGAATAGCATCTGCGCCGAATTTCTCAAGCGCATCAAACGGGTCTACTGCGTTACCCTTTGACTTACTCATCTTCTGACCGTTTTCGTCCTGAACGTGACCTAAAACGATAACATTCTTAAAGGGTGCCTTATCAAAAATGAGGGTAGAAATTGCAAGAAGCGAATAGAACCAACCTCTTGTCTGGTCAACCGCCTCAGAAATAAAGTCTGCAGGGAACTGTGACTCAAACAGCTCCTTATTCTCAAAGGGATAGTGGTGCTGAGCAAAAGGCATTGAGCCAGAGTCAAACCAACAGTCAATAACCTCAGGAACACGGTGCATCTCGCCACCGCACTCAGGACACTTAAGTGTTACTGCATCAATAAAGGGACGGTGAAGCTCAATCTCGTCGGGACAGTTATCCGACATCGCCTTAAGCTCCTCAATACTGCCTATTGAATGCATATGACCGCACTCACAGGTCCATATATTGAGAGGTGTACCCCAATATCTGTTACGCGAAATACCCCAATCCTGAACATTTTTAAGCCAATCGCCAAAGCGTCCCTTACCAATGCTCTCGGGTATCCAATTAATTGTATCGTTATTTTTAATTAGGTCGTCCTTAACCTCGGTCATCTTAATAAACCACGACTCACGCGCATAATAGATGAGAGGTGTATCGCAACGCCAGCAATGTGGATAATCGTGCTCAAACTTAGGAGCATCAAAAAGAAGTCCCTTTTCCTCTAAATCCTTTAAAACAAGCGGGTCTGCCTTCTTAACAAACACGCCCGCATAAGGAGTTTCCTCAGTAAGCTCACCCTTACTGTCAACAAACTGAACAAAGGGTAAATCGTATTTTCTGCCAACCTTAGCGTCATCCTCACCGAATGCAGGCGCAATGTGAACTATACCTGTACCGTCGGTCATAGTAACATAGCTGTCACAGGTGATAAAATGGCCTTTTTTCTTCTGCTTTTCGCAAACAGGCTTCACAAAATCAAATAACGGCTCATATTCCTTATATTCGAGGTCGGTTCCGACAAATTCTTCTACTATTTCATACGCAGGTGTTTCCTCTGTTGCGAGCTTTCCGAGAACCTTATCAAGCAAAGCCTTTGCCATATAGTAAACATAACCGTCATTTGCCTTCACCTTACAATAGGTCTCATCAGGGTTTACGCAAAGCGCAACATTAGAGGGCAAGGTCCACGGAGTTGTAGTCCAAGCAAGGAAAAATGCATCCTCGCCCACTACCTTAAAGCGTACAACCGCACTGCGCTCCTTTACATTCTTATAGCCCTGAGCTACCTCGTGTGAAGAAAGCGGTGTTCCGCAACGGGGACAATAGGGCACAATTTTAAAGCCCTTATAAAGAAGTCCCTTATCGTAAATCTGCTTTAATGCCCACCATTCAGATTCAATAAACTCATTATGATAGGTAACATACGGGTCATCCATATCAGCCCAGAAGCCAACCGTCTTGGAGAAATCCTCCCACATACCCTTATATTTCCATACGCTCTCTTTACAGTGACCGATAAAGGGCTCAAGACCGTATTCCTCAATCTGCTCCTTACCGTCAAGCCCTAAAAGCTTCTCAACCTCAAGCTCAACAGGCAAGCCGTGGGTATCCCAACCCGCCTTACGCGGAACCATATACCCCTTCATTGTTCTGTAACGCGGAATCATATCCTTGATAACTCGTGTCAAAACGTGACCGATATGAGGCTTACCGTTTGCAGTAGGGGGACCGTCATAAAATACATAAGGCTCACCCTCAGCCTTTGATGCTATACTCTTCTCGAAAATCTGAGCATCATTCCAGAATTTTTCAATCTTTTTCTCTTCCTCAACAAAATTAAGGTTGGGTGAAATATTATTATACACTTAGGGCTTCTCCTTTCAAATTCAAGCAATAATACAATTTTTATCCGCTTTTTACTGCTTTCCTTCGTCAACTTAAAAACCAAAAGTCCCCCGCCCTCCAAAAGAGCGAAGGTACTTTTAATATTTATTTTTAAAAATTCTATAGTTTACTGTTCCTTATTTGTAGGAATCTGCTGCTTTAAAGCTGCTCTTGTCTTGCGAACCTCACCGAGATTAGCGGTAAGACCTTCGTCTGCACGACGCATAATGTCATCAACAAAATCCTGAGCTGCCTTGCGCATCTCACGGCTCTTGGTCTGTGCAGTTGCAATTATTTCCGCAGCTTTCTGCTGAGAAAGCTTAACAATCTCTTCCTGAGCAACCATAGCCTTTGCGCGCTCCTCGGCATTTCTGATAATACCGTCAGCCTCGCGCTTTGCGTTGGTAATAATGTCAGCGCGGTCAGCAACAATGCCCTTTGCCTGCTTGATTTCAGCAGGAATGTTGAGACGGATTTCGTCCACAACCGCTCTTAGCTTTTCAACGTCAACAACGGTTTTCTTTCCGGGAATTTTAATGCCGCTGTCAAGCACCTCGTCAAACTGTTCAAGTAATTCATCAAGTGTCATTTTTTATTCCTCCGTTAAACTTTTTATACTTATTGCTGTTTTTCAATCCTGTCAATTATGTCCTGCAATATAACCTCAGGCACAAAGCTTTCAATATTACCGCCCATAGAAGCTATCTGCTTAACCATACTTGAGCTTAAATACATATTTTCAGCCGCCGTGGTCAAAAACAGAGTTTCTACATTTGGGTTAAGCTTTTTGTTTGTAAGCGCCATCTGGAATTCGTACTCAAAGTCAGACATAGCTCTGAGTCCTTTAATTATAGCCGTAGCTCCTACCCGCGCCGCATAATCCGCAAGCAAGCCGTCATAATGGTCAACCGAAACATTCTCAAGCTCGGGAATACACTTTTCAATCATTTCCACCCTTTCCTCAGGTGAAAAGGAGCAACGCTTTGAAGTGTTTGATGCTACAACAACTATAACCTTATAAAACATCTTGGAAGCTCTTCTTATAATATCGAGATGACCGAAGGTTACAGGGTCAAAGCTTCCTGGACATATTGCAATTACCTTTTCCTTCATACTCGGTCCTCCTTGCGGTATACCGAAACATAAACCTTTCCGTAGCGATAGCTCTTAGATATTTTAAAGCCGCCTACAGATTCATCAGGCTTCACCTCGGACGGATGCTCACAAATAATAAAGCCGTAATCGCTTACAAGCGGAAGAACCGCTTTTAAAGCGGGCATAAGCAACCCCTCTGCATAGGGCGGGTCAAGAAATACAATATCAAATGTATCCCTGCACATAGCGCAGAATGCAGAAAAATCCGATTGAATTATTTTAGCCTTATCCGAAAAACCGCAGTTTTCAATATTTGCCCGAGCAATTTTAATAGAGGCGGCAGAATTATCCACGAGTACGGCGCTTTTAGCACCGCGGCTTAAAGCCTCAACGCTCAGCTGACCTGAGCCTGCAAATAAATCGAGAACTCTTCTTCCCTCAATATCAAACTGTAGGGCGCTAAAAAGACCTTCCTTTACCCGTTCAGGGGTTGGACGCACATCTCTGCCGTCAGGCGTAATAAGACGCTTACCCCTTGCCGAGCCGGTAATAACACGCATTAGCATCACCAAGACATAATTATAGATAATAAGATTATCTGTTACATTATCTCACTAACACTATGCATTTGTCAATAGTTTTTTAAAAATTTGGTTTATTTTTAAGGTTAAATACAGAAAAAACAAAAATAATAATAACTTTTTTTAAAAAACTCTTGATTATTGAGGAAATGTATGATATAATAATCGCCGTTGTGAAAATACACAGCGTTTGCGCTGATAGCTCAGCTGGATAGAGCATCTGCCTTCTAAGCAGAGGGTCAGGGGTTCGAGTCCCTTTCAGCGCGCCAATAAAGAGGAATGTTATCGTAGGATAATATTTCTCTTTTTTTATTTTCAAAAGGGACTTGAAATAGGAGCGGCAATGAATGACAGTCCAGTGGACTGTTAGACCCAAGGCCCCGTCCCCCTTTGTCGCATTGCGACATTTCCCCCACACCGTGGGGGGAATCTTCCGCGAATGACCGAGCACCGCAGTGCGAGAGTCGAGTCCCTTTCAGCGCGCCAATAAAGAACACTCCTATGGCAGTTGCTGAATCCTACCATAGGAGCCGTTTTTTAAATAGTTGAAATTATATATTTCCTGATACAATTACTTTTTTAATTGAAATCAGGCATTATAAATTTTATTCCTCAATAAACTTTTTCCAGCCTTTAATCTTAAGTATACATATAAGCGCCGCTAAAAAGGCGATTATACACCAACCTATTATAACAGAATTTCAGCCTAAGTTATCTGCCATAGCTGCAAACACATATGTAGAAAGCGCTGAACCCACATAAGTAAAGGAATTCAGAATTCCGGAAAAGGTGGAAACCAATCCGTATCTTGAAAAATATCTTGGAGTAAGTCCAATAATCATATGATTGCATCCATGCATACACGAGGCAACAATAGCCGACAGTAAAACCGCAATCAAAACAGGAATTCTAATATTTGCCGCCAAAGGAATGGTCGCTATAAAAGCTACCGTAAACATAATTCCTGATGTTTTAATTTCATTTTTGATTTTTTTATAAATCGCATTTGAAAGCAAAATACTTGTCATACTAAGCACAGGAAGTATAGCTGTGCTTAGTACCGATGTCACCGCCCCCATCCCAAAGTTTTCACTCATCATAGAGGGAAGCCAGGTCTGAATTCCGTCTCGAAGAATTCCCTGTAGCACAATTACAATAAAAATCGGAACTAATCCGACATACTAATAATTAATAAGACAGAAATATGCTGTACCTGACTCTGCACTTCTGCCTTGACAGTTTCCTCTGTATTAGCGCTTATATTTCTTGTTGACAGCGTCCACAAACCCATTATTAAGAAGCCAAACAACGCCATACATCTAAATACATTGCGCCATATAGTGAAATTAAGTATTGCAGGCACAAGCAAATATACAAATATTGTTCCCGCTGCGGCAGACAAGCTTACTGCTGTTATGGCTTCGGAATACTTTTTATTTCCAACCTTCTCAGCCAAAAACCTCGTAAGCGGCGGCCAAATCATAGCCTGAAAAATACCGTTAAAGCACCAAAGCACAGTTATTAACACCATACTCGAACAAAAAGATACCAAAAAATTAACTATAATTGTACCGAGCATTGCAAGCGAAATCATCTTCACGGTAGATATTTTGTCACCTATGAAACCAAAAAAAATCTGTCCCAAACCATAGGTTATAAAGCTTCCCGTAACTGCTATAGATGCAGCAGTATTTGTAATGCCAAGGTCAGCCACTAACGCAACAAGGCTTGCAGAATAATCAAGCCGCATTGCATAACTGAAAAAGTAAACAAAAAAGGAAAGTACTACTGTTTTCCTATAAGACAAATGTCTAACATTATCCATTTTAACACTTTCACGCGTATTAATAATATAATTCCAATTTAATGTTTTACTCTTTTATCTTTTCAATATCATAAGGAGTTGTCTGATAAACAAAATAATTAAGCCAATTGCAGAAAAGCAAATTAGCGTGAGAGCGCCAACTCATTATCGGCGCATTGTTTGGGTTGTCATCGGGAAAGTAATTTTTCGGTATTTCTATTGGCTTATTTGCATTTAAATCGCGGAAATACTCATTCGCCAAGGTCTCCCTGTCATACTCAGAATGACCTGTAATAAAAATTTGCTTACCACCCTTTGTGGCAACGGCATAAACACCGCCCTCCTCAGAAGAGGAAAGAATTTTAAGCTCCTCTACAGCCTTAATATCCTCAGTTTTAACCGTGGTATGTCTTGATTGAGGAACCATAAAAACATCATCAAATCCTCGGAAAAGAATAGAGTTTTTATAATCAGCCGTATGCGGGAACACCCCGAAAAGCTTTTTTTCAAGCGGATACTTTTTTATACCGTAATGATAGTAAAGCCCAGCCTGAGCGCCCCAACATATATGCAAGGTTGAATGAACATGGGTTTTTGTCCACTCCATAATCTCGCAAAGCTCCTGCCAATACTCAACCTCCTCAAACTCGATAAGCTCAACAGGAGCGCCGGTTATAATCATACCGTCAAAGGTGCGGTCCCTTACATCGTCAAAGGTCTTATAAAATGCAAAAAGATGCTCTGCTGAGGTGTTTTTTGATTTATGGCTTTTTGTATGAATAAGCTCAAGGTCAACCTGTAGCGGAGAATTACCCAAAAGACGCGACAATTGAGTTTCGGTTTCAATTTTCTTGGGCATAAGATTTAAAAGCAATATTTTTAAAGGACGGATATCCTGTGTTATGGCTCTTGTTTCGGTCATAACAAAAATATTCTCATCATTAAGTGTTTTAACTGCCGGTAAATCGTTTGGAATTTTAATAGGCATATATTGTACCTCTTTTAAACTAATTTATAATAGCATAACACAAAAACCTTCCTTATGCAAGAGGAAGGTTTTTAAATGAATATTAAATTTTATCAAGCGCCTGTTTAATATCGGCAATAAGGTCTTCTGCATCCTCTATACCGCAAGAGAAGCGGATAAGGTCGGGAGCGATACCTGCCTTAGCCAATTCCTCATCGGTCATCTGACGGTGGGTTGCATTTGCAGGATGCAAGCAACAGGTTCTGGCATCGGCAACGTGGGTTTCAATAGCCGCAAGTCTTAAATTTTTCATAAATTTCTCAGCAGCCGCTCTTCCGCCCTTGACACCAAAGCTAACAACACCGCAAGAACCGTTTGGTAAATATTTCTGAGCTAAATCATAATACTTATCGCCCTCTAAACCGGGATAGATAACCCAAGAAATTCTGTCATCTGCCTTTAAAGCCTTAGCAACTGCCAAACCGTTTTCACAGTGCTTTTTCATTCTAAGGTGCAAGCTTTCAAGTCCCAAATTTACATAGTAAGCGTTTTGAGGTGACTGAATAGAACCGAAATCACGCATAAGCTGAGCAGTAGCCTTTGTAATATAAGCACCAGCCAAACCAAAACGCTCGGTATAAGTTACACCGTGATAGCTATCGTCAGGAGTGCAAAGTCCTGGGAACTTATCGGGATACTTTGTCCAATCAAATTTACCCGAATCAACGATACAACCGCCGACACCTGAACCGTGACCGTCCATATACTTAGTGGTTGAATGGGTAACAATATCAGCACCCCATTCAAAAGGACGGCAATTTACAGGTGTTGCAAAGGTGTTATCAATAATAAGCGGTACGCCGTGGCTATGAGCGGCGTTTGCAAATCTTTCAATATCAAGAACGCTTAAAGCAGGGTTAGCAATAGTCTCACCGAAAACCGCCTTGGTATTTTCTCTAAAAGCCGCCTCCAACTCTTCATCAGAGCAATCGGGAGAAACAAAGGTAAATTCTATTCCCATTCTTTTCATTGTAACGGCGAAAAGATTATATGTTCCGCCATAAATTGCAGAGGAGCAAACAACATGGTCGCCGCAGGAAGCTATATTAAATACCGAATAAAACGATGCCGCCTGACCTGACGATGTGAGCATTGCAGCCGTACCGCCCTCAAGCTCACAAATTTTAGCCGCTACCATATCGTTGGTGGGATTCTGAAGTCTTGTGTAAAAATAGCCGCTTGCCTCAAGGTCAAAAAGCTTACCCATATCCTCACTTGTATCATACTTAAAGGTTGTGCTTTGTATAATAGGTATCTGGCGAGGCTCTCCGTTTGAGGGAGTATATCCGCCCTGAACACATTTAGTATCAATTTTACGATTGTTCACTTATATCACTCCAAATTAAAAAGTTTTTTTGCATTTATACTAAGTATACACATTATTTCGTTTTCGTCAAGTCCAAGAGACAAAAATGTTGAAATTTCCTTTTTATAATCCCACATAGGATAGTCGGTCCCGAAAAGCACCCTGTCTGCCCCGTAATTTCTTATAAGCTCTTTTATTTTCAAAGGCTCTAAAAAGGCAAATGTGGAAGAACAGTCTACATAAAAATTAGGGTTGCCCGAAAGCTTCTCTACTGCATCGTCCCAAACCGACCATCCGCCCATATGAGCTCCTATAACGGTCAGCGAATCATATATTTTAAGAATCGGGAGCATACGGTTGGGATTAGAATAATCATATCTGCTATCCCCCGTATGCATTAAAATTGGCAGTCCCTTTTCCTCGCAAAGCTCATAGATTTTAAGGCAACGGTAATCGTCTATTTTAAATGCTTGAATATCGGGATGAAGCTTTACGCCCTTAAGTCCCAATTCCAATAAATGCTCAATGTCACCCTTTATATCGGTGCTTTCAGGATGCAATGTGCCGAGTCCCGTAAATTTGCCGTTACTTTCATTGACACTTTTGGAAACAAATTCATTTATGCTTTTAACCTGTTTTGGACTTGTAGCCACCGACTGAACAATAAAGTGGTCTATTCCCGCCTCGGTTCCCTTTTCAATGAGGTTCCCGACAGTCCCGCCATAAACCGAATGAAGTCCGTAAAATGTATCAGTTCCGTTGACCGCCCTTGCGGCTATTTTTTCGGGATAAATATGGCAATGAGCATCTATTGTATATATTCCGTTTACCATTTATTTTTTCAGTCCTAACCTCTTAGCCGCTTCCTCACGCATTTTATACTTAAGAATCTTTCCTGCCGCATTCATCGGGAATTTATCCACAAAATCTATATAACGCGGAACCTTATGACGAGCCATATGGTCTGCAATGTATTTTTTCATTTCATCAGCAGTCATTTCTTCGCCCTTTTTGAGGATAATGCAAGCCATTATCTCCTCGCCGTACTGCTCGTCAGGCACGCCGATAACCTGAACATCGCTAACCTTAGGACAGGTATAGATAAATTCCTCAATCTCCTTGGGATAAATATTTTCACCGCCGCGGATTATCATATCCTTAAGTCTGCCCGTAATGCGGTAGTTACCGTCACTGTCCCTGCAAGCAAGGTCACCTGTGTGGAGCCAGCCGTTTTGGTCAATAGCCTCAGCTGTAGCCTTAGGCATCTTATAATAGCCTTTCATTATGTTATAACCGCGCGCAACAAACTCGCCGTTCACGCCGTCAGGACAGTCAAGTCCTGTTTCGGGGTCAATTATCTTACATTCAACATTTGCAAAACGAGAGCCTACCGTTTCGGTTCTGACCTCAAGAGAATCGTAATAGCTACTCATTGTGCAACCGGGGGACGCCTCAGTCTGACCGTAAACGGATACAATCTCCTTCATATTCATAACCTCGGTAGCCTTTTTCATAAGGTCTGCCGGACAGTTAGCACCTGCCATAATGCCCACACGCATATACGAGAAATCAGTTTTAGCAAAATCAGGATGCTGCATCATAGCGATAAACATTGTCGGCACACCGTTAAAGGCGGTTATGTGCTCATTATGAACACAGGAAAGCGCCGGCTTTGCCGAGAAATACGGAAGCGGATACATTGTTGTACCGTGAGTCATAGAAGCAGTCATAGAAAGCACCATTCCGAAGCAATGGAACATAGGAACCTGAATCATCATCCGGTCAGCAGTTGAAAGCTCCATATGGTCGCCAATATACTTACCGTTATTAACAACATTGTAGTGCGTAAGCATTACGCCCTTGGGGAAGCCTGTTGTTCCCGAGGTATACTGCATATTGCAGACATCATCCTTATCCACAAGTGATGCCATACGGTTAACCTCGCTGAGCGGTACCTGAGCCGCTCTTTCAAGCGCATCGTCCCAAGTAAGACAGCCCCTTTGCTTGAAGCCTACCGTAATACAGTTTCTTAAGAAAGGCAAACGCTTTGCGTGAAGCGGATTTCCTGCCTTAAGTTCAGCAAGCTCGGGGCACAGCTCTGCCACTATCTCGCCATAGGCTATATCCTTACCGCCCTCGGTCATAATGAGGGTATGCGTATCCGACTGTCTGAGCAGATACTCAATTTCGTGAATTTTATATGCGGTATTTACGGTAACGAGCACCGCACCGATTTTAACGGTAGCCCAAAATGCAATATACCATTGCGGAACATTAGATGCCCAAACAGCAACGTGTGTACCTGCCTTAACACCGAGAGCAATCAGCGAACGCGCAAAGTTATCAACATCGTCTCTGAATTCATTATATGTTCTTGTGTAATCAAGCGTTGTATATTTAAAGGCATATTGGTCGGGAAATTCTTCAACCATACGGTCAAGCACATCAGAAAAGGTTGCATCTATAAGACGGTCCTTTTCCCACACATACTTACCTGTATGTGCACGGTTATAATAAAGAGCGCTTTCATTCTTTGATGTATCGCCGAACTGCTTCATATAGTTTACGAACTGTGAGAAAATAATCTCCATATCGTCAAGCTCTTCACACCATTCAGGATGCCATTCAAGCGATACAAAGCCGTCATAATTAACCGAACGAAGCGCAAGCATCATTTCCTCAACAGGGAGCTCGCCCTCGCCCATAAGACAAAACTCTGTTCCGTTATCGGTAGTTGCCGCGTCTTTAATATGAACATGACGAACATAGGCACCGAGATTTTTAATAGTGGTCTCAGCATCCTCCTTACCGATGAAATAGGTAGAGTACATATCCCAAAGCGCCGCAAGACTGTCACACGCAAAGGTGTTGAGAAGTCCCAAAAGCTTAGCTGTATCACAGAATACACCTGATGTTTCTACAAGAATCGATACACCGGAAGCCTCTGCTTCGGGTAAAACTGCACGCAGAATATCCTCAGCGCAGGAAACAGCCTCTTCCCCGCTATCGATTGCGCGGACTCTTACAGACGGAATCTTAAGATTCTTTGCAATATTAATACAGGCGTGGATTTCTTCAATAGTAGCTTCCCTTTCTTCTGCCTTTCCGCAATCACAGATAGAGTCAATACAGGGTATAGAAAGCTTTAATTCATAAAGTCTTCTAAGGGTTGCAGCAGCGGTATAATCGTGAAAAGCACCATCCTTATCAGTAAA
>JAZSHV010000057.1:0-23025 GCA_045533475.1 Acutalibacteraceae bacterium | reverse complement strand
AAGCTTATTAGCGAAATTACGGCTTGCTTCAACCCTATCGGGAGAATAACGCATATCATTTCCCGGGCTATTGCCTGTAGCTAAAGTGAATCTCAAAGCGTCGGCGCCATATTTCTCGATCTCGAGAAGCGGGTCGATACCGTTGCCTAAGGATTTAGACATTTTTCTTCCCTGAGCATCTCTTACGATACCATGGAAAAGAACGGTATTGAAAGGCGCTTTGCCAGTATACTCAAGGCCCGAGAAGATCATTCTTGCAACCCAGAAGAAGATGATATCATAGCCCGTAACCAAAGTGCTTGTGGGATAGAAATACTTAAGCTCTTCGGTGTCATCAGGCCAACCGAGGGTTGAGAAGGGCCAGAGAGCGGAGGAGAACCAGGTATCGAGGGTATCCTCATCCTGAGAAACGTTAGCGCTTCCGCATTTTGTGCATTTATCAACATCGTTTGCAGAAACGATTACCTCTCCGCAATCCGCGCAATAATACGCAGGGATTCTGTGTCCCCACCAAAGCTGACGGGAAATACACCAATCCTTTATGTTTTCAAGCCAATGGAAATAAACCTTTTCAAAACGCTGAGGAACAAATTTAGTCTCACCGTTCTTAACTGCATCTATAGCAGGACCTGCAAGCGGCTTCATCTTAACAAACCACTGCTTTGAAACGCGTGGTTCAACCGTTGAAGAACAACGGTAGCAGGTACCTACATTATGAGTATAGTCCTCAATGCGCACGAGCGCGCCCTCAGCCTCAAGGTCGGCAACGATTGCCTTTCTTGCCTCGTAGCGGTCCATACCTGCGTATTTTGGATAATCCTCGGTAATCTTAGCATCATCGGTCATAACATTGATAACTTCAAGGTTATGGCGAAGACCAACCTCAAAGTCGTTGGGGTCGTGCGCAGGAGTGATTTTAACAACACCTGTACCGAAGTCCATTTCAACATAATCGTCAGCAACAACGGGTATTTCGCGGTGCACAAGGGGGAGAATAAGGGTTTTGCCTATCATATCCTTGTAGCGCTCATCGTTGGGATTTACCGCAACGGCAGTATCGCCCAAAAGGGTTTCAGGGCGGGTTGTTGCAAGCTCTAAATAACCGCTACCGTCCTTAAACGGATAACGAAGATGCCAGAAATGGCCTGCCTGCTCCTCGTATTCAACCTCGGCATCCGAAATAGATGTCTTACAATGAGGACACCAGTTTATAATTCTTTCGCCGCGATAGATAAGTCCCTTTTCGTAAAGCCTTACAAAAACTTCATTTACAGCCTTATTACAGCCCTCGTCAAGGGTGAAACGCTCTCTGTCCCAATCACAGGAAGAACCCAACTTTTTAAGCTGCTCAATAATTCTTCCGCCATACTGTTTTTTCCAATCCCAAGCACGCTCCAAAAAGCCGTCACGACCGATGTCGGCTTTAGTTACACCCTCAGATTTCATTTTTTCAACAATCTTCGCCTCTGTAGCAATTGAGGCGTGGTCGGTACCTGGGAGCCAAAGGGTATCGTAACCCTGCATACGCTTAAAGCGAATGAGAATATCCTGCAAGGTATTGTCAAGCGCGTGCCCCATATGCAACTGACCTGTAATGTTCGGGGGAGGAATAACTATAGTAAAGGTATCCTTATCCTTTTCGCACTTAGCGTGGAAATACTTACCGTCAAGCCATTGCTTGTATATACGGTCTTCAACCTCTTTCGGGTCGTACTGCTTGGCTAATTCTTTTGCCATTATAATTCACAACCTTTGGTAAAATTTAACTTTAATTTTTTTGAAATTTTTGCTTATTATAATATTGTCAGCACAAAAAGCGTTTGCGAACAGAGCTGACAAAAAGAGCTGTCTGAGATGAGATACGAATAGAACCGTTTCAACATAAAGTGAAAGATTGCTTTAAGGCGGAACGGGGATGTCGCTTCCGCCTTAAGGCAGCTTTTTTTATTATACACTAATAATGCTTTAAGTCAAGTAATTTTACAAATCAAGACTTGCTTGCTCTGCTGTGCCAGTCGGCAGCTTACTTCCTGCGGCAGGCAGGTTTCTTGTTCTGTAGCGGTGGTCGGAGTCGAGCTCGCCCTTTGTATAGGCGGCAGCCTCGGTTACGCGCTGACCTTTTTTCTGTGTCATTACCGCAATACCACCGTTGTCCTTTGTTGATTTAGAGGGAATAGAGGCAGTATTTACAATTAAAATTCTGCCGTTTGAGGATTTAAGCAAAAGCTCGGTTTCCTCTTTTATATGAAGCACGGTATGAAGTGTGAATTTTTCGCTGTATGCCTTTATTAGCTTCTTTCGGTTGGTTTTGGTCTGATATGAATTTAGCGGAACCTTTGAAATTCTGCCGTTATCAAAAACAAAAATCATATAACCGCTGTAGTCTGCGGTTTCAACCATATATATAGCGCTTTCAGCCTCATCAAATTCGAGCTTTCCGGCAATGTAATCACCCATAACGCTTGCCTTACTGTCAGAAAATTCGGCAGTTTTTGATTTGTAAACCTGACATTTATTCGAGAAGAACAGTAGGTCAGCAGCATTTGTGGTTTCAATAGTTTGGGTTATTTCGTCGCCCTCTTTAAGCTTCTGCTCACCGCTCATTCTAAGGGACTGCGGAGTGATTTTCTTGAAATATCCGTCCTTTGTAAAGAATATTGTTACGGGAGAATTATCAACCTCAGCATCTTCGTTGTATTCTTCTTGGTCGGCAGCACTTATGATTTTTGTGCAACGCTCCTTACCGTATTTTTCAGAAACCTTTTCGAGCTCCTTGATAATTATTTTCAAAACCTTAGTTCTGGATTTCAGTATGCTTTCCATTTCCTCGATTTCGGCAATAAGCGCTTCAATATCGGCAGTACGCTTTAAAATGTACTCACGGTTTAAATGGCGGAGCTTAATTTCAGCTACATATTCTGCCTGAATCTCGTCTATACCGAAGCCTATCATAAGATTTGGCACTACCTGAGATTCCTCATCGGTCTCACGGACAATTTTTATAGCCTTATCAATATCGAGTAGTATTTTTTCGAGACCCTTTAAAAGGTGAAGCTTGTCCTTAGCCTTTGTGAGCTTAAAGTAAATTCTCCTGCGAACACATTCCTCACGGAAAGCAACCCACTCAGAGATAATTTCTTTTACACCCATTACTCGGGGTGAGCCTGCAATCAGTATATTGAAATTACAGGAGAAGCTATCCTCTAAGGGGGAGAGCTTCATTAGCTTTTTCATAAGCTTGTCAGGGTCGGTGCCGCGCTTTAGGTCGATTGTAATTTTAAGACCTTTGAGGTCGGTTTCGTCGCGTATATCATTTATTTCGGTAACCTTTTTAAGGCGTACAAGCTCAATAACCCTTTCGATTATAGCCTCACTTGTTGTGGTGGGCGGAATTTGGGTTATATCAATACAGTTTTGGGATTTATCATAGGTGTAAACGCCTCTTACCTTGAAGCCGCCTCTGCCTGTTTCATAGATTTTTTCAATATCTGAGCGGTTGTAAAGCAGCTCGCCGCCGATTGGAAAGTCGGGAGCTAACAGAGTATCCGCGACATTAATATCGTTATCCTTAATATAGGCAATGGTAGTGTCGCACACCTCTTTAAGGTTGAACGGACATATGGAGCTTGCCATACCTGCCGCAATACCTGTGTTTGCGTTTACAAGCACCGACGGAAATGTAACAGGGAAGAGGGTAGGCTCTTTCATTGTGGCATCATAGTTATCCACAAAATCCACAGTATCTTTATCAATGTCACAGAAAAGCTCAGCCGCAATGGGGGCTAACTTTGCCTCAGTATAACGGGATGCCGCATATGCCATATCACGCGAATAAGCCTTACCGAACGAGCCCTTTGAAGCGACATACGGGTGTAGTAACGCCTGATTACCCTCAGAAAGACGCACCATTGTCTCGTATATGGCGGCATCACCGTGAGGGTTTAGCTGCATAGTGCGTCCCACAATATTTGCAGATTTTATTGTATTTCCGTTTAAAAGCCCCATAGTATACATTGTATAGAGCAGTTTTCGGTGCGAGGGCTTAAAACCGTCTATTTCAGGAATAGCACGCGAAACTATTATACTCATAGCATAAGGCATAAAGTTCGATTCAAGCGTTTCGGTAATAGGTTGCTCAACCGTAAGCCCTGCGCCTGCAATATAGGCATTTATATCGGGTTTGTTACTCTTTTCGGTTTCTTTTTTCTTTCGTGGAGCCATAATCTCACCTTTCGAATTCGTAATTCGTAATGCGTAATGTGTAATTACGAATCACACTTTTGAGTTTTTGTTATAGACATTAAAATTTTTATAATCTCTGTGCAATCGGAATAAATGCTTTGAAATAAGTCATTATCTATATAATCGGTTTTATAAAGTATATCAAGCCAATATTCAGTTTCACTGGCTTCTTTAAGGGCTATATTCATTTTTGCATAAAAATCAGCCTTACTTTTTATGACTATTATATTATCCATTTTTTATCCTTCAATTACGAATTACGCATTACGAATTACGCATTAAGAAATGTCTGCATCGTCAAGATACATATATCCGTTTTCGGCTATGAATTCCTTTCTTCCTGCAAGGTCGTCGCCCAAAAGTAAATCGAACATCTGTGATGTGCGCTCTGCATCCTGAGGCATTACCTTGATAAGTCTCCTTGTTTCAGGATTCATAGTTGTAAGATTCATCATATCGGGTTGGTTTTCACCAAGTCCCTTTGAACGCTGAATATTATACTTTTTATCACCGATTTTTTCTAAAATATCAAGCTTTTCCTTTTCGTCATAGGCAAAATAGGTCATATCCTTTGTGCCGATTTCGTAAAGCGGAGTTTCTGCAATGTAAACCTTGCCCTCAGTTATAAGGGTGGGCATAAGGCGGTGAATCATAGTAAGAATAAGGGTTCTGATGTGGAAGCCGTCAACATCGGCATCGGTACAGATAATAACCTTGTTCCAACGCAGAGAATTAAGGTCAAAGGTGGCAAGACCCTTGTTAGCTTTTGATTTTACCTCTACTCCACAACCCAAAACCTTTATAAGATTTGTAATTATCTCGCTTTTAAATATCTTTTCGTAGTCAGCCTTAAGGCAGTTGAGAATTTTACCTCGGACCGGCATAATTGCCTGAAAAGCCGCATCTCTTGCCAATTTACAGGAACCCAAAGCCGAATCACCCTCAACTATAAAGAGCTCTCTTTCAGCAACATCCTTAGAGCGGCAGTCGACAAACTTTTCCACCCTGTCAAGCATAGAGTTAGAGCTTTGCAGAGTCTTTTTAAGATTTATGCGTTCTCTTTCACTTCTCTCTCGGCTTCGCTTGTTTACCAACACCTGCTCGGCAATTTTATCAGCCTCAGCCTTGTTCTCAATAAAGTAAACCTCTAACTGATGCCTGAGAAAATCAACCATAGCCTCGTAAATAAACTTATTTGTAATGGCCTTTTTGGTCTGATTTTCGTATGAGGTAATGGTAGAAAAAGAAGAAATAACCAACACAAGACATTCTTCAACATCTGAGAAGGTGATTTTGCTTTCGTTACCCTTATATTTATTTGTCTGCTTGATATAAGCATCTATCTGAGACACCAAGGCGCTTCTTGTAGCCTTTTCAGGAACACCGCCGTGCTCAAGCCAGCTTGAGTTGTGGTAATATTCTTTCAATGTGTGACGGTTGCTAAAGGTGAGAGCGGCATTGATTTTAACCTTGTATTCAGGCTTGTCCTCTCGGTCACGTCCCTTACGCTCAGTTTGCCAGAACTGAACATTAGTAAGTCTTTCTTCACCTGTTATTTCGTTGACATAGTCGCGTATACCATTATTGTAGACAATTTCCTGATTAATAAATTTATTACCCTGCTGTTCGCGGAAGATAAACAAAAGACCGTCATTAACTATTGCCTGACGCTTTAAAATATCAATGAAATATTCAGAGGGAATATTAATATCGGTAAAAACCTCAATATCGGGCTTCCAACGGGTTTTGGTGCCGGTATCCTTTCCTGAATAAGGTTCCTTTTGGAGACCGCCTACATTATAACCCTTTTCAAAGTGAAGATTATACTTAAAGCCGTCACGCTTGATTTCAACATCCATATACTCAGAGGCATACTGTGTTGAGCAAAGTCCCAAGCCGTTAAGACCTACCGAGTATTCATAGTTTGCGCCGTCGTTGGTATTGTACTTGCCGCCTGCATACATTTCACAGTACAGAAGCTCCCAATTAAAGCGTTGCTCCTTATTATTAAAATCAACCGGTGCGCCTCGTCCAAAGTCCTGAACCTCAATAGAACCGTCAGAATATTTTGTTACGGTGATTTTGTTTCCGTAGCCCTCACGCGCCTCGTCTATAGAGTTAGAAATAATTTCAAATACGGAATGCTCGCAGCCGTCAAGTCCGTCCGAACCGAAAATAACTCCGGGACGCTTGCGCACACGGTCAGCGCCTTTAAGCTGACTTATGCTTTCATTACCGTATTCGACCTTAGTCTTTGCCATAGTATAGCTACTCCTCTATAATATTATTATTGTACATTTACCTAATTGTATATTATATACCATATTTTGTGGTTTCGTCAAGTAAAAAAGAGCCAACCGTCCATAAACAGTTGACTCTTATCTTAAAATATTGAAATCTGATTTGTATCAGGCAGGTCGCTCATAGCGCCTAATTCTGCGAGATTTTCTATAATTGTTTTTGATACGCCGGCTTCTATCTGGAAATCCTCGCGAGAAACATAATTTCCGCGCTGAGCCGCATCATATATGGAATATGCCGCCTTTTCACCGACACCGCTGAGCGCTCCGAAGGGCAGACGCATTTTGCCGTCCTCAGGAACATATTTCATAGCGTGGGATTTATTAAGGTCAATGGGAAGAACCTCAATTCCCCGTGCCATCATTTCGTTAAAAATAAGCATATTGTCATAAACATCAAGCTCTTTTTGAGTTGCCTCTTTGCCCTTGGCTTTAATATCTCTCAAATATTGCTTTACTGACTCTCTGCCGCGCATTACAGTTGGAACATCAACATCCTCAGGACGCGCGGTAAAATATGCGCAGTAAAACTCAAGCGGGCGGTGCACCTTATACCACGCAACCCTCAAGGCGGATATAACATATGCTGCCGCGTGGGCTTTAGGGAACATATATTTTATTTTATAACAGCTGTTTATATACCACTCAGGGACATTAACAGCGCGCATTGCGTCCTCCATTTTGCCCCAATCCTCTTTGGATACTTTTCCTTTTGCAACAAGACCTTTACGCACAGTCTCGGTAATTTTAAAAGCGAGTCCCTCTTCCATTCCCTGATGTATGAGGTATACCATTATGTTGTCACGCGTACCGATAACCTCAGAAATCGTACAGGTACCGTTTTCTATAAGGTCCTTTGCGTTTCCGAGATAAACATCTGTACCGTGCGAAAGACCTGAAATCTGCAAAAGGTCTGAGAAATTTTTAGGACGGCAGTCTACAAGCATTCCACGAACAAAGGAGGTTCCGAATTCGGGAATACAGTATGTACCTGTCTGCGATTCGATTTCCTCAGGTGTAACACCCAATGCCTCAGTAGAGGTGAAAAGACTGTAAACGGCAGGGTCACTCATTGAAACCTTGCTTACAGGTATACCCGAATATTCCTCAAGATATTTATATGTGGTGGGAATAACGTGACCGAGCTCGTCAAGCTTAAGAATTGTATCGTGTATAGAGTGGAAATCGAAATGGGTGGTAATTACATCTGAATTAACATCGTTTGCAGGGTGCTGAACGGGACAGAAATCGTAAATCGTCTTATCTCTCGGCACAACAATCATACCCGCAGGGTGCTGACCTGTTGTAGTCTTTACCTTTGCGCTCTCCACAAGCTTAGCCAGACGGTTAAGCTCTGCATTGCTTAAGGTAATGCCTTTTTTTTCTGCGTACGCCTTTGCGTATCCGAAAGCGGTTTTCTCAGCGACGGTCGAAATAGTACCCGCCTTAAAAACATTTTCACTACCGAAAAGGGTTTCGGTATATTTTTGAACCTGAGTCTGGAATTCATCAGAGAAGTTAAGGTCAATATCAGGCACCTTGTCACCCTTAAAGCCCAAGAAGGTTTCAAAGGGAATGTCGTGACCGTCGCGGTCGAGCGGTGTTCCGCATTCCGGACAGTTCTTTTCAGGCAGGTCAAAGCCTGAGCCAACCTCACCCTTTTCAAAAAACTGACTGTACTGACACTTAGGGCATACATAGTGCGGAGCCAAGGGATTAACCTCAGAAATGCCTGCCATAGTAGCAACAAAGGAAGAACCAACCGAGCCACGCGAGCCAACAAGATAACCGTTTTCCTCGCTATAAGCCACTAACTTCTGCGCTGAAATATACATTATCGAGAAGCCGTTATTGATAATAGAATTAAGCTCTTTATCAAGTCTTTTTGAAACAATTTCGGGCACAGGGTTGCCGAACCGCTTGTATGCATTTTCCCAACATATATCGCGGAGCATTTCGTCCGACCCCTCAATTACAGGGGGGAAGTTGCCGTCGGGCACAGGAATAACATCACCGTCAACCATATCGGCTATTTTATTGGGATTGTCTATTACAAATTCCTTTGCTCTATCACCGAAATATGAAAAATCCTCGAGCATTTCGGCGGTTGTTTTAAGGTATAGAGGAGCCTGATTGTCAAAATCGTCAAACTCCTGCGCCGCCATAAGTATTTTACGGATTATAACATCGTCCTTTTTAAGGAAATGCACATCCCCCGTAGCAACAACAGGCTTACCGAGCTTATCTGCCAATTCAACAATCTTGCGGTTGAAATCTCTTATAACCTCAACCGATTTTACATGGCGGTAGCGGTTGGGTATAGTTTCGCCTGTTTTTTTATTTTTTTCATCGGGAGAGGTGGATTTACGCACCATAAATTCGTTATTGCCCACAGGCTGAATTTCAAGGTAATCATAGTAATCGGCAATTCTTAGAAGCTCTTCATCGCTCTTGCCGTCTACTACAGCATCATATAGCTCTCCCGCCTCGCAAGCGCTTCCCACAATAAGTCCCTCACGCAAGGTGTCAAGCTTACTTCTAAGGGTAATCGGTCTGCCGTGATAATCCTTAAGATGAGCTTCTGAAACGAGCTTGTAGAGATTCTTAAGTCCCGCAAGATTCTTAACCAAAATTATCTGATGGTGGCTGAGCTTACCTATCTGACGGGCATTAAGTCCCGAAATATCGTTGTTAATATCGTCAAGGAAATAGGATTCTACGCCGTAAATAACCTTGAAATCACCGCCCGACTTGCGGATGCCCTTAACGGCACCAGCCGCGCCGGGGTATGCCTGAACAACGCCGTGGTCGGTAATTGCTACCGCTTTATGGCCCCAACTATACGCTTGCTTTATTATATCCTCAGCAGAGGATACCGCATCCTTAGCTGACATATTGGTGTGACAATGCAGTTCTACGCGCTTTTCACCCTCGTAATCATCGGTCTCGGTGTATTTTTGGAGTAATGCAATAGCCTTAGGCTTTACGATAAAATCCTTTTTGTAGTTATCAAATTCGTATGAGCCATTAACAAGAATAAAATTACCGCTCTTAATGGGCGCCACTTCGCCCATACGCTTAGGGTCTATAAACATAGAAGCGGTGAGGGAATTGGTGTGGTCGCTGAATGAAAAGGTGAAAATATTAGTTTCACCGCGTTTGGTGTTTATGGTTCTGATCTCGGTTTCAAAGACTTCACCCCAACAGCAAATCTCACTATCATCCCCTGTGATTTCAATCATTGGCTTAATATTTGTTTCAATTCTTCTGCCGTAAAAAAGCTTTGGATTATCAAGGTAAACCATTCCGTTTTGTGGCTTTTCCTCGCGCTTTTCAAACTTAATTTCAACCTTTGGAGCTTCTCCGCCCTTAGACTCACTCTTTTTTCTTTCCTGATGTACAGAGGGAGCCTCAGGTGGGGGAAGCTCTATCTCAACATCGTCAAGCTGACCGTCAAAATTAACCTCAACAGAACAACCGAACCGTTCTTTTACAGTAGCAGTAAAATGCTTTACAAAATCAGTTTGGCTAATACGGTTATAACCGCCGTGTTTAAGTGTAATTGTAATTTGGTCATTTTCAAGTGAATAGTCTGCACCCCCGAAATAACCGTTGAGAACTGCATTTTTCACCTTTAGCTCATATGCAATATCCGCTAAGGCTTCGCCGCAAAGACATTGGCCAGCAAATCTAAAGTCTATTTCGCATACAGTCAGCTTTAATGCCGTTTTTGTGGCATAACAAATATCACCCTGCAAGGCTTTGCTTATATATGTATCCGAATAGACAAGTGCATTTAAAGTGCGCTCATTTAAATCAAGATTGCATCTATCAATATAAGCCGTCTTAAGGGCATTAAGCATTTCTTTGTTTAAAAAATCTCCGAATATTTCTGAAAAGAGTGGTTTCGGCATTTATTACAACTCCGTTTATTTTACATTTCTTTTATTTCTTCTATTAACGCGCTGAGCAATTGGTGCTCAGGCAATTTTTTTATAATTTCACCCTTTTTGAAGAGCACACCGCAACCGTCACCGCCGGCAATACCTATATCTGCGGCAGAAGCCTCACCCGGTCCGTTTACGACACAGCCCATAATGGCAACTGTAATGTCCTTATCCATATTTGCAAGCTCTTTTTCTGCTTTTTTTGCAATACCTATAAGGTCTATTTTAGTTCTTCCGCAGGTAGGGCAGGAAACAAGCTTAATACCGCCCTTTCTAAGGTCGATAGCCTTAAGCAGTTTAATGCCCGCCTCAACCTCTTTTACGGGGTCATCGGTAAGTGAAATTCGAATGGTTGCTCCAATTCCTCTAAGCAGTAGCCCCCCTATTCCAGCGGCTGATTTTATTACACCCATATTTTCTGTACCAGCCTCGGTTACACCAAGGTGTAAAGGGTAACGGCATTTTTCTGCCGCAAGCTCATACGCTTTATACATTGTTTGGGTATCAGAGGATTTGAGCGAAAGAACAATATCGGTAAAATCAAACTTTTCCAAAAGTGAAATATGATAAAGACCGCTTTCCACCATAGCCTCAGGTGTAGCAGAGCCGTATTTAGCAAGGATATTCTTCTCAATAGAGCCCGAATTTACCCCGATTCTTATGGGAACACCTGCGTTACGGCAAGCATTTGCTACAAGCTTTACTTTTTCGTCCGAGCCTATATTACCCGGATTAATTCTAACCTTGTCAACCCCTGCGGCTACGCTTTCAATAGCAAGCCTGTAGTCAAAATGTATATCTGCAACTAAGGGAATGGTAATGCTTTTTTTAAGCGCCTCCACCGTTTTTATTGCCTCTTTATCAGGTACGGTGACGCGCATAATGTCACAGCCCGCCGCTTCAAGACGGCGAGCTTCATTAACATTACCCTCTATATCGTGTGCAGGAACGGCTAACATTGATTGCACCGAAACTGGTGCACCGCCGCCAATTTCCAATCCTCCTGCTTTAACCTTTACGGTTTTGTCATTAGTAAACATAAAAAACTATCCTATACAAAAAGTGTGTCAAATATTTCTCTTATATATTCTATAGCGGATACGCCCTCTAAGGACGGAACATAGAATATACAGTAGCAAAGTACGGCAAGTGTAAAGAGCATTATTATTGCTATTATCAGGATTGGTAAGCCAAAGGAAGCAGGTTTTATTTCAGGTTCAATATCATTTTCGTTTTCACTCACAAGATTTTCGTCATCAAGAAATGCACCGTAAGCATAATTAAAACCTTCGGAATCTCCCTTTTTCATTGGAGTTGGCTCAATGAAGAAATCTTGGTCTTCTTCAGAGGATATAATTTCATCATCTGTTTCGAATAGCATATTTCCGGAAAGAATAATATCATCCTCAGAGTTTGCCTCAGGCTGACCGATTATTATGGGAGTGTCAAGCGACTCATCAACATCGCCGTCGGGCTCAGAGTCTACATTAATTTCACCGTCAGGAAGCTCGTCCTGCGGTAATACAACAACATTCTCAAAAGCTTCGTCGGTTTCTTCTTTGGAATCGGTATCGTTTTGAAGCTCAGGCTCCTCTGATGTCTCTAAGTCAGCGGCTTCCTGTTCTGCTAAGGCTTCTGCTGCTGCGGCCTTTTCTAAGGCGAGCGCTTCTTCCGATATTTCCTCTGACTCCGAATTCTCTAAGGCAGAAGCAGCCTTTTCCTGTAGCTCGTGGGCGCAAAGCTCCTCAATATAAGGGTGAATAAGGCTCTGCATAACTGATTTTCTGATACTCTTGTTATCGGTAAGGAGAATCATAGTCTGTGGACCGCTTTCTATTATACAACCGCCGAAGAAACCGTCAGGACTTACAAGGGGAGTAGAATCAGTAATAATCTCTATCTCCTCAGCGTCTGAAATGCCGTATTCCTTCGCCTTAATTGTTGAAACACTGTTGCCTATGGCAGTGGTGGCAAGGCTGATTATACCCTCATCTCCGAAAAGCGAGCCTATCATAATAATAACACGACTGCGGTTTACCGCTCTCGCAAGACTGTGTATAAGCGATTTTTTGTCAGGTGATTTATCGGTGAGAAGTCTCATTCTGCAACAGCCGCAAAGATTGAACTCCATCTCAAAATCTGTATTTGTTTTGTAGTAAATTATATCGACCTTAATATTCTGAAACATTTTCTTTTTTCCTTTCTATTTGAGTCCGCGTTTTACATACCATTTTTCCGGATATCTTGGATTGGGGTTAACCGTCGCCTTTGAGGTATCAACCTGTGGATTCTCGTCCTCTCGGCTTTCCCTTGCCATAACAACAAGTCGGGCATTTTCAAAATCCTCAGAGCAGGTGACAAGGGTTATGATATTGTCATCCATCCTTACATCTACTCCGGTATTTATAATACTTCTTTCGTAAGCCTCATTACTCCACCGTTCAAAATCGTTTTCATTTATAAAATTCTTACGGGAAATATTGTAAATGTAGTTACCGTCGTCCTCCTTAGAGGCATTGAGAATAAATATAGCGTATATTTTGTAAACCGATTTGCTTTTGTAAAGCGTAGAAAATTCAATGGTTGGATGTTGCTTGTAAAAGCTAAGGGATTTTAGCTTTTTGAGATTTCCGAACATTGAGCCGTTTTTCATTTCGTGACCGTAGATTAAAAGGTTAGAATCGGTTTTTTCTTCGGTAATAACATTCTTACTGTCAAAATAAAGAGCTCCGTAAGCACTGTATTGCTTTTTCTGGTTGTGGTTCAAATAGAAATCGTTATTATCGGTTTGATATATCGGATTATCTACCTTAGTATCCTTTATAGTTATCCAACCCTTAAAATCACCGTTTTCGGCGAGTAGGATTTTATTCACCGTATCTTCAGGATTAATCGTTTCGCCCGAATCTGCATTGCTATCAGTAGAAATTGTTTCATTTACGCTATGCCAGATATTGCGGCTGTCATCAATTATACTGTCCTGTTTATCTGCCTCGATAAAATAGTTCGCTATGTAAACCGCCGAAACTATCAAGGTGACAAAAGAAGCGATAAAGCCGATTTTTATTATTATTTGCTTTAGGTTATCCTTTTTATTTGGAATATAGGATAGGTAAATTCCCTTAAAAAAGTTTAAAAAAGAATTTTTTATTTTTGAATTATTCATAGCAAAATTCCTCAGTGTATTGTTCTATAAGATTGAAAAGCTCCTTTATCGCCGACATTCTAACATAATCACGGCTCAAAGGCTCTATTTGCAAAAGCTTTACAACCGTTTTTTCATTACCGGCAAGGGAAATAAAAACATATCCTGCATTATGTCCCTCAGTAGGAGATGGTCCTGCTGCTCCCGTAACCGCAACACCAATATCTGCGCCCGAAAGCAGTCTGACCCCCTCTGCCATCTGACGGGCAGTGTCTTCAGATACCGCACCCATAGTTTCAAGGGTTTTATTATCCACAGAAAGAATCTTGTTCTTTATGCGGCAGGAGTAAGAGGTCACGCCCAATTCATATATTTCGGAAACTCCTGAAACACCTGTAAGATAAGAAGAAAACATTCCTCCTGTACAGGATTCCGCCGCCGAAATTGTAAATCCCATAGATTTCAGCTTTAAAACAGTTTGCTCTGCTTTTCGTTGTAGCTCGGAATGTAAAGTAAGCTCCATTATTTCAATAAACCTCTCAGTCGATAAAGGAATATTCTATGTCTGCTATAGCCTTTTCAATAAGCTCATCAATTGGTAGATTCTTTTCGGCTTCCTCGCAAAGCGCTATAGTCGGACGGGTTTTAGGATGCTTAGGGGTAAATACCGTACAGCAATCCTCATACGGAAGGATTGAGGTCTCAAAGGTGTCAATAACCCTTGAAATGCGGATAATTTCCTCCTTGTCCATACCTATTAGCGGACGGAGTACAGGCATATCTGTGACACTGTCAGTAGTTACAAGCGCAGGAAGTGTCTGACTTGCAACCTGACCGAGGCTTTCACCTGTTATAAGGGCAAGACTGCCCGAATTACGCGCAATCTTCTGGGATATACGCATCATCATACGGCGCATAATAAGTGTAAAGTAGTCCTCAGGGCAATACTCTGCAATCTGGTCCTGAATCTCGGTAAAGGGAACAATAGCAAGGTTAATGCTTCCGCTGTATCTTGCAACGCGTGAGAGCAGTTTGCGAACCTTCATTTCTGCGCGTGCGCTTGTATACGGGGGACTTGCGAAATGAATTGCATTAAGACGAAGTCCTCTTTTTGCCATTGTCCACGCCGCAACGGGACTGTCAATTCCGCCAGAAATGAGTATAGAAGCGGTACCTGCCGTACCTACAGGCAAACCGCCTGCGCCCTGCAACTGCTCAGCCCTGACATAAGCGGCAAAATCTCTTATTTCAACATAAACTGTTTGGTCTGGGGTATGAACATCTACCTTAAGATGAGGAAAACTGCTTAAAAGCTTTGCGCCAAGCTCGCGGCAAATTTCAGGAGAGGTGAGGGGGAAACGCTTATCTGCGCGCTTAGCCTCAACCTTAAAGGTTTTTATGGATTTCATAGTATCGGCAAGGTATTCTACCGATTTTTCGAGTATATCCTCAACCGTTTTTTCGCAAACACAGGCGCGGCTGAATGCGGCAATACCAAAAATTCTGCTAACGCGCTCAAGTGCTTCCTCAAAATCAAAGTCATCGTCCTGAGGTTCAACATATATTGCCGACTGCGCCTTTCTAATGCTTACCTTACCTAAACCGTTTAAACGGCGTTTCATATTTTTAACAAGTGCATCCTCAAAATTACTGCGGTTGAGTCCCTTTAAAGCAAGCTCGCCGTTTTTAATAAGTATTATTTCTTTCATATGCTACTACGCCTTAAAGTTTTTACCGCTTGCTCTAATGCGGAAACCAAAAGGTCGATATCCTCCTTGGTGTTTTCTTTTGAAAAGCTGATTCTCAGTGCGCTGTCACCCATAAAGCGGTCAAGTCCCAATGCCTTAAGCACATAGCTTGTCTCACCCTTGGCACAGGCGCTACCTGAGGAAACGAAAATATTTTTATTTTCAAGAAAGTGTAAAAGTGTCTCCGAACGGTAGCCCATAACCGAGATGTTTAATATATAGGGCAGGGAATTTTCGGGAGAGTTGATTTTTATATAATTGGTTTTTAAAAACTGCTCGCGGGCATAGCTATTAAGCTCAGCTACCCTTTCAAGCGAGGAATTGATGTTGCCAAGCTCCTCAATAGCACCCTTTAGTCCCATAATAAGCGGAACCGACTCAGTACCCGAACGAAGTCCTCTTTCCTGACCGCCACCCGTTATAAAAGGCGTAAGGTGAACACCCTTTCGGCAATAGAGAAAACCAATGCCCTTAGGACCGTATATCTTATGTCCGCTTGCAGATAAAAGGTCTACACCAAGCTTTTTGACATTAATGCTAAGCTTGCCGAAACCCTGAACCGCATCGCAATGGAGTAGAGCATTTGGAGCAAGCCGTTTAATAAGCGCCGAAGCCTCGGCTATTGGCTGAATTGAGCCAACCTCGTTATTCACAAGCATTATGCTGACAAGACAAACCGAACTGTCAAGCTCTTTTTCAAGCTGGGAAAGAGAGATGATTCCCTTTCCGTCACACCCTATACGCGAAACCTTGAAACCGTCATTTTCAAGCCTTTTGACCGTTTCAAGCACCGACGGATGTTCAATTTCGGTTGTAATAATTTTCCTAAAATGGCTCTTTGTTACCGACATAATGGCGGTGTTGTTAGCCTCGGTCCCGCTGCCTGTGAAAATTATTTCATCCTCGCGTGCACCGATTTTATCAGCCACCGCTTTGCGGGCATCGTTCATTTCAAGCTCAGCATCAAATCCCATACTGTGCAAAGAGGAGGGATTTCCCCAAAATTTACAAAGCGCATTATTGATGTATTCCACCGCCCGTTTACAGGGCTTTGTGGTAGCGCTATTATCAAGATAAACTATATTTTCTGACATTTTACACTTCCAAGACATAATATAACGAATATATTATACTATAAACTTTTAAAATAAACAATAGTAAAAAAGCGGTAATAAAAACTTTTTTTAAAAAATATTCTCATAGTGGGGTGAAAAATCAATGAAAAGCATTTTTTTGCATTTTGAAAATATAATTTCCGGGGCTCTGCCGTTTGCGTTATTAATGGTTTGCGGAGTAGTGCTTACGGTTGGGGGCAGACTTTTTCAGTTAAGGCTTTTTCCGCGTTCTTTAATTCTTACGGTAAGAACCTTTAAAGAAAGAAAAGAATGTAATGGCAGGCTTTCATCAATACAGTCGGCTTGTACTGCGCTTTCGGCAACGGTCGGAACGGGAAATATTGCAGGGGTAGCCGGCGCTATTTCCATAGGCGGAGCGGGAGCGGTTTTTTGGATGTGGATAAGCGCCTTGCTCGGTATGGCGGTAAAATATGCAGAAATTGTATTGGCAGTGCGGTTTAGAGAAGAAAAGAAGGGTGAATTTGTTGGCGGTCCGATGTACTACATAAAAAACGGTATAAAGGGCGCAAGCGCATTTGGCACGATATTTGCTATTGCGGCAATTCCTGCGGTTTTTTGCTCAGGAAATATTACCCAGGCCAATGCCGCTGTTTCTGCCGTTTCGGATAATTTTGTCGTAAGGCTTATGTTTTCGGTGATTTTTGCATTGCTAACCTTTGTTGTAATTAAAGGCGGAGTTACACAGATAGGTATTGTAAGCGAAAAAATCATTCCTGTTATGACGGTTATGTATACATTAATGTCTTTGAGTGTTGTGATTGTGAATTATGAGCTTGTCCCAAAGGCTTTTGAACTGATAATAAAGGGTGCATTCACTCCGAAAGCGGTTACAGGCGGAGCGGTAGGCTCAGTGTTTACATCGGCATTTATAGGTGCGTCAAGAGGTGTTTTTTCGAATGAAGCAGGGCTTGGAACCTCGGCAATGGCACACTCAGCCGCGTATGATGCAGACGAGTCTACTCAAGGCTTATACGGAATTTTTGAGGTTTTTATTGACACAATTCTTATTTGTACACTTACTGCGTTGACAATTCTTTGCGGCTCGGTTAAAATAGATTATGGAAAAGCGGCTTCAACCGAGCTTGTAATACGCTCACTAAGTACGGTTTACGGCAATTTTGCGCATCCGATTTTGGCATCAATGATGTGCTTTTTTGCCTTTTCAAGTATTATCGGTTGGGCGCTTTACGGGGATATTTGCATAGGCTTTTTGAGTGGTGAGAGAGCAAAAAAACTCTTTAAACTTATATATCCGTTAGGGTGTATTGCAGGCGGAGTTTTCAGCATATCAGCAGCTTGGAGACTTTCGGCATTTTTTAACGGAATAATGCTATGTATAAATCTTCCGAGCGTAATGTTTTTATATAAACGGAGAATGGATAATGAAAAAAAGGATAGAAAACATAAGAAAATATCTTGAAAAAGGTCAGGCGGTAATTGTAACGAGCCATACTAACCGCTTTTATTTTACAGGTATGCGTTCGTCTGCTGGCACGGTGCTTATTACTCCCGATTCCGCAACCTTATTTATAGATTTCAGGTATTTCGAAAAAGCCTCTAAAACCGTAAAATCGGCTTCGGTAGTGCTCGCAGAAAGGCTTTACGAGCAATTGAATGAGCTTATTGCAAGAGAAAATATTAAGACCTTATTTGTTGAAACCGATTCTATGTCTATTGATGAATTATGGGGGCTTAAGAGTAAAATTAGCAATGTCGAAATAAGCAGTGATAACAAGATTTCAAAGACAATAAAAAGACTTCGCAGTATAAAAAGCGAAGACGAGCTTGAAAGCATCAGAAAGGCTCAAAAATTAACCGACCGAACATTTTATTATATTCTTGACCGCATTAAAGAGGATAGGACCGAAATCGAAATAATGCTTGATATGGAATTTTTTATGCGGTCTCAGGGCAGTGAGGGAGTAGCATTTGATATTGTTGTGGTTTCGGGCAAAAATTCCTCAATGCCACACGGAGTGCCAACCGATAAAAGAATAGAAAACGGTGATTTTGTAACTATGGATTTCGGCGCGGTTGTAAACGGATACCGCTCGGATATGACACGAACTGTAGCGGTAGGCAATGTAACCGAAAAGCAAAAAACAGTTTATGAAACGGTTTTAAAGGCACAAAAGGTGGCACTTGATAGCATAAAAGCGGGTGTGAGGTGCTGTAATGTGGATAAAGTGGCGCGTGATTTAATTTATTCATCGGGCTTTGAGGGTTGCTTCGGGCATGGACTCGGTCACAGCGTGGGACTTGATATTCACGAAAATCCCGCCTGCAACACAAGGGATACAACACTCCTTGAGTCGGGAATGATTATGACGGTGGAGCCGGGTATTTATCTTGAAAATGAGTTCGGTGTACGGATAGAGGATATGGTATATGTTACCGATGACGGTTTTATAAATCTTACCGAAAGTCCGAAAAATTTGATTGTTTTGTAGAATGAATGGGTTGAAGTAAGGCGTTGGATTTTTCAACGCCTTACTTTTTGCACATTTTTGAATTAATCCTCTTTTTTACCAAATACTATTTTGGGAGGAAAAGGCGATGAATGATAATAATGATAACAAAAAATTAAGTGAAGAAACAGAAGAAATTAAAGAAATGGGTGCGGTTGCTACCTTTGAAGGGAAGCACAAAATCTATTGTCTTACAATAATAGGCGAGATTGAGGGACACAGCGTTTTGCCTGAGCAGAGTAAAACAACTAAATATGAGCATGTTATTCCTCAGCTTGTGGCAATTGAGGAAAGCAGTGAAATAGAGGGATTGCTTATAATTCTAAATACGGTGGGCGGTGATGTTGAGGCAGGTCTTGCCATTGCCGAGCTTATTTCAGGAATGAAAAAGCCTACCGTTTCCTTTGTGCTCGGAGGCGGACATTCTATAGGCGTACCGCTTGCGGTGTCGGCAAAGAGGTCATTTATTGCGCCCTCTGCTACTATGACTGTTCACCCTGTACGCACAAACGGTCTTATTATTGGTGTTCCGCAAATGATGAACCATTTCGCAAGAATGCAAGGACGGATAACCGAGTTTGTGGAGCGCAATTCTAATATATCTGCTGAAAGATTTACTCAGCTTATGATGAATACAGGCGAAATGGTCACCGATGTAGGCTCGGTGCTTTCGGGGGAAATGGCAGTAAAAGAGGGACTTATAGACCGAATAGGAACACTCGATAAGGTTATTGAGGGACTTTATGATTTGATAGAAGGTAAATAGGCATAATAGATTGTAAAAATAAGTTATAGTTTAGCGGTATGCTCATTGATCAATTGTAGGGGACGGCGTCATCGACGTCCCGTTAAAACATATAAATCTGCGGGCTGTCGAGGACGCCAGCCCCTACAAGGTATCAAATTTAGTTTGTGCTATAAATTTTAATTTGTTTTTTACATACTTTTTTATGAAATAAAAAGCTTAAAATTATTAGTTTCTTGAAAAAATTCATTTATTGTTATATACTGTATACATACTAAGAATATAAAGGGGAAAGGCAAATGAATTACGGCGAATGGCTTGATTTCATTCATTCTCTCGGAAATTTTTCGTTGCCCGCAGGTCTTGAACGAATTTCGGCTGTGCTTGAGGCTTTGGGGAATCCGCAAAATAAATTTAAATCAATACATATTGCAGGCACTAACGGCAAGGGTTCGGTTTCGGCTATGTTGGCGTCGGTTTTTAAAGAGGCAGGCTATAAAACGGGACTTTTCATTTCTCCTTTTATAATAGATTTCAGAGAAAGAATTCAAATAAACGGTGATTTTATAGAAGAAAATGACCTTTGCTGTATGGCTCGACGGGTTAAGGAATGTGGAATTGAGCTTACCGAGTTCGAATTTATAACCGCTTGCGCCTTTCTATATTTTTACGAGCAAGGGTGCGATATAGTTATATGCGAAACGGGACTCGGCGGTAGGCTTGACGCTACAAATACCCTTGGCGACAAGGCTTTGGCTGTCATAACTAAAATAGGTCTTGACCATACCGCTATTTTGGGTGACAGTCTTTCAAAAATCGCTTTCGAAAAATGCGGAATAATAAAGAGCTGTCCTGTTGTGACTAATCCCAATCAGGAAAGCGAAGCGCTAAATGTAATAAAAAGCTGTTCTGAAAATCTTATAATACCTGATTTAAACCTTTTGAAGATACTACCTGAAGAAAAATTTGGAAACACATTTATCTATAATGGTGAGAGGTATTTTGTCCCGCTTTGCGGTGCTTTTCAGGTGGGAAATGCCGTTACTGCAATTGAGGCGGTAAAATCAAGCGGATATAGCATCCCCTACAATATAATATATAAGGGACTTGAAAGTGTAAGCTTTCCTGCAAGAATGGAAATTCTTTGCAAACAACCGCTTGTTGTGCTTGACGGCGCCCATAATCCTGACGGTGCAAAGGTTTTGGCAGATGAGCTTGAAAAATATTCAGGAAATGTCACTGCAATTATCGGAATGATGAGGGATAAGGACTATGAGAAATTTTTAAAGCAGACCTTAAAATATTGTAATAACGCAATAGCAGTACAGGTAGAGGGTATGCCACGCTCACTTTCGGCAAGGGAATTATCAGAAACGGCGAATAAATATTGTAGCTGTAGTGTGGCAGGAAATTACATTGAGGCTTTGAAGCTTGCAAAAAAACAGGCGGGCGAAAATCCCATTTTTATTTTCGGCTCATTGTACCTTGCTTCGGGTATAAGAAAACTGTTTTTCCCTGAAAACTAAAACTTTTAATAATTTTTTTATTTTCACAACTTAATATGACAAATTTTTTAAGGACAAGCCTTTATTATATATGAGGGCTTGTCCTTAATTTTTTGAAAGGAGAAAGAAAATGTCAATTCAGATGAATGTTACAGGCGAGGTGGTGACGGCATATCTCAGCGGTGAGCTTGACCACCATACCGCAAAGGAAATGCGAGAGACCATAGATGCTTCACTTGAGCTTAATATGCCGACATTGCTCATTCTTGATTTTAAGGATGTCAGCTTTATGGATAGCTCAGGAATAGGTCTTGTAATGGGGAGATACCGCAATCTCATTAAGTCGGGCGCACAGCTTCATATCACAGGTGCGCCTCCGCAAATATATAAAATGCTAAAGCTTGCAGGAATAGAAAAATTAGCAAAGCTTGAAGAAAGGTAAATAATTATGAATATAAACAATAAATTTTCAATGACATTATTATCCCGTTCGTCTAACGAAAGCTTTGCAAGGGCGTGCGTTTCCGCCTTTGCGGCTCAGCTTGACCCTACTATAGAGGAAATTAACGATATTAAAACCGCAGTTTCCGAGGCGGTTACTAACTGTATAGTCCACGCTTATAACAATAGTATAGGGAATATTTACATAACAGCCGAGCTTTTAGACGATAACTCAATAAGAATAAAAATAAGAGACAAAGGCTGTGGAATAGAAGATGTTACAAAGGCGATGGAACCTCTTTATACAACCGTAGGCGGTGAGAGGGCTGGTCTTGGCTTTGCTGTTATGCAGAGCTTTATGGATAAAATTAAGGTCACCTCACATAGCGGTAGGGGGACTACCGTTACAATGATAAAGAAAATAAGCCGCCGCTTTAGTATAAATGGTTGAAGATAAGTCCAAAAGAGACAGCTTTATCGAAAGTAATCTTGGACTCGTACATTCTATATGTAAGAGATTCGGCGGAAAGGGTATAGAGTACGATGACCTTTATCAGGCTGGATGTATCGGTCTTATAAAAGCAACTGATGCTTTCGATGAAGAAAGGGGACTTTGCTTTTCAACATATGCAGTACCTGTAATATTGGGCGAGGTTAGACGCCTTTTTCGCGACGGCGGTGCGGTAAAGGTGTCTCGCTCGGTTAAGGAGCTTGCATTGCATATAGGCAGAGTCCGTCAAAAACTTGAGCAAAAGCTAAATCGCGAGCCAACCGTTTCAGAAATAGCTCAGGAGCTTGGAGTATCTACCGAGGAGGTTACCGAGGCCGTTAATGCTTCTCAACCTGTATTGTCACTCACCTACGACAGCGATGACGGTGTAAAAGAATCGGAATTGCCTGTTGTCAGCACAGAGGAGCAAATATCGGATAGAATAGTTCTTGATGAAGCATTCGAAAAACTAACGGAACAAGAAAGGAATATTATGATTTGCAGGTACTATAAATTTATGACTCAAAGTAATACTGCAAAAATTTTAAATATGACTCAGGTTCAGGTTTCACGGTTGGAAAAAAGAATTTTAGCAAAGCTTAGAACGATTATTGAGTAATTTGGGTAAAAAGTGTCGATTAAACCCAATAAAATGTTGAAGAATTTTAGGCAAAAGGGACGAAACAAAAAAAGTTTTAAAAAAATTGAAAAAAAGTGTTGACAAATAGAAATGCTTGTGGTAATATAATCAGGCGCTCCAAACGAGGGGTTGCAAAAACCGAGCTAAAAGCGAGAGCTTGAGGCGAGGAAAACGGACCTTGAAAATTAAACAACGAAGAAATAAGGACCCGACGATTC
>JAZSHV010000044.1:0-6963 GCA_045533475.1 Acutalibacteraceae bacterium | reverse complement strand
GTTTTGTTTTCTAAATAGACTCTATAATAAATGTTGCGGTAACCAAGCAGAGCCTACGAAGAAAATTAAATCTTAAAACGAAACGCATACGGATACCAAAATTTTAAGAGATTTAGAAACCGTATTTTAAATATATTTTTTCATCAACAACTATGCAATGAACAAGCAGCCGCCTGTCGGCGACTGCTTGCATAAAAATTTTTCATTTTAACTCTTTACCCCAACTATTGACAAAGAGCCTCTTTTCAAAAGAGAAGAGTGGTCGTTTTACTATTTACTTAAAAAATACTGAAAACAAAACGAATTTTTTTCTCAGAAAGTCTGTACTTATCTGACAAAGCAGGACCGCAAGAGTTTGAGCCTATACCTGAAACCTTATAGTCTATCCTTAAATTAGTCATTCCGTTTTTAACCAATTCATTGGTATGCTCTGCCTTGGTAATCGCCTCTGTGCTGTACTCAGAAACCGCAAACTCAAAGGCTTGCTCACTCTTAAAGGTAAGCTTACCAATTTCAAGCATACTTGTGCCGCAATGGTTACCGTGCTCCTGTGGGCGAACATAATGTACATATTCTTCCGAAGCGTCGCTTTCAAACATTCCGTAAACGGTTGAATGGCTTAAATCTACATAATTTTCAAACGGACCCTTGCCAAAGTACTTAAAGGCGCTGTTTTCCTTTTTAAGCTTAAATTCAAAACCAAACCTCGGCAACCAGATTACATTTTCTCTTATATCAGCATCAAGCTCATAGGTGATTACACCATCGCGGTCTACCTTTACAACCATTGTATATTTGCAATACGGCTTTCGCGAAACACCTGCCAACGAACCGCTTACAGTTATTACACCGTTTTCTATACTGCAATCGTATATCTTATTAAACTGACAGTCAAAATTTTCACCCTGCCAAATATCGTATTTACCCCATTTAAACTTAATGTTTGCATCGTTATCAGTAGGTGCGCGCCAAGCGGTTAGGTCAACACGCTCGCAAAGCTGTTCCTCGCCGTTTTTCTTTATAGAAGTGAAATTTCCGTAGTGCTTTGAGAAGATGTATTCAAATCCCTCACCGCTGAATACAGCTTCGTACTCGCTTTCTGAACAACAGGCAGGAACAAATTCTTTTATATTTTCATTTTTTTGAGCCTCAAGCTTATGCTGAGTAAAGCCCACCGTTTCTCCTGTGTTTTTAAGATAACAGGTTATGTATGCGCCGTATTCACATTCAATTTCAGGAATCTCAAGCTCTATTTCTGCTACACCGTGAGGCGCTAAAGCTAAATCAAGCACGCCTGAAGAAATTTGTTTACCGTCTGCCTCAATAGTATAAGAAAGCTCACATTCACTAAAATCAGTAAAATCATAACGGTTAAAAACTTTAAGTACACCGTCTGAAAGCTCAGTATAAATCGGCTGATATGCAGCCTTAACCTCCAGACTTCCCGATTTAAGACTGCGGTCTGAGAACACCATTCCGTCACAACAGAAATTATTATCGTGCGTGAGCTCACCGTCAAAGTCACCGCCGTAGCACTGAACTCCGTCCTTCACAACAGTATGGTCTGCCCACTCCCATACGCATCCGCCTATAACATTGGGATATTTATAAAATGCTTTAACATAATCATAAACATCTCCGGGACCGTTGCCCATAGCGTGAGAATACTCGCAAAGGAATATGGGTTGCATCGGCTCTTTATTCTGAGCCCTTTTTTCTATTTCCTCTATCGAAAGATACATACGCGAATAAACATCCGCACGCTCCTCAAAGCCCATACGCGAAGCGTCCTCGCAATGAATAAGTCTGCCGTCATTAAGGCTTTTTGCCCATTTAATCATTTCATAATGATTTGGACCGTGACCGCTCTCATTACCTGTAGACCACATAATAACCGACTGATGGTTACGGTCGCGAAGCACAGCACGCTTCATTCTTTCAACATATTCGTCGCACCATTCAGGGTCTGTACAGGTCCACTCAGGCTCATTAGAATCATATCCGTAGTTTACATCCGCGTGTCTTCTTATAAAGCCGTGGGTTTCTATATCGGTTTCAAGAATTACATAAAAGCCAAGCTCGTCACACAGCTCAAGGAAATAAGGAGTTGGCGGATAATGTGAGGTTCTTACGCAATTTATGTTAAGCCTTTTCATAAGCTCAAGGTCGGCGCGAAGCTCCTCGTCGGTTTGACACCAACCGTTAGTCGGATGAGTATCGTGATGGTTTACGCCCTTAAGCTTTACAGATACACCGTTTATAAGGAGCTCATACTCTTTGGAAATTTCTATTGTGCGGAAAGCGGTACGGATAGTTATTTCCTCACCGTCACGGCATACCTTTACGGTATAAAGATATGGTTTTTCCGCGCTCCACAAAATAGGATTTTCTACCTTTATCACCGTTGTTTCAGACTCACTAAAGCCTATACATTCGCCCGAAGCGTCAAGAAGTGAAATTTGGGCTTCTGCGCCTGCTTTAACAGTCACTTCTCCACTTTTGGCATCAGCTGTTACAACAATATCCGTTAAATGGTTTTCAGGTCTTTGAAGAATATAACAATCCCTGAAAATACCGTTCATACGGAAAAAGTCCTGATCCTCAACATAGCTTCCGCAACACCATTTGAGCACCTTTACAGTAAGCTCATTAACGCCTTGCTTCGCAAAGGGGGTAATATCAAACTCTGCCTGAAGATGGCTTCCCTGTGTAAAGCCTACATACTCCCCATTTAGGTACACAAACGCGCAAGAGGATACACCCTCAAGCACAAAATAAAGCTTGCCCCAGAGTTTTTCGATTATAAACTCTCTATTGTACACACCGCAAGGATTGTCATTCGGTACAAAGGGCGGGTCGCAAGGGTACGGATAGTTTATATTTGTATAGTTCGGATTTTCAAATCCCCTTGTCTGCCAGCAAGACGGGACATCTATTTTTCCCCAGTCGGTTATCACATTGGGAACATCAATATCTCTATTAAAAAATGCAAAATTCCATTCGCCGTTAAGCATTATACACTCTGACTTGCCCTTAGGAATGTAATAGCTTCTCTGAGGCAAACGGTTTTCACTTGTTTTAGCTACATTTTCATAAATCCGCTTCATATTTTTCCTCCTATGGGATTATCCCAAAATTTCCATAATCATAATAACATCATAATATATAAAAGTCAAGGGCAATAGCTCGCTTTTTGCCTGTTTTTATGTCCCTGTTATCTAAAATTTGTTATAAATAACGACTTGAAAAAAGTAAGACAATATGGTATCATTTTTTGAGTAAATAGTTTTATTATAAATTCTTTTTTCTCAAATGTGTTGGAGGACTTTATGTTAAAAAAGTATCTTGAAACAGGAAAAATCGTAGGTACGCACGGCGTAAAGGGTATGATTAGGGTTCAGCCTTGGGCGGATTCAGGCGAGTTTTTAACGGGCTTTAAATATTTTTATCTTAATAAGGACGGAACAAACCGCATAAAAGCTGAGACGGTGCGCCCACACGGCAATGTAGTACTTATGGCAATTAAGGGCGTTTCGTCTATTGAGGAGGCAGAGGCATTAAGAGGAAAGGTTATTTATATAGACCGAAAGGATGTCAAGCTTTCTGACGGGAGATACTTTATAGATGACCTTATAGGCTGTACTGTCACGCATAAGGACAACGGCGAAGAGCTCGGAACACTTACCGATGTCTCTCAGACAGGCGCTAATGATGTTTGGCACATCACAAAAAACGGTAAAGAATATCTTGTTCCTGCAATTGACGAGGTCATCGTTTCGGTGGAAACGGAAAATTCCTCAATTGTAATTCTGCCTATGAGGGGGATTTTTGACGATGCGGATTGATATTATGACTCTTTTCCCCGAAATGTGTGAAACCGTTATGAGCGAAAGCATTATAGGCAGGGCAAGAAAAGCGGGTAAGGTTGAAATTTTTTGCACTAATATACGGGATTTTTCAGGAAACAAGCACAATAAGGTTGATGATATGCCCTATGGCGGCGGTATGGGAATGATAATGGCTGCCTCACCAATTTATACCTGCTATAAAAGCCTTTATAATGACGGTGAACCCAAGCCGCATCTTATTTATATGTCACCTAAGGGTAAAACATTTAACCAGAAAAGGGCTATAGAGCTTAGTCAGCTTGATAGGGTTGTTTTGCTTTGCGGACATTATGAGGGCATCGACCAACGCGTAATTGACGAAATTGTGGACGAGGAGCTCTCTATTGGAGATTATGTGCTGACAGGCGGTGAGCTGCCGGCACTAACTGTAGCTGATGCAATTTGCCGAATGTTGCCGGGAGTTTTGTCGGATAACCTCTGTTTTGAGGAGGAAAGCCATTATGCAGGTCTGCTTGAATATCCACAGTACACCCGTCCCGATGTTTGGAACGGCAAAGAGGTTCCGCCCGTATTGCTCTCAGGTAATCACGCAAGGATTGCAGATTGGCGGCGGGTACAATCGCTTATCACCACTATGGAGCGCCGTCCGGATATGCTTACAGAGGAAAATTTATGTGAAAAAGACATAAAGCTTCTCAGAAAGTACAACGAAAATCTAAACAAATAGCTTTAAATGCTAAATATTAGAAAAAATAATAGAAAAAATGCACAAATATCGAATGCTCTTTTATTCAGTTGTTGGATAAATATTAGAACTTATACACAAATAATTGACTAAATCATTAAATGTGGTATAATACAATTATCGCAGGCGTTTGCTGTGCGCAATGTTTGTATTTTAAGAATACAAGCTTTAAGGAAAAAATTAACATTAATCGTAAGGAGAAATTAGAATGTGCGTTAAAGATGTAGTTATCCAGAATCAAGCAGGTTTGCATGCACGCCCCGCCACCTTCTTTATTCAAAAGGCTAATGAGTTTAAGAGCTCTATTTGGGTTGAGAAGGACGAAAGAAAAGTAAATGCCAAGAGTCTTCTCGGTGTACTTTCACTCGGAATTGTTGGCGGTACAACAATTAAGATAATTGTTGACGGCTCAGACGAGAAAGAAGCTCTTGAGGGTCTTGTAGCATTAGTAGAATCCGGTTTCGCTGATTAATGTATATAAAGGAGCCGATATATTTTGTATCGGCTCTAATTTTTTGTATTAGCTATAAATTTCATATTGACAAATCAGAATTTTGTGGTATAATAATATGGCGTTGTGAAAATGCATAGGAAATATCCGGGTGTGGCGCAGCTGGTAGCGCGCTTGACTGGGGGTCAAGAGGCCGCAGGTTCAAGTCCTGTCACTCGGACCAAAATTCCTCATTCGTAAGAATGGGGATTTTTACTTTTTCACTCTTCACTTTTCACTCTTCACTATTCTCTGCGATTTTTGATAGAGGATTTTTAAAAGTAATAAGTAATAGTGAACAGTGAAGAAGTTCGGTGTCTGCTTCGCAGACAAATATATAAACATTTATTTATACGCTCTCACATTCTCCAATAATTTTTGGTTGATTCTAAAATGATTTGAAATTTTTAAATAAACAAAGATTATAACTTCTTTCGCATTTATTTTTGATATCCTGAAGAACTTTGATTCCTTGACTATTTTCATCATTTATGATATACTATAAAATAACAAGGGGCTGGTCGTGAGACCCTGGTCCACCGACTGGCGGGGAATTTCCCCGCTTTTTGTTTTATCCAATTAATCAAGAGAGGTTTGCTTTATGCCTTTACAAGAAATATTCCAATCATTTTTATCATCTTTTTTTCAAATAATTCTCTTACTAATTAACCCAGTAGTTTTTATTCCGGTTATTATTGTAATTGTTGTTCTTGCCAAGAAAAACAAGGAATATAAAAACGGTGCGTATTATCAAATCACAAAACTCCCTTATCTTTCTGTTAGAAACGACATAGGACGATATGGTGAATATTATACTTATAAGCGTTTAAAGCATTTTGAATCTGAAGGCTCAAAATTCCTTTTCAACATTTACATTCCTAAAGATAATGGCGAAACAACAGAAATTGATGTTTTAATGGTTTCGCCAAAAGGTCTTTTTGTCTTTGAAAGTAAAAACTATAGCGGTTGGATTTTCGGCAGTGAGAACCAAAAAAATTGGTATCAAACTCTCCCCGCCGGCAGAGGAAGAAGTCATAAGGAGAATTTCTATAATCCTATAATGCAAAACCGATCACATATAAAACATTTAAAAAATTTTCTTGGTACTGATATTCCTGTTTGGTCAATCATTGTATTTTCTGATAGATGCACCTTGAAAAATGTAAAAATCACAAGCAATGATATTAGTGTAATTAACCGCTATAATGTAAACCCCGTAGTATCTGCTATTTGCAATCAATCTCAAGAAAATCTATTGAGTGCTGAAGAGATTTCTAATATTTATAACAAACTTTATCCTTGCACCCAAATAGATGAAACTACGAAAGTTCAGCACATAACAAATATTCACAACAAGGTAAATCCTACTCCTCTACAACAAGTTGATGTGCCTGAAGAAATAACGCAAACAAACAATGATATAAGCGAACACCCGCCTACCGTTAGTCAAGAAACTGAAAACATAGCAACAACAAGCCAAGAAATAAAATGCCCAAAGTGTGGTGCTGATTTAATTATTAGAACCGCTACGAGAGGTGCTAATGCAGGCAAACAATTCTATGGATGTTCCAACTATCCTAAATGCAGATATATAGAAAATATTAAGTGATATTTTCGAGAAAATTCTAGATATGTACTGTTTTTGACTGCAAAAAACCCAGTATTTATGCGGGTTTTCGCTTGATTACTATAACGCTACTCCGACCAAAAAAGCACCTGTGCCTTTAGGCACAGGTGCTTTCAGACTGTCGAATAACCCCAAATCTCAAACGAGGTTTGGGGTTAAACATTTGTAGTTCTCAAAAGCAAAGTAAAAACAAGCAAAAAAGTCATATAGGTGAGACATTTTCCACCTATGAATTGCATACTTTTTCAGGTTC
>JAZSHV010000059.1:0-35436 GCA_045533475.1 Acutalibacteraceae bacterium | reverse complement strand
GATGAGGCTTTAAAAATCATTTGGAAAATTTGTAAATGTAAGTCGGTTTCTGATTTTCAAAAGTTAGATAAAATTAAAAGAAATTATTATATTGAAAAATTATACAAACATGGGTTATCAATTAGACAAATCAGTCGGTTGACTGGGCTGTCGCGGAAAATCGTAGAGAATAATATCTAAATTTTAAGGAGACAAGAGAACCGTCCCCTTGTCTCACTTTATAACATGTATTAAGTGTTCTTTCAATTCATTTGATTTTTGTTATATCAAAATCACGACTTTTAATAAAAATTTGAAAGCAAACATATACAACTAAATTCGAGAATTAAGAGGCTAAAAAGAAACTGAAGAAATCACAATCTAAATAAACGAAGACACCGCAACGGATTTTTTCGTGGCGGTGATACTTTTGGCGGTGTAAAAATTACTACACATAAATCAAAGAATAGGGGATTTTAAGGAACTTTTATAAATTGTGTGACTTTATGTGGTCGTATAAATTGCGTTTTTTCAAAAGTGGGGCGAACATACCATAAAAAGACATAAAAATAGACCGAAAGTGGAGGTTAAACCTTCATTTTCGGTCGTTTTTGTGGTCGAGGTGACAGGATTCGAACCTGCGGCCCCTACGTCCCGAACGTAGTGCTCTACCAAACTGAGCCACACCTCGATATTCAATTTTTTGTTCCCAAAGTTTCACGAAAATATCGTGTCTGTGGGATTTTATGTGGTCGTAGCGGTATTTACCGCTAATTGTCAAATACTGTGCCACCGACAAAGTGGCTGTTTGCGAGGGGTTGTGCGGTTCGGTGAGTTCTAACGTCTCGTGTTCCTATGAGCTCCCGAACGTAGTGCTCTACCAAACTGAGCCACACCTCGATATTCAATTTTTTTGTAACCCCAATTTCACTAAAAATTCGTGTCTGTGGGATTTTATGTGGTCGTTGCGGTATTATCCGCTAACTTTAAAATACTGTGTCAACAATAAAGTGAGTGTTTGCGAGGGGTTGTGCGGTTCGGTGAGTTCTGACGTCTCGTGTTCCTATGAGCTACCAAACTGAGCCATACCTCGATATTTAATTTTTCTAAGAGATATACCTTGTTTTTATTCACCTTACCGCGTGCTACTCCGCTTACTCTTACTTTCCCGAAATGTCTTTTGGCTTGGACTAACCAAATCAAGGTAACACACAGCATCAAGCAAGCTTACATTTTGTCAGCCCTATAATTATATATACTAAACGGTAAAAAGTCAATGCTTTTTTAAAGAAATTTATTTAAAAGACAACCATTCAGGCTCTTTAACCTTTTTTATACGCAACACACCTGCAAGGTTACTATCTCCTCCCATTACTTCAAGATTAATTCCATTCCAATCTTTTGTGGCAACAATCCTTGAGCCTCATAAAACCTCATTGCAGACGGATTACAACTCCAAACATTCAGCGTAAGATTATAACAATCATTCTCTTTAGCAAATCTTACCGCCGCCTCGTAAAGCTCCCTTCCGATATGCTTTCCCCTCATTTTTTCATCAACGCAAAGGTCATCGATATACAATGTTTTAATATCGGTCAGCACAGAGTTACTGAGGTGTTGCTGAAATATGCAAAAACAGTACCCCATAACTTCATCATTTTCGTTTGCTGAAACAAGTATAGGACGCGTTTTGTCCTTTAAAATCACCTTTAATTCTTCAGAAGAATATTTTCTGCCGATTTTAAAAATATCCGGTCTGCCGTTATGGTGAACAAGGCACACCTGTGACAGAAGCTCCTCTATTTTCGGTATATCCTTTTCTGTTGCCATTCGTATCATTTTTATATCTCCAATCAAGGTTAGCTAACCCATAAAATCAAAACGCAATTGAGGTACCATCTTTAAAGACGGCACCTCATTATTCTTTTTACCTCACTATTTTACATACTTTTTATCAATTACGCAATACTTTTTTAAATTAATTTATTCTACCGTTACCTTTTGAACCAGAATAGACTTTGCGCGCTTACCGTCAGGCGCGGTGAGCTTGAAATTACTGTAGGTGATAAAGGCGGTGTTACTGTCATACGCGCAAATTCCTGTATTTGAACAGGTGTACTCATAATACTCGCCGTACACCTCGTCCTCAGGAACCTTAACCAAAAACTCAGGCTCTCTCCACTCTCTGAATTTCGGGTCATCGGTGCTTCTTACATATACGCCCGGTCTGCCCGAAACAAGAATTGTAGTACCGCACTCAAGCTTTACCGTTTGAGGAAGTATACCGAAATCGTAAAACGGCTCCGCCTTCCAGGTTTTACCGCCATCCGACGAGCGGGCGCAATACTGCTTAGGCGCGGGATGGTCTGCATCGCCCTTTTTGAACGGATGCAATGAGCCCGACCTCATAATAGCAAAAATATCACCGTCTTCTGCAAAAAGCAGGCTTGTTTCATTAAAGCCCTCAATGTCAATACAATTGGGGTTATTATACTCCTCAAGATACGGAATTGTGCTCAAATAATACCAATCCTTACCGAAGTCCTCAGAGATTAAAATGTGAACGCACAAGCGTTTTGAACCCAAGGTGCCGTCAGGCAAAATATAGCCCGTATATGTCAGCATATACATCTTTCCGTTTTTATCACAGAAAATCGGTCCTCTGCCTGTTCTGCGCAGACTCTCGTCAACATAAAGCACACCCTTACTGTCCATCGACATAGCAAAGGGAATAAACTGAAAATCATCGGGAATTACCGAAGCGTCAGGTGTTTCAAGGCTCCTCACTATTTTTCCGTCAGCATTTATTGCTATTACTCTGCTGTTTGAGGTGTCGGCAATGTATATGAGCGAATCCTTATCGGAAAGATACAAGCCCTTAGCCCCCGAATAATCCACCGCCTCGCCCGACCCATCGGTAACGGTTATCTCGCGGATAAGCTCATATTTACTGTTAACAAGGAAAAGACGGCTGTCAGACGACAGCATATATAAATTACCGTCACTGTCACAGGCAATGTCAGCCAACTACTCAAAGCCCTCCTCAAGACCTAAGCTACGGGCATTAACAGTAGCCTTAACCTCGTAAATATCAGGTAGCGGCACCGCCTTTTTGGTGCCGTTCTGTTGGTCGTGATGGGTGAATGTGCCTGTTGGCAATCCGTCTGCCGCACAGACCGACATACAAAGCACCGACATTAGCACAACGCACATTAAAAGCATTGCGGTTATCCGTTTTGCCACAAGCTTACCCTCCTTTAAGTTAGTAGTCTATAGTTCTTTTATCCCTTCATACCCGCAGAGCTCATCGTTTCCATTACATTGCTCTGAGAAATGAAGAAAATTGCTATCGGCGGAATCATCATCAGCACAGATGCCGCCATTGCCGAGCCTGCGCGCGCAATTCCTCCCGCAGTTATCGATGTAAGCACATAGGGAAGCGTTTTAAGCTTCTCACTGAAAATCGTACCCGACGGCGTTACCGACCATAAACTCTGGAAAGAGAGCAGCAACAAGGTCATCCAAGCCGGCTTTATTATAGGCATTATAATTTTAATATACATATGAAAAACATTTGCACCGTCAATACGGCCTGCCTCAAGCAGAGTATCAGGGATACTCGAATCCATATACTGCTTTATAAGGAATACACCTGTTGTAGACGGAATTGCAGGCAGTATATACACCATAAAGGTATCTATAATCCGCATTTCACTGAATATAAGGTATTGAGGTACTGCAAGGGTGTAAGCATTGTAAAGCAGTGACAGCTGAACCAACACAAAGACAGGCTTCTTAAGTCTTATATTTGATTTTGAAAGCACAAATGCCGCCATAGATGCTACAATTATATGTAAAAATGTAGCTACTGCCGTTATAAATACCGAATTATAAAGGTATCTCGAAAGCGGCACTCCCAAGCTATCCACAAGACTTGGAAGCAAAACAAAATTTTCGAAGGTGGGGCGGTGCACAAAGAAGCGCGGCGGGAAAACCAACAGCTCGTCAAGCGGCTTAAAGGCTGTACAAACGCAATAAACAAGCGGCAGCGCCGTAAAAATACCTGCTAAAGCAAGGAATATAAAATAAAGCACATTTCCCGCCTTAGAGCGTGTATATCTTTTATACTGTGACTGTTTTTTCATGCTTGCCCTCCTTTCACAACATTATTAATTGAATTCATCTTATTTACCTAATAAATTAAGCATCTTTCCTACAAGAACCCTTGATATGAGCATCATAAGGAAGAGAAATACCGATATTGCCGCGGCGTATCCCATTTCGTACCTCACCGTACCAACATCAAGCAGATGGGTTACAATCGTGTCAACCGAGTTGTTTACACTTGGGTAACCGGCAAGAACGCGTATCAGCGCGCCTATAGAGAAGGTAGCCTGAATCTGCATAACCGCGCCGAAAAGTAATATATCCTTCATTTCGGGAAGGGTAATGAATATATCGGTGAGTCATTTCTGCCGAATATTCAAACGGGACTTTGGCACAACCTTTTATCAATACCTCACTCAGGTAAGGATACATCAGGCAAAAATACTGCTCTCCACCACTAATATGACTATAACAGAAATTGCCGATTCTATAGGCTATGCCAACGGGTATTGCCACTTTTATCAGGCTTTCAAGAAGCTTGAGGGTGTAACTCCGCACGAATTCAAGAAAAACTGGCAGGCGTATAAGATTGAACAAGAGGCGCTCCCGTATATTTCCCGACCTTAAATACACCTGAAACTGTTTTATTTAATGTATCGAATGGGACTGTAAAAAACTCTTGTTTGTCGGGGTGAATTGTAAGCGGAATCCTTGCCTCCCTCGTCAGAGGGAGCCACGGTTTGTGCTATCAATTAATCCACCGATAAACTATAATTTACACATAGCTAAATTATCAACTTGTATAAAAACGCGGAAAGGCTTAAACAGTAGCTTTTCCGCGTTTTTCTTTATTTAGTTGCTTATTGTTGTAGCTTTAAAAAGGTTTTTCAGCCCCTTTTTTACCTCTATTTTATTATAATGGTTATACAAATCTCTGCGCATAGCCGCATCTTTTACACAATTCTTCTGATGCCTTTCCGCATCTAAAACCCTCAACCATATCACGAGCCCTTTTTGAATTAAGAATAGTCTCAATATCCCCGTTAAATATGTTTCCGAGATTGATAACACCCTCACTGTCAAGACAGCAGGGCACAACCGTACCGTCTGCGAGAATACCGAACTGGTCCTTGAGTCCGTAACAGAAGAATTTATCTCCCTTAATTTCAGCGTCACTGTCAGGCCACTCAAACCGCTCTCCCCATTCAAGATAAATCTTATCTCTTATTCTGATTCCGCGGGTGCTTTCTGCCCAATCACCCAATATATTCTCCTTTAAAAACTCAAGCGAAACCTTATTCTTGCCATCGTCAAAACCCTTATTCCAAAGACGGAAAACTGCAATAGTTCCTCGCTCTGCCGCTTTTTTTGAAAAATCTGCAAGCTCTTTTATATACTGCGTATGTGAAAGCTCGCTTCCCTCCTCAAAGCTATGCACGGATATGTTTACTTTATGTAAGCCCGCAGACAAAAGCTTTTCACCTTGGCTTTTCAAAAGGGTTCCGTTAGTGGTGATGATTGATTTATACCCCCGCTCACCCGCCATTTTTATAAATTCGGGAAGCATCGGGTGGGTAAGAGGCTCGCCCATTAAGTGGTAATAGATGTACTTTGTCTGCTCTGTCAGCTTATCAAGAATAAGGGCAAACTCCTCTTTGTTCATCTGCCTCGCCGCCCTTTTGTGTCCGTGACAAAAAGAGCAATTCATATTACAAATATTGGTGATTTCTATATAAACCTTGTTGTACATACAACCTCTCCTTTCCAACCATAAAACATTTTACCGACAGAGAAAGGAGGACAATAAAAAATGTCCGAAAAAAAGCAAAACAAATACACCGTTGAATTCAAAAAACAATCGTCAATTTGTATCATTCAGGAAGAACCTATGATAATGCCTGTTTGTCTCTTCAATTCTCAAATATTTGAAAATTGAAGAGACAAACAGGCGTAATTACTCTTCTTTGGCTGAATCACAGCTAAGTTTGTTTAAATATATTAACGGCTTTTACGATCCTTTAAGACCACATTAAAGTATTTATTAAAAAGTTACCGCACCCTTAATAAAATTATCTTTATGAGATTCCATATCGTAATTTGCCTTATCAAATTCTTCGGCAGAATAAATATGATTAGTTACTCCGGTAAATTTCCACTGACCGCTTGAAAGGAGCTTAAGAGCACGTTTAAGCAACGTTGCCTCATATTCAATTCGTCTTTCGTGGCAGTTAAACATCTTTATGGCCTTAATATTAAGAAGTTTGAAATCAAGTGTTCTGTACTCGTCATTATGGTAGCCGCCTATACCTAATGTACCATGCGCACTGACCATTTCCCCTGCTAACTGTAATGCATCTTCTGTTCCTGCAAATTCTACAACGGTCTTAAAACCCATGTTAAATATATCGGTAAGATGCCCATCACGCGTTAAATCAGGTTTTTCCCAGTTTTCCCAGTTGAGCTTATAATTATCAGGCAAATTTTCTGGCAGATATGTCTCGGTCGCACCAAATCTTCTAGCGTTTTCCAACGCGATTTCCCTCTTGTCCACAGCAACTATGTCAGCATAGCCTCTTGCTTTAAGCAAGGAAATTAGTCCAAGCCCCATGTAGCCACAGCCAACAACAGCTATTCTATCACCAATTTTTCCTGTGTCAATTCTTTCTGCAACACTCATTATGCAGGCTAGAGGCTCACCTATTGCGTCTACAGTTTCAAGATTGTCAGGAACCTTAAACGTCTTTTTCGGCTCCATGACAATGTATTCTTTGTATCCGCCTCCACCAAGCCCTGTTACTCTGTCACCTACAGAAAATCCTGTTACATTTTTTCCGCAAGCAGCGACAACGCCGACTGATTCGTGACCAAAAACCTGTCCCTTTGTCGCAATAGTCCATGGATACCATTCAGAATGACACATTCCAGTGTATGAAACCTTAACTAGAAGCTGGTCGTCATTTATTTTAGGAAGCTCTACTTCAATAATTTTGCTTTTTTTAGGTGCTTCCATTACTATCTGCTTCATCCTTCTTCCTCCCACGGATTAAATGCCCATTTTTTTAAGATATTCTCTGCTCTGCTTTGCGTACTCCAAGCTATCTCCGTCATACCATTCATCCTGTTCAACTATAACATATTCTGTACCAATCTCTTCAGCCACAGAGAGAATGTTCTTCCAATTCTGAATTCCTTGACCTACAGGCATAAATTTAAATCCGTTTTCTTCTTTGTTGTCAGGATTTTTTGATTCTCCGTCAGCATCAATAAGTCCGTATACGGGGCCTCCGCCAAGTTTTTTGCAGACAAAATCCTTAAGATGTAATACCTGAACTCTGCCCTTATATTTTTTTAGATATTCAGCAGGATCGTTTCCAGCATAGTGAACCCAGCAGGTATCAAATTCAGGCTGTAAGAATTCTGGTGAAATTACTTTATAAAGTTTGTCAAGAATAGCTTCATCACCAATTTTTCTAAACTCGAAATCATGGTTGTGGTAAAGCATCTGAATACCGTTCTCTTTTAACTGCTTTCCGAGTGCTTCAAATTTTGAAATAGTTTCATCCCAGTTATTAAAGTATTCATTCACCGTGTACCACGGTATTGCGGCATATTTTGCACCCAGCTCTTTAATATAGTCAATTGCACTCTGTCCTTCCTCCCAGAATAATGTGGGATTCTGATGAACAGAAATTGCAGTAAGATTATATTTATCGAGAAGTGCCTTTACCTCTTGCACTGATTTTCCGAAATATCCGGCAAATTCAACATAATCATAGCCCATTTCTTTAACAGCTTTTAAAGCTGCATCCATGTTTTCTTCCATTTTATCTCTGATTGAATACAATTGTAATCCTACTTTAAAGTTCATCATAATGTTTACCTCATTTTATAATAATTTAAGTAATTTTTCTGTACCCTCTTTAATTGTCATATCTTTTTTGAATACACTTGATGTTCCTACAACAAAAATATCAGCACCTGCTTTATACATCTTCGGAACATTTTCAAAGCTACAGTTCCCGTCGACCTCAATAAGTATATTGCCATAACCATTTTCATCAAGATATCTGCGAAGCTTCTTTATTTTATCAAAGCTTGACTCTACGATGCTCTGCCCTGAAAATCCAGGATTAACACTCATTATAAGCACCATATCAACTTCAGGAAGAATTTCTTCTATCATAGTTATTGGTGTGGCAGGATTTATAGCTACCGCTGCTCTTGCTCCCTTCTGCTTTACCAAAGAGATTACTCTGTGAAGATGAACCGTGCTTTCGTAATGTATTGAAACAAAATCATTTTCTCTGATATCAAGCTTTTCAACTACGGTTTCCGGTTTTTCTGTCATAATATGAAAATCAAACGGTAAATCCGATGCTGTTCTTAACTTATTAAGCATTTCCATAGGCAACATCAGATTAGGAACAAAATGATTATCCATTATATCGCAGTGCAGATATTGTATTCCTGCTTCCTTGATTTCATCAAGTGCTTTTCCCATGTTCAGAATATCGGCGCACATAATAGATGCGGAAAGAATCGGAGTTCTTTTCATTTTATCCATTGGTACAAAGGCTGCACCGTAAAGCGGGGAAAGCTCACCAAGTGATGCTTTTTTTATTACAGGAAGCTTATCTGCCATATAGCAGTGTGATTTTATATAGTCGATTACAGGATTTAGATACATTTCCTCCTGCTCACTTAAGCCACCGCTGAACAAGATACATTCAGGCGAAATAAGATTAACTATCGATGTCAATCCCATACCAAGCATCCTGACAGCTTCCTCTACCGCATTAGTTGCATTTTTGTTACCTTTTACAGCTTCTAAAAAAAGGTTCGCAGCCGTGTTGCCATCTCCTAAAAGCTCTTTTGCAGTGATGTCAAGTCCGCCGCCTGCACAGTATTTTTCAAGACAACCTTGCTTTCCACATCCACAGCTTCTTCCGTTTTCAACTGCAACCAAGTGTCCGAGTTCGCCTGCACATCCCAATGCTCCGTTATATATTTCACCATTTATGACGATTCCTGTACCGATTCCTGTACCTAACGTTACACATACAACCGATTTTGCACCCTTTCCTCCGCCGCACAGGTATTCTCCCCACGCGGCAGCTCTGGAATCCTGCACAAGCTTAACAGGTATATTAAGTACAGTCTCTGTTTTTTCTGCTGTGTCATCAGATAAGATATTTATATTAGGTGCTTTGATGATCTTTTTGCCGTCCTCACTGACAGTCCCCGGAATACCCATTCCACAGGATACTACTTCCCTGAAGCTAATATTATTTTTTACACAAAGCTCTTTTACTACAGTTTTTATATGCTCAGGCAAATCAACAATATCTGCAACATAGGACTTTTTATTCTCAACAAGTCTTTTTGTATCAGCGTCAAAAATACCGATATTAATTTTTGTTCCGCCAATATCTATACCTATTTTATACATTACATTTCTCCCCGTTCTATAGCAGATATCATATCAATTCTGTTTTGATGTCTGCCACCCTCATACTCGGCTGCAAGAAATTCATCAACAATCATTTCGGCTGTAGCTGTACCGACAACTCTGGCACCGAATGCAATTATATTTGCATTGTTATGCTGACGTGTCAATCTTGCAGAATAGGGATCGGAGCATACTGCGGCACGTATTCCTTTTACCTTATTTGCGGCAAGGGAAATACCTATTCCTGTTCCACAGATTAATATACCTATATCACATTCGCCACCGGCAACCGCATCCGCAACTTTTTTTCCGTAAATGGGATAGTCGCAACGCTCACTGCTGTCTGTCCCGAAATTTACAATTTCATGGCCCTTATCCTGAAGATATTTTGCAATATGATTTTTCATTTCAAGTGCCACATGGTCATTTCCTATTGCTATTTTCATAATCTTCACTCCGTTATATTAGTTTATTTCACAACAAGCATCATTGGAACGTATAGCACTGAAGGTCTTCCTTGCGATTCTATTTCAAGTGTTACATTATATTTTCCTTTATTTAGTCCATGCGGAATAATTGAAAATGTTGTCTCATTTAATGCTGAGCCACCGTGGCGTTGATCAAGACACATAGAAAACTCACTGCTTGGCAAAGCCTCCCATTCATGGGGAATATGTATCTTTATGTTCAACCACTGGTGACTTCTTATCTTGTTTTCAACAAACAACTTAAATTTTTTCTCGCTGTTCTCTGAAATATAAACATCTTTTTCAAATTCTACCCGAACACTCATAATAGCATTTTCCTTAATAAAGCTCATTGAGGAAGAACATAATTCATCTTTCAAATTTATTTTTAAGAATGTTCCTTTGCTTATTGTCGTATCACCCATATTTGGATTTTTCTCAATTACAATGCCGCCATTTTCATCAAAATGAAAATACCCATTCATAAATGTAGGCATTAGCTTGATAACCCTTTCGGTAAGCTCTGTTACAGTGGTAGGAATTTGAATTGTGTCAGGGGAATTTTTTGTTAAATCAAGAGATATTGTTTTAATTTCATCTCCTATAGGCTTTAACCATTTCTCATCTATACCCTCAGTACCATATATAATTCCAAGAGTTGCTGCAAGAGTTCCGGCGCTGCAGTCCGCATCTTCACCGCAACCTGCCGCAATACATATGCTTTCTGAAAAGTCACCCTCTCCATACAGCCATCCTACCATCATAAGGCCAATATTACTGGGAGCATCAAATCCAAGCTCGCCCACAGGAATATCCTCTTCAGGCTCCTGATCTACATAGCCACTATACATGCCGAATGTACCTGGGGTTGCTTTCAACACATCTTTTCTTGCTTCTTTCCAATTTTTTCCGTTCCTGTATGCATCTAACGCAACATTTACCGCCTTTGCAACAGCACAATCTTCAGGGATATAGCTCAATCCTATTTTTAAAAGCTTATCCATATCCTTTTCGACAAACGCTGCACTTTGTAAAGCTGCACAAAAAAGTTCTCCGTACAACCCCTCATCAGCATGATCGCAAATGGCATCCTCTCTTGCATACTTTACAGCAATTTCCGGATGTCCAGGTGCAAGGCATGCCCATATTTCACTTCGTATAAACGCACCACAACTGTCTTTGTTATGATTGTTATACCACCCCGATATAGGAGGTTGCATTCCAAATCTAAGATTACTTTTTGCTGCACCATATTCAGACCAATCCGCAACAATATAAGACATCCAGTATTCGGCAAGGATCTCGGCATTAATATTTTTACCAAACTTCTCAGCGGCGTTAAGCCATATAAGTTGAAGGTCTAAATCATCATTTGGGAGAACTCCAAGATTCAAATCATGTATATAATATTGTAAATCATACACACCTCTTCGACATTCCAAAGGAGCTCCAAGTGTTCCTCCTATATTTTTCCCAAGCCAACATGCCCTAACCTTATCTACATATACGCTAAAATTGATGCTCATTATTAGTGTCATCCTTTCCGGTTAATCAATTATATATGCTTCACCATCAAACTTTGACCAATCAACGATCGCCTTCATAAATTTTCCTGCTTTATCAGGAAGATCCGCCTGTGCCTTATCAAATTGAGTAATCGGATAAACTTTTGTTTTTACATTTTTATAATTCCACGAGCCATCGCTGATCATCTTAAGTGCATTTTTACAGCTTATATAATTAAGTTCCTGTTCTCTGGGATGTGTGCTGAGACAGTCGATTGCCTTTACATTAAGTTGCTGAACATCAACAAGTCTCTTTTCACCTGTATGATATGCACCTATTGCAAGCTGACCGCACATTCTTGTCATATTGATAGCAAGGTCAAGCGACTCATTTGTTTCACCCCACTCCATAACAAGACGGAAACCAAGGCCGTCACTCTGGAAACCTAAACCGCTACCGGGTACATCTTTATAATGAGCAGGCAGTTCATCAGGTGTATAAACTTCATCTGCACCGTAACGTTTAGCATCCTCAAGTGCTTCTTTTTTCAAGTCAACACCAACAACATACGCACCTCTCATTTTGAGAAGGCTAATTGCTCCGCAACCCATATACCCACAGCCTACAACAGCAACTTTCTCTCCTATAACAGGAATTTTAACTTTACTTACTGCACTTACAAGGCATGCTAAAGGCTCTGAAATTGCTTCTGTATCCTTTACATTATCAGGAACTAAAAACACTTTTTCTTCCTCAGCAACATCATATTCAGCACCACCGCTAAAGAATCCTGTTACCCTATCTCCAACCTTGACTCTTTTTACGGAAGCACCTACAGCTTCGACAACACCAATCGGTTCATGGCCAAATGTTCTTCCTTCTTCAGCGTGTTCCCAGTCATAATGTTCAGACATACATACTCCGCAATATGTATTTTTGATAAGTACCTGTGTATCATTTTCAATAACAGGCATATCAACCTCAACAAGTGTACTTTCCTTGGGGCCAATCATTACTAATTTTTTCATACTTAACATCCTTTCAATATTTTATTTCACTTTAATTTTAACATTATATAAATTAAGGTTCAATATTATATACCGACCAAGCATATTGACAAAAACGACTTTTTGATATAAAATTATTTTAAACGAGGTGAATCCAATGAATGTATGCTGCTGTATCAAACATGAACTTGAAATGGCCAGTTATCATCCACATTTTCATGACGAATATGAAATTATTCTTAATCTCAGCGGTCACTGTACAACCATAATTGGAGGGAAAAATTATCATATAGAAAAAAATGATATTATCATAATTCCTCCCAGGACAATGCATGAAGCATATTCGGATATTTATTTTACTGATTTTTTCATTCAGGCAAAATATCTGAATTTTGAAAATGTGTATGTCACAAAGGATAATAACGGTATTATTCTGTCGTTGATGAATATGCTACACTCCGTAATGCTCGAAAAGGAGTCAAATTACAAAAGTATAGCAGACAATCTTTTGGAGACAATTTACAGTTATCTTGTAAAATACATTAATGTCAATTATAAATATTCATTTATAAATTCACTGAAAAATATAATAATAGAGAATTTTGAGGACCCATCCTTTAATCTGGCATCGACAATTGATAAAACGGGTTATACCAAAGATTATTTAAGGCGCTGTTTTGAACAAGACATCGGCAAAACTCCCCTTGAATATCTGACGGGGCTGAGAATCAGTAAGGCAAAAATGCTGTTGGTACAAAGCGACTTTACATGCGTCAAAGATGTCAGTGAACGCTGCGGTTTTTCTGACAACCTCTACTTCTCCACGGTATTCAAAAAGAACACGGGCTTATCACCGATTCAGTACAGAAAAAAACATATTGGAGAATAATCTTTATAGTACTTTTTATGACCTGATTGATATTTTCTTTTTCCTCGATGCTAACTCCATTCCTTCTTTTAAGCGATTGACACCAGAGAAAAATGCAGTAGTGCCCATAACTCATTCTTTGCTGGATAAGTATGGAGTACCAAAAGAGCAATTTATCAAAGATTTCAACAATAAAGGTTTAGTGGCAATTCCTACTAACTAAAATCATGACTACCGGCTTAGCCGGTAGTTTGCTCTGCGGCTGTAGGCCGCTGTTACTGGCTGGACTGAAAGTCCACCGAATAATCTGCCACTTGCAAAGCTGCCCCACTGCCGCATATGCGGCAGCCCGCCTCCATCTGATGAGGGAGGTGGATTTTGCCGCAAGGCAAAAAGACGGAGGGAGAGAAAGAAAATCATTACCGAACTACCCCTCAGTCAAAACCTTAGGTTTTGCCAGCTCCCCTGACAAGTGGAGCCTGCCGCTGCGGCGGGAGTGCTCATCGGCAAAAGCCTCTTTGGAACCACACGCTTAGCGTGTGGTTTTCGTTATACAAAAAGATGCTCTGCCGTAAAAAGCAGAGCATCTTCAATTTTTGCTGTCATATTGCTGTCAATAGTAAAACGAGAACTGTAAAACCCCTTGAAATCAGGGGTTTTCAGAGGTGTAGGATTATTCCCACTCTATTGTACCAATCGGTTTTAGTGTTAGGTCTAATATGCTTTGGTTAGTATAATAAATTTAAAATTATTACCAATAACATCCGTTTTCAATTTTTTTTGCAGCATCAGGAATTTCATCCTCTGACGGTCTTACCCAATGCTCGTTATACAACTTTTTTCCAAGGTTGTCATCCCACCGATTTCCTTTAATTCCAAACAACAATTGCGTAGCACCGCCTAAATGAATAGCTATTTTTCCTGCGTTTTTCAGCATAGAAGCAAGAGGCATTCCATAAGCACCGCAACCAATAATCGCAACATCAAAATCATGCTTCATAGCTTCTTCATACATATAATTGAGTGCTTGTTCCCAATTTTCAAATCGGTCGTCCTTTTGACCGGCAATAGTTTGCACGGATTTGACTACCGTTAATTCAAATTCAGGAAGCATATCAGGATTTTTAAACAACAACTTGCGTTTTTTATATTGGTTTTCAATAGAATTTTTAAAAGGATGGATAACCAAAACCTTTTTGCCCTTTAATGCGACAGACCAAGGCGTGTCACTATAATACGGCTCAAGAAAACCAAGGTTTGTAAGTATTACATCTTTTTTGCAAACTTCCAATGCCAGATAATCCTGCATATAACTAGACCACCAGCCAAGCAAATCAACATTTTTTGCTGCTTGTTCTGAAATTTCGCTGAAGCGTAAAGCCATATCTTTGCCGTGAGGGAACACACCTGCATTAAAATACACTACATTAAGAATCTTGGGAGAAAATTGGCGTTTTAACCCTAATTTTATGCCTATTCCTTCAGCAGTGCACCATGCTTCACTCGAACCAAAGCGAGAAATCAGCTTTGGTTTTCCCTCTAATATTATTTTTTTAATTTCGTTTTGTGTATCGGTTAAATCGAGTCGACGTTCTTCAATTTTCTTAGAAGAGAAACCAAGATTTTTATGAAAAATTCTACGTGCGATTCTTATTATTTGTAATCGTACCTTAGTCTTAATATAGAATTTTCTCCAAATGTTCTTTGGCGACATCAATAATGCTCCTCTCATATTTGGAATAAATTTATTTTAACAAAAGCATAAAGGAGGATAAAAAGAATGGGCATGTAAAATTCTATAATCACTCCCACTCGATTGTGCCTACCGGCTTGGGTGTTAAATCCATAAGTACACGGTTTATACCCTCAACCTCGGCGGTAATTCTTTTGGTAATAAGGTGAAGAACCTCATATGGTATTTCTTCAATTGTTGCGCTCATAGCGTCGGTTGTGTTTACCGCTCTGATGATTGCAGGCCAGCCCTCGTAACGGCTTTCGTCCTTAACTCCAACGCTCTTTATATCGGGAACCACAACAAAATACTGCCAAACCTTTTCGGCTAAACCGCAATTGTCAAATTCCTCTCTCAAAATCGCATCAGCCTCACGAAGTGCGTGCAGGCGGTCGCGTGTAATTGCGCCTAAGCACCTAACACCGAGTCCCGGTCCCGGAAACGGCTGACGGTATACCATTGCGTGCGGAAGACCTAACGCCTCACCCACAACTCGAACCTCGTCCTTGTAAAGAAGCTTGATAGGCTCAACTAACTCAAACTGCAAATCCTCAGGCAATCCGCCCACATTATGGTGGGACTTTACTGCCTTTTTGCCCTCTGCCTGCTTAACGCTCTCAAGTATGTCAGGATAAATTGTACCCTGTGCAAGGAAAGAGACATCCTCAAGCTTGCGAGCTTCATCGGCAAAAACATTTATAAACTCAGCACCGATTATCTTTCTCTTTCTCTCAGGATCGGAAACGCCTGCCAAGAGGTCGAGAAACCGGTCGGTAGCATCAACATAAACAAGGTTAGCGTCAAGCTCGTTACCAAACATTTCAATAACGGCTTCGCTCTCACCCTTACGCATAAGTCCGTGATTAACATGCACGCAAACAAGCTGCTTACCGATTGCCTTTATAAGCAGTGCGGCTACAACCGAACTGTCCACACCGCCTGAAAGCGCAAGAAGTACCTTTTTATCGCCAACCTGAGCGCGTACCTCGGCAATCTGCTCCTCGATAAAAGCGTCTGCCAATTCCTTTGTGGTTATGCGCGCCATTGATTCGGGTCTTACATTATTACTCATTGTTTATCCCCCGTTACTTAGTTGGTATAGTTATCAAAGTAGCCCTGAACAAGCACAACAGGTGTGCCCTTGTCACCTGAGCCGCTTGTAAGATCACAAAGTGATCCGATAAGGTCGGTAAGCTGACGCGGTGTTGTTCCCTGAGCTGCCATATTGCCTACAAGACTGCTACCGTCCTTTTTACGGATACTTTCGGATATAGCCTCTTTAAGAGCCTCACCCGAAAGGTCGATGAAATCGTTATCAGCAAGATATTTGAGCTTTAACTCGTTAGGTGTACCGATAAGACCGTCAGTAAATGCGGGAGAAACAACAGGGTCTGCAAGCTCCCAAATTTTACCCTTGGGGTCCTTAAACGCACCGTCACCGTAAACCATAACCTCAACCTGCTTGCCTGTAGCCTCAAAAATAAGCTTCTGAATTTCAAGCACCAACGGCTTACACTCGCGGGGGAAAAGCTTAATCTTATCCTCTGTAGACTTGTTAGAGCCCAGTAGACCGTACTGCTCGTTACAGCCGCTGCCGTTAACGGGTGAAGTGAGAATTTCGTCAAGACCGTAAACGATTTTAGCCCCTGCCGCCTTTAAAAGACGCTTTGTGCGTGCGCGGGTATGAATATCACAGCTAAGCACACAATCGGTGTAATCAAGAATAGCCTTTGCCTGATTTGCAAAGATAATCTCAACCTCTGCACCGCATTCCTCAATTAGCTTCTGATAATACTCAACATAGTCCACACCTGTGAACTCAAGAGGATGAACGCCGAAAACCTCGCGGTAGCGCTCAAGAGAAAGCACATCGGTATGAGGATTAATGCCTGCCTCGTCAATCTTATCCCAATCAGCCAGCTCGTTGCCAACCTCATCAGAGGGGTATGCTAACATAAGAACTATCTTCTTGGCACCCTTCGCAATACCCTTAAGACATATTGCAAAACGGTTACGCGAAAGAATCGGAAAAATTACACCTATTGTATTATCGCCAAACTTCTGCTTAACATCCTCAGCGATAGCATCAACCGAAGCGTAGTTTCCCTGAGCGCGGGCTACAATAGATTCGGTTAATGAAATAACATCTCTGTCACGAAGCTCAAAGCCATCGCTCTCGGCCGCTTCAAGAACACTGTTTGCCACGATAGCTGCAAGATTATCGCCCTGGCGGATAATGGGGCATCTGATTCCTCTGGATACAGTTCCTACCCTGCGTGTGTTTTCTGACATACTTTTCGTTCCTCTCTTAGGTCGGTGTGAAACAAATCCACACCCATTTTAAAATTTGAAATAATAAATATTATTTTTTACTAGAATATTATAAACTATTCGCACTCACCTTGCAAGAAAAATATAATATTTTTACAAATAATACTGTTTTTTTATTTTTTGAGTATTTTGTTTTGTGAAATTTTAAGTATCCATCTCTTGCTGAGTGCATTTTTTAATTAATTTTTCTATAATCAATAATAATTTCATCTTCTGCCGAAACAAAAATTTCGGAAATGCCACCCTCGGCATTGTCAACCACAATATCAACTATACGGTTTTCAATTTCGCGTCGAATTGTATTACGAAGCTCGCGGGCACCGCGCTTTCCGCCCTCGCTCTTACGGGCAATATACTCGCAAGCCTTATTGTCATAATAAAGACGAATAAGCTTTTCGCCCATAGCCGTTTTCAGCTCACCGAGCATAAGGTCGGCTATTTTTGTGAGAGACTCAAGACTCAAGGGCGAGAACACAACAATTTCGTCAACACGGGCAATAAACTCAGGACGCAAGAACTCTTCAAGCGCCTTCATTGCCTTTTCTTTAGAAGCGTTTGCAACCGTTTTTCCGAAGCCCATAAGGTTTTCGGAGCGATCACTGCCCGCATTAGAGGTCATAACAATGATTGTGTTTTCAAAATTAACCGTCCTGCCCTGCGCGTCGGTGATTCTTCCGTCGTCAAGAATCTGCAAAAGAATATTGAGCACATCCGGATGCGCCTTTTCAATCTCATCAAAAAGCACCACAGAATATGGCTTTCTGCGTACCTTTTCGGTAAGCTGACCAGCCTCGTCGTAGCCGACATATCCTGGAGGCGCTCCTATAATACGAGACACCGAGTGCTTCTCCATAAACTCGGACATATCAAGCCTTATAAGGGTTTCGGGAGTATCAAAAAGCTGTTCAGACAGCACCTTTACAAGCTGAGTTTTACCCACTCCCGTAGGTCCTACAAATATAAAGGATGCAGGTCTTTTCAGACTGCTCGTTTTAACTCTCGAACGCTTAACCGCCGCCGAAACAAGCTTTGTTGCCTCCTCTTGACCAATTATACTCTCATTAAGCTCGTCCTCAAGACAGGCAAGCTTTTTAAGGTCGCTTTCCTGAACCTTGGTAGCGGGAATACCTGTCCAGAGCTCAATAACCTTAGCAATATCGCCGTCGGTAACGGTGTTATTCGAGGCAGGCTCATAAAGCTCAGCCGCCTGTTGCTTATACTTTTCAAGCTGAGCCTTAACCATTGCCTGTTGCTCATAGTCGGGATTTTCGGTTTCAGCCGCTAATTCCTCAAGCTTTATAGAGCATTCCGCAACCTTTTTATTTGCAACATAAAGCTGGTCTATAGCCGTATTTTCAAGGCTTGCGCAGGCACAGGCTTCATCAAGCAAATCTATTGCCTTATCGGGAAGATAGCGGTCGGTAACATAGCGCTCTGAAAGCAGAACCGCCTTTTTAACTATATTATCGGGAATAACCACATTGTGAAAGCCCTCGTAATAGCTCTTGACACCCATAAGAATGTCCTCCGCCTCGCTTATGGACGGCTCCTCAATAGTAACAGGCTGAAAACGGCGTTCAAGCGCGGCATCCTTTTCGATATACTTGCGGTACTCCTTAAAGGTGGTGGCTCCTATAACCTGAATTTCGCCTCTCGACAGGGCAGGCTTAAGGATATTTGCCGCATTCATCGAGCCCTCGGCAGAGTCACCCGCACCCACAAGATTGTGAATTTCGTCGATAAACAGAATAATATTTCCCGCCTCGCGGATTTCTTCAACAAGACCCTTTACCCGGCTTTCAAACTGACCGCGGAACTGAGTACCCGCCACAAGACCTGTAAGGTCAAGCAGATAAATTTCCTTATCAAGAAGTCTTGCAGGTGCGGTGCCTGTAGCTATTTTAAGGGCAAGTCCCTCTGCAATAGCGGTTTTTCCGACACCCGGCTCACCTATAAGGCAGGGATTATTCTTAGTTCTTCTCGAGAGAATCTGAATGGTGCGGTAAAGCTCCTTTTCTCTTCCAATTATAACATCTATCTGTCCGTTTCTTGCCTTTTCGGTAAGATTACGGCAATACTGCTCCATAAAACGACGGCGCTTTTTCTTGGGCTTTTCCTGAGCCTTTTCGCCTTTTTCGTGTGTTTCCTCAGACTTTTCCTCTGCCTTCCCGCCGAGATTGCCGAACAGCTTATTTATAAACGGCATAGCAGGCGCCGTACCCAAATCAAAGGTTTCGTCGTTAAGGACGGAATCGTCCATATCCTCGTCCATAGACATTAAATCCATAAACTGCTCGCTCATCTGCTCGATATCCTCATCCGAAATATTCATTCTCTTAAGCATATCGTCTACAGGTTTTATTCCTAATTCCTTTGCACATACAAGGCAAAGACCGTTAGGCTCGGCGTTCGGGTTTGACATATCCGACATAAAAACCACAGCCGGACGCTTTTTACACTTTGAACAAAGCTTCATTTTTGATTAAACTCCTAAAATTGCTAAATTAATTGAACGGAAGAAACTCCGTAATAAAATTGAAAATATATGAATTTGCTATGCTTTCCTCTGAGAAAATAAGGAAAGGCTTTCCGCTGAACGATACAATAAGCGAAACCGCAAGACAGAAGACTACTGCAAACAGTATTCCCTTAACTGCACCGATAACACCGCCCAAGGTTCGGTTAAGCTTTCCTGCAAGGCTGAACGAGAACACGCCGTTCAAAAGCTTTGCTAAAAATTTAACCACTATCAGCAACACCAAAATCAGTATTACCGAATATAAAAGTCCTAAAAGCTTTGAAGCTACCGGCTTTACAATCTCCTGAGAGGCGGTTTTAACAGCCGTTTCGGTGCCGTTTGAGAGATTCTCTGTGATTTTTTCTGTAAAAGAATTTACCGTTGTTCCGAAAAATGCAGAATCGTTGTTTGTAAGAAAATCGGGCAAGGCATTGAATGCCTCGTGCTCTGCGCTTTCGCTCACAGCGTTGACCGCCGCCTTTACAACGGGTGGCTCAATTACCTTATCGTAGGTGAACTCAGCCAAGGGCGAGCTTAGTGAAAAGGCTATAACAAATGCCGCAATAAATCCCACCGTTTCAACAAGAACCTTAACAAAGCCGCGCTTAGCAGAAATTATAACACATAAGAATATTATTGCAAGAATAATTAAATCTATTATTATACTCATTTTACTTTTTCTCCTGTTTAAGCTTAAATTTTTCGATTTTGTTATCGGTAATAACGGTTGCAGTGTTGGTTTCTGTCACCGCAAGCTTTACTGCACCGAAGCCACAGTCGGTCTTGCGCAGTATTTCGCCATTGCTTCCGATAAGATAAATCTTTGTATCGCTCATACAATAAATATGACCGCCGAATACCTCAATATCACTTATAATTCCCTTAAAGCTGATTTCACTTTTCAGCACACCGCCTCTTGAAAATACTGCTATGCGGTTATCGGTCTTGTCATTCTCGCGGTTAAACACGGCAACCGAGCCATTCTTTGACGACTTAAAAAGAGCTGCATTATAGTCATTCTTATATTCAGAGCTTTTGTATCTGCCCCATTTAATAAAGCTTATTGCATTTTGGGAAACAACAGTAAAACCGTTTCGGTGTGCAGTATCAAGTGCATAAATAAGGGTATTATCAAATTCCTTTGAAAATTCAGGGTCTGCCGATTTAAAATTCAGCACGCTTATATTGGAATTATACTGTCCCACTCCCGATTTAAAGCTTGCGACCGCTAATTTTCTTCCGTTTGGCGAAAGCGCAATGGCATTTACGATATTTTCTGCAGAGAACCATTCGTAAAGACGCTCGCCCTTTTTACTGTAAACCGTAACCGCCGCAACATATTTGTCCGAACGGGTTGTAACAGCATAGTTGCCTGAATCCGAAATCGCGGCAGTGAGAATTTTCTTCTCGGTATTAACGGTGCTTTTCAGTCCCTTATGATTAAATATCAACGCCTGCGTGCCGTTTTGGTCGAAGACAAGCGCCCTTGCCGACGAAACCTTAAGCACAGGTCTTTCAAAGCCGTGAGGATAGGAAAATAACCTTTTGCCCGAGCCGGTACAGGCGGTTATGTAGGTATTTGTAAGCACATAATAATAACCGCCTTTTGAAACAGTATTAAGTGTTTCGGTGCCCTCGAGCCTAATGGGATAAGTTCCTGAGCCCATAAGTCTTAACCCATTAGAAACCGTTTCTATTATACCTGCTGGGAATGCAAGTTGTAAAATCATTACTACAACAGCCACGACGGCAATCGTTACCGACATTGCGCGGAGCCTTCGCTTTTGCGCTAATTTTTTCCCCTTTACCACTCGCAATTCGGCTTCTTTTTTCTTTTTAACGCCTCTTTTTTGAGGTGTCATTTTTATATCGTTATCTACTGCGCTTACCCTTGACGCAGACCTTTTTTTAGTCTTTTTGGGAGCAGAAAAAATACTTCTTTTTTTCTTTCTGTAATCAGGCACAATACCACCTCCTGCTGTTTTTCTTTTTATAAATCAATATATCACCTTTTCGAGGAAAAGCCCCATAGGCGGAGCGGTCAGTCCTGCCATATCGCGCCGTTTGAGACGGAGTATTTCCTCTATACTGTCAGGATTTATCTTACCATCCGACACATCAACCGCCGTCCCCGCAATTATCCTCACCATATTATACAAAAAACCGTCGCCTGTAACCGTAAGCACTACCGTTTCTCCCTCGCGTTTTACATAACATTCGCTTATGGTACGCACCGTGCTTTCAACCGTTCTTCCCGACGAGGAAAAGGCATAAAAATCGTGGGTACCAATAATTTTTCTGCAAAACTCATTCATTTTATCTATATCGAGCGGGCGTTCTATCCGCCAGCTATACCTTGAAAGAAAGGGGTCCTTTTTTGGGCTGTTATGTATATAGTAGCGATAGGTTTTGCCCTTAGCGTTATACCTTGCGTGAAAGTCGGGAGCCACTTCTTTGCAGTCTATAACCGAAATATCGGGCGGCAAAACCGAGCTTAGTCCCCTCAAAAAAGCAGATTCGGGGATATTATCCTCACAATCAAGATGAAGACAGAACTCCCTTGCGTGTACCCCTGCATCGGTTCGGCTACAGCTTGTAACCGCCGTTGGCTTGCCTAAAATTTTGAATAGTCCCTCTTTGAGAACCTCTTGAACGGTAATGCCGTTTGGCTGAATCTGCCAACCGTGATAGGCGGTGCCGTCATAGCTTATTGTAAGTAACATTCTTTTCATAACAGCACCTCCAAAAATTAAAAAATAATGTTAAATATAATTATAACCGAGCACATTACTAAGCTTACGCCGCCCAAAATATAATCGCGACGGGTAAACTTCATCTGCTTCATACGGGTTTTACCCTCACCGCCGTTATAGCAACGGCACTCCATTGCCTCGGCAAGCTCGTAAGCGCGTCTCACCGATGAAATGAGCAAGGGAACAAGTATGGGAATAAGCGCCTTTACCCTCTGGGTAAGACCTCCGCTTTCAAGGTCGGCACCCCTTGCCTTTTGCGCGTTCATAATTTTTTCTGCCTCTTCAACAAGGGTGGGAATAAACCTTAACGCAATGGTCATCATCATTGCAAGGGTATGCACCGCCGTTTTAAGTCCTACAAACCTCAGAGGACTTAAAAGACTCTCTATACCGTCAGTCAGGTCATTCGGTGTGGTGGTATAGGTCAGCACAGAGCTCACAATAATAAGAAGCAATATTCTAAGCGCCATAAAAACCGAACGGTATATACCGTCAGCCGTTATTTTAATTATCCAAAAGCTTACAATCGGCTCACCACTACCGTAGAAAAGGTTTATGGCGGCGGTGAAAATAAGAATCGGCAAAATCGCCTTAAGATTTTTAAGGTACATTTTAAAGGGCACTCTTGAAAACAACACCGCCGAGCCGACACAAACTGTAGCAAAGCCCAGGGCAAGCATATTTTTAGCCAAGAAAATAAAGACAATAAAAAGTATCATAACCACGATTTTTATGCGTGGGTCCGATTTATGAAGCGTAGAATTGCTTTCTACATACTGTCCGAAGGTAATATCCTTAAGCATTTCGATTACCCTCCTTTAAGTCTTTTATCGCCTTTATTGCCTGAGGAATTGTAAAAATCTCAGACGGAAGCTCTACATCCTGTTTCCTCAAAGCAGCAAAAACCTGAGTCACAATAGGCACATTAAGACCTATTTCCTTAAGTTTTTCACCCTGAGAAAAGACCTTATCGGGAGTATCAAACATCTCAAGACTTCCCTTATTCATAACAAGAATCCTATCGGCTATTGCCGCCATATCCTCCATACTGTGGGATATAATTATAACGGTAGCGCCCGTAGCGGCACGGTAATCGCGTATAATGCCCATAACATCCTCTCTGCCCTTAGGGTCGAGACCTGCCGTAGGCTCGTCGAATATAATAACCTGAGGTTTCATAGCCATTACGCCCGCAATGGCAACACGGCGCTTCTCTCCGCCCGAAAGGTCAAAGGGTGATTTTTCGAGATATTCGTCCTTTATTCCGATAATGGCGCAAATATCCCGTATTCTGCGGTCAAGCTCCTCACCCTCAAGCCCCATATTCTTAGGACCGAAGGCAATATCCTTATATACCGTCTCCTCAAAGAGCTGATACTCAGGATACTGAAAAACAAGTCCCACCTCTGAGCGGATTTTCCTTATCTCTTTAGGATTCTTCCATATATTCTCATTTTCAAAAAGTATTTCACCCTCAGTCGGCTTTAAAAGACCGTTAAGGTGCTGAACAAGTGTCGACTTACCAGACCCCGTATGACCTATGATACCTATAATTTCTCCCTTTTCTACCGAAAAGCTTACATTTTTAACGGCATCGTTCATAAACGGAGTATCACCGCCGTAGCTGTGACTAAGTCCCTTAACCTCTAAAATTGACAACTAAAGCTCCTCCAAAGCCCGTTTAATCTCACGGGCGGTATCGTTTACAGAAATAAAATTAGTGTTTGTGCCAAAACCCTGCTTTCTAAGCTCATACAAAAGCTCGGTGGTTTGCGGAACATCAAGTCCCACCGCCTTAAGACGCTCTACATCGGTAAATATCTCATTAGGCTTACCGTCTGCAATAATCTCACCGTCATTCATAACCACAACGCGGTCGGCGTTTTCTGCCTCCTCCATATAATGGGTTATAAGAATTACAGTTATTCCGTTTTCTCTATTAAGCCTTTCCAGAGTAGAAATTATCTCTTTTCTGCCCTTTGGGTCTAACATTGCTGTCGGCTCGTCCAACACAAGGCATTGAGGCTTCATTGCAATGATTCCCGCAATGGCAACCCTCTGCTTTTGTCCACCCGAAAGCCTGTGGGGTGTGGATTTTCTGTACTCGTACATATCGACAGCCTTAAGCGCATCGTCCACCCTTTGGCGAATCTCCTTGGGCGCTATGCCGAGATTTTCAGGACCGAAAGCCACATCCTCCTCAACAATGGAGGCTACAAGCTGATTATCGGGATTCTGAAAAACCATTCCCACCGTACGCTTAATTTCAAGCTCCATTTCCTCGTCTGCAGTAGAAATACCGTTTACAAGCACCTCGCCGTCGGTCGGCTTGTTTAAGCCGTTCAAAAGCTTAGCCAAGGTGGATTTTCCCGAACCGTTATGACCGAGAATTACGGTAAAGCTTCCCCTTTTTATAGAGAGAGAAAGATTTTTTACCGCCGCATAGGTCTGCTCCTCCTCGGTATATTCATATGTCACATTCTTTACTTCAATTATATTTTCCATTTTACCTTTTCCAAACAGTTGTGTTTCCGCAAGGCATACTTATGCCCTTATCGGTTATTTTAAGACCTATTTCATCGGTAAAGATTTCCCCGCCTCGATTTTTTGCAATATACCGCTTAACCATATAGTTAAGTATTGTGGGCGATAGACCGCCTGTATAGGAATTAAGGAAGAAGAAAATTGCATTATCGCTTAAAAGCTTGCCTGTTTCCTCCAAAAGCTCACCCAATTGCTGCTCTAACTTCCAAACCTCACCGTTTGGACCTCTGCCGTATGAGGGAGGGTCCATAATTATAGCATCATACTTTTTACCGCGGCGAATTTCCCTTTTTACAAACTTTAAGCAATCGTCCACAAGCCAACGCACATTGCGGTCGGCAAGACCTGATGCCGCCGCATTTTCCTTTGCCCACTGAACCATACCCTTTGAAGCGTCAACGTGTGTAACCGCCGCCCCCGCCTCAAGACAGGCAATTGTAGCTCCGCCTGTATAAGCAAAGAGATTAAGCACCGAAATTTCGCGGTTTTCTTTTTCTATAAGCTCCTTTGCAAGGCTCCAGTTAACCGCCTGCTCAGGAAATAGCCCCGTATGCTTAAAGCCCATTGGCTTAAGACGGAATGTAAGCTTATTATAGGCTATGCTCCAGACATCAGGCACCTTTTTGAGTACCTGCCAATATCCGCCGCCCGAATTTGAGCGGTGATAAATAGCATCGGCATTATTCCAAAGCGGATTATTTCTACTGCCTGTCCAGATAACCTGTGGGTCGGGGCGTATTAGTATAACATTACCCCACCGCTCAAGCCTTTCGCCCGAATCGGCATCAATAAGCTCGTAATCCTTAAAACCTTCTACTGTTCTCATTTATAGCTTCCTTTTTAAAAATCTAAAAAATAGACTGCTGATTTCCAACGCTCGGCATAGGTATATCAAGATGCTCGTATGCAAGCCTTGTAACACATCTGCCCCTTGCGGTGCGGTTTAAAAAGCCTATTTGCATAAGATACGGCTCATAAACATCCTCAATGGTAACCGACTCCTCACCGATAGCCGCCGCCAAGGTTTCAAGTCCCACAGGACCGCCGTTATAATGATTTATTATTGTAAGCAACATTCTGCGGTCAAAATCGTCAAGTCCCAATTCGTCTATCTCAAAGCGTGTAAGCGCCGCAGATGCGGTTTTTTCTGTAATTGCACCGTCAAATTCTACCTGAGCTATATCCCTAACCCGCTTTAACAGGCGGTTGGCAATTCGCGGTGTGCCGCGTGAGCGTGCGGCTATTTCCAAAGCGCCATCACGGTCACATTCAATATTGAGAATTCCTGCCGAGCGCATAATTATTTCGGCTAACTGCTCAGGTGAATAAAGCTCAAGCCTTAAAAGCACGCCAAAGCGGTCGCGCAAGGGGGCGGTTAGCTGACCGGAGCGTGTGGTCGCTCCCACAAGGGTGAAATGCGGAACATCAAGCCTTATTGAGCGCGCTGAGGGACCTTTGCCTATAATTATGTCAAGCGAGAAATCCTCCATTGCGGGATAAAGTATCTCCTCCACATTGCGCGGCAGACGGTGTATCTCGTCAATAAAAAGCACATCGCCCTCCTCAAGCGAGGTGAGAATAGCCACAAGGTCGCCCTGCTTTTCGATTGCAGGACCTGAGGTTACTCTGAGATTTACTCCCATTTCCTTTGCAATAATACCTGCAAGGGTGGTTTTGCCGAGTCCGGGAGGACCGTAGAGCAAAACGTGGTCAAGCGTTTCGTTACGCTGACGGGCGGCGGTAATATAGATACTTAAATTTTCCTTTACCTTATCCTGTCCAATATACTCGCTCAGCCTTTTCGGTCTGAGCGACAGCTCCGCATCGTCCTGAGTGTAGTTATAATCAGGGGAAACAATACGATTTTCAAAATCCATTTCCTGCTCTATCAAGAATTACAACCTCCTTGCAAGGGTTTTGAGAGCCTGCTTTATAAGCTGGTCGGCAGGCAGATTACCGTCAAGCTTGCCGACCGCAAGCGACGCCTCACCCTTAGAATAACCAAGCGCCACAAGCGCCTCTACCGCCTCGGATGAAGCCGAGCCTCCCACTGCACTGCTTACTGCCTTTTTTTCTGCCGATGCGCCAATTTCAAGGCTTCCAACCTTGTCCTTAAGCTCAAGCACAATTCTCTGTGCAAGCTTTAATCCCACACCCGATGCCGCCGTAAGCGTCTTTGCATCGTTGCCTGCAATGGCAAGCATAATACGGTCGGAACTCAGCTCCGAAAGCAAAGCAATTCCGATCTTAGGACCGACACCGTTTACCGAGGTTATAAGCTTAAATGCATTTAATTCCTCAAGCTCCGAAAAGCCGTAAAGGTCGATAGCATCCTCTTTAACCGACATATGTGTGTGCAGAAAAACTTCGTTTCCGAGAGGCGGAAGTCTATAAAAGGTGGTTCGGGTTATCATACATTTTATACCCACACCGCCGCACTCAATAACAACCGTTCCGTTATCTGAAAAAATCAGCTTTCCGCGTAGTGAAGCAATCATCTTTTAGCCTCCATATAAATTCTTGAATATGCTGAACCCGAATAATGTCCGTGGCAGACCGCAAGCGCCAATGCATCGGCCGTATCGTCCGGCTTAGGAACTGATTTGAGCTTTAAAATACTCTTGGTCATCTCCATAACCTGATGCTTTTCCGCTCTGCCGTAGCCTGTTACCGCCTGCTTTACCTGAAGCGGTGTGTATTCATTCACTGCAAGTCCCTTTTGCTGAGCCGCAAGAAGTATAACGCCTCTTGCCTGAGCCACATCTATTGCGGTTGTGGTGTTGGTGTTAAAGTAAAGCCGCTCTATCGCAAGACAGTCAGGCTTATATTTATCTATAACCGAGAGCATATCACCGTAAATATCCTCAAGTCTTTTTGCAAAGGGAGTCTCTGCCGCGGTTGTAATCGCTCCGCAGCCAACCACCGAAAAGCTTATCCCTACGCAGTCCACCACGCCGTAGCCCACTATGGCATAGCCTGGGTCTATACCTAAAATACGCAATACTGCACATCCTAACATACAATAATTCATACTATTATATCACACAAAAAAAAGAAAATCTACTATATTTTTATGTATTTAAAAACTTTTTACATCTCTTTTATAAACACGAAATTTAATTGATATGTTTACAAAATGCATTTTATTTCTCTTTATACAGGTAGACACCCTCAGAAAGGAGGGAATTTTAAAGGGTGTCCAAACACAAGAATTTGAAAAGGAGAAAAAATTATGATAAAAGCTACAATCTACGATAAAAAACTGTCTGTAGAAAACTGCACCGTATCTGACGGTGTAAAATTTGAATCCGTACAATTTGAATTTCCCAAAGAATGGGACAATTTTGAAAAGACGGTTATCTTTAAAAATGAGGACGGTACACAGCTCAACGTTCTTTTGGATGAGTACAACGAGCTGTGTGTTGCGCCTGACCAATGCTATATCCCGCACGAGGTATTAAAAGCGCCCTGCTTTTACCTTTCGGTGTTCGGTATTTGCGGAGATAGCGTTGCAACAACCACCCTTTGCAAGGTAAATGTGCTTCAGAGCGGCTACGGCGAGGGTGAGGAACCCGAGGAACCAACACCGACAGAGTATCAACAGATAGTGAACATTACCTCTGAGACGAAAGCAATCGCCGAGTCGGTAAGAAACGATGCCGACCGAGGCGCTTTTAAAGGTGACAAGGGCGATAAAGGAGATAAAGGAGATGTTGGTCCGCAGGGCGACAAAGGCGACAAAGGCGACAAGGGCGAAACCGGAGAGATATCTCTCCTCTATGCACATGACACCTTCGCCCCTGCGCTAAAAAATACTATTTCGGGCAGTATCGTAAGGGCTTCTGACATAACCCACCTTACACATTGCCCCGAAGTATTCCTCACAAGTGATACCATAACTGATTTTTCATCGATTCCAGTAATTTGCTGCGGAAGAAATCTGTTCTACATTGGTAACAGAGCTAGCTACTATCAGCAGCACTCTACGGTAAGCGGAAACTTCATCATAGACGAAAACAAAATGACTGGCATTAATGGCAGCGGTGCCTCTATGTGGGTAATTAAGCGTTCCAATAAGTTTCCGTCAGGTCAATTCACCATATCTGCAGATTATGAGGAAGGAATGACCAAAAGATTTTTGGTACGCTGCTATGACTCTGACGGAAACATTATGAACAGCTCCTCGCTTGCAATAGACGGACTAACCTATAATAGCTACTATCAGGCCTGGCTTGCGGATAATGTTCCTTGCACATTTACCGTTCCAAAAGCCGTTGGTTACTGGAACATTGGATTTGTTTTCTATAACAATAAGGTGGCGCTGAACAAACCGCTTACCATTTCAAACATTCAGATTGAGGTGGGAGACACAGCTACCGAATATATACCATTTACAACCGAGATTGAAGTGTATTCTAACAGATTAGGCAGAGTAATGTGCTTTGAAAGCCGCTACCCTGACATGACCGTGTATACAACTGTGGCTGATGTTGTGGTAAATCTTACCTATAATGCCGATATAAAATTGTACATAGACGGCAAAATTAATAGCTTATTAGGATAAAAAAATATATATATGGTTGACATTTCAATGCTTTTGTGATAATATTTATTCTGTGCTTTAATGTGCATTTTTTAGGGAAACAGTCTTACGGCGGCAACATAAAACAGTTAAACGGTTTGCCGCCGTTTGAGTTAAAAACAAAAGCAGAGGAGTATAACCTTATGTCGCAAAATGCAACTGCGTTAGCAGAAGCGCAAAAAGAGGTTGACACTGCCTTGATACAGGAATTCACAGAGCAAAAGGTGATTATCCCTTTTGAGAAAACTGGTGATTTCTATGTAGAGGATTTGGGTGTAATAGAACCAAAAGCGTTATACAACGCAATAAAAAGAGCCTTTGATGTTTTCGCATCTTTGTTCGGTCTTATTGTGTTGCTTATCCCTATGGTTATTATAGGTATAATAATTAAGTTCTCAACCGAGGGCTCTGCGTTGTTTTTCCAAGAGCGTCTCGGTCTTAACGGCAAGAAAATCACTATAATAAAGTTTCGTACAATGTATTCAGATGCCGAAAAGGACGGTGCCCGCTGGTCTGAGGGAGATAGTGACAGCCGTATTTACCCATTCGGAAGATTTCTTCGCAAAACCAGATTGGACGAGCTTCCTCAGTTATGGAATGTTCTTAAGAATGATATGAGCATCGTAGGTCCGAGACCTGAGAGAGAATGCTTCCACAAGGAATTCGAAACCTATATTCACGGCTTTGGCGAAAGACTAAAGGTAAAGCCTGGTTTGACTGGCTTGGCTCAAATAAACGGCGGCTATGACCTTCGTCCTGAGGAAAAGGTCAGGTACGATGTAGAGTACATAAAGAACCGTTCGCTTTGGAACGATTTTGTAATAATTGCGAAAACATTTGGAGTTGTTTTTAAAAGATCAGGAGCAAAATAAATTAATGTGAGGTGGTAAATTATTTCAACAATTAGCGTGATTATGCCGACCTACAATTCATCAAAAACAATAGAGGCTTCAGTAAAATCCGTATTGGCTCAGACCCTTACGGATTTTGAATTGATTATTGTAAATGATTGCTCCACGGATAACACCTTAGAGATAATTGAAAGCCTTTCAAAAACAGATGATAGAATAAAAATTTTAGTAAATTCTGAAAACCGCGGCGTTGCATATAGCCGTAATAGCGCCGTTGCTGAGGCTTGCGGTGAATGGATAGCCTTTCTTGACAGTGACGATATCTGGCGTGAGGATAAATTAGAAAAGCAGCTTGCGCTTACTAAAGAAAATCCCGAAGCCCTGCTCATCGGCACGGGCTCTAGCTTTATAGACTGGGAGGGCAATCCCTATAGCTATGTTATGACCATTCCCGAAAAGATAGATTACAAAACACTTTTGGGTAAAAATATTCTCTCTTGCTCTTCGGTTATGGTTAAGTCAGAGATTATAAAGAATGTTAAAATGTACTCAGACAAGATTAGTGAGGATTATGCTGCTTGGCTTACCATCCTGCGTGATATTAAATATGCGTACGGCATAAATGAGCCACTTCTTGTTTATAGGGTTCAAAGGCAATCCAAATCAAGCAGTCGAATAAAATCGGTTAAAATGCTTTTTAAAACCTATAAATATATGGGATATAACTCACTAATTTCTGCAATCTTGGTTTGCAGATATACACTTTACAGTATTAATAAGCGATATAAAATTAAGAATTCATAAAAAACATATAGGTGGTGTCTTATGACCGTTTTGCAGGAAAAACTACTTGATATTCTTAAATGGTTTGATTCTTTTTGCAGAGAAAACGATTTGCGATATTTTCTGCTTGGCGGTTCAATGCTTGGTGCGGCGCGCCATAAGGGATTTATACCTTGGGATGACGATATTGATGTTGGTATGCCGAGAGAGGATTATGAAAAGCTTGCCGTTTTACTGAAGAATAATAACGGTAAATATATACTTGAAACCCCTGATACCGAGGCAAAGGATTATTTTTATCCTTTTTCTAAGATATATGACACTTCTACTACCCTAATCGAAAACACAAAGCATAAAATCAAGCGTGGCATATACCTTGATGTTTTCGCGCTTGACGGTATAGGTAATACGCCCGAAGAAAGCAAAAAAAATTATAAAAAGATTTCTTTTTACTATAATCTATTGCTTACCCGCGCAGGCGGAGTCAGAAGTGGCAGAAGCTTCTATAAGAATTTATCTGTAATGCTTATGCGCGCTATCCCCGAATGTGTGCTTAACACTAAAGGAATATTAAAAAGACTTATGCTGCTTTGCAAAGAGCGCAGCTACAAGGATTGCCTGTGGGTTGGAAACCTTATGGGCGCTTGGCGGCTTAAGGAAATTGTGCCTAAAGATGTTATGGGCGAACCTACAGATTATGAGTTTGAGGGACTAACGGTAAAGGGTGTGGCTGATGCTGATAGGTATCTTACCTCGCTTTACGGCAATTGGCGAGCTCTTCCGCCCAAAGAAAAGCAGGTTTCGCACCACGATTATATAAAATTAGAGCTTGATAGGTCATATCTTGAATAACAAAAATTGGAGTATACAATGAGCAAGGTTCAGCTACTTATTGCCGCAATGGGACAAAAGGATTTTTCTTTGATTCAGGAAATGAATATAGAAACCAATGCGGTAATTGCTAATCAGGACGGTAGGAATGACTATTCTGAATTAAAGCACGGTGACTACACGGTTAAAATGGTTACAACCAACACGATAGGCGTTGGTGTAAATCGCAACACGGCATTGCTTTTTTCTGATGCAGATATTCTTCTTTTTGCCGATGATGACATCATTTATAATAATGACTATGAAAAGGAAATTATTGAGGCTTACAATCGCTTGCCCGATGCCGATATGATAATTTTCGGTATGGAACTTACCAAAAAGGGCGAAACCTTTAAAAAGGTGATTTATCCTATTAAAAAGCGCCATATTTGGAATAGTCTTAAATTTGGCACCTATGTTTTTTCGATAAAGCGCGAGGCGTATCTCAAGCACCGCTTGAGCTTTTCTCAGCTTTTCGGAGGCGGTTGCATATACGGTAGCGGAGAGGATTCGCTTTTTATAAAGGATTGCTTTGCGGCAGGTATGAAGGTTTATACCTATCCTTATGCTTTGGGTAAATGCTCAAAAGATAGCTCTACTTGGTTTAAGGGCTTTAACAGTAAGTATTTTTATGATAAGGGTGCTCTTTTTTATGCTATGAGCAAAACGCTTGCAAAGCCGCTTTGCTTGCAGGAGCTTATCAGGAATAAAAAATACAAGGAATCGGGTCTTACCTTTTTTGAGGCTTACGGTCTTATGAAAAAGGGTATAAAAGGCTTTAAGACACTTACGGAATTTTCGGAAGGAACGGATTGATTTGAGCAAGGAAAGCAGTTTTCTATTTCTGTCTCTTATGATTCCTAAGGAGATTGAGGAACAAGTAAGAAAGAAATCAAAAAACAATATGCAGGATGCTGCAAATGCTCTGCAGTGGCATATTTATGACGGTCTTTGTGCTAATCTTTCAAAAGGTATAGACGTTATTAATGTTGTGCCTGTGGGAAGCTTTCCTCAGTATTACAGTGAGCCTTTTATAAAAAGGGAGCGGTTTTCGGAAAATTTCCTTAATGTGGGCTTTTGCAATGTAAAGCTTATCAGAAAGCTTTTGCTTGCAGGCAGTGTTTACAATGAGCTTAAGGCTTATTATAAAGATAAGAAAGTCGAAAAAACTCTGCTTGTTTACACTATGAACAGCGCCTTTTTACAGGCAATTACGAAACTCAAAAGGAAAGTAAAGGATATTTGTGTTTGCGCGGTGGTTGCCGATTTACCTGATATGTCCTCACTTTCTTCAAAGAAAAGCTTTCTTAACAAGGCTTTTGATAAATTTTTATCCAAAAAAGCCTATTCGGCAGCTGACTGTATTGATAAATACGTTTTACTAACCGAGCAAATGGCGGATTATATGAAAATAACAAAGCCTTATTGCGTTATGGAGGGCATAGCGACCAAGAGCGAGGCATCAGAGCCGCCCTCTGAGGGTGCGGTAAAAACGGTACTTTATACCGGAACACTTCATAAAAGGTTTGGTGTTACCGATTTGGTGGATGCCTTTATGCTTACCGAGGATAGGTCGATGAGGCTTGTGATTTGCGGTGTGGGTGATAGCGAGGAGCAAATCCGCATTGCCGCCGCTAAGGACAGTCGCATTGATTTTAAAGGTCAGGTCACAAGAGCTGAGGCTTTAAGGCTTCAGCGCGAGGCTACTGTGCTTGTTAATCCCCGAAAAAATAACGAGGAGTTTACAAAGTATAGTTTTCCCTCGAAAAATCTTGAATATCTGTCGTCGGGCAAACCACTTATAGCCTATAAGCTTGACGGCATTCCTGATGAGTACGACAGTTATATTTATTATGTTAAGGATGATTCGGCAGAAACGCTTGCAAAAACCATTACTGAGGTTTGCTCTATGCCGAGAGAAGAACGTCGGTTATTCGCTGAACAGGCGCGTCAGTTTGTTTTAAGCGAAAAGAATAGTTTTATTCAAATAAATAAGGTTTTAAAATTTATAAATTTACCATAGCCAAAGGAATTGTAGCAATGACTAATCAGAGTGTTTTTAGGACAACTGAATTACGTGATAAAACAGGAATATTTACCGGAACAGAAAAAATAGTTCTTTTTCTGTTGTTTATGGGGTTCTTCGATTTTAGAGGACAAGGTTGTTATTTTATTATGCTTGCAAGCGCTTTCTATTTGCTTATAACAGGAGGAAATATTGCTCTTTCTAAGGGTCTTATTCCCCCTATTTTCTTTGCAAGTGTTTTGGCGATTAGCTGGGAAGCCATTTCGAAATACAGATATTCCTTTTTTTTGGCTATAAGTATGCCAATTTGCTTTTTTATGGGCTATGGAATAATTGACAGGGACCTTACCGGTGAGGATACTATGGAAGCGGCGCAAAAACGGCTTAAGGGCGTTTTAATTGTTATAATAATTGGTTTCTTTTTTCATTTTCTGCTTAATATGCTTTATAACATAGGCAAAACCTCCTATGGTAGAGATACCATTGATATCTGGACGATGGAATCCCGCGCGGCAACAGGTCAGGCCGCGCTTGTGTGTTTGGCAATCGGTCTTATTATGGCGTTTTTGTTTTCAAATAGCTCCAAGCTTATTAAAATCATATGTGCGGCAGCACTTACTATAATTATACTTTATAACTTTACTCTTAGTACCCGAACCATATTTGTGTTGATTTTTATTGTTGCGGCTGTTGCTGCTATTTACTTCTTTAAAAACAGCGAAGACTTAGAAAATAGGCTTAAATTTGTTATCGTTATTATTTCTGTTGTTTTTCTTCTGTGGGTGTTTTATGAGTTAAATGTTTTTGGCATACGAGACATTTTTGAGGACTCAAATTTCTATAAGCGATTCTTTGGATACAGAGGTACAGAACTTGACGATGATGACCGTTTTGAACTCAAAAAGAAGTTTATACCGCTTATGCCCAAATATTTGTGGGGCGGGTCGCATATTAAAAAACAGGTTGGAAACTTTGCGCACGATGTATTGCTTGATACCTATGATGATGTAGGCATAATAGCTTTGTTTGCGGTTGCTATACTTTTATTCTGCGGATTTGCAAA
>JAZSHV010000029.1:0-27940 GCA_045533475.1 Acutalibacteraceae bacterium | reverse complement strand
GGGTAAGCGGCGGCGATGGCAGAGAAATCGACCTCTACGGCTCCGACGGCACAACCCTCCAGACTACTGCTGAGGGCTCTACCAAAAATAATCTTTACATTTCCACCATTGAAATTAAAACAGCGGGCAAGTATTACATCGGCTCATCCGCGGGCAGCAACTACTACTTTAAGGTAGAAGTAACCGTTACCACCGGCGGCGAGGTTGTAAAGCCTCCGAGAGCTGATTGGGCAGGCGTTGCGGCTCCCGAAATCACGGGCGCAATTGACGACGGAAAGGGCAACCTTACCGTAAGCGCAAACGGCCTTGTCGGCTATGACGGCGCTGACGAGCTTGTTATAGCTATGTACGATGCGCTCGGAAACGAAATCACAACCAAGCGCTCCATCGCGGAAAAGGATGCACACACCGTTACGTTCAATCCCCCCGCAAGCGGCACATACACACTTAAGGCAAGCCTTGTAAGAGAGGGCGAGGAGGCAAAGAGCGGCACCGACTATACCGCTGAATTTGTATATCCCCTCGGCGCTCCCAATCTTATAAGCGCAACCTCAAAGGGTGCGGGCACTCTTGAGGTTGTATTCACCGCGGTAAAGGAGGCAACCTCCTATGAAATTCTCATCAACGGTGAAGTAAAGACAACCACCACCGAAACCAAAATAACCGTTTCCGGACTTACCGTCGGAACGAGAGTAACTGTATCCGTTAACGCGGTTCGCGGCGAGGAGAAAAAGGCTTCCTCGGGCGCAATCAACGCTAACATTACCGAAACTGCTCTTCAAACCTGGGGCTTTGTTTCATACGGTCCCTCCACCAACGTTGCAAATAACGGATATACCGGCTCGGTAAACGATGACGAAAGCGTTACCGTTTATTCCGAGGGCGGAAAGGGTAAAATCCAGCCCACCTCGGTTGACGGCCTCGCGTTCTACTATACCGCCGTTCCCACCGAGTATAACTTTACGTTGAGAGCAACCGTAACCGTTGACTCCTGGACCTTCTCTAACGGACAGGAGGGCTTCGGCCTTATGGCAACCGACCGTATCGGCACAACGGGTGATACCTCCGACTTCTGGAACAACTCCTATCTTGTCGGCTCTACAAAGTTTGAGTACCGTTACGAGTCCACCGAGGACGGTAATAACAAGGTTTACGATATTGCCGACCCCGCTGCAACCAGCTTCCCGAAATACTCGATGAAGCAGGGTCTCGGTGTTATCGAGCGTACGGGCGTTACTCCCGAAAACCTCGCTCTCTTTGAAAAGAACGATACCACCACCATCCAGCAGCAGTTCCTCTCTGTAAGCCGTACCTTTGAAACCGTTTGCGGCTACTACGGCTACGAGGCTGGTACATATAACATTATCGGTGATTCCACCAACACGGTGCAGGGAACTCTCGAGGACAGATTCCTTCTCACCACCTTTATTCTTGAAATCCAGAAGAACAATACCGGTTACTTCGCTACCTATTATGATGAAGAGGGTAACATCCTCGCACAGGAAAAGTTCTACGACCCCGCTGCGCTTTCAAAGCTTGATTCCGAAAACGTTTACGTCGGCTTCTTCGCTTCCCGTAACGCACGCGCAACCTTCGAGGACATAGAGTTCGAAACCATTCTCGCAACCGAGGATAAGCCCGCTGAAGAAAGACCCATCAAAAAAGTTCCGCCTACCGTTGCACTTTCCTCTCCTACCGTAACCACCGACCTTGCGTACACCATAGAGGTTGATACCAACGTTAACGGTACTCTTAAGATTTCTCTTAACGGCGAGGATATCGTTGTTGGCGCAGAGATTACAGGACTTGTTCGCTATTATCTCCCCGTTACTCTCGGACGTTATGGCGAAAACGACCTCATTATAACATTCACTCCCGACCCCGACCAGGATCTTGGCGAATATACCGAGCTTTCGACAACCGAAAACCAGTCAATAGCGGTTAAGGTTATCGCAAACAAGGGCTTCTACCATAACAAGGTTATCTACGTTTCCCCGACAGGCGATATAAAGGGTAACGGAAGCGTTGAATATCCTCTCGATATTTACAGCGCGGTAGATAACGTGGTAGAGGGACAGATAATCGTACTTCTCGAGGGTAGATACCTCCTTACAAAGTCGCTTAAGATTCAAAGAGGTATGGACGGCACCGAGCAGCAGCCCATCAAGATGATTGCCGACCCGAATGCAAAGACAAGACCCGTCCTTGACTTCCAGGGACTTTCCGCCGGCATCGTACACGGTGGCGACTACTGGTACTTCTACGGCTTTGACGTAACCCGCTCCGCGGATATGCAAAAGGGCTTCCAGGTATCGGGTAACTACAACGTGCTTGACAACATTAACACCTACTACAACGGTAATACGGGTATTCAGATTAGCCGCTACACCGGTAGCGACCTCTTCCCCGATTGGCCCGCATACAACCTCGTTCTCAACTGTACCTCCTACTGCAACTATGATGCAGGCTTCGAGGATGCAGACGGCTTCGCTGCAAAGCTCACCGTAGGTGAGGGCAACGTATTCGACGGCTGCGTGGCATATAACAACGCCGACGACGGATGGGACCTTTATGCAAAGGTTGAAACAGGCTCTATCGGCTCTGTAACCATCAAAAACTGTGTTGCTTACGCTAACGGCTTCGTTCCCGGTATTGATGGAAAGACGGGTAACGGTAACGGCTTTAAGCTCGGAGGCTCCAGCCTCTCCGGTAAGCACCAGCTTATCAACTCCTACGCATTCTATAACCTTGCAAAGGGTATCGATTCCAACAGCTGTCCTGACGTTATTGTTACCGATTGCATAAGCTACAACAACGGCTCCTACAACGTTGCGTTCTACACCAACGCGGGCGCAGATACTAACTTCAAGGCAAACGGCATCATCTCCTTCAAGGATTCCGACCTTACCAACCATATTCCTACCGGCGACCCCACAAGAGGCGAGCAGCTTAAGGGTAAGGGCACGCAGGTAGAGGCTGATTATATCAACGCCACCACCTATTACTGGTACGGCACAGAGTGCAGAAACGTATCCGGCGAAATTCTTACCGCCGATATATTCAAGTCGCTTACCTTCACGGGTATCACAAGAAATGCCGACGGTACAATCAATATGAACGGATTCCTTGAGCTTGTTGAAACTGCTCCCGATGCGGGCGCTAATCCCGACGGAACCGAATCCGGCGACAACACCACGCTTCCCGATGGCGACGGCCACGACTTCAGCGACGAGTGGTACACTCTTGACAGCGAGTATCACTGGCGCGAGTGCGAGTGCGGCTTCACCACCGACAGAGGCGCTCACGAGTTTGAATACGTTATGGACGTAGAGCCTACACCTACCACAAGCGGCTGGAAGCACAGAGAGTGCACCGTCTGCGGAAAGATTGGCTCGAGAATCGAGGTATATTACGACGAGCTTTATCCCGATACTCCCGACACTCCTGACACCCCCGATACTCCCAATGAGCCTGCCGCTCCCACCACTCCCGCCGACGACAACGACGGACTTGGTACGGGTGCTATAATCGGTATCGTTATCGGCGCGACCGCGGCTCTTGGCGTTGGCGGATTTGCTCTCGTTTGGTTTGTTATCAAGAAAAAGAGCTTTGCCGACCTCATAATGATATTCAAAAAGTAATAAAAGCGTAGGCTAAAAGCCTATTCACAACAGTTCAACACAACCCAAAGAAAGGGTGGTTGCTCTTTCCTTGCGGGGGGCAACCACCCTGCCTATTTTTCCTAATTCTACCGATAAATTTAACACGGGTATGGGCTTTACCCGAAATACAGGAGAAAAATCATGAAAAAAACGGCATTATTATTGATATTTACGATGCTTCTATCGGTTTTCGCGCTCTATTCCTGCGGCTGCAAGCACGTGGATAATAACAAGGACCACGCCTGCGACAAATGCGACGACACGCTTAGCGAGTGCGAAGATACCAACTCCGACCACAAGTGCGATACCTGCGGCGGTGTTGCAAGTGCCTGCACCGATGCGGATAGCAACGGTCTATGCGACGTGTGCGGAAAGAATATCTGCAATCACAAGGACGAAAATAACGACCACAACTGCGATATATGCGAAGCGGCAATTTCCGAATGCACCGACACCGCAAAGGACCACACCTGCGACGTATGTGGCGGTACGGTAGGCACCCACGCGGCTGCGGAGGGTAGCCACGCCTGCGAATATTGCGGCGAGGCTCTTGGCACCTGTGCTGATATTGACGGCGACAATGCTTGCGACGTCTGTGGCGCGAAGTTTGAGAACGTTACCTATACGTTTAACGTAAGCGACGTTGATACGGGCACCCGCTCCGAGGACGATATAAACGGAAAATTCACTATCGTTTCGGGCACCGAGGTAAGAACGAGAGAAAAGACCTTTGAAGGCGTTACATACTTCAAGTCCATAAAGCTTGGCTCAAGCTCCTCTGCTATCAAGGTTGACGTATCGGGAAGGGGTACACTCTCCCTGGTTGTTCAGAATGGCTCAAGCTCGGCTACTACACAGAATGTAGTTATCACCGCGCCTGACGGAACACAAAAAGCTATTGAGTTTGCCGGCACCAACGAGGGAAGCCCCCTCGTAAGAATCAATATCGACGTTACCGAGGGTGTGTGGACAATAAAGCGCTCCTCCGGTACGGTTGACGTTTACTCCCTCCGGCTTAACGTATGGGTACCTGCGGGCGAGGAATGCGGCTTTGAGCTTGTAACCCCCGGAAAGGTTGACTTTGTATGCAATACAGAGCTTGACCTCTCTGGCATCAGACTTAACTCTGTATTTGACAGCGGAAAAACGGAAACTCTCCCCCTTACCGACGTAACCGTTGATACCTCCGCGGTTGATATGACAAAGTCGGGCACGTACCCCGTAACCGTTACCTATAAGGATTACGCTCCCATTACCTTCAACGTGAGCATTTATACTCCCAGCGCGATTGAGCTTGGCTTTGACGCTACCATTCAGGGCTCGTCCAACTCCGCGGGTAACAGCGTTTACTTTAACCACAGCTTTAGAGAGGTTTACGCGCTTGGCGACGAGCTTTCGCTTGCTGGTCTTTCGGTTACGATAATTGCAACCAACGGCGAAAAGGAGCTTCCTTTCCTTATAAAGGATTTCACCGTCCTCGGCTTTGACTCGACTACCGCGGGTGCAAAGACTCTCACCGTATCCTACGAATACAGCGAGGGAATGACCGTTTCCACCACCATTACCGTATATGTTGTCGATGCTACTCCGTCGATTATTGACGAAACCTATATGACAAGGGTTGATAAATCCTATACGGGCACCGTGGGTGCTGTCATTGACGGCTATAACACCTTTACTACGATTCAGCAGGCACTTGATTTCCTTAAGACCGCAGAGGCGGGCGCAAAGAAGATTATCGAAATCGGCGCGGGCAAGTATATTGAAAAGCTTGAAATCACCATTCCCAACCTTACAATCAAGGGTGCGGGAAGAGATTCGACGATTATAGAGTGGAATTCGCTTTACGGTGTCCCCGATGCAAGCGGATATGCACAGGTTACAGACTCCACCGCCTCCGTAGCTATAAGAGATACGGCGATTGGCTGTGTAATCGAGAATATAACCATCTCCAACTATTGGAATTCCATTGACGTATTTAATTCCGACCTCGGTCCGAAATATCCCGAGCACAGAGCGCTTGCCCTGCTTGTTCAGGCGGACAGAGTTATCATTCGCAATTCCGCACTTCTCGGCTATCAGGATACCGTGGAATTCTTCCTCGGAAGACAGTATGTTGAAAACTGCTACATTGCGGGAACCACCGACTTTATCTTCGGTACAAACAACACCACATTCTTTGTTAACTGTGAAATTCACTCGGTAACAAACGGCGAAACCAACGGCGGTTATATCACCGCGTTTAAGGGTATGAATAAGGGTGCCGCCGATTCTGTAACCTACGGCGCTATATTCTACCGGTGCCACTTTACCGCGGACGAAGACGTTGTTGCGGCAAAGAATACCGCAATCGGAAGACCGTGGGGCGCATACGCGGCTGTTGCAATTATAAATTGCGAGCTTGACGCACATATCTCTACAAAGGGTGCATCGGGCGCATCGAGAAACGAGCGCTACGTATCTATGAGCGGTGTAAAGGCTACCGACGCAACCGTACAGTTTGTTGAGTTTGGCAATACGGGCGCGGGCGCGATTGCAGAGGCTGTTCTCGGTATGAGAATGCTTACCGAGGCGGAGGCCGCTCTCTACTCCGACATTGCGGTTATCTTCGGCAAGACAAACGGAAAGGTAACCTACCTTGATGCGTGGGATCCGAATGCCGATAAGATTCCCGAGGACGACAGATCCTACTACTATTTCAACGGCGAATCAAGCATAACCGGCTCGTCAAACACCTTTGACACCACGACAACCATTCCCAGGGGAGAGTTTATCACTTGGGGCGACCTTATTATCAGTGCCGAAAACGGCAACGTCGCTTGGAACAGCAATGCAAACGCTATCAATATGAAGCAGGGCGGCTTCATTAAATTCAACGTAAATGCGGGCACTGAGGTTATTGTTACCGCTTACCCGAATTATCAGTTCTTCACCGTAAACGGAGTGGGCACCTCCGCGGCTACCCTTACCAGATATTTTGCGGAGGATACCGAGGTTGTTATCCTCTCCACCGGTGATTGTTACCTCTACTCCATCGTTATCAATCCCGGCGAGGAGGCACCCGTGGCTCCCGAGCTTACCGAAATTAAGGTAGAGGGCATTAACACCTACTATCAGGTTGGTAACGACATATCGCTCGAGGGCGCGGTTGTAAAGGCTTACTACTCCGACAACACATTTGTAACCGTTACCGATTACACAACCGATACCACCGCGGTTAACAAGGATGCGGCAGGCTCCTATGACGTTATATTTAATTACGGTGGCAAGAGCTTTACCGTAAAGGTTACGTACGAGGACCCCAACGCGGCAGAGGAAATCACCTCCAACACAATTCTTGACTTTACAAATGCCGACGGATACGCCGCGGTACAGAGCAATCCGAGAGTTACCCTTGACGGCTCCTTCCGTCTTAACGGCGCGGAATACCAGATAGAGGGAACTATATCCTTCCCCGTAAAGGCGGGCACGGTAGTTAAGGTTGTTCCTTACGGCAATTCAACCTACGTTGCATATACCGTAGGCAGAGAGGGAGAAACAGGGCTCACCACCTACAACACCGTCGCAACCTATATGGCGACCGAGGATTGTACGGTAGTTTATACCGGTCTTTCCAACAACTATTTGCAGTATATCGAGATTATATGCCCCGTGGACGATGGTAAATTCGTATTCGGCGGCTCCACCGAAACGGGAGATGTTACCGGTATTCTCGAGTCGGCAAATAATATCGTTATCGAGGGAACCTTTAAATCCCATTCGGGCGGCGCACAAATGTCGAGCGATTCCGAGCTTCGCTTTGCTGTTGGCGCTTATGCAACCGTAACAATCAAGGGATTTGATACAAGCTACGGCATTCTCGAGGTTTATGCGGGAGTTAACCGTATCTCTATCGATGCAAACGCTTGCTACGTATTCACTACAACCGAGCCTACCTTGGTTGTTATAAGAGCGGCTAACGTTGGCAGCGACGAGGCACCCGCATACAACAAATCCTACGTTACCTATCTCGAGGTAAGATACGAAAAGCTTGCCGAGATTTACGAGGACACCCAAATTACCTTTGGAAGCGAGGGTAATTATAAAGAGAGCGGCATCGACTTTACGGCGGCAAACGTCCGTGATAACGGCGGCAATAACTCCCAGATTTCTACCGGCTCGTTCAGCTTCCTTTTGAAAGCGGGCGCAATCCTCACCGTAAACGGATATTCGGGCTTTACCTCCTATACCATTACCGATGGAAAGGAAACCGTAACCGTAACCGATATTCTTTACACCTACACCGCTACCGAAAACGTTCGCATAACCATCACCGCCGCAAACAGCAATAATTACCTCTATTCCTTTAGCGTGGCATACCCCGTGGAGGTTCTTCCCGAAAGCTTTACGGTAACCTTCGGAAGCGAGGGTAATTATAGGGAAGCACCCAACGCCATCAACCTTTCAAACGTAACGGTTGCCGATAACGGCGGCAACAATTCACAGGTAAAGAACGGTGCTATTACAATAGAGCTAAAGGCGGGCGCAACGCTCACCGTAAACGGATATCCCAAATTCACAAACTACACGATTACCGACGGCACCGCTGCCGAGGAAACCGTAACCTCCGAAACCTATACCTACACCGCGACCGCTGACGTTACCATCACAATTACCCCCGTGGACGGCAACAACTACTTCTACTCAATCAGCGTGGCATATTGATAACAGCAGCGTCATAACGGCACCTGATAACCACGCAAACACACACTAACAGCAAACGGCGATAATACGGATTTGTATTATCGCCGGTAAAATCAAAACGAAACCCGAGGGTTTTAATCTTTGATTTAAGTTCTAAAGCTTAACGTGTAATAATAGTGATAATAGTGATGAAAAATATCACAGTTCGTTTTGAAAAAATGAAAAAGGAGATAACTATGACACGCGGAAATGTTATGGTTGGCCAATCCGGAGGACCTACATCGGTTATAAATGCGAGCCTTGTAGGCGTCTTTAAAACGGCAAAGGATGAGGGCTGCGGTAAGGTTTTTGGAATGAGAAACGGCATCGAAGGCCTCCTTGACGAGAGATACATAGATATCTCGGATTACATTAAGAATGACCTGGATATTGAGCTCTTGAAGCGTACTCCCTCGTCATTTCTCGGCACCTGCCGTTATAAGCTGCCATCGGCAGATAAGGCACCCGAGCTTTATGACAAAATCTTTGCACTTCTTTGTAAGCTTGATGTAAAGTATTTCTTTTACATCGGTGGCAACGACTCAATGGACACAATTATGCAGCTGTCGAACTATGCGAAGAGGATAGGCTCCGACATTCGCTTTATGGGTGTGCCGAAGACTATCGACAACGACCTTGCACTCACCGACCACACCCCCGGATACGGCTCTGCGGCAAAGTATATTGCCACAGCTATGAAGGAGATTATCCGTGATGCAAAGACCTATCCCAACGAGTCTATAACGATAGTTGAGATAATGGGTAGAAACGCAGGCTGGCTTACAGCAGCAGCCGCGCTTTCTCGTTCGGAGGACTGTGCGGGCCCCGACCTCATTTACCTGCCCGAGAGAGTGTTCGACCACGAGAAATTCCTTATGCACATCAATGAGGCGAAGGAGAAGAACCGTACTGTTGTCGTTGCGGTCTCAGAGGGCATAAAGACTGCTGATGGAAAATATGTCTGCGAGGCTAACAAAAAGAATAATATCACAGATGCCTTCGGTCATAAGCTTCTTGGCGGTACAGCCCTTTACCTTTCGGATTGTGTGGCGGAAAAGCTTGGTATAAAGTCGCGCGGCATCGTTTTTTCAACGCTCCAGCGCTGCGCATCTCACCTCGTATCCCGCAGGGATATCACCGAGGCGTTTATGGCAGGCGCGGATGCTATGATGGCGGCGCTTGGCGGCGAGACAGGTAAGATGATAGTCTTTAACCGTATCTCAAATGCCCCCTACTCGATAATCACCGATATTATGGATATCAACCTTATCGCTAACAAGGAGAAGGTTGTGCCTGATGAGTGGATAAACGAGGAAGGCACCTATGTGACAGCAGACTTTGATGTTTATGCAAGACCTCTTATCATCGGCGAGCTCTCGCCCTTTATGGTTGACGGTCTGCCAAGACACCTGTTTATCGATAAATAACAATAAACCGTAAAAAATAACAATAATTACCTCTATTCCTTTAGCGTGGCATATTGATAACAGCCACGTTATGACAGCACCTGAGAGAACCACGCAAACACACACTAACGACAAACGGCGATAATACAAATCCCTATTATCGCCGGCAAAAGCAAAACGAAACCCGAGGGTTATCAAAACCCTCGGGTTTTAATCTTTCAACTTGAATCCTAAATCCCAAACCTTAAATCTTTTATCATTTTTCTTTTATCCTTTGTCCTTTTTCTTTTATCTTTTTTTATCTTGAATCCTTACGCGGGTTTTGATGGAGAAAAAAGAACCCGCAGCCTTGATAAAGGGAAAAATGGACACTCCGAAGAATGTCCATTTGGAAAAGGAAGAAGATATTGATATAAAAATAAGGACGGTTTCAATTTGAAAAAATCGGTTTCAACTTGGAAATTTTTGTTTCAAGTTGAATTTTTTTGTTTCAAAGTGCTTTTTTGCGCTGAAATCAATGAAAATCATCAATTTTGTCACTCCCGGGAATGAGAAAATGCCGCTTACATCGAAAATGGTGCAGGCGGCATTTCTGTTTTTTGTTAGCTGCGATAATCAGCGGAGAGAATATCTATCGCAATGTTCACTCCAAGCCGGAACGCATACACGAAAATTGACTTTTCTGCAAGACTCGCATATTCGCTCCAACAATCGTCGAACCGCTTAAAAATATCCTTTTGCTCGTCCGTCATTGTCGTTATAAGATTGTCGTGGTGCCGGGCCATGTATTCCATCAAGCGCTTCATCTCAGGTGTGTTGGATCGGCTGTCGGTCTCCGGAGAAATATTTCCGTGCCACAATTCTTCAAGCGTACTTCTCATAAGCTCACCTCCTTGTAGCATCGTACTATACCATAAGGCGGGGAGTATTGCAAGATAATTTTTTGTGAACGAAAATGTGCTAACGCGTACAGTAAAAATGCGAAAACGTAAGCGTAAAATATATTGTAAAAAGTCGATTTTTGTGGTATAATTAATCAAAATAGGTGAATTTGTCTTGCCCAAATATACAAATTTATTTTATGTTGGTCCCAAGGAAGTTAATTCCTAATTCATATTGTTGTGGAGGTTTAAAAGTGGCTAAAAACGATTTAATATTGCTTGATGGCATATTGGAGGGCTATATTTCTAGGCAATTGCCGTCAGTGGATCCTGGAGAAGTTTTTGAATTCTTTTCGGTTGAACAAATATTAAAAGATTTTGCATTTAATCAAAATCAAATACTCAGCGGAAATGTTGACGGTCATAATGATGGTGGCATTGATCAATTTTTCATAATGGTGAACGGACATTTAGCGGAAGAAATACCGGACAACTTTTGGCCCAAAACCAATGCTGAATTGGAAGTATATATCATTACATGCAAACATGACGATTCATTTAAGCAAGCGCCAATAACTACAATGATACCAAGTTTAATACAACTGCTTGATTTTGGAATTCCTTCAAAAGATATCGAGGATTCTTATAATGATAAGTTGATCAAAAAACGCAATTTGCTAATTTCTACATACAAGCGATTAGCGAGTGCTTTGGTGAAATTTGATGTTCATATTGTATATGCTTGCCGAGGCGATGAAATTATTGAGCCTAATATTCAAGCGAAAGCGGATCAAGCTAAAACAATATGCCAAGATAGTTTTAGTGAGTGTACGTCTAGTTTTGAGTTTTGGGGAAACAAAAAACTCTTGGAAAAGTATCGTGTTAGAGCGAAAAGGACATTCGATTTAAATTATGAGCAATGCCTTAACCAAAATGGTCAATATGTGCTTCTTACCAAAATAAACGACTATTATAATTTTATTACGGATGAGGCAGGAAAACTGAACAAGAAACTTTTTGATGCAAATGTTAGAGATTTTTTGGGTTTAAATCCTGTTAATCTTGATATTTTAACATCACTTAGCAATTTAGCCGGCCCCAATTTCTGGTGGTTAAATAACGGTATTACGATAATTGGTTCAAAAGCAGTTATTGTTGGTAATTCGATTACAATTGAAGATGTAAAAATTGTTAATGGCCTCCAAACATCCGAATCAATATATAACTACTTATCTGAACATAAAGATAATGTTGATAATCGTTCTCTTTTGGTAAAGATAATTATTACTGACGATATTGATACTTGTAAAAGTATTATTTACGCTACAAACAACCAAACAAATGTCAATGTTACCGCATTGCGAGCTACTGATGAAATACAGTGCAACATAGAGGATATTTTGAAGGCAAACGGCATTTATTATGAACGTCGTACAAATTATTATCAAAATCAAGGAATATCAGAAGATTTAATCATTACTCCTTTATCGTTGGCGGCGGGATATATGTGCTTGATTTACAAAAACCCTAACGGTGCCGCGTCTTTAAAACAAAAGTTTATGCGAAATAACGAGAAATATGAACGGATTTTTTCTCCCAAGGTAAATTTGAATTTGTGGGTTTCTATTGCTAGATTAATAAAGCTTAATGACAAGTATTTGAATGAGTTGAAACCATACGTGGGAAAGAATACAGTTAGGTTTTTAAAGACTTATAGACATGTTGTGTTATTTTTAACCATGTCTAGGCTTTTAAAGTCATTTGCGTTCCAACAAGATGCGATAATTCGTTTTGATACGAATTTGTATAGCAAATACGAAGTTCAAACCACCATAAATGATTTGCTAGAAATTGATGACGAGTGCTTTAATAAAATACATAAGTTGTCTTCTTCGTTTTTCATACAAGCCTGTGACCATGTTGCTAAAAAATACAGTATAAAAGACGTAAAGGCAATAGCTGCAATAAGAAACCGATTGTGGCCAAAGTCAACGAACCTAAAAAGCAATAAACTATCGGAGACCATTGTAGATTCTGTTTTCGAAAAATTGCCACCTCAACCTTGGCCGCCGAAGATACATTTGCAGGTAGCAAACGAACTGGGGTTGCAGGAAATAACTGTTTCAAATGCTATCGCATATTTGATATTTACCGGAAAATTGAATTATCAAATATACGGGTATGTTTTTGATGCAGAAGAAAAGCTAGTTGCAGAAGGAGAGCATTTTGGACATAGTGAATTGGAGGCACGAGCAAAAATGGAAAAACAACGCAGGATGTATGAATCGAAGTTTGATTTTTAAGAGTGTACACTAAAAACATCTTACTAAGAATGGAATAAAGATTAAATGAGCATTATAAAAAATGAAATACCAATATTGGAGTTTGATACTGAACAAACAGCGGTTATCAACCCCACTCACGAAAAATTAGATTTGAAGCTCCCGAAGAAGTGTGTGTTCGCTTTCCTCGGTGAGTACATAACAGAATATGCAAGCAAAACCGAAACCGTAAAGGTGTCAGAGTTTCTAAGCATGACTAAGCGTTACCCAATATACGTGACGAAATACAAGGGTGAAGAAATCACACTTTGTGAAGCTCCCGTTGGTTCGGCCGCATCGGCACAGATACTTGATTGGTTGATAGGTTACGGTGTGCGTGAGATCATCTCTGCTGGTTCTTGCGGTGCGCTTGAAAAGTTCCCGGAAAGCACATTCCTTGTGCCGAACAAGGCTCTGCGTGACGAAGGTACATCTTATCACTACGCTCCGCCTTCACGCTTTATGGAGATCGGCGAAGGAGCGAGAAAAGCTATCGAGGAAACGGTGCTTGAACACGGAATGAAATATAGAGAGGTTATCACTTGGTCAACGGACGGATTTTTCCGCGAAACCAAAGAAAAGGTTGCATACAGAAAGAGTGAAGGATGCTCTGTCGTTGAAATGGAGTGTTCGGCTCTTGCTGCTGTTTCTGCTTTTAGAGGTGCAACGTGGGGAATGATACTCTACACCGCAGATAGCCTTGCCGACGTAGATAAATATGATGAGCGAAATTGGGGCGGCAATGCATACGAATATGCGCTTACACTCTGCCTTGATTCGGTGCTTAAACTTTAAGGAAAAACACAGCGTTAGTTTTTATACTATTTCTGTTTTTTACAGCAACTTGTTAAAAAACGTGAAAGGGAAGCACTCCCTGGGAGCTAAAAATCAACAAAAAAACGAAATGCCCAATAAAAAAACGAAATAAAACCTAAAAATAAAAGAACCGCCCGGGGACACACACTCGGACGGCTCTTTTATCGTTTATGAAAGGGAAACAGGTCAAAAATGGGCGAAAAACGCGCGAAAATGCCCGAAAACCCTCAAAAGTGCAAAAAAATCAGCACGACAATTCTATTAAAATCATCGTGCTGATTTGGTACGAGTGTTCATAACAGACCTAATTTTAATGGCGATACGCCAAGCGGTCGAAACATATTCCCGAACAGCCGAAAAAGTCTGTGTTTATAAGGCTTTTTTGAAAGAAAGGAATATGAATTTATGGAAAAGTACATTATCGAAAACGGCATTAAATACGAGCTTAAAGGTGAGCAATACTATCCGATTTTTAGCGAAACAAACGCTACCGAGCATCATATCGGCAAATACGGACTGCTTCACCGTGACTACATCAAGCAGCACAAGAGAGGAACTTACACCACACTTCTCACGGAAGGCAGACTCAACGCACACCTTCACGAAATCGACGTACAAGCCAATGAAATGGTCGAAGCCATAATTGCTAACCTTGCAACGGAACGCGGCATAGACGAAAAATTAAAGGCTTCTGATGCCCTTAAATGGGTTGCCGAGATGAACAACATCAAGACGGCTGCGGAAGAAATCGTTTTGCGGGAGGTGGTCTATCAATGAAGTCGATCATCAACGAACTTTGGCACGGTAATATCATACCACAAGAAGATAGCAGAACCAACTCCAAGGAAATGAAGGAACTACTCGGATATATGTCGCGGCACCACGAGGACTTGGAGAAAAGCTTCTCCGAGGAACAAAAAGAAACATTCGAAAAATTCCACGATTGTTGGAGCGAGTATATGAGTTTGGCAGAGGCAGCCATCTTTGAATACGCTTTCAAACTCGGTATGCAAATAGCGATTGAAACACTAACCGAATAACTCACGGCGGCGAGGCTTGTCCTCGCCGTCTTTCTATCTAAAACAGGGGGAGAATGTGGAAAAATAAAAAGCTAAAAAGCCTGTATATATTAAGGAGTTTTTGCTTGTATTTTTAGGTAGGCAATATGATTATATCTCCCACCTCAATTTTGAAGTCTGTTTTTCCACATCCAAAGTAAAAAAATATCTTGCACGTTTGAAGCGTTTTATCTTGAAATCTTAACAAATTTTTGGTATAATTATCTATGTATAACTTCCGATAGTTTCGGATATGAAGAAGTTGGAGATAGAGCTATGGCAAAAGAAAAGATTGAAAAGCCTCAATCCTTAGAGAAAACTCTTTGGGCGGCAGCTGATAAATTGATCGGAGCAGTAATGCCCCACGACTATATGAAGATGGTTCTCGGTCTTATATTCTTGAAATACGTATCTGACCGCTTTGAAGCAAAGTATGCTCAGCTTGTCGCTGATGGTGATGGCTTTGAGGAAGAAAAGGATGCTTATGCAGAGGATAATGTGTTTTGGATTCCCGAAAAATGCCGTTGGGGTTATATCAAGCAGTATGTAAAGAGTGAATACATAGGTACTATTCTCGACCAAGCTCTTGTTGATATTGAGAAGGAAAACGATGAACTTCGTGGAATATTGCCTAAAGTATATTCCAAAGGTGACGTTGACAAGCGCCGCTTGGGTGAGCTTGTTGACCTTTTCTCTAACAATCTTTTTACCGAAAATATGACGGGAGATTTGTTCGGAAGATGCTACGAGTATTTCTTGGGTGAGTTCTCCAAAAAGTTCGGACAAAAAGGTGGAGAGTTCTATACGCCTCGTTGTGTAGTTTACCTTATCGTTAATATGATACAGCCCTTCAACGGTCGTGTGTACGATCCTTGTTGTGGCTCGGGAGGTATGTTCTCTCAGTCCGCGAACTTTATCAATGAGCACCAAGGAAGTATAAACAATATCTCCGTATACGGACAGGAGCTTAATCCCGATACTTGGCGTATGGCAAAGATGAACCTTGCTATACGTGGTATTTCTGCGGATTTGGGCGACTCTCACGGTGACACTTTCCACGATGATAAGCATAAGACCTTGCGTGCGGATTTTATTATGGCTAACCCGCCGTTTAACATCAGCGATTACGGTCAGCCTTCTTTGCTTGAAGATCCCCGTTGGATTTATGATATTCCGCCTTCTGGCAATGCTAACTATGCTTGGATTCAGCATATGATAAGCAAGCTTTCACCTCGCGGTGTTGCAGGCTTCGTATTGGCAAATGGTTCGCTTTCCACTTCCGGTAAGCAAGAATATAATATTCGTCAAAAGATGCTCGAAGAAGGTATCGTTGATTGTATTATCGCTCTCCCTACAAATCTATTCAGTACGGTCACTATTCCTGCTTGTCTGTGGTTCTTGCGCAAGGATTGCCGCAACAAAGGTAAAGTCCTCTTTATAAACTGCGGTGAGAAAGGTATAATGATCGACCGTAAAATCCGCGAGCTTACTTATAATGACTCAACTATTGGACACACCGATAACCCCGAACTTATTGAAAAAGTTAAGGCTTATAATCTCGCTGAATATGGCGATGAAGCAAAAGGCGATGTCGAAAGCATTGCGGCAGTATATCACGCTTGGCTTAAAGGCGAAGGCTACGAGGATGTAAAGGGCTTCTGCAAATCTGCATCTATCGAAGAAATTCGTGAAGCTGATTACTCCCTCGTTCCCGGTAGATATGTCGGAACGGATGACTCGGGCAAAATGTCCGAGGACGAAATCAAAGCAGAGATTGTACGAGTTAAGAAAGAACTCTTTGACCTTATGGAAAAAGGCAAGGAGCTTGACGAAAAGATCTATGCTATTTTGAATAGCGAGGATTAACACTTACTATCAACTATGTGCGATTGTTGGGCAACTGAAACAAGGTCAATTTCTAAAGACAGAATATCCCTATTTGATATGTTTGCTTGGTTAGCACTACCTTTAGACAATTGTGCCAAGAACTCAGTCATACAATCTCTCGATAGCCAATAATAGAGATACTCGTTTAATAACAACGAAGATCTGGATTCAACTTTGCAGATGCGTTGATTCATCAATGACGTAACGCTATAAGGGTATCTACTGCATCGCCCCACCATAGCATCTAAATTCGGCTTTGTAGGGGGATTTCCGGTCATAGCGACCAATATATCCCCTTGTGTAACACAATATTCGTCTAATGACTTATTTCCGCAATAAAAGTTTGTATCATTAGAAAAAACTACGGTTTTAGATTTTAATTCTTTTATTTTGATAACGGGTATTCCGTTGTTATTTGAAACCAATTCGCTTGATGGAAACGGATATCCACTTGTTATTTTAATTAAATTTCCTAACTTCAAGCAACATTCCTCCTAATATCAACTATGTGCGATTGTTCGGCTTGACTTTCGTGGTATTTTTCCAAGAGAAAGCGCCCGAAATCTTTTATGCTTATCTGAAAAACAGTGCTACCATTCAAAAGCGTTTGAAGCCTTTTACGGTTGTAATTGGAAGATAAATACCGAAAAATATATTTCAGTTCATCCTCTGATTGACACGTAAGAGCTACGGCGTGAGTGCCGTTTATATAGGGCGTTCCGTCATACTTTATATATGTGAAATGTCCCCAATCGCTAACAGTTTCTGTTACATCGGGTACAATGATTGAATCGCAATAAAGCAACTTATCAGAAGATACTTGATTGGCAAAATTATTGATGATACAAGAACTTGGAATGGTTTTACCGCTATAATTTTTGTAAATATCACCGTAATGAACACATTTTACACCAACGTTATCTTTGAAAAATTCTCTTGAAGTTGTTATTGGTTTATGGAATTGTATTTTTTCTTGTAATTTCATAATAAATCCTTTATGCAACGTTCCTTATACTATCAACTATGTGTTGTTGAATGCTCAAATCGGGAACATCAATTTCTTGCTTTTTCAAAGCATCTATTGTCAACGCCTTTTGATTTGAACCGATAGATATCTCCTCTATTTTTCTTTGAAAAACAGAAGAAGTTAAAAGGTATTTTAGATATTGAGGCAAAACAAGGTCTGCGTTTATAGATGAAAGCCAAATGATATTTCCGTCTTTGAAATAAAAAGGTGAATTGTGGTCAATTAACCACACTGAACCTATTGTGCCAACTGCTGTGACTAAAATGTCGTTTTCTTTTGGTACGCCATTGGTTTTAATGTCATCGTAGGCTTTATTGTTTATATATAGCAGTTCAGATATTTTTTGACCTAAGCTCAACAAGGTTATTTCTTTGCCCCTATAAAAAGGAATACCATCATTTGTATATTGATTGGCAAAAATACGCTTGCTTGATCTTACGGTACATATATTTTCGATTTTATATTTTTTCATCATATACCTCAAGGTGGTTGTTATGTTATTAAAAGATTGTGCAACAATTAAAGGTGGTAAGAGATTACCCAAAGGACAGACATTACAAGAAGAGAGAAATTCTCATCCGTATATTCGCGTGAAAGATATGCAGAAAAGATATGTTTCACTAAGCAATGATTACGAATATGTGTCCGACAATATTTTCCCTTCTATCAGTAGATATACCGTAAATACGGATGATATTATTCTTTCAATCGTTGGAACTGTTGGATTAGTGGCTATTGTTGACAAATCTTTGAACAATGCCAATTTAACTGAAAACTGCGTGAAGCTTGTCAATATAAAAAACTTTCTTTCCAAATACGTTTATTACTATCTTATTAGCGAGAGTGGACAAGCGCAAATTCAAGCAGGTATCGTGGGTTCCACTCAACCAAAGTTCCCGTTGTATAACATCGAAAAAATAGAAATACCCGACACTTCTATGTCTGAACAACAACACATAGTTGATATTCTCGGAAGTATTGATGACTCCATTGAAAATAACGAGAAAATTGCCGCCAATTTGGAAGACTATGCTGTATCAAAATATCAAGAAATCACAAGGGACATAAGCGATTTTATCACCCTTGGAGAGGTTGTTGATATATATGATTCCAAGCGCAAACCTCTTTCAAGTAGAGAAAGAGAAAGCCGCAAAGGTAATTACCGGTATTACGGTGCAACGGGCGTGCTTGACTATGTTGACGACTATCTTTTTGATGGCGAATACGTGTTGCTCGCTGAGGATGGAACTGTTATTGACGAGAATGGTTATCCTATTGTTCAGCTTGTAACGGGACAGTTTTGGGTAAACAATCACGCACATATTATGCAAGCAACAGCAGGATATACAAATTATAGTTTGTATGTGGCATTGAAAAAGCTTTCGGTTAATACGGCGGTAACGGGTGCGGTACAGTTGAAGATCAATCAAGCCAATCTCTGTGCGTTAGAGCTGCCACAAATTGATGAAAATAAGCTCTCAGAATTCAACCAAGAGATAGAGCCACTCTTTTTGAAAATTATACAGATAAGAGCAGAGGTTGGAAAATTGAACGAAATAAAACAACTATATCTCCATAAATTCTTCGGCTGACATACTAAAACAATGAAATAAAAGCAAACCTCCTTTACAATATTATTAGCCCAAAATAATATTTAAGGAGGTTTAACTTATGTTAGACAATTATGAAAAACAGTTGCGGCAAACAAATCTCGCTGAGAATACGATTACATCGTATCGCCACTCTTTGAAGCAGTACATCGAAATGTACGATGGCGTTTTTACAAAGAAAAATCTGCTATCCTTCAAAGGCTTTTTGATTGAGAAGTATTCACCTAAAACGGTCAATTTGCGAATACTTGCAATCAACAAATATCTTGAATTTAACAAGATGGAAAAGCTGAAGCTTAAGATGATAAAGGTTCAGCAGAAAACTTATCTTGAAAATGTAATCAGCGATGCCGATTATAAGTTCTTCAAGAATAAGCTCAAAAAAGACGGTCGTATGAATTGGTATTTTATCGTAAGATACCTTGCTGCAACGGGCGCGAGAATATCTGAGCTTGTGCAGATCAAGATTGAGCACGTACATAAGGGGTACATCGATATTTACGGTAAAGGCGGTAAAGTTCGCAGAATTTATATTCCTAAAACGCTCCGAAACGAAACGATCAAGTGGCTCGATGAAATTGGGCTTGATAGCGGGTACTTGTTCTTAAACCGTTTTGGAGAGAAAATTACCACCCGTGGTGTTGCTCATCAGCTAAAGATTTTCGCTGCTGAATACGGTATGGATACCAAAGTTATCTATCCTCACTCCTTCCGTCACCGCTTCGCCAAGAATTTTCTTGAGAAGTATAATGATTTGGCGTTCCTTGCTGACTTGATGGGACACGAGAGCATAGAAACCACTCGTATTTATTTGCGCAAAACCGCCAATGAGCAACAAGAAATCGTAGATAAGGTGGTGACTTGGTAATCTCATAATAAAAAGTTCTTCGGTTTTTAACCGAAGAACTTTTTTAGATAGAGTTGTTTTAATTCTTTAATTTTTCGATTTTCAATTTGAAGTTTTTTGATTGTTTCATAGATAGGGGTTACCTCTTCGTTGAAACTACAAATGTCTTTTTCAGAACATACGCGAACATCCAATTTCAGAAAAGATTCTTTGCTGATATTAGGAGTGGCACTTCCTGTTGCAATTGCTTTTATAGCTTCAATGTTAGTAAGCAGAAGATTATACAAGTAGTATTTTTGGTTTTTATGCGGTATAAGCGTGTTAATCTGTTGATTTGTTAAGCTTAACTCTGTAGCCATTCCTATTACACCAATAGTACCAATACAGCTAACCGATATTGAATCTTCGGAAATAAGTTTGGATTTAATTTTATCACTGTATGCCACGGTTCTTTCGGTATCAAAAACAAAAACATTGTTGTTCATATCTGGTGTTGTGATGAAAGGAATGTTTCCGTTCCACAACTCAGGTACTTTAGTGCTTGGAGTAGTACCGCATATTGCAACTTCGCATAAGTTTTTTAATGTTGTTTTTATGTTACTTTTGCTCGAAAGCAATGAGAATTTTTCTTTACATAATTGAAGCATTAGAGCTATATTTTTTTCGTTATTTTCTATCTTGCCATCCAAAGTTCCGAGAATATCAATTACACAGCAGATAGATTATCCAAAAAACTGATGTAAGTATTGAGATTTTAATGAGGACAAAGCTTTGTTTTCTTGATGAAGCAATATAATTCTATTGAACAACGGCGATATGATTGACTCATATTTTTTTAGCACATCATTCGTAGGGATAAGAGCTACGGAATTTGCTAAATCATCACGCTTAATATGCCCCATTGTAACGGCTTTACCTTTTGCAATATTTTGAAATTTTACCAAATGATATTTAGTCCACAAATAGATAAACCATTTTGAATACTTGGCTGAGGTAACCTTGAATAGATGTTGATTCAAGCCCGCTTTACCGCCGCACCATATTTTTACCATAAGCGTACCCGACCAAGCAAATATAATATCTCCATCATCGATTATGAATTTTTCTCCTATGGAAATATCTGCCTGCTCACTGTTGCCATCGGTACGCCCCTGCGAAAGTTCTTTGATTTTTACTACGGGAAAATACTCTGATCCACGCGGTCTAAATTTTTGCATTGCTAATCCGTTGGTATATTCTGCTATATCCAACAATGATTGTTCATTCCATTCGTCGGTTTTCTCGGAGATCATTTGAGCAAAATATAGTTCGATCAGATGTTCGTATTCTTCAATAGCCTTAGAGTTGTTTTCCATCTTATCATCCAAAGTTCCGAGAATATCAACCATAAGCACAATACCAACTTCTTATAGTTTTTTGCTATTAGCACATAAAAGTAACAATTTGCAGTTGAATAATGGCAGATTTAATGATATAATTATTTCTGTATAAATAATTCGTTTTAAGAGGGTGAAACGATATGAGTGACATAAAATTTACAGAATCAAGTTTAGAAATTGCGGTAATTGAACAATTACAAGAATTAGGTTACGATTACGCCATTGATACCGATCAATGGTGCTTGTCGCGCGCCCTCGATACATTTATAAATGAGGAACTGCTTCTTGATAGATTGATGGCTATCAATCCCGGTGTGAAAATATCGGTGCTGGAGCAAGCTATCAGTCGCTTAAAGACCTTGGATAACCCCTCGCTCTTTGAACGTAATCATATCGTGCACAGATGGCTCACCGATGGTATGCAAGTGGAAGATTACGAAAGCGACGTAAACCCTCTCGTTCGTTTTCTTGATTTCACCAACACCGAAAAGAATGTATTCCAAGTTGCAAATCAGTTAAAGTTTAAGGAAAACCGCAACCTCCGCATACCCGATGTTATTATTTTTGTTAACGGTATTCCGCTTGTTGTGTTTGAATTAAAATCTATCGAATACAACGAGGACACGTTCATTGAAAGAGCTTACGAGCAGTTAGGTCGTAACGGCGAATCTGATGGGTACAGGTACGATATTCCTACGCTGTTTAACTACAATGCTTTTCTCGTTATAAGCGATGGTGCAAACAATAAGGTTGGTACTCTTACAAGCGATATTACGCGCTATAACGAATGGAAAAGCGTAGATGGCGAGATTGGATATAAGAAGAACTATGCCTATAAGCTCGATGTACTTCTTGAAGGTCTTTTGAAGCCTGCACGTTTGTTGGATGTTATCAAAAACAACTTGTTCTTTATGAACAAGGATAAAGAGAAGCCGATTAAAATTCTTTCTCAATATCATCAATATTTCGGAGTTAAGAAAGCTTACGAGAGCATTAAAAAGAATTTGAAACCTGCGGGAAGTGGTAAGGCGGGTATTGTTTGGCATACGCAAGGTAGCGGTAAATCTTTTTCTATGGTTATGCTTGCACACAAGCTGATTACGGATATAGAAATGCGCAATCCTACGGTCGTTATTCTTACAGACAGAAACGATTTGGATAATCAGCTTTATACCACGTTTTCCAATGCTGCCGAATTTTTGAGAACCCGTCCTGTTCAAGTTGAATCAAGAGAAGATCTTCTTGCTAAGATTGGTGCGGTCAAAGAAGGGGGTATTATCTTTACCACCTTGCAGAAATTTGACAAAGCTAATATTGTACCGAACAATAGAAGCAATATTGTGGTTATCTCCGACGAGGCGCATCGATCACACTATGGAATTGATGAAAAAATAGTATTAAAAGAAAATCCCGACGGTACTTATTCCTCGTATTCTAAATACGGATATGCAAAGTATATCAGAGATGCTCTCCCCGAAGCTACATACATTGGTTTTACAGGAACACCCGTAGAATCGGGAGATCACTCGACATCGGCTATATTTGGCGAAACCGTAGATACTTACGATATGACACAATCTGTTGAGGATGGTTCTACTGTAAAGATTTTCTATGAAAGCCGTTTGGCAAAGGTTTGGCTTGACGATGGAAAGCTCAAGGAGATTGATGCTTATTATGACGATCTTGCGCAGCAGGGCGTATCGGAGGATATAATCGAAGAATCTAAGTCTAAGCTTTCCTCTATGGAAGTTATCATAGGAGATAAAGATAGACTTCGTCTTCTTGCTACCGATATTCTTGCTCATTATGATGAGCGTAAAGATATTCTCAGCGGTAAGGCAATGATTGTTTGTATGTCAAGAGATATTGCGTACAAGCTATACAAGGAACTCGTTGCACAAGCTCCCGAAAAAGAGAGTGAGATAGCAGTTATCGTTACCGAAAGCAACAAGGATACCGATGAAAAACGCGAGTTGTTCCAAGACAAAGCCTACCGCGAAAATATGGCGAAAGAGTTCAAGAAGAAAGACGGTAGCATAAAGATTGTCATTGTTGTTGATATGTGGCTTACGGGATTTGACGTAACAGATCTCGATGTTATGTATATCGACAAGCCGATGAAAGGACACAATTTGATGCAGGCAATCGCCCGTGTAAATCGTGTTCACGTTGGTAAAGAGAGTGGTTTGATCGTTGACTATATCGGTATCAAACGCTCCTTGGAGGAAGCTCTTAATATCTATACTGCGAGAGATAAGGAACTAAACCTTCGCGACATACAAGAAACCGCCAAGTCTATTCTTGATGAAAAACTATCTATTCTTGACGAGCTATTCTACAAGGTCGATAAAAAAGGCTTCTTTAACGGTTCAAATTCTGTAAGACTTAAGGCTATCCAAAACGGTGCAGACTTCGTGTTTACAACCGAAGAAATGAAGAAAGCTTACTTACAGATAACCAAGCAATTGAAAGACGCATACGTGGTTGCAATCGGTATTCTCGATGCTGACTACAAGAAAAAAGTCCTTTATTATCTTGCGGTTCGCCACTTTGTTCAGAAGGTTGAGCGCGGCAATATGCCGCATAATATTACGCCGGAATCAATCAACAAGCACGTTGCCGATTTGATTGCAGAAGCAATTAAAGGTGATGAGGTTAAGATACTTACTAAAGTTGAGGATACGGAAGAAAATCGTGATATTTGGGATTTGTTGTCCGAAGAAAAGGTTGAAAAGCTTCGTCAATCTCAGCCTCCGCACGTGTTCATCAAGATAATGGAGCGCTTGTTGAAAGAGGCTGTTAAGGAGTATCGCGGTTATAACCTCGTTAAAGCAAAGGAGTATAGCGAACGTCTGAGAAAGCTTCTTGAAGCATACAACACGCGCGAAGATGACTTGCAGACGGATATGACCATCGTTGGTTTGATTGCGTTCTCGCAAGAAATGGTTGAGTCTGAAGCGTATGCAAAGAAGAACAATCTTACAGGACGCGAGAGAGCCTTTTACGATGCCCTCGTAGCAAACAAGAGCGCAATGGAGCTGATGTCGGATGATATATTGCGCGTTATGGCTATGGAGCTTAAAGCTATCGTTGAGGAATATGCAACGGTGGATTGGTCAAAGAAGAAAGATACACGTGCTAAAATGCGAATGCAAATCAAGCGTTTGCTCAAAAAGTATAACTATCCGCCGGAATACTCCGAAGAAGCAATTTCCCGTGTAGTAGATCAGGCAGAGTTTATGATGTAATAATTAAATATGCCGCTATCAAAGCGTGATTTACACGCCGCGATAGCGGCTTTTTCTTTTTGCTTGCTTGCGGGCGGTAAATTTTGAAAAAGGGGGAGCGGTTTTGCTTTTTCCAAGGCTGTTAAGTAGAGAAGTTTTTCGTAAATTTTCTTTGACATCATTTCAAATCGTCTTGGCAAATGGCAGGTTATAAGTGAAAGAATTCTATCTTGCATCTAATAAAGAGCACTTCCTCATCGACTATAAGATGAGAGAAAAAGTTTGTTTGCCCCGTTTAATTTCGGCACCTCCTATGGCTACTTAGTGAGAGGTGTAGTTGTAAACATATTTTGAATTTTTGCTTCAGAGGGTGTACTTTTTCTCAAAAACCTACTTTTACATAAGTAGAGGGATAAAGATTTTTCAAACCTCGCCTTAAGTTTTAATTGTTCCCAAGGCTATTAAATGAGAGGGATGTTTGTAAACATATTTTGAATTTTTGAAAAAGCACCCCACCAAAACGCCATTCTCGTGGCTATTAAGTGAGGGAACTTTTGCAAAGCAGCCCCAACAAAATGCGTTTATAGTTACCTTTATATGGGTAGAAGTGATGGAGATTTTTTTAGTTTATGGTGGTCACTTGGCGATATAACTTACCACTAAATAAGTAGAGGGATTTTCAATTTGTTCGCATAAATTTCTATGCTAAGTCCCTTGTAAAGTAAGAAGATTTTTTCTTGAAGGTGTCAAAAGGTGAACCCTTCGTATGCTAAAATTCTTTTTCGAATACGCCATTAGGTGTCGTATTCAGTTGCTAAAACACCTGTGAACATTTCGTAAATTGTTACTCTGATCGGTTGTGCAAATACACTCTGAATCGGCAGGTATAGTAGGGGAACAAGTCGTAAATAAATTGTAAACTGTGCGCTTTTGTGGTTGTGCAACGCACTCTGAATTCCCTTGTATAAGTGAGGGGGTATTATAAAAATCTTTCGTAAAACTTCAAAGGAGCTTGCCCTTTTTGCCTCGTTTCGTTGGCTACCAATTAGAGGGATATTTTGCAAAATCTCTTTTGAAACGGTGCCGTTATGTGTCACTGTTCTGTCTTAAAATCGTGTATTAAAACGCGCTTCTTTCTTACATATCGCGCCTTGGAAGTCGCAGGAAATTACCGCCCGGGAAGGAGAAAAATGGGCTTCGCCCTGCTGCTCAGAGGTGCGATGCCGAGTGGGTTTTATCACAAATAATTGATGCTTGCAGAGCTGTCTTTTACTCTTAGCAAGCATAGGATTTGTCATTAAATCGCGCTTGCTCTTGATACGTCCGTTATCTTTAGCAAGCATCGCCTTTGTAATGACAGGAGTGCTTGCACGACTGTCTATCAGTCTTAGCAAGCACTGCGATTTGGTACCAAACTGCTATTTGCTTGCTGTCGTTCACTCTCAGCAAGCATCGCATTTGGATATCCAAATCCCGATTGTGAGGGGAGAAGCTCCCCTAAAACCCCACTATATTTCAGCAGAAAAGGAGAAAGCAAAATGAAAGATCAAAGTAACAGAACACACCTTATCAAAGCCTATCTTGACGATAGTGAGTACGAATACTTTCGTCGCATCGCAGTGGCAACCAAACACACTAATAGCCATCTTGTCAGACGACTTTTGCAGACCTCGGTGTTTGTAGAGTTTCCTCCCGTGGAGTACAGAGAAATTATTGATCAGCTTGAACACATTGGAATCAATCTCAATCAGTTGGCATCCAAGGCACACTCGCTCGGTTTTATTGATGAGCCACAATACCGCAAAAATGCAAACGAGGTTTGGAGAATGGTTGCTCGACTTGCTCAGATTTATGTGCAGGTCGGCGCAAGAATTAACGATGAGATTTGCAAAAGGAAAGGAGAAATCGTATGACGGAAAGAACGAACACATTGAATGAAATGCAAGACGATGCTACTCGCATTGTGTACCTACCGACAGACAAGCTCCATCCATTCTCCGAGCATCCTTATAAGGTCATCGACAACGACGAGATGAAGAGCCTTGTCGAGAGCATCAAAACGCAAGGCGTACTCACTCCAATTGTGGTGCGACCAACGGAGAATGGAGAGTATGAAATCGTGTCGGGACACAGACGAGTATTCGCATGTAAGAAGCTCGGGATTTTTGAAGTTCCTTCCGTGGTGAGGGAGCTTACGAGAGAAGAAGTAATCGTCGTGATGGCAGACTCCAATCTCCACCGTGACGGGCTGTTGCCAAGTGAAAAGGCATTCGCATACAAGATGAAGCTTGATGCCATCAAAAGACAAGGCGAACGCACCGATCTAACTTCTGACCATCGTGGTCAAAAGTCACTCACGTCGGTGGAGCGAATTGCCCTTGAAAGTGATGAGAGCAAGTCGCAGGTGCAACGGTATATCGCGCTCACAAATCTCATACCCGAATTTCTGCAAATGGTGGACGAAGGCAAGATGGCTTTAACTCCCGCCGTAGAGATCTCGCGGCTTCATAAAGAGAGTCAGAAAATGCTTCATCGGATGTGTGACATTTGCGATTGTACACCGTCCTACTCGCAGACAGTTCGTATGCGAAAGATTGCCGACGAAGGTGCCCTCGGTTGGGAGCAGATCAACGAGATTATGAGCGAGGAAAAAGCCAACCAAAAGGAGAAGGTCACGCTCTTTATGGACGACCTCAAAAAGTATTATCCAAGAAGCGCAACACCCAAGGACATAGCCGCCGACATAATGAAGATGTTAGAAAGCCGCTACAAGGCAAGGAGGAACAGAAATGCTCGCTAATACAATGACGAAAAAGTTGGAGATCGTGAAAAGAGTAAGAGAGCGTTCCTATCAAGTGAACGGCATTACTTATATTGTTACGCCAAAGTATCTTGACGAGGGCAAGGAAAATATGCGGACGCGCTTTGAAAGAATTATAAAAAACAATCTCACACATTTGACGGATGATGCGGACGGTGATACAATAAAGGCGGAATATGTTTCGGCTGCCGATCCGATTGAGAAATCCTCGGATAGAAAGGAGAAGAATGCAGGGAAAAACGACAGCGAAACCAACTGAGAAAATGGGGATCACGG
>JAZSHV010000026.1:0-50270 GCA_045533475.1 Acutalibacteraceae bacterium | reverse complement strand
ATATTGGCCACGCAAAGGCTATCTGCATAGACTTTGCCACAGCCGAGAAATACGGTGGCAAATGCAATTTAAGACTTGATGACACCAATCCCACCAAGGAAGACGTTGAATATGTTGATGCCATTAAGGAAGACATTAAGTGGCTTGGCTTTGATTGGGATAATGTTTATTATGCTTCGGATTATTTTGACTTTATTTATGAATGTGCTTTAAAGCTGATTGATAAAGGCTTAGCTTATGTTGATGAGTCAACTCCCGATGAGATACGCGAAATGAGAGGCACCTTGACCGAGGCAGGTATTAACAGTCCTTACCGCGACCGACCAATTGAAGAAACAAAGGACCTATTTAAGCGTATGACCGACGGTGAGTTTGAAAACGGCGCAATGGTGCTTAGAGCCAAGATTGATATGGCATCCTCAAATCTCAATATGCGCGACCCCGTTATCTATCGTATTATGCACGCACATCACCACAGAACAGGTGATAAATGGTGTGTTTATCCTATGTATGACTTTGCACATCCGTTAAGTGATGCCAAAGAGGGTGTTACACACTCGCTCTGCTCACTTGAGTTTGAAAACCACAGACCTCTGTACAATTGGTTTTTAGAGGTTTTGGAAATCCCCACTCCCCCGCGCCAAATTGAGTTTGCAAGAATGAATGTAAACTACACCCTTACAAGTAAGAGAAAATGTCTTAAGCTTGTGAACGACGGTCTTGTTTCAGGTTGGGACGACCCCCGTATGGCTACTATCTGCGGTATGAGAAGAAGAGGCTACCCCTCTGAGGCGGTTCGCGCCTTTGTTGATAAAATAGGCGTTTCAAAGGCATATAGCGTTATCGATTATGCATTGCTTGAATCCTGTGTAAGAGATTATCTTAACGAAAATGTAGACCGCGCAATGGCTGTACTTCGCCCATTAAAGGTTATAATTGACAATTATCCCCAAGATAAGAGCGATATAATTGAGGTTGACATTAACCCCAACAAGCCTGAGCTTGGCAAAAAAGCAGTTACCTTTACTAAGGAAATTTTCATTGAACAGGACGACTTTATGTTAGACCCTCCCGGTAAATATTTCCGTCTTTGCCCGCAAAAGGAGGTTCGCTTAAAGGGTGCTTACTTTATTAAATACGCCTCTCACGAAACCGACGAAAACGGCAATATAACTGCCGTTCACTGTACCTATGACCCCGAAAGCTTCGGCGGTGAAACTCCTGACGGCAGAAAGGTTAAGGGTACACTCCATTGGGTAAGCGCAACTAACTGTGTTGATGCTGAGGTTCGCCTTTACGAGCGTCTTTTCAATGTTCCGAATCCAAGTGACGAGGAGGGTGTTTCCTCCTTTGCAGATAACCTTAATCCCGAATCGCTTACTGTGCTCGGTGATTGCAAGCTTGATAAGGGACTTTGCGATGTAAAGGTTGGCGATACATTCCAGTTTATGCGTCAGGGATATTTCACCGTAGACCCCGACACCACCAACCAAAAGCTCGTATTCAACCGCACTGTTGCTCTTAAAGACTCCTTTGCAAAGAAGTGATTTCAATGACTGTAAACAATATTTTCGAATATCTTAACACCCTTTTTCCTGTTGAAACCGCTTGTGACTTTGATAATGTTGGTTTGCTCATAGGTAACGGTGAAAATCAGGTTACACAGGTGCTTATCGCTTTAGATTGTACCTTGGAAGTTATTAATGAAGCAAAAGAAAAGGGTTGCGAGCTTATTGTAACCCATCATCCTGTTGTTTTTGACCCGCTAAAGTCACTTAATGCAGGTGATGTAGCTTATGAGGCTATTCGACACAACATTTCGGTTATTTCTATGCATACGAATATGGACACAGGCGATGGCGGTGTAAACCATTGCTTGTGTGATGCCTTGGACTTAACCGAGGTTGAACCCTACACAGCGCAGGACGGTTATCTTTTAAGCAAGGGAAAAATCACTGCCGTTTCGGGGAACGAGCTTGCAATACATATTAAGGATAAGCTCGGATTTTCGGTAAGATATGTTGACAGCGGTAAGAAGATAAACAATGTTCTCGTTTGCTCGGGTAGCGGTGGCGGATTTGTAAATGAAATAATTCCATCGGGTACAGATGCCCTTATAACCGCCGATGTAAAGCATAATCACTTTTTAGAGGCTGAACAGCTCGGTGTTGCCCTCTTTGACGGCGGACATTTTGCAACCGAAGATATAGTTATAGAGCCTTTAAAAAACATACTTTCTGCTGAATTCTCTGATGTGACATTTATAACAACCCATTATTCCGCGATTAAATATATTTAGGATGTGCAAGAAAGATGCTTATAAAATAGATAAAAAGCTTGTTCTAATAAGAATAAGAGCATATTTGGTTTTCCGTTTATACGGATTCTACCAAGTATGCTCTATTTTATTATATACTATATTTTTAAATCAGACAAACCACCGTCTAAATTAAGTGATTATTCGCATCTATACAGTTTTATTGAGAATAGCGGTTATAACGGTAATATCGTCCTCATGGTTATCGTTTCGGCGTCGTCTTGCCGACTCACAAAGCTTTTCTGCAAGCTCTTGAGCCGAGCCGTCGCGCCAGCCCTCTACTTCTGCCCTTATCCAATCTGTGCCCCCGCCTGTTGCTCCGTCAGAAAGCATTACTACAATATCACCCGATTTGCATTTTATAGTCGCCTTATCAAAGCCTATATCTCTTAGAATACCTGCCGGAAGCGAAGTGCTTTCGGCTTTTCCTGTTTTGCCTGAACGGCGGACAATGGTCGGCGCCGCGCCTGCTTTATATAGCTCAGTCTGACCTGTGTATAGGTCTATGCTCGCAATATCTACCGTTGCCAAGGATTCATCGGTAGATTTAAATAGCATTGAGGAGTTGAGAATTCTGAGTGAGCAATCATATCCAAAGCCCGCCTTTAAAAGCCTGCTCATAAGCCCCGACGCCATTGCACCGTCAACCGCCGCTCTGCCGCCTGTACCCATACCGTCGCTTAAAATCATTATAAAATGACCTCTGCCGTCTAAGAAATATTTATAGGCATCTCCGCACATAGTCGAGCCCGATGCCGACAATTGCTCTACGCCTATATCCACCTTTAATATAGCGTGTTCATTGAGAACTATAAAGATTTCTCCGCCCACCTCACTAACAGTAGGTATGTCAAAATCCCTTTCGCATACTACCGAGCAAAGCTTCATAACCTGAAGCTTATTTATTATAAGCTCAGGTGTCTTTTTCAGCTTGAATTCTACCGTCATACGCCCGAATTTATCAATTCTGCAACCTGCCTCCTCTACCCTTATATTAAGGCTTTTTAGTGCCGCAGCCGCATTTTCGGCAGCTACATTGTCAAACTGTTCATCGTTTTGAAAATCATAGCTTAAGTCTGCAAGCATTGCCGAGATGCCGTCAAATTGGTCTGAAACCACGGAACGAACCTCATCTATACGGCTTTCCGCCGCAATACGCGAGGTGAAATCAGAGTATCGCTTATAGGTGGCATTTCCCACCCTCGAAACACGCAGACATCGCCCTTTAAATTCCTCAGGGGCAGAGGCTTCGGGTGAGCAATCCCCTTGTTTTACCGCCTTTGTCATTTCTATAATGGCATTAACCGTATCGTTTCGTCGGCTTTCCCAGCAATGAACCCTTAGCTTACAGCCGGCACAGGCATCCTGCTCAACCAAGGTGATAACCCTTCCAAAATCGGGTGAGTTGATTTTTGAAAGCTCTTTTGAGACCTGTTCAACCGTTTCAGATACATCCCTCAAGGCGTTTGATGCAAGGTCTAACCGCATTGTTATTGATTTTTTCAAGCCTGTAGGCAAACTAAGCCGTGGCTGTGTTGAGAATAGCTTTCCAAGAACTATTCCGCTCGAGCGCGGCAAGCAAAGGAAGAAAATACTTCCTATCGCCGCTTCAATGATAGTTCTTGATATTACAGTAGTATCAGCGGTGGTCACTGCGCCTATAAAACAAGAAATAAGCAACTGAATAACCTGTGCATATTTTCCTAATGGAGCAAAAATCCCAGCCATAAGTCCTGTGAAGGCAAGCGTTACACCAATATTTCCTGAAATATTACTCATACATACAGTAAATGCAACCGCAATTCCGCTTATAGCTCCCGCAATAATTCCACCGTATTTGGCGGCAAGCAAAATTAATGCAATTCCCGAAATTCTACCCAAGGAAATACCGTTTAATGTAATACCGTTAAAGCCCATCAGCAGAATACTTATCACTATAAGCAGCTCGGAAAGCTCGTTTGCGGAAAGTCCTGCCTGTGAGTGCGAAGCAGAGACTATGATATGCGCCACAAAATATGTCCCCACACCGCAAAGTATCACCTCGGTGACTGCCTCAGCAAGATTAAGCTGAGAGCCGGTTACGGTCACTGCCAATGTCATAGCATTTGTGAGTACAGCTATCAACGCCGAAAATAAGGAATTGTTTATTAGCTTTTTATAACCGCCAAGCAATAGCTTTATTGCCAGAATTGCAAATATTGCCGCTATGTAACGGAATCCGCCCTGTCCCGTTGCGGGTATGAAGTATCCTACAAAGGCACCTATAGCCGCCGCAGGCATATAGGTGTTGCTTGCTCCCGCAAGAAAAGAAAGACCAAACGGAAGAAGCTTGTCCAATACTATTGCTCTTGAAGAGATAGCTGTGCACAATGCCGCAAAAAAATGCATTGACGAAGCCCAAATCAGCTCCTTAGTGTTGAATTTTTTAATATCATTTGTTATTTTTACAATTTCCTTCAAAATAAATCACCGCCTATATTCATAAATAACATTATATAACGGCGGCGGTACTTATTTTGTCAAAGTGTGATGCAATAAATTATAATTTTTTCCCGTAATTAGGAATAAAAAGAGATAAAAAGGAAAGACTAATGCAAAAGGGGTGTCTTTTATGAAAAAAATTTCTGTTGCGGCTGCAATTATAATTGTTTTTGCTATCGTTTTTTCTTGTTATGCATCAGGACTCTCAAAAATAGGCTCTCAGGGTGAGGAAGTAAAAAATATTCAACGAGTGCTCAAGGAAAAAGGATATTATAGCGGAAATATAGATGGAATATTCGGTACGGCTACAAAAAAGGCTGTCACACAGTTTCAAAAGGATAACGGTCTTACAGCCGACGGAATAGTAGGCGAAAAAACACTAAAGGCTTTGGGGATAGCTAAATCCGAAACAGGCGGATACTCCTCGGCGGATTTTGATTTGCTTGCAAGAATCATTTCAGCCGAGTCGAGGGGAGAACCGTATATCGGTCAGGTGGCGGTCGGAGCGGTAGTGCTCAACCGTATAGAGCACCCATCGTTTCCGGATACACTTTCGGGAGTTGTATATCAGAAAGGGGCGTTTTCTTGTCTGAATGACGGTCAGTTTTATGAGGAGGTTAGCGATAGCGCCTACAAGGCGGCGCGGGATGCCATAAACGGACTTGACCCAAGCGGAGGAGCGATATATTATTACAATCCCAAAAAGGCAACAAGCAAATGGATTTTTAGCCGAAATATAATTACAACTATAGGAAACCACAGATTTTGCGAATAAAACGCCATAATTTTACTAAAAAAGATAAAAATTCAAAAAAATTCCTTAAAATCAAAAGTTTTTATTGACATTAGACGGCACTGTTGATATAATATTATAGCTGTCTATTTGATTCATTAGCTCAGTTGGCAGAGCACTTGACTTTTAATCAAGGTGTCCGGGGTTCGAATCCCCGATGGATCACCAAAAAACCGAAATGCCCATTTGGGTGTTTCGGTTTTTTCTTTATTTCCGAGGGGATTCGAAGTAGGAGCGGTAGTGAATGACAGTCCAGTGGACTGTCAGAGCCGCGAATGACCGAGCACCACAGTGCGAGAGTCGAATCCCCGATGGGTCACCAAAGACTTGAAATGCCCTTTAGGGTGTTTCAGGTCTTTCTTTTTTCTGAGGGAATTCGAACCCTGAGAGGGTGAGGAAGGTTAAAAAAACAGCACAACACAGAGAACAGACCGAAACCACTGAAAAAAGGCAGTTTTGCTTCTTTTTTACATCTGTTAATAATTTGCACTCAAAATTGCAAGATGTTTTTCATTTTCTGTTGCTTATTCTTTTTAGTAGTGGTATAATGAAAGTTAAAGGTGGTGGTGGGTTTGAAATGTATTGTTTGCGTGTCTAAAAATAATGGTATGCTTTTTAATAACAGAAGACAAAGTAGAGATATTACGATTATTGAAGATATATTAAAAAATATTGGCACATCAAAACTTTATATAAATGAATTTTCAAAAGGTTTGTTTTATGAAAAATCATTTGTTGATAAGGATTTTTTAGATAATGCTGAAAATAATGATTTCTGTTTTGTTGAAAACATTGATTTAACTAACTATAAGGATAAAATTGACACTTTAATAATATATAGATGGAACAGAGATTATCCTGCAGACTTTTTCTTTGAGTTAGATTTGTCAAGTTGGAAATTAAAAAGCAAATGTGATTTTTCGGGAAATTCCCACCCAAAAATAACGAAAGAAGTGTATAAAAATGAAAAGTAAAACAATATCCGTACTACAGTGGATTTTTGTTGGATTTTGTTTTATGTCCGTGATTGCAATGGGACTAACAGTATATGGTTTTATGATGTTAGCGCTCGCTGTGATTTCTATGCCGATTAAACCTATTAAAGAGGTTTGGGAGAAAATTTTAAAAAACAAAACAAAGTGGTTGAAACCTTTAATCATAGTGATTATATTTGTAATCGCATTTAGTGGGTATGGTCAAACTTTGCCTGATACCCTCGAATCTCCCCAAAATGATATAACATCATCACAAACCGAAACCAATAATTCAGAAGATAATACTAATACAACTGATACTACAAACAAGGAAGAAAGTGGCAAACCTACTGAATCACAAAAAACTGAAACAAGCAAAATTGATATTTCGTCAATTCCTGAATACAATGGCAAACCCTATATTGCTATAAACAATAACATTCCATTATTTTCATCAGCTGAATTGACTACAAAGGGTTATGAAAAGTATAATAAACTTGATAATTTAGGTAGAGTTCAAGTTTGTATTGCTTCTGTTGGCAAAGATACAATGCCTAAACCAAACGAGGAAAGAGGTAACATTAGCAATATAAAACCAACAGGTTGGATTCAAGCAAAATATGATTGTGTAAGTGGCGGTTGGCTTTATAATAGATGTCATTTGATTGGGTGGCAATTATCAGCAGAAAATGCAAATAAAAGAAACTTAATTACAGGAACAAAATATTTGAATACAGAAGGTATGTTGCCTTTTGAGAATATGGTTGCCGACTACATAAAAGAAACGGGAAACCACGTTGCCTACCGTATTACACCAATTTATCAAGGTAATAATTTATTACCATCTGGCGTTCAAATGGAAGCAAAATCGGTTGAAGATAATGGCGAAGGTATTTGTTTTAATGTTTATTGCTACAATGTTCAGCCTAATATTAAAATAAACTATGCTGACGGTAGTAGTTCGCTTGCAAATGGTAGTTCTAATACAACTGATACTACAAGCAACGAAGAAAGTAGTAAACCTACTGAATCACAAAAACCTGAAACAAGCAAACCCGCACATTCCCACAGTTATTCAAATGCGAATTGCATAACTCCTGCAACCTGTTCTTGCGGTGCTACTAATGGTTCAGCATTAGGACACAGTTTTTCTAATGGTTCTTGTTCTCGTTGTGGTGCCAACGACCCCAACTTTGTTAAAAAAACAACTTATATTTTGAGTATGGATACAATGAAATTCCATTACGAAAGTTGTAGATGGGTAAGCAAAATTAAACCTGAAAACAAAGGAACTCATACAGGTCATAGAGATAACTTGATTGCACAAGGATATTCACCTTGTGGAACGTGCGACCCATAATAAAATATTTTTCGATTTAGAAGGGGCTGTCTCACTCTTCCTTAGTGAGACAGCCCCCCTCGCCCTTTTTAATCAATTTTCGTCAGGATAGAAAACCGTCCTGTGTTATGTGTTATATACTTTCTGGATTTGTGCGTTTATACTCTATCTGTTGTTCTATCATCATATCCTTAACCTTCATAAGGCGCGCTCTGCTTGAACGCTCGCTTTCCTCAAGCTTCATAGTGATAAAACGGATAGTATCCCTATATCGCGGAATAAGCACATGCTCGAGCGCATTTACTCTTCGGCGTGTTTTTTCAATCTCATCTGCCATAAGAATAACCGCCTTTTCCTTTTCGGCAAGGCTCATCATTACGGGCAGAAGCTCGGAAAGTCCCTCTACCGCGCTGTCAAGCTCAAAGCTGGTAGATGCAAAGCCGTAAGAATAAATATCCGAAGTGTCAGAGGTTCTGGTAGAAGTCTTGTAAACCGGAATATCTACGCTCATAATATTCCTTGTTGAAGCTTCAAGATAAACCTCCTGTTTGGGATAAAGAAGCGCCGTATCAAGACTTTCCTCTGACATAACGCTTGAAGCCGTAAGAAAATCCGAATTAACATCAGTAAGCCTCTGCTCGAAATCCTCTCTTAAAGCCTTGGTTTCTCTCACAATATCAAGGAACTGTCTCATAAGCTCGTCTCGCTTATCTTTGAGTAGCTTATGCCCCTTAACCGCTGTTGTGAGCTGTTTTTTAAGACGGCTCAACTCCATTCTGGTAGGATTGACATTCATAACTGCCATAGCCTTACCTCCTACCGCTCATTTAAAGCCTTATCGTAATATTTGTCAAGCAAATCATCATCAATACGCTTTAATTCGCTTCTTGGAAGTATTGTAAGAAGCTTCCAACCGGTATCGAGGGTTTCCTCTATAGTTCTGTTAGCGCTAAAACCCTGAGAAACATACTCACGCTCGAACTTTTCTGCAAACTCGGCATACTTTTTATCTATTTCGGTAAGCGCCGCTTCGCCCAAAATTACCATAAGCTCCTTAGCATCCTTACCTCTTGCATAAGCCGCGAAAAGCTGATTCATAGTTGCCGCGTGGTCCTTACGGGTTCTGCCCTCGCCGATACCCTTATCCTTAAGACGCGAAAGCGACGGCAATACATCAATTGGAGGCATTACTCCCTTACGGTAAAGCTCACGGCTAAGAATAATCTGCCCCTCAGTAATATAGCCTGTAAGGTCAGGAATCGGGTGGGTTTTATCGTCCTCAGGCATTGAGAGAATTGGGATAAGCGTAATTGAGCCATCCTTTCCCTTAAGTCTGCCTGCGCGCTCGTAAAGGGTTGCAAGGTCGGTATACATATATCCGGGATAACCGCGTCTGCCGGGAACCTCTTTTCGTGCGGCAGAAACCTCACGCAAAGCATCGGCATAGTTGGTAATGTCAGTCATAATTACAAGCACCTGCATTCCAAGGTCAAAAGCAAGATACTCAGCCGCGGTAAGCGCCATTTTAGGTGTTGCAATACGCTCAATCGCAGGGTCATTTGCAAGGTTTACAAACATAACCGTTCTGTCAATAGCGCCGGTCTCACGGAAAGAGTTAATAAAGTAATTCGACTCCTCAAAGGTGATACCCATTGCGGCAAACACAACGGCAAACTGCTCATTGTCTCCCCTAACAGCCGCCTGACGGGCAATCTGCGCGGCAAGATTTGCGTGCGGAAGTCCCGAAGCCGAGAAGATGGGAAGCTTCTGACCTCTTACAAGGGTATTAAGACCGTCAATAGCAGAAATACCGGTCTGAATAAACTCCTGCGGATAGTTTCTTGCGGCAGGATTCATAGGTCTGCCGTTTATATCAAGACGCTTTTCGGGAATTATTTCGGGACCGTTATCAATAGGTCTGCCGAGACCGTCAAAAACACGGGATAGCATATCGGGTGAAACCGCAAGCTCCATTCCTCGACCTAAAAAGCGAACCTTTGAATCAGCAAGATTAATACCTGCCGAATTTTCAAAAAGCTGAACCAACGCATTAGTTCCGTTAATTTCAAGCACTTTACAACGCCTAGTCTCACCGTTAGGAAGCTCAATTTCGCCAAGCTCGTCATATTTAACATTTTCAACATCGCTTACCATCATAAGAGGTCCTGCAACCTCGCGTATGGTTTTATATTCCTTTGGCATCTGTCTTACCTCCTATTCCTCGCCTAAGGCTACAGCCTTTTCAACATCACTGTCAAGCTCGGCGATAATCTCAGCATAAGCTGTCTTAATATCAGCCTCAGCCACATATTTAAATCTGCCTATTCTCTCGCGTGAGGGCATATTAACGAGCGCCTCGATAGAAGCTCCGTTCTTCAACGCTTGCTCCGATTTATCGTAAAAAGCCAAAATAAGCTCCATAAGCATATACTGCTTATCCAAAGAGGTATAGGTATCTGTATCGTGGAAAGCGTTCTGATGCAGATAGTCCTCTCTCACAGAACGGGCAGCCTCAAGCTTTAAGCGGTCAGGCGCGGAAAGCGCATCCATACCTACAAGCTTTACAATTTCTTCAAGCTCTGCTTCATCCTGTAAAAGATTCATAAGTCTGCCGCGAAGAGCATTCCAATCACTACTTACATTATCATTAAACCAATCTGCAAGAGAATCGGCGTAAAGCGAATAGCTTGTGAGCCAGTTTATTGCAGGAAAATGACGCTTATATGCAAGCGAAGAATCAAGACCCCAGAACACCTTTACAATTCTGAGGGTTGCCTGAGAAACGGGCTCGGAAATATCACCGCCGGGAGGCGATACAGCACCGATAACCGAAAGCGCACCCTCGGTATCCTCTGTTCCCCTTACAATAACTCTGCCTGCGCGCTCATAGAACTGAGCCAAACGCGAGCCTAAGTATGCAGGATATCCCTCTTCACCGGGCATTTCCTCAAGTCGGCCTGACATTTCTCTTAATGCCTCCGCCCAACGGGAGGTAGAATCCGCCATAAGAGCTACGGTATAACCCATATCGCGGAAATACTCTGCAATAGTAATACCTGTATAAATTGAAGCCTCCCGCGCCGCAACCGGCATATCAGAGGTGTTTGCAATAAGCACCGTACGCTCCATAAGCGAATTGCCTGTACGCGGGTCACGAAGCTCAGGAAATTCGTTGAGAACATCGGTCATTTCGTTACCGCGCTCGCCGCAACCGATATACACAATAATATCTGCCGCCGCCCATTTTGCAAGCTGATGCTGAACAACCGTCTTACCCGAACCGAACGGACCGGGAACCGCCGCAACACCGCCCTTTGCTATAGGGAAGAGGGTGTCAACCACACGCTGACCAGTAACAAGCGGAATATCAGGCGAAAGCTTATGCTTATAAGGTCTGCCGACACGCACCGGCCAAGACTGCATAAGTGTAAGCTCAACTATCCCCTTTTCGGTTTCTATAGAGTAAACCTTATCCTCAACAGTAAAGTCACCCTCGCTGATAGCTACTATTTTTCCGCTTATTTTATCGGGAACCATTATTTTATGGTTTACAATAGCGGTTTCTTTAACAGTACCGACTGTATCACCCGAAACCACAGTATCTCCAATCTGCTTTGAAGGAGTAAAATGCCACTTCTTATCTCTCGGCAGAGAGGGCACCTCTATACCTCTTTGCAGATTAGTGCCCGAAACCTTCATTATTTCCTCCAAAGGACGCTGAATACCGTCAAAAATGGAGCCTATAAGTCCGGGACCTAATTCAACACTCAAGGGTTTTCCTGTGGAAACCACCTTTTCACCGGGACCGAGTCCTGCTGTTTCCTCATAAACCTGAATAGATGCCTTATCGCCGTGCATCTCAATTATCTCACCGATAAGGTGCTGGTCGCTTACCCTTACAACGTCAAACATATTGGCGCTGCGCATACCCTTAGCTATAACCAGAGGGCCGGCAACCTTGGTAATTATTCCTTCGGTCATCTTGTTGTCTCCTTATTAAAAATAATATCAGAGCCTACGGCCTTCTCGACCGCCGCTTTAAGCCTTGCCACACCAATACCGTTATTTCGGCTTACCGCCGGAATAGGCACTACCGATATTGAAGGCAGTTTATCCGTTTTTTCAATTTCCTTTGCAAGCACCTGACACAAATACTCTGTAACAAATATTACCCCGTATCCACCCTGCGCTATACTCTTAAAAATATCGTCCGCAACATCGTCATTCTTGCATATAAAGGTATGAAGTCCCAAGGCGGCAAAGCCCTTTATGCTCTCACTGTCGCCCAAAACGGCAATTTTAACCATAAAGCTCACGCAGCCTTTCCTTGATTTTATCCTCTTGCTGACCTGTCTTGACACCGCTGTAAATTATTCTTAAATTCATAAGCTCGGTCTTTCTTGCGCACATATACCCGATAAGCGGTTCTATTCCCATTGTAACCGTTCTGCAACGCTTTGCTTTAGAAATCACAAGGTCATCAGCCAGCTTTTCCAATTTCCACGAAGCCTCGCGATAGCTTTCTGCCGCCTTATCGCCCGACATTGAAATAGCCTTAGAAAGAAGCTCAAGCACCTTTTCTTCACCCGATAGTGCCGCCATTTTAAGCTCTTTTTTAGAAATTATCGGCATATCTATAAGGGTACTCTCCAAAAACTCAGCATTCTTTCCTGCCTTTGCGGCGCGCAATGCTACCTTTATGTTACTGTAAAAAACCGTTATTTCTACAAGCTCTTTAACGATACCTACCTTAGATTTTTCCGCAGTCTCAAGCTGAGCTTTCATACAAGCGGCATCTATAATACCATCTGCCAACTGCGCATCACCTGTATGTGCCAAGGTCTCATAAGCCTCTTTCGCCGCGTCACACATAAACGGGGGAAGAATGTCAAATTTCTGTTCCTTTACCGCTCTGCCGAGAAGTTCTGCCTCGACAGTAGCAGGAAGAATTAACAAATCGCTATAATCCCTGTTCTTAAGCACAGCCTTTATAACCGCCTTAAGATTATGGAAATCATTTTCATATATAAAGGGAGAAAAGGCTGTCATATCAGGTGCCATCTCGGTAAGATAGCTCCATAGCTCTGCGGTATGGCTCTTAAGAAGAGCGGTAGGCTCAGAAAGAGAGCTGTCGCCTATCCCCTTATCCCTCAGCATAACGCTAAGCTCTTGGGTATTTTCGGCATTCAGTAGCTGCAAAAGACTGCTGTTTTTTAAGAGAAAATTCTCCCTTGCCCTTAAATTACCTACTGCAAACCCGTATGATTTTACTGCCACAAGCTCACCCCTTTAACAGAAAAGCTCTTTATTGATAACATCAATTAACCTTTCTTTCTTCTCATTTATAAGTGCCTCAAAAGCACAGTTTATAAGAATATCGTCATATTTTAAAATAAATCCGCCGTTTATATCGACTGTCTCATCGCAAAGCTTTAGACCGAGCTTTGCGATTTTTTCTTTGAACTCTAAGTTATCGCGCAATGCATCCTTTTTGTTAAGCATCAGAAGACCGTTACCCGAAAGAACATTTTTCTCTGCAAGGCTATAAAGAAAGTCAAAATATTCTTTATCGGAATAGGAGTTGAGTCTTTCTACGCACTCCTCCAAAACGGTTGCAATAGCGCCGCTTTTGAATTTCAAAACGGTATCACGCTTTAAAAGCGCCGCAGAGGAAGTAGCATTATTCTTTATTGCTTCAGCCTTTTTCTCGGCATCAGCTAATATTCTGCTTTTCTCGTTCTCTGCAAGCTGCATTTGAGACAGGCGAATGCTTTCTGCCCCATTTTCTGCCTCAGAAATTATTTCCTCTGCCTTTTTGGAAGCATTAGCCGCAATACCGTCAAGTATTTTTTCTTTGGCTGTCATACTTTTCACCTTACAAAAGAATTACGGTTAAGAAAGAGATAAGGAATGCCAAAAGCGCATAAATTTCAACCAATGTGATAGAAACCAGAGCCTTCGGGAAAGCACCTTCATCCTTAGCAAAGAGTGAAATACCTGCAACAGCTGCTTTACCCTGTGCTATACCTGACATAAGACCGCCTATTGCTATAGGCAAGCAAGCCGCAAGAAGCATTGCACCCTGAAATGTAGATAAATCAGCCGTTCCGCCAAACACACCGATTTTGGTGAGTACGATAAAGGAAACGATAAAGCCGTAAAGTCCCTGTGTACCTGGGAGGAGCTCTAACACGAGCATTTTACCGAATTTTGATGAATCCTCTGCCAAAACTCCCATACCTACCTCTGTTGCCATACCTACGCCCTTTGCAGAGCCTATGCCTGCAAAAATTGTTGCTAATGCCGCACCGAAAAGTGCTAAAACTGTACCTAATGTCATTTTAATTTTCCTCCTTAATATTTTTGGTTACATTTGTATATTTTGTTTTAAATGAAAACGCCTTGAATTTTCGTCCGCCGCCCTCATAAAATCTTGAGAACAGCTCGACATATTGAAGTCTCAATGTGTGAACATATGCGCCCAAAACATTAAGACCGAAGTTTATGGCGTGACCTAACGGGAATATAATTATAAGCATTACAAATCCGCCTATAGTCCTGCCGCCCATAGCGCTCAGCATATTAAATACCGCGCTCATTGCCGAGGTGGTAAGTCCCAATGCCATAAGTCTTGAGAAGGAAAGCAAATCGCTTACAAAGCCTGTAATATCGTAAAGCGACGCTATACCCGAAAAAATTCTCATAATAGGATTTTTCTTATCCCGTCCCTGTGTTAGAATAAGACCGACCACAGAGGCAATTGCAACAACCATTCCCACCGTCTTTAAAGGTGCGAAAGCCACAAAGCCCAACACCATTATTACAATACCTAAAAGGGTTGTAATCCAAAGTCCCGCATCGAAGAATGCCGCCGCCTTATTGCCGTTTTTAAGCTCTGTCACAAACTTAGCGCAAAGTGCCGCTATTACCTGCAAAAAGCCTAACGCAATACTCAGAATAAGCATTGTCACCGCGTCACCGTTCATCGGGTCGATAAGAGCGGGAAGCGCAATCCTCTTTCCGAAAAAGGCTTCACTCAGTACTGCAATACTGTCACCGAAAAAGCTTCCGTAAACAAGTCCCCATAAAAAGGTTGATATACCGCAGTATAAAAACAGCTTACAGCTTTTCTTCATTCCGCTTGAAAGACTGAACTTTAGCAGAGCAAGCGAGGTTGCAATTATCATTAACAAACCGTAGCCCGCATCCGAAAACATCATTCCGAAGAAAAGATAATAGAAAAAGCCTGTAAGCGGTGTCGGGTCAATGTCCGACGCAGAGGGCAGAGAATACATCTCAACAAGGCTCTCAGCCGGTGAAGCAAAGGCATTGTTTTTAAGCCTTACGGGAGCCAACTGCCCGTCAGCCTCCTCAGTCTCAATAACAACGGTAAATTCCTTCTGCAAATTCTTTTTAAGGAATTCCTCATCCCTTTGAGCGATATACCCACGGATTAACACCGTGTTCTTGGTTTCTGCAATATCGCACGCAGTTTTTACTGCCTCGGCGCGTACATTGCAGTAATCAGCAAATATTTCAATCTGTCTTCGCTTTTCTGCCAATCCTTTGATTTTTTCGAGGCTATCCGCTATAGCATCAAAGCATTCAGACACCTTTTTGTAAAGCACGTCAAGCTCTTCGCGTACGGTTCCAACACTATGCTGTGACGGTCTTGCAAAGCCGAGCTCCCTTAGCGCCGATTCTGTTTTACTGTACTGCTCCTTAGGACAGCAGACAAACACATAGGTTAAATCCTTACCCGAATGTATAATTTCGCAGTAAGCAGTAATTTCCGAATCAATCTGAGCTATTCTTTCGAGCAAGCCTTCAAGCGTGTAGCTACCTGCTACAGTACCCACAAATGCCGATGTGCTTTTTGTGCCCGAAAACTGAAGTGAAAGGTCAAAATTCTTCCAAACAGCAAGCTGCTCAGCCAAGGTGTTAAGCCTTATTCTTTCAGCCTTCTGCTCAGCTATTTCACGGTCGGTTTCCAAGATTTCTTCAATTACCGAAAGCGTCTCTTTCTGCGCTCCCTCATTAAGATAAAAGCTTTCGCTTTCAACCTCAGGTGAAGCCTCTAAAAAAGAAAGCAAGCCTTTCTTTTCGGGGGCGCGCTCATTTAGTATTTTAAGTGCCGACTCTGCTAAAGCACAATTTTTTTCATAATCACGCACAGCGTCCTCGGTAGAATCATACTCATAACCCTCAGGCAAAAAAGCGGTAACTTCATCGCCTGCGGCGGTTTCAATATCCATTACCGCCATTTCCTGAAGCCTTTTAAGAATTGCCTCGCTTTGGGATTTTGGAGCATAAATGCTCGCCAATCTCATTTTAAGCTTAGCCAAATTATATCACCACACTTCTTTTTAGTATGCTTTTCGTTAGGGTAGAGCGAATAATCCCAACTCCGTTTTAAAAAGGCGGATTTTCGCTCTACCCTATGCTAAAATTGAAATTACAGTATCAACCGCTTTTTCCTTTTTCAGAGAAAAAGCTTCCTCTAACACCTTACAGTCATTCAAGGCTTCGGTTTTTACACTGTCAGTTATACCGACAGCCTCATTCTCCGCCGCTAAAATGACCTTTCTCGCCTCGTCCTTTGCATCAGCCAAAAGCGACTGCGCCTCTGCTTTTGCCTCTACCTGCGCCGACTTAATAATCTCATCAGCCCTTTTCTTGGCTTCGGCAACCGTCTTTTCGCCCGCCTCTTCGGCAAGAAATATTTCGTCTACCATACTTTTTGCCAAGGTATACACCTCCAATATACAATAGTAATATTTTACACCTTTAAACCGTAAAAGTAAATAACTTTTTTAAAACCCTTGTAAAATTTCCAAATTATTCATTAAAATAAATTTATTTTTTATATTTTTAAAAAAACTCTTCTTTTTTTAAGCAAAATTTGGTATAATAAATTGGTATATGCAAATTTATGCTTGAGAGTGAAAAATATGATTATAAATATTAAAGGACTAAATATTGAATACACCGATTCGGGTGACGGTATTCCCGTACTTTTGCTACACGGGTGGGGCTCCTCGTTTGATGTTTACAAGGGTATAATTTCTGCCCTTTCGGACCGTTGCCGTCTTGTGGCTATGAATTTCCCCGGTTGCGGAAATTCTGAAACTATGAAAGAGCCTTGGTGTTTGGACGATTACTGTGAACTTGTTTTGGAATTTATGGAAAAAACAGGTCTTTCCAATCCTGTTATGATAGGTCACTCCCACGGCGGAAGAGTTGTGCTTAAAATGGTGGCAAGCGGAATGGTAACCCCTTCCAAAATAGTTTTGCTCGATTCTGCCGGTCTTATTCCCAAAAAAAACCTTAAACAAAAATTAAGAGCAAAGAGCTTTAAGGCTATAAAGCGCGTTCTTACTCTGCCTGTTATAAAAAATCACAGCGAGCCTTTGCTTGACAAGGCGCGCCGTCATTACGGCTCAGCCGATTACAATGCCGCTCCCGAGGTACTTAGAAAAACCTTAGTTTCGCTTGTAAACACCGATTTAAGGGATATTCTTCAAAATATTTCCTGTTCCACCCTGCTTATATGGGGTGACAAGGATACCGCAACACCCTTGAGTGATGCTAAAATAATAGAAAGCCTTATCCCCGATGCAGGACTTTGCGTTTTAGAGGGTACAGGTCACTATTCATTCTGCGAAAAGCCGTATCAGGCTCACGCAATTTTGAGAAGCTTTATTAAATAAAAAGGACTGATAGTGTTGAATTTTTTATTACTTACAGCTTTAATTTTCTCAGCCTTCGGGGCAATGTTTTCTTTTGCGAGACAACTGCAAATGCTACAGCAAAATTCTTATTTCCCCTCAAGATATACAGGCTGGCTCAAAGCAAATTTCCCGTATTCTGACATTTTTTTGTATTTTCTTGTTTCCCTGCTCCTTTGCTTTAAGCTTTATGTCTTTATGACTGTGCTTTGCGGAGCAATACTTGTTTACAAAATTTTAGAAGCAGTAAAAATACAGAAAAAATCAATAAAAAAATTGGTGTTTACAGGAAGAATTAAGAGGCTTTTCTCTGCCTCTGCCCTTTTGCTTGTTTTGTTAATTCTCGGATTCGTACTTTTACGCGGAACAGTTTTTGAAAAGCTTTGCCCTGCTCTGATTCTGTTGCTTTCGTTTGTAACTCCTTTACTCACCTATTTTTCGTGGGCGGTAACTCTCCCCATAGAAAAAGCATTCACAGTTTGGTATGTTAATGATGCAAAACGAATTTTAAGAGCGCACAAGAGCTTAAAGGTTATCGGAATTACAGGAAGCTACGGCAAGACCACGACAAAATTCATTCTCGCCCGTATTTTAAGTGAAAAATTCAATACAGTTTGTACTCCCCAAAGCTTTAATACACCTATGGGTGTTGTCCGCACAATACGCGAGCACCTAAAACCGCAAACTCAGATTTTTGTCTGCGAAATGGGAGCAAAAAACAAGGGCGATATTAAAGAAATATGCGATATTGTAAATCCTGATTACGGTGTAATCACCTCAGTAGGAGCTCAGCACCTCGATACTTTTAAGAGCATTAATAATGTTTTTAACACCAAATTTGAGCTTGCTGATGCGGTAATGCAAAGGCAGGGAAAAACCTTTGTAAACGGTGACAGTGAGGAGCTAAAAAAGCGTCTTGACAAAGACGGTTACACCGTATACGGCACCGATAACAGCTTTAAATATACCGCAGAGAATATTTCTTACGGCAGAAACGGTTCGGAATTTGATGTAAATTTGGGTGATTCTGTTGTTCACCTTACCTCTCGTCTTTTGGGACTTCACAGCATAATAAATATTACAGGCGCGGTAGGTCTTGCCTACGAGTTAGGTGTCAGCGCTGAGGATATTAAATTTGCGGTGGCTTCTCTTAAACCTACCGAACACCGCCTTGAAATGAAGTCTTCAATTTCCGGCTCGATTATGATAGACGACGCCTACAACGCAAACCCTGAGGGTTCAATAGAGGCGGTAAGAGTTTTAGGCTCCTTCGGCGGTATGCAAAAGGTAATTATCACACCCGGACTTATTGAGCTCGGTGAACAGGAATATGACTGTAATTTCCGTTTGGGACTTGAAACGGCAGATAAGTGTGATATAATAATCTTTGTAGGAGAAAACCGTTCAAAGCCGATGGTTGATGCAGTAAACACCACCGATTTTGATAAATCGCGTATGTTTGTTGCAAAAAGCTTCCGCGATGCTATGAATATTTACTCCCATTTTGCTGACAGTAATACCGTTCTTCTTATAGAAAACGATTTACCCGATAATTATTTGAACTAAAGGTGATAAAAATGAAAACCAATGTTGCAGTTTTTTACGGTTGCCGTTCGGTTGAGCACGAGGTTTCTATAATCTCTGCCGTTCAGGCTATGCGCGCTATGGACCGCGAAAAATACGATATAACCCCTGTTTATGTTACAAAAGAGGGTGAGATGTACACAGGTGAATGTCTGTTTTCTATTGAGGAATACCGCAATCTGCCCCAGTTTTTCAAAAAATGCCATAAGGTTAATTTCTTAAGAGAAAACGGTTCGGTTGTTATGAAATATAACACTTCGGGTATCTTTGCAAAGTCTAAAAGCGTTACTATTGATGTTGCTTTCCCGATTGTTCACGGCACCAACTGTGAGGATGGAACTATTCAGGGCTTTTTTGAGTATCTTAATCTGCCCTATGTGGGATGCGATATTCTTTCCTCTGCTGTGGGAATGGACAAAGCAGTTTTTAAGGATGTGCTTAAAAATGCAGGACTTCCCGTGCTTGACTGCGTATGCTTCAGAGCAAGAGAATATCTTGCTGACAAGGTATCAATTACCGAGAAAATAAAAGAAAAAATCGGTTTTCCGCTCATAATAAAGCCTGTGAATTTAGGCTCAAGCGTGGGTATCACCAAGGTTAAGACCGAGCCTGAGCTTGACGAGGCAATAATGCTTGCCCTATCCTTTGCAGATAAAATTCTTGTTGAACACGCTGTTACCGAAATAAGGGAAATTAACTGTTCGGTTTTGGGCGATACCGACCATTGTGAGGCAAGTGTGTGCGAGGAGCCTTTTATGAATGACGAGATTCTTTCATACGAGGATAAATACTTAGGTAATTCCAAAAACGGCGGTCAGAGCAAGGGTATGGCATCCTTAGGCAGAAAAATTCCCGCCGATATAAGTGACAGTAAATCGGAAGAAATACGCACTCTTGCCTGTGATATATTCAAGACTATCGGCGGCGGAGGTGTTGTGCGAATAGATTTTATTCTCGATACTGCAACCGATACTGTTTATGCTAATGAAATCAACACTATCCCAGGCTCGCTTGCTTTCTATCTCTGGGAGGCTACAGGAGTTCCTTATAAGGAGCTTTGTGACCGACTCATTGAGCTTGCCTTCCGCAGACAAAGAAACCGTGAAAACCTTACCTATACTATTGATACCAACATTTTATCGGGAGTTTCTTTCGGTACAAAGGGTTCAAAAGGAGCTAAAATGTAATGACATCGTTGCTTATCCGTATCTTTGTTAAAGATTATAAAAACACTAAAGATAACAAAGTGCGCGCAGCCTACGGAACAGTTGGCAGCCTTATGGGCATTTTCTGCAATCTGCTCTTATGTATAACAAAAATCACTGTCGGTACTGTTACCGACAGTATTTCTATTGCGGCTGACGGTCTTAATAACCTTTCTGATATGGGCTCGTCGGTTATAACTATGATTGGCTTTAAGCTTGCCAACAAACCGGCAGACAGCGACCATCCCTTCGGTCACGGCAGAATGGAATATATCAGCGCGTTTATTGTTTCGGCTCTTATTCTGCTTATGGGGTTTGAGCTTTTAAAAACCTCTGCGTCAGCACTTTTCGGCGGTGACTCTGCTCCAAAATATTCGGTTGTTGCTCTAATTGTTTTAGCCGTTTCTATACTTATTAAGCTTTATATGTTCCTTTTTAACCGAAAAATCGGCAAAAAAATAGACTCGGATGCACTTCTTGCCACCGCGCAGGACTCCTTGAATGACAGTATTGCAACCCTTGTGATTTTGCTTTCTGTAGGTATTTCAATGTTTGTTACTCTCCCCTTTAATCTCGATGCCTTAATGGGTAATTTAGTTGCGATTTTCATTTTGTATTCGGGAATTTCGTCTGCCAAAAATACCTTAAACCTGATTTTAGGCACTCCGCCTGACAGAGCGCTTATTGAGGATATTGAAAATACCATACTCGCCTTTAATGATTTTGTAGGTATACACGACCTTATTGTGCATAACTACGGTCCGGGCAGACAGTTCGCCTCGGTACACGTTGAGGTTCCTCAAAACACCAATATAGTTAAATGCCACGAACAGATTGACCTTTGCGAAAAGCTTTTAGCCGAAAAGCTTGACATTTCGGTTGTAATACATATGGACCCTATAGATACAGATGACGAAAACATAACAAAAACCCGCTCTCTGCTTGCGCAGGGCATTACTGAAATTCACCCTGCTTTAACCATTCACGATTTCAGAATGACCCCTGTTTGTGACATACAAACTAATTTGATTTTTGATGTAGTAGTACCGCCCGATTGCAAAATTTCGTTTGAAGAATTAAGCGAAAAAATAGGAGCTTGCGCTAAAGGTATAAATTCAACCTTCAGGTGCGTAATCACCTTTGATATTGATTATTCAGGTAAATAAGAATTTTGATTGATTTTTTAGAAACGAGGTGGGCTATTGAAAAAAATTGTTTTTCTGTTTATAACAGTTATTTCAAGCCTTGTTATGGTTATTCTCGCCATTGCTGTTCCTGTTTTTCTTTCGGTTTCGGCAACCGTTAAGCCTAAATCAATCATTAAAATAGTACAACAGGTAGACTACGAAGGCATTATTGAGGAGAATGATGACCTTAAAAAGCTTGCCGAACGCGTGAAGCTGTCTCCCAAAGCGGTTGACCAAATTGTTAAAAGTGAGGCTACAGGGAAAATAATTGAAGCCTACACCAACGATGCTATTAACATTTTGATGCAGCTCCCCTCAGAAAATAATTTCTCCGCAGAAACGGTTAAAGCAATAGCGGAAAACAATCTTAACGAGCTTGTTGATACGGTGGCAAAAAGTCCGAATATTAAAGCTTCAGAAGAAAAGCTTAGACAACAGATTCTTGACGCGGTTGATAAAAATGCCGAAAAAATCGTAGACGCGCTTCCAAGCCTTAAAAATGTAGAACAGGTTGTTAAAAATGTTGACGCTGTGAAAATGGTGAAAATTTTTTTTAATCCGTGGTTTTCAGTATTGCCTATTTGTCTGATTCTTTTTTTAAGTATTCTGATTTTTGTTTTGCAGGACAAGTCAACCAAAGGATTTATATGGCTTGGTATCGATTTTGCAATTGCGACAATAGGCATTGCGGCAATAATAATCCTAAGTAAGCGCACACTGATTTCGGTAGTTGCACCCCGTTTTTCTGCGATATATTCCAAAATTATCGCCGAGTCGATTTACCTTTGCAACGACCTTTTAAGTATAGGATTTTTAATCTTCTCATTCTTAACACTCGGTTGTATTTTCGCCTACTATTATTTAAAAAACAAATCAGAAAATTCAAACCAAGCATTACCGTCAAATGATGAATCAAGCGATGATACAAGCGTTGTGTCTCAAAATGACGATTAATAAAACCTAATAATTTCTTTTTTTAGGCTATACTAAGAATACAAAATGTGAAAGGAAAAATTTAAAATGTCAGTTCTTGAAATCAGTAAAACAAACTTTGAAACACTCTTAAACAGCGACAAAACCGTTCTTTTGGATTTTTATGCCGATTGGTGCGGTCCTTGCCGTATGGTATCTCCAATTGTGGATGAAATAGCCGAGGAAAATCCTCAGTTACTTGTAGGCAAGATTAATGTAGACCTTGAGCCTGAGCTTGCAGGTCAGTTTAATGTAGCCAGCATTCCCACCCTTGTTGTTATGAAAAACGGCAAAATTGTTAATCAGTCTGCAGGCGCAAGACCAAAGGCACAGATTTTAAAAATGTTGGAAGATTAAAAATGAATCATATTTACGATGTTTTAATAATCGGTGGCGGTCCTGCAGGCTACAGCGCCGCTCTTTATGCCACTCGTGCAGGTCTTGATACAGCTGTTATAGAGAGGCTTTCTGCCGGCGGTCAGATGACCTTGACCGATGTTATAGAAAATTATCCCGGTTTTGACGATGGTATCGACGGTTTTTCGTTAGGTATGAAAATGCAACAAGGCGCAGAGCGCTTTGGAGCCACCACACTATACGCTGAGGTGCTAAGTACAGAGCTTAACGGTAACATAAAAACCGTTACAACCGATAGCGGTGATTACCTTTCAAAAACGGTTATAATAGCAAGCGGAGCCAATGCAAAGGAATTGGGAATCGACGGCGAGAGGCAGTATATCGGTAAGGGAATACACTATTGCGCTCATTGTGACGGTAGATTTTACAAGGACAAGACCGTTATGGTTGTAGGCGGCGGAAATTCTGCGGTTTCGGATGCTTTGTATCTTTCAAGGCTTGCAAAAAAGGTTTACCTCGTTCACCGCAGAGACACTTTGCGAGCCTCTAAAATCTATCACAATCAGCTTACAGGGTCACGAAATATTGAAATTTTATGGAACTGTAAGATTTCTGAATTTCTTGCCGACCAAAGAATTACAGGCGCGCTTGTTACTAATCTTTTAAGCCAAGAAACAAAAACGGTTTTATGCGACGGTATCTTTATAAGCATTGGACGAAAGCCTGTTACTGAGTTTCTTGCAGGTCAGCTTGACTGTGATGAGTCGGGTTACATTATTGCCGACGAAACCACAAAAACAAATATAGCGGGTGTATTCGCGGTAGGCGATGTGCGCACAAAGGCGCTCCGTCAGGTTGTTACCGCTGTTTCGGACGGCGCGGTTGCAGTTCATTTTGCAGAAGAATATATCAACGCAAAGAGTTAAAACATAAGTAAAATTTCATTATAAATACAAAAAATTCACCCTATTTTCAAGAGTGAATTTTTATTTTTCTTAAATATATTGCTTACTTTATAAATAAATTTACAACGAATACATTGTATATAATCACAATAAATATTTTTAATTCTGTTTAAACAAGGTAAGCTCATCGTTATTTAATTTGCAGGCAATTGAGTTTGCAATAGCCGTAACCGCCGCCGTCAATTCACAAGAATTCATATAGCATCACCTCAATATATAATATGCCATATTTTCCAAACGCTTTAAATTTATTTTCTACTGTCATCAGCTACTAAGGTGTGTACAGGAAAAACCTTTTAATTCAAAAAGGACATATCGCCTGACCAAATAACTAACAGTGTTCCGCTTTTAACACCGACCTCTGCCCTCTCACTCAAAAATTCGTTACTGACACCAAGCGCAAAATCAAAGCTCAGAGTCGCATCCTCAAGCGGATACATTAAACCTTTAATGTAAACCCCTGAAGCTTTTGTTTGAGCAGAAAAAACAGATATATTTCCCGTTGCCTTTTCATTAAAATATAATGCACCGTTTTTTATTGCCGAGGCAGTAAAATCTTCACCGCAAAGAAAGCCTCTGCCCCCGTTTTGCGCAATAAAGCTCAGTGTTTGCAGATTTGCAAGGGTATGGTCGAGCCGCTCCCCCGCACAGCCGTAAAGCACAAATCGGGTGTATCCCCTCTCAAAACCGATTTTTACCGCCTTTAAAGTGTCAGTATCATCCTTAACCACAGGCAGACGGACTATCTCCCCTTTTATCGGTTCAAAGCCTAAGGAATCAAAATCGCCGACAGTAATGTCTGGAGTAAGCCCCATTTCGTCAAGATATTTCAGTCCCCCGTCAGCCGCTATAACAATATCATCAGCTTGCCTTTCAAATTCATTTGGCAAACCCCTTGCCGCACCGAAAATATAACAGGTTTTCACATAAAACACCACTCTGTTACAAATTTTTACAAATTTCTACAAACTATTGAAATATTTGATTTTAAGTGTATAATATTTTATATCAAAAAATATTTTTCGTCAAGCTATATTTGTCTGGAGTTACATAATGTCAGTTAAAAAAATAATATTAATAATTTGCGCTGTTTTAATCGGCGCCGCAACCGCTCTTGTTGGAGTATATTTTGTTCTCGAAAGCACAAAGCAGGCAGTCTCTGCTCCGCTTTCCAACGATTCCTCTGTAATTTCGTCAGAATCGGAAATTTCCTCAGTAGAATCTGTACCTGTTATTGTGGATAACGGAATCCGTCTGCGTATGTCGAGCCCGCAAAGCAAAAGCTTTACTGTAACCGAAAATTCGGTGACCTTTACGGGCACAAGCGACCCCGAAGAGGCTCTTACCCTTAACGGCAATCCCGTCACAAGAAATACCGACGGAAGCTTTAGCTTTACCGCAACACTTAATATCGGCAAAAACACATTTTCTTTTGTTCACAAGGGTGAAACACATACCTACTCTGTAAGATACCGTTATGTTGTAATAAACAGTTACACTCCGTCAACGAATCAGATTTATTCAAGCGGTTCTACCTTTGGTGTTTCTGTGACGGCACGCAACGGAAGTACAGTAACCGCACGCTTTAACGGTCAGACAATTACACTTAACCCCACTGTTCAAAGTGATGAACCTTTTATAAGCTACGGCGGTAGTTTCTCACTTCCGGGGGACAATTATGCCGACCTTAATCTTGGAAAAATCACCTATTCCGCAACCTACAACGGCATAACCGAAAGCTTTAATTCAGGAACTGTGACCTGCAAGCGTCCCGATTTTATTGTAAATTATGACCCCAATGCCACACCGCTTGGAGGCAGATACATAAATGTAGGCTCAGGTATTATTGCAGAAATTGTAGGCTACGAGGCAGAGACCTTTGCTCCCCGCTCTACAAACGATTATTCTATGCCTACAAACAACTATCTGCCAAAGGGTACGGTGGATTATTGCTCATCTGAAAGCTTTTATTATAACAGCAAAAGCGAAAAGAAGGAATATGCTCTGTTGCGCTATGGCAGACAGGTTTATGTAAGCCGTATTGATAAACCGAGAAAGACCGTGACTGCAATAGTGAAAAAATCGGCAGGAACTCTGCCCGACCATAACGAAATAGGTATAGCCTCACTTGAAAACGGCGGTCAGCATACAACCCTTACTCTTGATACTATGTGGAAAGCTCCCTTTTATCTTGACATTCTGCCTCAGCAGTACACAAACCCCAATAGCAGGGATTACACTATCAGCTCTCCGACCTATAACTACATAGATATAACCTTTTGTTATGCTACCGTATTAAACGGTGAAATTACAATTCCCGAAGATAATCCGCTTTTCAGCTCGGCAAAAATCATTCAAAACCAATCCGACCACACCTTAAGGCTTTACCTTAAAAAGCAGGGCGGTTTCCACGGATGGGATGCGCATTATAACGCAGAAGGTCAGCTTGTATTTGAGTTTTTGAATCCAGCTAAAATTACAACCGCTGAAAACGAATACGGCGTAGACCTTACAGGTGTGGAAATTCTTATTGATGTAGGTCACGGCGGTATAGACCCAGGTGCGCTCGGCAGGGATTCTAAAAACCACAACGAGGCTATTCAAAACCTATATCTCGCCAATAAACTATCGGCAGAGCTTAAAAGCATAGGCGCTACCGTTCATCTCACAAGAACCACCAACGCAACAAGCTCCAGCGACGATAAAATAAAGCTCCTTAAGTCCATAAAGCCTGACCTTTGTATTGCCATACACCATAATTCAAGCGACAGGAGCTCGGCAAACGGATTTGACTCTTACTACTATTATCCGTTTGCCAAAAAGGCGGCAGAATTTGTTTATATGCATACAAATAATACGGGAATCTATAAAAAGAGTAATCTCGGCTGGCATTATTATTTTGTTGCAAGAACCTCGGTTTGCCCTGTGGTGCTTACCGAAAACGGCTATATTTCCAACCTCTTTGACTATAACAATATTATAAATGAACAAAAGAATATAGCAAAAGCAAAAGCAATAACTCGCGGTGTTGCAGAATACTTTAAATACCTGCAATAAATTTCTTGAATTATGCCTGCTTTTGTTGTATAATAGTTAAGATAAGAAATCCTTAGAAAAGGAAAAAGAATATGAAATTTACACCTATTGATAATAAAGGTCTTGTAGACGGTTTTTGTATTATAAAAAGCCTTGACTGTAAGACCTCCTCAAAGGGCGATGCGTATCTCGATATGATGTTGGGTGACAGCGAGGGCGAGATAAACGCAAAGCTATGGCGGTATAGTCCTGAATTACACGGGGAATATAATGTTAACGACCTTGTAAAAATACGGGGACTTATTTCTCAGTACAACGGCGCAGACCAGCTGAAAATAGAAAAAATTCGACACACCTATGCTGAGGACAATGTGGATGTTTCCGATTTTGTGAAAACCGCAGGGTTTGACAGTGAGCAGATGTTCGGCGAGCTTCTAAGCATTACCGAGGCATTTAAGGACGAGGAGCTTAAAGCTATTGTTACAACTGTTTTAAAGGATAACAGAATGTGTCTGCTTTATTGGCCTGCCGCCTTTAAGCTTCATCACGCAGTAAGGGGTGGACTTCTTCTTCACACCCTTTCAATCGTACGGTTAGCCCAGTCTGTTTGCAAAATTTATCCGTTTGTTGACAGTGAGCTACTTATTTCAGGTGCTATAGTTCACGATATTGCAAAGCTCAGTGAGTTTACAGTAGCTGAATCGGGTATTGCCACCGGCTATTCTGCTGAGGGCAACCTTTTGGGACATCTTGCAATGGGCGCAATGGCAATAGAAAAATATGCAGAAAAGCTTGGTGTAAGCCGTAATACCGCTATGCTGCTTGAGCATATGATACTTTCCCACCACGGCGAGCCTGAGTTCGGTGCGGCGGTAAGACCTATGTTTATTGAGGCTGAGCTTTTAAGCGAGCTTGACCTTATGGATTCAAGGGTTTACGAAATGCGTGAAGCAGTTGGCGCTACTAATATTGAGGACTTTTCAGGAAGAATATGGGCTATGGATAACCGTAAGCTCTATAATCACGGAAGAACAAATCTTGAGACTCAAACAAAAATATTTTAATATATAGGAAGGTAATAAAAATGAAAATTACAAAAGATATGCTTATTGGCGATGTGTTAGATATTGATACAGGCTGTGCTGAATATTTCTTTGAAATAGGTATGCACTGCCTTGGCTGTCCCGCCTCAAGAGGCGAAACCATTGAGCAGGCTTGCAATGTTCACGGTACCGACTGTGACGCGCTTGTTGAAAAGCTCAACAAGTATTTTGAGAACAAATAATGCCGCAGTTAAGCTTAAGACTTGCGGCAATCTCAGCCCTTGTGCCTTACGGTGCAAGGGTTTGTGATATAGGAACAGACCACGCTTATCTTGCAATAGAGCTTATGCGTTCTAAAAAAGCAAGCAGTGTTATCGCCGCCGATATTGGCGAAAAACCACTCCGTAACGCGAGAAAAAATATTGAGCTTTCGGGAGTTCAAGGCATATCGCTCCGCCTTTGTGACGGTCTTTCGGGTATAACTCCTGAAGAAGTAAATACCGTAATCATAGCGGGAATGGGCGGGGAGGTTATTGCAGGGATACTTGAGCGGGATAAAACGGTATGTAGGCGAAATAATGTCCGTTTACTTTTGCAGCCTACCACCTCACCTGAGGCATTAAGAGAATTTCTTTGCAAAAACGGATTCTGTATACTTTCGGAAACTCCCATAAGCGAAAACGGAAAGCTTTATTCTGTAATGGCGGTTGAATTTACTGGTGAATGTAGGTCTGAAAGCTCAGGCTTTTATTATGTTGGTCGCGTAAGCACGCAAAGCGATGCCGGAAAGCTCTACATTAAAAAGCAGTATGCCCGTTGCTTAAAATGTGCTAAGGCGCTTAAAGCTATAGACAGTAAGCGTGAGGAATATTTATATTACAAGTCTGTTTGCGACCAAATTATTGATTTATTCGGAGAATTATAATGGCTTTTGACGGTTGTTTTCTTTACAAAACGGTTAATGAGCTTAAAGAGGCTATTGACAGTCATATAGATAAAATCTACCAGCCCTCTAAAGATGAGCTGGTATTTTTGCTGCGCAAAAAAGGCTTTGCGAAAAGACTGCTTATAACTGTAAAATCAGGTTCTACAAGAATACACTTTACCGAAAATAAGTATGAAAATCCTGTTGTTCCGCCTAATTTTTGTATGTTGCTTAGAAAGTATCTTTCGGCTGCAAGGCTTATTGATGTTAGACAGCCTGAGCTCGAAAGGGTGGCTGAGCTTGTTTTCTCTGCCACAAACGAAATGGGTGACCTTACCGAAATCGGCCTTGTGTGTGAGCTTATAGGAAATCAAGCAAATGCAATCCTTGTCAAAGACGGTAAAATACTTGATGCTCTGCGTCACAGTGATGTTGAAACCGCAAAAAGATTGATTCTGCCCGGCGCCAAATACCAGCTTCCGCCAAGACAGGAGAAGCTCAACCCACTTAATTGCGACATTTTAAAGGTTGCTAATGAGCTTTGCGGATGTGACGATATTTCTAAAAGTCTCTTGAATACCTTTGGAGGCTTTTCACCTCTGATTTGCCGTGAGCTTGAGCACCGCCTTGCTTGCGATAATGCAAGCGGTACAGCTACCGACGGTTCGCTTTACAAAAATATAAAAAATCTGCTTTCAGAACTTGTTTCGGGAAATAAAGTGTTTATTCTTTATTCGCCTGACGGTAAACCGATTGATTTCTCGTTTACTAATATTACGCAATATGGGACAAGCTATAAATGCGTGGGGTTTGACAGTTGCTCGGATTTGCTTGATGCCTTTTACACAGCTAAGGATACTGCCGCGAGAATACAGTCGGCGGCGCACGATATAATAAGGCTTGTAAACAATCTCCGCTCCCGTACTGAAAAAAAGTTGGCACTTCGTCTTACCGAGCTTAAAAAATGTGAAAACCGCGAGACTCTGCGTATTTACGGTGAGCTTTTAAAGGCAAATTTGTATGCCATAGAAAACGGCAGCACCTATGCAGAGGTTTCGAATTATTATGACGAAAATCTGGCAACCGTAAAAATTCCGCTTAACCCTGCGCTCTCTCCCTCAAGAAATGCCGAAAAATATTTTAAGGATTATAAAAAAACCTATTCGGCAGAACAAACTCTGACTCAGCTCACAAAAGAAGACAAAAACGAGCTTGTTTACCTTGACTCTGTGATTGACAGTATTTCCCGCTGTGAAACCCTCTCCGAGCTTGCCGAAATAAGACAGGAACTGACCTCGTCAGGCTATATTAGAAGCACCGTTTCCTCAAAGAAGCCAAAGCCTGTTCAAAACAGCTTTAAGGAATATACCTCACCTGAGGGTTATAGAATTGTTGTAGGTAAAAACAATCTTCAGAATGACTATATCACCACAAAGCTTGCTTCAAAAAACGATATGTGGTTTCACGTCAAAAATATTTCAGGCTCTCACGTTGTGGTATTTTCGGGCGGAGCTGAGCTGTCAAACGAAACCCTTATGCTTGCCGCAAGGCTTGCTGCTGAAAATTCCAAAGCCTCTGCCTCGGCGCAGGTGCCTGTGGACTACACCCTTATAAAAAATGTTAAAAAGCCGTCGGGCGCAAAACCCGGAATGGTTATATATACAACAAATAAAACTATTTATGTCACACCGCAATAAATTTTTATTGGAGCTGATTTTATGAACATCGGCATTTCAACCGCCTGCTTTTATCCGCTTGAAACCGAGTTTGCCTTAGAGGAGCTCGGAAAATCGGGCATTAAAAATACAGAAATATTCTTCAATGCCGAAAGCGAGCTTAAACCCGCTTTTATTGATATGCTCTTAAAGATACAAAGGAGCTATGGAATAAATGTTTCTGCTATACACCCCACAATGTCTTTAGCTGAATCATTTATGATTTTTTCTGCCTATGAGCGACGCTTTTTTGAGGCTGTTGACAAGTATTCACGCTATTCAGAGATTGCGGCAGAGCTTGGAGCTAAATACATTATAATGCACGGCGGTAAGCCTAACGGAATACTCAGTGACGAGGAATACTGTGAAAGATATATGCAGCTAAAATCGGCTACTCTTAAAAACGGAGTTACCGTACTACAGGAAAATGTTTTTAAGCACAGAGCGGGAGATATTGAGTTTCTCCGTTCGGTTTCCGATATTTTAGGAAGTGAAGCCGAATTCTGCCTTGATATAAAGCAATCGGTTCGTTGCGGATACTCACCCTTTGATCTGATTGAGGAGTTTTTTCCTAAAATAAAGCATTACCACATAAGCGACCACTCTCTTGCGGGGGATTGTCTGCTCCCTACAAACGGCGGATTTGACTGGAAAGCCTTCTTCTCATACCTCTCCCAAAACGGATTTGACGGAGCTTGCAATATTGAAGTTTATAGCTCTGCATACAAGGATTACTCAGAAATTTACCAAGCTCTAACAAAAATAAATAAAATTTACTAAGAAAAATTATTAAATTAACCCTTGTTTTTTTTGTAATGATGTGTTAAAATATTGTTGTTTATGTTATTGAGGTGGTTTTCTGCCCTATTTATTGTGATGCTTATCAAAGAAAAGAGGCATAATGTGAAAGGCTTAACTTTATTTACACTTATAAAGATTGCTGTAAATCATATATTTATTTTAATTCTCGCTGCAGTTGTTTTTGGCAGTGCTTCCTTTGCTTTCTGCAAGTTTGCCGCTACACCCGTTTATACTGCTACAGGCTCAGTGCTTGTAACCAACGGCGCCATCTTAGAAACCTTTACGGATAGCGAAAAGCTCGAAAACACTGATATTGCGGCATCTATTAATATGGTTGATACTATTCTTGACATTCTTAAAACAAACGGTATTTATAAAAATCTTTCGGACAATTTGGGGGATAAGTATACTTCGGGGGTCCTATCCTCAAAAGCTAATGTCGAGCGTCGCGGAGATTCTTCACTGTTCATTGATATCTCGTTTTCTGCAAACACTAAAGAGGAGGCTATGCTTTTAGTTAACGAATACTTGAAGCTTGCCCCTGAATATATTAATACATATATTCCAGGCGTTGATTCGGTGGCAGTAACCTCTGCCGATTCTGCAAGTCAGGTTTTTCCCAGAACTATTGTGTTCACATTCTTGGCTGCTGTAGCCGGCGCGTTCTTCTGTTTCCTTATAATCCTTATGATTTATTCTACAAATACGGTTATCCGTAATGAGGATGACTTTAAAGAGCGCTTTAACGTTGATGTTTTAGGTAATATTCCGGACTTTTCTTCTGCTCGCAGTGAGAGATATTATAAATACCGCTATTATTCTTATTACGGCAAAGGAGGTTCAGGCGATGGCAACTAAAGCACCTAAAGAAACCCTCGCGCCCAAAGAGGCTAATGCCGTTAAGGAAAAAAAGCGCTCTAAGGCTTCCAAACCGACCAAAATTATTAACAGCGGAGATGGGCAAAATAAGGTTCCGTTTTCCGTTGTTGAGGCTTATAAAAGTCTTCGTGTTCATTTAGTTTCTACACTTGCAAAAACAGGTGGAAAGGTTGTTGCTATTTCCAGTCCTAACGCTTCTGAGGGTAAGTCTACAACCTCGATTAATATTGCAATAACTCTTTCCCAGCTCAACAAAAAGGTTATTTTAGTTGACGCTGACGCCCGCCGTACATCGGTTCACCAGAAGCTTAAGATTGATAACAAAAACGGATGTACCGATATTCTTTCGGGCAAAGCTAAGTATACAGATGTCCTGATAAAGCACAATGCTTATATGGACGTTATAACCTCAGGCTCTAATCACGCAAATGCCACCGAGCTTTTCTGCGCGCCTGAGTTTGACACTCTTTTGGCAGAGCTTAAGGATAATTATGATTATATTATCGTTGATACACCGCCTATAAACCTTGTGTCGGATGCTTTGACAATTTCTCAGAAGTGTGACGGTGCTTTGCTTATCGTCCGCACCTCTGTAACCACCTATGAGGCGTTTAAGAAGGCTCTTTCAAGCGCTGAAAAGCTTGGAATTAATGTTTTGGGTTCGGTTATGAACGGTGTAGGCTCCAGAAACGATAAGTATTACAACTACAACAAATATAAATACAGATACGGTTACTATAATAAGCGTTACAATTATTATAATAGTTATTACGGTAAACCGAGTAAGGAATAATTCAGTGGTTTAAGGAAGTGGCGGGTTTTTACCCGTCACTCTGCATTTTAATATATGTGAGGTGATACCCTTGTATTTTGATATACATTCACACATTCTCCCCGCCGTTGACGATGGCTCTGCTGATATGACCGAATCGCTTGAGCTTTTACGGCTTATGCAGGCTCAGGGGATAACAGATGTTATCGCCACACCTCACTTTTATCCGCAAGAGGATAATCTGACCGATTTTTCCCAAATGGTATCCCAAACCTTTGAGGAGCTCAGCAAAAGAGCAGTTAGAAACCGACTTCCTAAAATATATCTCGGTTGTGAAATGCTTTATTTTAAGGGTATCGGGAGCTCTACATCATTGGCGGAGCTTTGCCTGAACTGCTCTGATTTTCTCCTTTTAGAGCTCACCGAAGAAGCTATTTGTGACGCCCTTTTTGAGGATATTCTTGCTATGCGGAATAATTTGGGAATCACACCGATTATTGCCCATATTGAAAGATACTGCAAAGCCAAAAACTACCGTAAGCTTGTTAAATTTGTGTTAGCCGAAGCCATTCCTGTGCAGGTGAATGCCTCATCGCTTGGTATACCGATACTGAACAGGGCTGTGGCAAAGCTTATAAAAAACGGCGTTTCTTTTGTTATTGGTACAGACACGCATTCTGTTGATTTCCGACCGCCTATGTTAAGTCAGGCATTAGAGATTATAGAAAAGAAGTACGGAACAGAACTTAAAGAGCAAATTGTAAACAATTCTCAGCTTCTCTTTAAAAAGATTGTAGGGTAAAGTGATTTTTAATGAAAAGTAACAATTTAAATATTATTACTATAGATAAGCTAAAATATATACAGTTTCCAAAGCTTACTGCCTGCGGTCAGGTTAAGCACACCTTTTCTACACGTCTCGGCGGAGTAAGCGAGGGCGAGTGTAGCAGTATGAATCTCAGCTTTAACCGTAATGACAGCAGAGAGAATGTACTTAAAAACTATGAGATTCTCTGCTCTGCTGTGGGAATTAATACCGATAATCTTGTGTTGAGCCGTCAAACCCATACAAATAATGTTATATGTGTTGATGCTTCGCATAGAGGTACGGGAGTTACTCTCCCCTCTTTTTGCGATGTTGACGGACTTATTACCGACTGTCCTGAGGTTGCTCTTGTTACTCAGTATGCCGATTGCACGCCTCTGCTCTTTTGCGACCCTGTAAAACGGGTAATCGCCACCTCACACGCAGGCTGGAGAGGTACAGTTAAGGAGATAGGCAGAGTTACAATTGAAAAAATGGTAGCTCATTACGGTTGCCGCACCGAAGATATTATTGTAGGTATCGGTCCTTGCATAGGTCAATGCTGTTATGAGGTTGACGACCCCGTTTACAGTGAATTTGAAAAGCTTGATTATCTTGATAAAAGCAGTATTTTTATAAAAAAAGAAAATGGCAGATATATGCTTAATCTTATCGAAGCAAATAAGCAAATTCTTATTAACGCGGGTGTGAGGCCTCAAAATATGGACTGCTCTGACATTTGCACCTGTTGTAACAGCGAGGAGTTTCACTCCCATCGTGCAACTGGCGGAAAACGCGGAAATTTAGCAGCTATAATACAGCTTAATTAAACAATAGGGCAAGAGAACTCTGTCGGTTTATCTTGCCCTTATATTGTACCCAAACATTTGCTTTGATACATAATATTGACAAATTTTTCATTATATTTCACATCTATTTCTTGACATATCGCTCATAAAGTGTTAAAATTATTAGGATAAAATTCAATGCGCAGCTTATTTTTAGCTTGTGCACTTTGTCGGGTTTTGGCGAACCGCTTAAGTGCAACGGTTGATTATATCACGGGAGGTATATCGCGGCTCCCGTTATCTCAGGATTTCTGGGAAAATTCCGTGTTTATTATATAGGAGGTGCGTTAATATATGCCACAAGCAATGCCATATATTATTGCAGGCGTTGTCGCTGTTGTGTTTGCTGTAATCGGCTTTATTACCGGCTCGGTTTACCGCCGCAAATCGGCTGAGGCTACTATAGGCTCGGCTGAGGACGAGGCAAGAAGAATACTTAGCGACGCTATGAAAAACGCCGAATCAAGAAAAAAAGAGGCTTTATTAGAAGCAAAGGATGAGATTCACCAGTTAAGACAGGAAACAGAAAAGGATTTGCGTGAGCGCCGTTCAGAGGTTCAGCGTCAGGAACATCGCATCCAACAGAAGGAAGAAACACTTGACCGCAAGACTGACAATCTTGAGGCAAAGGAAGAAAAGCTCGCCGCCCGCGCAAAGGAGATTGATGTGCGTCTTGAGGAGTGCGAGCGTCTCAAGCAAAGCCAGATGGATTTGCTTGAAAAAATTTCAGGCTTTACAAAGGAACAGGCAAAAAAACATCTTTTGGAATTGATTGACAGTGAGCTTACCCACGAAAAAGCAGTTAAGATTATGGAGTTCGAGCAACATACCAAGGAAGAGTCTGACCGTATTGCAAAAAATATTATCGGTCAAGCTATTCAGCGTTGCGCAGCTGATCATTCGGCTGAAATGACCGTTTCGGTAGTTCCCCTACCTAACGACGAAATGAAGGGTAGAATTATCGGTAGAGAGGGTAGAAATATCCGTACACTTGAAACCGCTACAGGTGTTGACCTTATTATAGACGACACACCTGAAACCATCACACTTTCAAGCTTTGACCCTGTAAGACGCGAAATTGCAAGGGTTGCTCTTGAAAAGCTTGTGTTGGACGGTAGAATTCATCCGGGCAGAATAGAGGAGACGGTTGCCAAGGCTACCGCCGAGGTTGAGACTACTATCAAGCAGGAAGGCGAGCGCGCAATGATAGAAGCAGGTATTCACAACCTGCATCCGGAGATTATACGCCTCTTAGGAAAGCTTCGTTACCGCACAAGCTATGGTCAGAATGTGCTTAACCATTCGCTTGAGGTTTGTCATCTTTCAGGTCTTTTGGCTGCCGAAATGGGCGCTGATGTTACTCTTGCCAAGCGCGCAGGCTTATTACACGATATAGGTAAAGCGCTTGACCACGAGCAGGAGGGCTCTCATATTCAGCTTGGTGTTGAAGCGGCTAAAAAATACCGCGAAAATGAAATTATTGTCAACGCTATTCACGCACATCACGGTGATGCTGAGGCTAAAACCCTTATCGCATTCATTGTTCAGGCGGCAGATGCTATTTCAGCCGCTCGTCCCGGTGCAAGACGCGAAAACATTGAAAACTACATTAAGCGTCTCGAAAAGCTTGAAGAAATCGCCAATTCTTTCAGCGGTGTTGAGACTACATTTGCAATTCAGGCAGGTCGCGAGATTCGCATTGTTGTTAAACCTGAGGTTGTATCAGACGACCAGATGGTTCTTATGTCTCACCAGATTGCAGAGCGCATTGAAAATGAGCTTGAATATCCCGGTCAGATAAAGGTAAACGTAATTCGTGAAAGTCGCGCCGTTGATTACGCAAAATAATAAGGAGTTTTTTGTTATGATTGAAAGAATAAATAAGGTCATAACAGCTCTTGGGAATAATAATATGCAGGGTATTTATGTACCCTGCATTAATTCTATTCCTGAGACTGTTGAAAAACTACTTTTTGAAAATGCAGTTATTTCCGCGGGTGGTTCTGTTTCACTTAAAGAGAGTGGTGTATGGGAGCTTATAAACAAGCCCTGCTACCGTTTTCTCGACCGTAGCCGTAGCGGAATTACACCGCAAGAAAAGCAGGAGGTTTACAAAAGCTGTATAGGTGCCGATTTTTATTTTTGCTCAACAAATGCCATTACCGAAAACGGAGAGCTTATAAATGTTGACGGAGTATGTAACCGTATTGCCTCTATTGGATTCGGTCCTGAAAAGGTAATAATGATTGTTGGCGCAAACAAAATTGTAAAGGATGTAGAAGAAGGTCTTTTGCGTGTAAAAAAGGTTGCCGCGCCAAAAAACTGCATCAGATTAGGTATTGATACACCTTGCTCCAAGCTTGGACATTGTGTTTCGTTAGAAAAAAGCGATTCGCCTCAGATGACCGACGGTTGCAATCATCCGAGACGAATTTGCGCAAACTATCTTATTTCGGGTAAGCAATATAATAAGGACCGCATTACCGTAATTATTTGCGGAGAAGCTTTGGGATATTAATCTGTTTTTGCTCTATACCTTGCCTATTTAGGCGAGGTATTTTTATTTTCTTTCTCAGGAACTATTTTTTAGACACACAACATTATTCTTTTGTAATAGCCTATAGGCTGTTTATTCCTGCATCCTAATTTTGTTATCGGTTTGTTTTAACTGTTTTTTATTTCCTCAATTTCATCAAGCCAAATCCTTGACACCGCATCAGAAGGCATTTGCCACTCCCCTCTTGGTGATAAACAAACCGAACCAACCTTCGGTCCGTCAGGCAGACAGGAGCGCTTGAACTGCTGATTGAAAAAGCGTCTTGTAAAGGTATTAAGCCAATGAATCAGCGTTTCCTTTGAGTATTCGGAAAAAGCAACTTTCGCTAAACGGTATATCTTTGAGGGTGTTTCGCCGTAGCGCACAGTATGGTAAAGAAAGAAATCGTGCAACTCATAAGGTCCTACCAAATCCTCGGTTTTCTGCGCTATATCACCCTTGCTATCAGCAGGAAGAAGCTCAGGAGAAACAGGGGTATCAAGTATATCGTAAAGCACATTTTTAAGTGCCTCAGCAGAATTATCCGCCTCATACTGCACAATATGACGAATCAGGGTTTTGGGAACGCCTGCATTTACGCCGTACATAGACATATGGTCGCCATTATAGGTTGCCCAACCGAGTGCAAGCTCCGAAAGGTCGCCCGTACCTATTACTATTCCGCCCTCTTTGTTGGCGATATCCATAAGCACCTGTGTGCGCTCTCTCGCCTGAGAGTTTTCGTAGGTGACATCAAACTCTGTTTCACTATGCCCTATATCAGAAAAATGTTGCCTTACAGAGTCGGTAATGTTTACCTCCTTAAAGCTGACTCCCAACGCCTCACAAAGAAGCTCAGAGTTAGAGCGTGTGCGCTTTGTTGTGCCGAAGCAAGGCATCGTAATTGCTAAAATATCGGTCATAGGTCTGCCGAGAAGCTTCATTGCCCTTACTGCTACAAGAATTGCAAGCGTACTGTCAAGCCCGCCCGAAATACCAATAACTGCACTTTTGGCGTAGGTATGAGACAGTCTGTGCGCAAGCGCATTTGCCTGAATTTCAAGTATCGCCTTGCAACGCTCTTTGCAATCTATACCCAACGGCATAAACGGACTCTTTTCTACATATCTGGTAAGCTCTGTTTCGGTTATGTCCATACCGAATTCTATCTTTCTTGATTCAATATCCATTGAAATTAATGGATTTTTACATCTCTCAGATGAAATATATTTTACATCAATTTCAGAAATAAGAAGCTCGCTATCTTCAAAAGGCTTACTCTTTTCAAGAATCTTTCCGTTTTCACAAATAAATGAAAGACCTGAAAAGGCACCGTCACCCGTACTCTCGCCGCTACCGCAGTTTGAAAAAATATACCCACAATTAAGCCTTGCCGAGCAATCCTCAATCGCTCTTTGGCACCTTTTTTCTGTCTCCACAGTATGCATACTAGCCGAGGGATTAACAATAATGTTAGCGCCCGATAGGGCAAGCTTTTGATTTCGGGGAATAGCGGCAAATAAATCCTCTCCGATTTCAACACCAAAGGTAAACTCACAAAGCTCACTACAGGTAAAAATAATATCGCTGTCAAAATCAGTATAATACAAATCATTTATGAGAATCGAGCCACATTCTCCAACAGCAGCACCCGATTCAAAATATCGCTTCTGACAGGACGAGATATATGTTTTTGGTATGATTCCTGCAACTTCACCGCCACATAGCACAGCCGCACAGTTGAAAAGCTTTGTCTTATAGCGAATCGGAAGTCCCACAACCGTAACAACATTTTTTTCTTTTGTGAATTCGGCAAGCTCCAACAGCGAAGCCTTAGCGGAGGCTATAAGCTTTTCGTTAAAGAAAAGGTCACCGCAGGTAGCGCCTGTAATACAAAGCTCAGGGAATACAAGTAGCCTAATTCCAAGCGCCTCTGCCTTTAAAACTATTTCCTTAATATTTTCAAGATTTTCATTGCAGTCAGCCAATCTAATAAGGGGATTTGCCGCCGCAACCTTTATAAAACCGTCTTTCATATACATCTCTCCGTATATTTATTAAGTATAGTTTAAAGCTTTTTTTTGATTCTGTCAACTTTATTTGTATTATTTCGTAAAAAATATAATAATTCTTCTAATATTTTGCTGAAATTAAAAAATATTGTTAATTTTTTTACAAAGTTATTGCTTTTGGAAGTTTGTTGGGGTATAATGTATAAGGAAAAAATTTGAATTGTAAGGAGATTCCAAAAATGACAACTAATTCAACAGTTAATAAATGGCTTGACGAAATGAAAGAACTCCTCACTCCTGACAGTGTTGTTTGGATTGACGGCAGCGACCAACAGCGCGAGGAATTACGCAAGCTTGCTGTAGAGCTTGGTGAGCTTACAGAGCTTAATCAGGATGTACTTCCCGGTTGCTATCTGCACCGTACCAACCCCAACGATGTTGCCCGTGTTGAGGACAGAACCTTTATTTGCTCTAAAACCAAGGAAAATGCAGGTCCTACCAACAATTGGTGCGACCCTCAGGAAATGTATGAAAAGCTTTACAAAATCGCTAAGGGCAGCTATAAAGGTAGAACAATGTATGTTATTCCCTATTCTATGGGACCTATCGGTTCTCCTATAGCTAAGATTGGTATTGAGATTACCGACTCTGTATATGTTGTACTCAATATGCTTATTATGACTCGTGTAAGCCCCAAGGTTCTTGAGGTTTTGGGCGACAGTAATGACTGGGTACGCGGTTTACACTCCCGTTGCGATATTGATCCTGAAAACCGTTACATCTGCCACTTCCCTGAGGACAATACAATTATCTCTGTAAACTCAGGCTACGGCGGAAATGTTCTTCTCGGTAAAAAGTGCTTTGCACTCCGTATAGCTTCTTATCAGGGTTGGAAGGAAGGCTGGATGGCTGAGCATATGCTCATTTTAGGTCTTGAAAATCCTGAGGGCGAGGTTAAGTATATCGCTGCTGCATTCCCCTCTGCTTGCGGTAAGACCAACCTTGCAATGCTTATTCCGCCTGAGTATCTCCGCAAGAAGGGTTATAAAATCTGGACTGTTGGCGACGATATTTCTTGGATGAAGATAGGTCCTGACGGCAGACTTTACGCTATCAACCCTGAGAACGGCTTCTTCGGTGTTGCTCCCGGAACCAATGAGCATTCTAACTTTAACGCACTTGAGAGCACCAAGAAGAACACTATCTTCACCAACGTTGCGCTTGACCTTAATGATAATACAGTTTGGTGGGAAGGTCTTAATAAAAACCTGCCTGAGAACGCACTTGATTGGAAGGGCAATCCTTGGGATCCTGCTAAGTTCAACAAGGCTGACAAGACCACTTGCGCAGCTCACCCCAACTCACGCTTTACTGCTCCTGCTGAGAATTGCCCCTGCATTTCTGAGGAGTTTGACAAGGGCGCAGGTGTTCCGATTTCTGCTATCGTATTCGGCGGCCGCCGCGCTAAGTGCGCTCCGCTCGTATATCAATCAAAGGATTGGGTTAACGGTGTATTCGTTGGCTCTGCAATGGCTTCTGAGACCACTGCGGCAGCTGCAGGTGCAGTAGGCGTTGTTCGCCGCGACCCGATGGCTATGCTTCCCTTCTGCGGATACCATATGGGCGATTACTTCAAGCATTGGTTAGAAATGGGCGAGAAGCTTGGCGACAAGGCTCCTAAGATTTTCAATGTTAACTGGTTCCGTACCGACGATGAGGGCAACTTCATTTGGCCCGGATTTGGCGATAATATGCGTGTTCTCAATTGGATTATCGACCGTTGCGAGGGTAAGGCTGACGCTACTGAGACCGCTATCGGTTATGTTCCGAAGCCTGAGGACATTGATCTTACCGACCTTGATATGGATATTGAGACCTTAAAGGATATTCTTGTTGTTGATAAGGATGTTTGGACTAAGGAAGCTGCTGAAATTGAGGAGCACTACAAAAAGTTTGGTGACAGATTACCTGAAGCTCTCCGTGAACAGCTTAATAATCTCAAAGCAAATCTTGCTGAAATGTAATTTAACAGGCATCTGTTAAATTAGAATAGAAAATTCAACACGCCACAAACCGAAAATTCAGTTTGTGGCGTGTTTTGTTATTTGACAAATATAATTCCTAAAAAGTCAAGAGGCTGTTTCTTCCGCCAAATGGAGAAACAACCTCTTTGTTATGTTATATAATAAGCTTAAAATTATTTAATTTCAGGTAAGCTTGCAGCCGCAACCGACTGACCTACTCTTCTTGATTTTTCATCAGGAATATGTAATTCGCACTTCTTTGCAAGCTTGGGGAACTCATTATTAAGTACCTCGTTTGCGCGATTAAGAATAATTACGCCGCCTTCGCCTGAGGTAACACGTCCCATAATAAGCACATGCTTAATGTCGTAGAACAGACTGTAATAAGCAATTGCATAACCAAAGTAAACGCCTATGGTATCGTAAATAGCTACAGCGCGCGGATCATTTTCCTCCATAAGTCCCTGTACAACCTTGAGCTTCTCTGCAGGAGATAATGCTTCGTCAAGCTCAATTCCTGCCATAGGAGCCAATTTGATTACGCCGTCCTGTGAGAAGTATTTAACACCGCAGCCCATATCGCCTGACCATTCATCTACCATTGCGTCCTTGGAATAATCAACCGGTACAAATGCCAATTCGTTAAGCCAGCCTGTAATGTTTCCTGAAGCGTCAACATAACCGCCTGTCTCACTTGTGCCCATTGCTATACCCAAAACGGAATCGTCCTCAAGGTCCATAGCGCCTGCTAATGCGGTAACATCACCGTCATTAGCAACCTCAAGCGGAACATTCTCGCCAAACTCCTTGGCAATGTCAATATACATATTCTTTACTCTTTTTTCAAAGTCTTCCTTAGAAACCTTTAAGAAAAGCGAAGCCACCATTATACGGTTATCAACATAAACACCTGCAGAAGAAACACCTATAGCATCAACCCTCGGCAAATGCTCTGCGGCAGACTTCATAGCAGATAAAATTCCGTCATATTGATACTGTGGGTCTGAATTGATTTTGGGGAACCAAACAACCTCCTCGGAATATACGCTTTCACCGTTGATAACAGCACTAACCTTGCGGTCTGAGCCGCCCGCATCGAAGCCTATACGGCAACCGTCCAAATGACGGCCTATAGGAGTAGCTGCCTCCTGTGTTACATGTGCCTCCTCAATAGGCTTCCATACGCACTCAAACGGCTTTTCGAAAACACCAGCCATAAAATCATTATCAAATGCTCTGTCTCCGTCAGGAGCATAGATTTTAGCAATACCCTCAAAAATAAGCTTTGAGCCGGCAATAATAACCTTATAACCGCCCTTTACCCATAATAAGGTCTTTATGACACGCTCAACTACGCCGAGATTTTCCTCATCGTGACCTGTACCGTCAGGGAAAACTGTCATCTCAAAGGTTGAGACAAAGCCGTTATTACGCTCAATACCAATTACCAATTTCTCACCGTTTGCTTCCTTTGCCCTTGCGATGAAATCGTTAAACACCAAAATCATAGGCTGAAAGCTTTTATCCAATTTTGCTTCAAACTTAGGCTTCATACTTAATTTTACCTCCAATAATTGTTTTTGTAATATTGAAATTACGGTCTGTGATAATAATATCCGCATCCTTACCCGCTTCAAGAGAGCCCTTGCGGTCGTCAACACCTATCGCCTTAGCAGGATTAAAGCTTGCCGCAGAAACTACTGCCCACAACGGCATATCGGTATTGTTATAAACATTTTTAACTGCGTTATTAAGCTTTAACACACTACCTGCTATTGTGCCGTCCTCTAAAAGACATTTTATACCGTTTACAAAAATCTTCTGACCGCCGAGTGTATACTCACCGTCAGGCATACCGCCTGCACGGGTACAGTCGGTAATAAGAACTAACTTATCGCCCTTAATTTTTGCAACAAGCTCAAACAAGCCCTTATGGATATGGAATGTGTCACAGATAAGCTCGGTGTAAACATCACGAAGCAATGCTGCGCCAACAACGCCCGGATTGCGGTGCTGGAGCGCAGTTTGAGCATTGAAAAGGTGGGTTATGTGTGTCGCTCCTGCATCTATACCAGCCATCGCCTCCTCAAATAAAGCGTCGGTATGACCTATTGATATTTTTACATCGCAATTTTCACAAATCTTCTTGATACCCTCAGGACCGCCCTCCATCTCAGGAGCTACGGTAGCAAGAGAGATTATATCTGCATTATCTATAACAAACTGAGCATCAATTGGCTTGATATGTTCCTCAGCCTGAGCGCCCTTCTTCTTAGGATTGATGTACGGACCTTCAAGGTTTACACCTAATATCTCAGCACCGTTCCAATCCTTACTTTCAGACTTCAGTGAGCGCACTGTCTCTAAAGCGGCATCAATTTCTTCCTTACTTACGGTCATAGTTGTGGGACACCAAGATGTAACACCGTTTTTCATAATACCTTCAGCCATCTTTTTAATGCCGTCAGCGCTACCGTCAGATACATCCTCACCCAAATATCCGTGAATATGTATATCAACAAGTCCAGGAGCAACATATCCGCCCTTGGCATCTATAATTTCTGCATCGGCAGGAAGTTGCTCTTTCGAGGTTATTCCGCAAATCTTACTGTCAAACCCAAGCGCACAATCTTCAATTATGCCGTCCTTTAAAATAATACTTCCGTTCACAATATATTTCATAGACAAGTCCTCCTATTTTTTTAAATCGGACTGCACCTATTCGGCAATCTACATATATATTAACACCTTGCGCCCATTTTTTTCTATAGAAAATTTTATATTGATTAGTATAATATTATAAAATATCAGATTTTACACAATAAGACAAAACAAAAGCTTTTTTGGCTTTATTTATACGACGGTATTATAATATTGTATAGTTTTATTTAAAAAACATATATTGTTTTTTAAAAAGCCAGAAAGCTATACATTTTGATGAATAAAATTAAACGGAATAGCCACTGAATATTCCGTTTTTCGTTTTACTTTTTCTATAAAAAACGACAAAATCATTGAAAATATTCGGTTTTTGTTATATAATGATTTTGTATGACTTAGAAAGAGGTTTAATATGACAAACACAAACGATTATATATACATAGTTATAAGTCAGACGGGTACGGTACTTTCAAGACTGCTAAAGCTTATAACCAAAGCTGACTACAATCATGTTTCCTTAGGACTTACAGATGACCTTGAAAATATGTATTCCTTTGGTAGACTTCATCCGTATAATCCCATATGGGGCGGTTTTGTAAATGAGTCCCCTAACAGAGGTACATTTAAGAGGTTTTATAACACAAAGGTTATCGTTCTTTCTCTCAAGGTGAGCAGTAACACCTATAAGAACATTTCGGAAACGATACAATATATTTCTGACAACCGCAGGAAATATCATTATAACTATTTCGGAGTGTTTTTTGGAGCATTTAAGCATGTACATAAGGCTTCAAATTCTTATTATTGCTCTGAGTTTGTAAAAGAAATTCTCGTAAAAAACAATATTGAGGGTGCCGATTCGCTTTCAGCTATTGTTCAGCCGATTCATTTTTTAGATATTCCTAACACCAATATTTTTTACCGCGGTAAGCTCAAGGATTACAGGCTTTTTTATGAAAATATACTATCAAGAACTACCGTCAAGGGGTGACAAATGTGTTTTCTATATATCACATCATCTGGCTATTAATAAGCATTACAATTATAATTACAAATCTCATTTTGCTAAATAAACATAAGCCTGAAATAGATAAGGTATTAACGGTAGGCTGTATAGGCTGTGTAGCCTCTGAATTCACAAAGGTTTTCAGTCTTATAGAGTTAGTTCCCTCCTCAAACGGCGAGACAATGCATTTATACATACCGCTTGAGCATCTGCCGCTTCATCTGTGCTCGTTACAGATAATTTTTATATTCCTAACCCGCTTTACCAAAAACAAGTCTTTAAAAACCAATATACTCGGTTTTATGTATCCCACCTGCTCTGTAGGCGCATTTATGGCTCTGCTTATGCCATCAATTGTGCCAAACCCAATAAAAGCAAGCCAAATGTTTACACACCCTATAGGCTATGAATATTTTCTTTTTCATTCACTGCTTATAATAATAGGCATATATATTATCCTTTCGGGTAAGGTTGACCTTAAACCCAAGAATTATTTTATAACTCTTGGTATGCTGGTGATATTTGCCTTTATTTCTCTGTATCTTAATTCAATATTTGCCTCTCCGACATATGTTGACGGTAAGCTTATAAGCGTTGACTACTCAACAAACTTCCTTTTTACATATAAAACACCTATTGGTATTGAGCTTACCGAAAAGTGGCATTGGTACTTATATTTGGGTATAATTATTTCGGTTGCAATTATTTTCTTAACCCTGTTTTATATTCCCGTATTCAAAATGGCAAAAAGAAATAAACAATAGCAAAAACGGATTATATAAGGAGTGCTTTTTATGGAACACCAAAATAAAAGCTTTAGCTTATTTTCTAAGGATAACAGCTATGTTATTCTCAATGTTTCCCCTTTTGAGAAAATTTCTGCGGATGATGCTGTGAATCAGCATATTCAGACCGAAATTATGGCTGTAATTGACGGGAGTGTTTCTTTAACGCTAAACGGCAATATGCCTGTAACACTTTCGGAGGGGGACATAATTTTTCTTGACAGTATGACCAAGCATACCGTAACAAATGTCTCTCCCAACGCTTCGGTATTTGACATTATGTTTGATGAATGTGCTTTTATAACAGATGAATTCAAGGTTTTTAATAAGCAACTGCTCGAAAACTTTTTAATAAAAGTTAAACACTCTAAATGCGTTATACCGTCTGAAAGCCGCACCGCGTATAAAATATTTGACATTTTATGTGACTTAGAGGAAGAACTTTCCGAGGAGGATGCCAGTACAGAATGCGTAATAAAAGCTTTAATAATTCTTCTGTATTCCTTGGTTGTGCGACATTTTGGAGCACAGGAAGATTTTGCTAATATACGCAAACTCAAGCACTACTCAGAGGTTCAAAAAACAATGGTCTATATAAACGAAAATCTAAGTGAAGAGCTAACACTTAAAATGCTTGCAGATATTGCCCATATGAATAAAACCTATTATTCTACTGTTTTTAAAAAGGTTACCGGAATGACGGTTTGGGAATATATTCTCAATGCCCGAATAGAGCTTGCCAAAAGCATTCTTATTAAGCATGGTTCGGAATATAGCATAACAGAAATTTTTGGGTTATGTGGCTTTAACAATGCTACTGCTTTTAACAAAACCTTCAAAAAGCATACCGGCAAAACCCCTACTGAATTTAAAAATTCAAAATATAATTTATGTTTTTAAAAACAAATTTGTAGCATTACACAAGGAAATATTATAAAATCGGGATATGAAGCTAAAGCTTCATATCCTTATTACTTTTAAACGGAGGCTTTATTATGAAAAAAAATGTAAAAGTTGGTTGTATCGGTGTAGGAGATCGCGGACGCTGGCTATTCGAATGTATGCTGATGAGCAAAGGTGTAGAGGCAAGAGCTATTTGCGATATTTCAAAGGAAAAGGTTGAAAATTGTAAAGAATGGCTATGCAATAAAAAAGGCTATAGTGAAAACGATATTTTAACCTTTACAGATTATAAGGAAATGCTTAAAAGCGATGTGGAAGCAATTATTGTTGCCACCGATGTATTTACCCATGCCGACATTGCCTGCGACTGTATATCTTCCGGTAAGCATGTGCTTTGCGAAATTCCAAATATGGCAACTATTGAAGAGGCAAAAAAACTGCTTAAAACCTGCAAAGCCAATCCCGATGTTAAATTTATGGTGGCAGAAAACTGTTGCTATTGGGGATTTATTAACACTTGGAAAAAGATGTACGAGAACGGAGAGTTTGGCGAGGTAACTATGGCAGAGGGCGATTATATCCATATGGGTGGTTATGTTACCAATGAGAACTACGAACTCAATTGGCGTTCGTATCTTGTATCGCTTTCCTACCTTACACACGAATTAGGACCGCTTCTTCATATTATGGATGACACCTGCACCGAAGTTTCAGGCTTCTTCCCTGATAATAACCCCTATGAGAAGGTAAAGCCAGCTGCCGCCGACGGTGTAGCAATAATCAAAACCAAAAAGGGATGCTTAATTAAAATTTCCGCTGTACACAATGCATATTATAACGAATGTGCCCATAATTATGCTCTTTACGGAACAAATGGAACTATTATTAACGAGCGCCACGGAAAATATGAACGCCGCGGTAGCTATGCCGATTTAAAAAGTGTACCCTATACACAAGAGGAAATCTTTATCCCCACATATACAGGCTATCCTAATGTAATGGGCTACGGTCACGGCGGATCTGACACTAAAATGATGAATGATTTTGTAGACTGCATTGTAAATGATAAAAAACCCACTTTTGATGTGGAGTTTGGTGTTCAAATATCGCTCCCCGGTATTTTGGCACGCGAGTCGGGACTTAACGGCAATATACCGCTAAAAATGCCTACAATAGAAGAACTTCTTGCCGATTAATAATTTGATACAATATGCTTAATTACTTATAGCTTCGGCCCGCCCTATTCAGCAATAGCTTCCTATTTAATAATTTTTATCAAAAAAACTGCGGAATTGGGGTTGGACCCACATTTGGACTTGTTTTTTGGCAAGCAATTATCAACTGTATATAAGTGCTTATAAGGCTCTTTGTCAATATTTGGGGTAAAGAGTTAAAATGAAAAAGATTTATACAAGCAGTCGCTTTAAGCGGCTGCTTGTTGTTTGTGTAGTTGTTGATGGAAAAATATATGTAAAATACGGTTTCTAAATCTCTTAAAATTCTGGTAGCCGTATGTGTTTCGTTATAAGTACGCCACATATCACTAACAAAATAGGTCACCTCATTCCGCTTTCCTTTTGGAAATTGCTTGAAATACCTTGTTAAATAAGGTTTATAACGTTATGACTACGGGTATGACACTTATTTTCTCTGCAGTTATAAGTTTTATTTTGAAAGAAAAACTGAGTATGCGAAATATAATATCCCTTATATTTGCACTCGCCGCCGCAGTTTTATCCGCCTTTTAAACCACTATTGCAACCCGAAGCTTATTATGATATACTTAACCTATAAAGAGAAATCTAATTTATGCTTATTGGGGTTATAAAGCTTTGAGTGCCGAATATATTAGCCACATTCTGCTTGAGAATGAGATTAATCCAAATTCATATCTTTGCAGTCTGCCTGCCGTAAAGCATTTAGCTTGTCGCGGCAGGCTTGATTTCAATGCAAACGTCACATTTTTTGTAGGTGAAAACGGCGCAGGCAAATCCACACTCTTGGAGGCTATTGCGGTAGCCTACGGATTCAATCCCGAAGGTGGCAGTAAGAACTTTAATTTTTCCACCAATGCCACCCACTCCGAGCTGTGGGAGCATATCACCATTGTTAAAAGAGCCTTTGCTAAGGATGGCTTTTTTCTTCGTGCAGAGAGCCTTTATAATGTTGCAACCAATATCGAGGAGTTAGACCGTGTACCCGCGTCCGCACCGCCCATAACCGAAAGCTACGGCGGTGTATCGTTGCATAATCAGTCCCACGGAGAAAGCTTTCTTTCTATTGTGCAAAACCGTTTTAGCGGAAATGGACTATATATTCTCGACGAGCCTGAGGCTGCGCTCTCGCCTATGCGGCTTATGACTCTTATGGCTGAAATCAACTCCTTAGTAAAACGCAATTCACAATTTATAATAGCCACCCACTCCCCTATTCTTATGACCTTTCCCGATGCCGAAATACTTGAATTTTCAAAAAACGGCATTAAAAAGGTTAATTACAATGATACCGAGCATTATAAAATCACTAAGCATTTCCTTGAAAATCCGCAAAAAATGCTTAAGTATCTTTTAGATGATTAGTATTTAAAGGAGAGCTAAGCAATGAACAGTAACTCAATAAACCGAAAGCATTACTTTAACGGTGCATTATCACCTGTTTTTTTAATAATTACCGCCGTGCTAAGTGTTAGCATAGGAATCTTTTTCTGTTTTCTTTCTACTCGATTTAAGATAATAACAAAAAGCGAAGCCATTTCCTTTTCAGGTGAATTTCAAAGCTATGAATCGGGTAAAAACTATTGCGGAATAAACTTTGCCGACGGTTCTTATTATGAGGTCTATCCTCACACAGAATCAAAAGAATTCCGAAAAGCAATGATAGCTCTTAAAATCGGTACAACACTTGATATTCTTATTGAACCGAATTGCGAATACATTATCGAAGTGAAGACCGACTCAACCGAGCTCTTGAACTTTGAGCAGAGCCAGCAGGATATTTATGAATATGAGCGAGGGTACAATATTATTGGTGTTATAGCCTGTGTTACAGGAATTACTTTAATAATTTTAGCCATATTTGATATTATAAACCGTCTCCGCGAGAAGGGAAGACGGCAAAAAGCAAACAGCTATGACACCGCCGAGTATAACTTCCCTGCAATCCGTTACGCTGATTTTACCGAAAATGGCAGAGTTTTGCTGTCCGCAACGGTTGACGACTATAAAATTATATACCGCCGAATCAAAATCACAAATGAGCTTATAATTAACGGTAAAGTGTACGACCAGAAAAAGGCGTTAATAGAATTCCCGCACGCTTTATACGCCATTTTGGATAATCATCGTATTGAAGCAGGGCTTGACAGTCATAATTTTAGCTACATACGCTTTGACGGAGAACCTATCCGCGAAAAAGAGCGACTGATATAATAACGTTTTTAATGAGAATAGCGTTTGCTTTGTTCTTCTAAAAAGATTTGAAAAATTTTAAATAAAACTCTTGACTATTGTATAGTTTTATGATATTATATTCTTTGTTCAAACGCGGGTGTAGTTCAATGGCTAGAATCCCAGCCTTCCAAGCTGGTCGTGTGGGTTCGATTCCCATCACCCGCTCCA
>JAZSHV010000012.1:0-7059 GCA_045533475.1 Acutalibacteraceae bacterium | reverse complement strand
AATCCCGTTTTTCACGTGATATTGAGATGATTGTACACTTCATTTTTTTAATTTTCCCCGAATGTGGTGTGCGATTTGTTGCGGTTGTTGATAATATTGACACCAACGTTAAAGGCAATAAAAAAACTCGACAAATCAATGGGCTTGTAAATGAATGGCAGTTAGAGGAGTTATCGGACAACGTTAAAGCAACTTTAAGTGTTAAGCGGAAAAACGGCGAATTTGTCGGCTCTTTCGCACCTTACGGCTATTTAATTGACCCCGATAACAAGAATCATTTAATTATTGATGAAGTTGCGGCACCCATAGTTCAGCGGATATTTGATTTATATATTGGTGGACTTGGGTACATAAGCATTGCGAAAATATTAAATGATGAAATGATTCCGCCGCCTTGTGTTCACAAAAAGGAGCTTGGCTCTAAGTATTATAACGGCAACTATGAGAAGAACAATGCACCTAGGACAACTTGGTCAGATTCTGCTGTATATGCAATTCTTCGCCGTTTCGAATATACAGGCACTTTGGTGCAAGGCAGACAAGAGGTTGTAAACTACAAAACGGGTAAACGCCGTAAAAAGCCGCAAAGTGAGTGGGATGTTGTAGAAGATACCCACGAGGCGATTATCTCAAAGGAAACCTTTTATAAGGCACAGGAAATTAGGCTTTCCCGTGGTAGAGGTCAAAAAATTCCAAGTGGTAGTTGTTATTCACTTGCTAAAAAAGTTTTTTGTGCTGAGTGTGGTAACACAATGTGGAAAATGAGCTATAAACTGCGTGACGGAAGATATAACTACCTTTCTTGCAGAACTCGTAAAACCACTAACGGAGTTTGCCAAAACGCACACAGTATTCGCCTTGACGAGTTAGAGCAAATCGTAGTAGATGAAATTAATAAGTTGCTCGATAAATACTACGATAAAAAGCAGATTGGAAAGTTAGATGCACCTAAAAGGAAAAAGAACGGTGCTAAAACTTTAGAAACGCAGATTGCAGAGCTTGAAGAAAAGGTAAAGCGTAACGATAACCGAATGGCACAGATGTACACAGATAAATTAGACGGTATCATCAGCGTGGCGGAGTTTACAAAATACCGAGAAAACTATCAAAAGGAAACTTGGGATACAGAAAAACGCATCGAAATTTTGAAATCAAAGCTTGTAGCCCTATCAGGCGGCGAAACAAAAATGGATACTAGTCAGGTACTCGAAAAGTACCGAAAAATTGACACTCTGACATTCGAGATTGCCGATGAATTTATAAGCAAAATCTTCATCGGAAAGCTCAAAAAGAGTGGCAAGAGAGAAATTAAAATTGAGTGGAAAATTTAGTTGTTTTCCACAGTCAAAAATCGACAAAATATACAAGATAAATAAAAAAGTGTAGTATTAGCTAACTCAGCCCACGGCGGGTTTGACGGCGGTGCTGTCGCTCAGGACGGAACAACCGAAAAAGATATTAATCTTAATATATGCCTTATGCTCTCTAAATTTCTCGAAAAAACCGGCTACGAGGTTATTTTAACAAGAAGCGATGACTCTTCCACTGAAAGCGATAATTCCGAGCGGATTCCGAGTCGCAAAAAAAGTGATCTCAAAAATCGGTTAGAGCTTATGAAAAGTCATCCTGATGCGGTTTTTGTGAGTATTCATCTTAACAAGTTTACAACCTCAGCCGCAAGCGGCTCTCAGGTTTTTTACAGCGCAAATGATGAAAATTCTAAGCCTTTGGGAGAAAAAATACAGGCATCTATTGTAAAAATGCTTCAGCCTGAAAACAAAAGAGTTAACAAGCAGGCTACCTCAAGCACCTATATTCTATATAACGCGCCAATTCCCGCGGTTCTTGTAGAATGTGGCTTTTTAAGCAATAGCGCTGAGCTTAAAATGTTAAAGAATGAGGATTATCAAAACAAAATGGCATTTTGCATTTTTTGCGGAATAAACGAATATTTTTTAAGTTCTAAGGAGATATAAAATGGCTGCAAAATCTAAAGTGGTTTACATTTGTAACGAATGTGGCTGGGAAAGCTCAAAATGGGTAGGAAAATGCGTCGGTTGCGGCGCGTGGAACAGTATGGAGGAATCGGTTTCTGTACCGTCAAAACCGACTATAGGCGCATCATTCTCAGCAAAAACGGCTGATGCAAAGCCTCTTTCTCAGATAAGTCTTTCTGACGAGGAGCGGTTTGTTACAGGAATTTCTGAGCTTGACAGAGTGCTTGGCGGTGGAATTGTGAAAGGCTCGGTGGTGCTGCTTAGCGGAGACCCCGGAATAGGCAAATCAACCATTCTTCTGCAAATCTGCAACGCGTTACAGCAAAGCCTTAAAATACTTTATGTATCGGGCGAGGAATCGGCGATGCAGATTAAAATGCGTGCCGGCAGACTTAATGTTAATTCCGATAATGTTTCGATTATGACCGAGACTGATGTTCAGTTGGTTTGCGAATACATCAACTCTGCCAAGCCCGACCTTGTTATGATTGACTCAATACAAACTATGCAAATAAGTGAGCTTTCCTCTTCTCCGGGAAGCATTGTTCAGGTAAGAGAGTCTACAAATTTACTGTTAAGGACAGGCAAAACACTTGGAATCCCCATTTTTATTGTGGGACACGTTAATAAAGGCGGAGACATTGCAGGTCCTAAGGTTATGGAGCACATTGTTGACACTGTGCTCTACTTTGAGGGCGAGAGAAATCAATCCTACAGAATTTTAAGGGGCATAAAAAACCGTTTTGGTTCGACTAACGAAATCGGCGTGTTTGAAATGACCGATGCGGGACTAAAAGAGGTAGAAAACCCGTCGGCAATGCTGCTTTCGGGCAGAATGAGCGATGTTTCGGGCGGTTGTATAACCTGTGTTATTGAGGGAACAAGACCAATCCTTGCTGAAGTTCAGGGACTCGTTACCGCTACAGGCTTTGGAAATGCGCGAAGAACCGCCACAGGCTTCGATTATAACCGACTTAATTTATTGCTTGCCGTGCTTGAAAAGCGTTTAGGACTTTGCTTTTCGAATCTTGATGCGTATGTAAACATTGTTGGCGGTATGCGATTGGACGAGCCTGCCGCTGATTTAGCGGTGGCGATGTCGCTCGTTTCGGGACTTAAAGACGTTCCTATAGACGAAAAGCTAATTGCTTTTGGTGAAATTGGTCTTTCGGGTGAGCTTCGCTCGGTACCGAGAGCAGAGGCGCGGATTAACGAGGCTGCCCGTCTCGGATTTACAAAATGCATACTTCCTAAGGCCTGCTTAAAAAATATAACAAGCTGTCCCGATAACTTAGAGCTTATAGGTATTAGAAGTCTCAGAGAGGCAATTTCCCTTATCGGCTGACCTTGATTTATAGTACGGACAGGCTATATTTTCAGCCGATACTGTACCTGTTTCTTCTAAGGTGCAGTAGCCGTCATACTGATATTGACAGCCCTCAGAGCACGGTATGATACTCATTTTATCCCTCTTTACAGAAATATAGATATTTCTTATTATTTTTCTTAAATCATAAAATATACGATTGAAATTTTGCAAATGGCGCCTTTGAACTTGGAGAGGAAAAATCGGTTCAATATACCTGTGCAGATTAAAAAACTGTTAGAAATCCGTGTAAGAATTTTAGAGAGATTTCAGATAGAGACCGCCATTTTACTACAAAGACCGAAACATCAAGCTTTAAACGAGATTTTTTACTCTAAAATTTGACAAATCTTTTTTCTTATGATATACTGAAGTTTAATGTAAAAAGAAACTCTCAGGAGGAAATTATATGTTAGATATAAAATTTATATGTGAAAATCCAGAGCTCGTAAAAGAAAACATAAAACGCAAATTTAAGGATAGTAAGCTCCCCTTGGTTGACGAGATAATAGCGCTTGATAACGAAAGACGCGACGCTATAAGCCGTGCAAGCGAGCTTCGTGCTAACAGAAATAAAATCAGTAAGCAGATTGGTATGCTTATGGGACAGGGCAAAAAGGAAGAAGCCGAGGAAATGAAGCGTCTTGTTTCTGCTAAGGCTGACGAGCTCAAGGCTTTAGAGGAAAAGGAAACCGAGCTTTCTAAAAAGGTTCTTGAAATACAGATGAAGATACCCAACATCGTAGACGAGAGCGTTCCTGTCGGCAAGGATGACAGCGAGAATGTTGAGGTTAAGCAGTTTGGTGAAAAGACTCAGGTTGATTTTGAAATCCCCTACCATACCGATATTATGCAGCTTTTTGACGGTATCGACAAGGAAGCCGCAGGCAGAGTGGCAGGCGAAGGCTTCTATTACCTTATGGGTGATATTGCAAGACTTCATTCGGCTGTTACCGCGTATGCGCGCGATTTTATGATCGAAAAGGGCTTCACCTATTGTATCCCACCCTTTATGATTCGCAGTAATGTAGTTACAGGCGTTATGAGCTTTGAGGAAATGGATGCTATGATGTATAAAATTGAGGGTGAAGACCTCTACCTCATCGGCACATCCGAACACTCTATGATTGGTAAGTTTATTGATACTATCACCCCTGAGGAAAAGCTCCCTCTTACACTTACAAGCTATTCTCCCTGTTTCCGTAAGGAAAAGGGCGCTCACGGAATTGAGGAACGCGGTATTTACCGTATTCATCAGTTCGAGAAGCAGGAAATGATAGTAATCTGCAAGCCTGAAGAAAGTATGGACTGGTTCCATAAAATGTGGAGCTATTCTGTTGACCTTTTCCAAAGTCTTGATATTCCTGTAAGAACCCTTGAATGCTGCACAGGCGACCTTGCCGACCTTAAGGTTAAGTCCTATGATGTTGAGGCTTGGAGTCCAAAGCAGCAGAAATATTTCGAGGTTTGCTCCTGCTCGAATCTCGGTGATGCTCAGGCGAGAAGATTGGGTATTCGTGTTAAGGGCGAGGACGGTAAGAAATATCTTGCTCATACCCTTAATAACACAGTTGTTGCTCCACCGAGAATGCTTATTGCTTTCCTTGAGAATAATCTCCGTTTTGACGGTGAGAAGTACAGCGTGCTTATTCCTGAGGCTTTGCGTCCGTATATGGGTGGTAAAACCGTTATTACAGAAAAATAAAGTGACATAAAAAGCGGTTATCTCCTATTTTGCACTTTATATTTTAAAATTTAACACCAAAATCCACATTTTGTTAATAAAACGCCCTGATAAGAGTCTTGCTTGCTCTTATCAGGGCGTTTTCTAATTTTATTCATTTAAAAGCTTAATAGTAAAATAGCAATTCCAAAGTAAATTGCAAGGGTTATCGCGTCAACAATAGTGGTAATAAATGGACTTGCCATCACAGCAGGATCAAAACCAATTTTTTTAGCAAATATCGGAAGTGAGCTTCCTACCAGCTTTGCAACAAGGGTTGTAAAGAATACTGTAAGACAAACGGTAGAAATCTCAACAACCTGCCATCCGTTATCAAAGCTATGAAGAAGCAGAAAATCCAAAAGATACATTTTTATGAAATTGATTACCGCAAGAACGCCGCCACAAAGCAGGGCTACGCGCAATTCCTTCCATAAAACCCTGAGAATATCTGAAAACTCTATATCACCAAGCGAGATACTGCGTATTACAGTAACAGAGGATTGACTTCCGCAGTTGCCTGCGGTACCCATAAGCATTGGAATAAAAGCAATAAGCGCGGGAAAAACCGTAAGTTTATTTTCAAAGCTTGAGATTATAGCGCCTGTAAAGGTTGCCGAAAGCATAAGAAACATCAGCCACGGGATACGCGCCTTAAAGGTGCTCAGAATACTTGTCTTGAAGTATGATTTATCGTCTGACGAGAGAATAGCTGCCATTTTTTCAATATCCTCGGTAGCTTCGTCCTGAATAACATCAATAGCATCGTCAACAGTTACAATTCCCACAAGTCGGCTTTCGGTATCCACCACAGGAAGAGCCATAAGGTCGTATTTATCAAACTGGTTAGCAACCTCTTCCTTGTCGTCAAGAGTATTTGCGAAAATTACATTGTCATCCATAATTTCGCTTATGATTTTCTCTTTTGGATTCAAAAGCAAGTCTTTAACGCTTACCACACCTAAAAGATGTCGGCTTGCGTCTATAACATAACAGGTATATATTGTTTCCGTATCTACGCCTCTGGTTCTTATACGGTCAAAAGCCTCATCTACCGTCATATGCTTTTTGAGGTCTATATATTCGGTTGTCATAATACTTCCGGCACTGTCCTCAGGATAAGCAAGAAGCCTGTTAATGAGCTTTCTTGTTGCGGCATCTGTCTGATGGAGTATCCTTTTCGCAACACTCGCAGGCATCTCCTCAATAATGTCAACCGCGTCGTCCATAAAAAGCTCTTCTATAACATCACGAAGCTCGGCATCACTAAAGGCTTCAATAAGCAGCTTCTGCATATCGCTTTCCATATAGGCAAAAACCTCTGATGCAGATTCCTTAGGCAGAATTCTGAAAACCACAGGGAGCTCACGCTCAGGCGCTTCTTCAAGTATCTGCGCAATGTCGGCAGGATTCATTTCGGAAAGTATACTTCGCAGCTTATGATACTGCTTTTCGGTTATTAGTTCTAAGATGGTATTTTCCATAAAATCATCCTCCTTCATTACATTATACAACACGCATTTTTATCTATATATTATACATCTTTAAAGGTATTTTGTCAATTTTTAATGTTAATAAGATGTGATATTCCGGGTATGCTTTCACCCTGCATAGTAGATGTGGGAGAGAGCAGAGCTCCCGTTGACATAAAGAGAATGTTATTTAATTTTTTATTAAACATACGGCTTAGAATATATGAGCATAAAACCGATGCGCTGCAACCACAGCCCGAACCGCCTGCGTGTACATCCTGACGGTTTATATCAAAAATCATAAGACCGCAATCATTGTAATTTTTTTCTATACTGTAGCCTTTACGGCGCATAAGCTCATATAAGAGCGCACTGCCCACTTTACCTAAATCGCCTGTAAAAATCATATCGTAATCACTTGGAGAGGTGGAAGTGTCTTCAAAAAAATGAATTAGAGTAGAGGCAGCAGACGGGGAAAATGTCAAGAGAACACCATAAATT
>JAZSHV010000017.1:0-3347 GCA_045533475.1 Acutalibacteraceae bacterium | reverse complement strand
GCAGAAAGAGCATAAGGACGGATTGTAGCGTGAGGACATACAAATGCACACTTGTTACAACCGATACAGGTATCAGCATTCCACTCAGGAACGAGAACTGCAACACCGCGCTTCTCGTGTGCAGAAGCACCCTGCTCAAATGTACCGTCAGCATGGTCCATAAATGCAGATACAGGGAGAGAATCACCATTCATAAGACCAACCGGCTTCATGATGTTATCAATCATCTTAACCAGCTTAGAAGTATCAGCAGCGGCATCAGCAACATTAGCATCAACAGCATTTGCCCAATCAGCGGGTACATCTATCTTAACGTAAGCGGTAGCGCCTGCGTCGATAGCCTTCTCGTTCATTTCAACGCTTTCTTTACCCTTCTTCATAAACTTCTGAGCCTTTTCTTTCATATAGCCGATAGCTTCTTCAGCAGGAAGAACCTTAGAAAGTGAGAAGAATGCAGACTGAAGAACGGTATTGGTACGCTTACCAAGACCAATCTGAGCTGCCAAGTCAATAGCATTAACGGTATAAAGCTGAATGTTATTCTTAGCGATATAACGCTTAGCTTCAGCAGGCATATGCTTATCTAACTCTTCAGCAGTCCACTGACAGTTGATAAGGAATACACCGCCGGGCTTAACATCGTTAACCATCTTGTAACCCTTGATTACATAAGAGGGGTTGTGACAAGCAACAAAGTCAGCCTTATTAATATAGTAAGGACTCTTAATGGGCTTGTCGCCGAATCTCAAGTGAGAAATAGTGATACCGCCGGTCTTCTTAGAGTCGTACTGGAAGTATGCCTGAACATACTTGTCGGTATGGTCACCGATAATCTTGATAGAGTCCTTGTTAGCGCCAACAGTACCGTCACCGCCGAGACCCCAGAACTTACATTCAATAGTACCCTCAGCAGCGGTGTTGGGAGCCTCCTCCTCAGCGAGTGAGAGGTTGGTAACATCATCGTTAATACCGAGAGTAAACTGAGCCTTAGGAGCATCCTTAGAAAGCTCATTATAGATAGCAAAAATGCTTGAAGGAGGTGTGTCCTTAGAGCCGAGACCGTAACGACCGCCTACAACAGTATCAATCTTTCTGCCTGTCTTAGCAAGAGCGGCAACAACATCGAGGTAGAGAGGCTCACCCAAAGAACCGGGTTCCTTAGTTCTGTCAAGAACAGCAATCTTCTTAACAGTCTCAGGAATAGCTTCTACTAACTTCTCAGCAGAGAAAGGACGGTAAAGTCTAACCTTAACAAGACCAACCTTCTCGCCTGCTGCTACCATATAATCAATAACTTCTTCTGCAACGTCGCAGATAGAGCCCATAGCAATAATAATCTTTTCAGCATCGGGAGCACCATAGTAGTTAAAGAGCTTATAGTCTGTACCAAGCTTAGCATTAACCTTGTCCATATATTCTTCAACGATAGCAGGAGTAGCATCGTAATACTTGTTACAAGCCTCTCTGTGCTGGAAGAAGATGTCGCCGTTCTCGTGAGAACCCCGCATTACGGGATGCTCAGAATTAAGAGCGCGCTTGCGGAATGCATCTACAGCATCCATATCGCACATTTCCTTAAGGTCCTCATAATCCCATACCTGAATCTTCTGAATTTCGTGAGAGGTACGGAAACCGTCAAAGAAGTTGATGAAAGGAACGCGTGACTTAATTGTAGCAAGGTGAGCTACAGCGCCAAGGTCCATAACTTCCTGTGTATTGGTTTCAGCAAGCATTGCAAAACCTGTCTGACGGCAAGCATAAACGTCAGAATGGTCGCCGAAGATGTTAAGAGCGTGAGAAGCTACGCAACGTGCAGATACGTGGAACACGCTGGGGAGCAATTCACCCGCAATCTTATACATATTAGGGATCATAAGTAAAAGACCCTGAGATGCGGTGTAAGTAGTGGTAAGAGCGCCGAGTGTGGATCCTCCGCCTATTGTACCTGCACCACCAATTTCAGACTGCATTTCGGAAACCTTTACGGTTGTACCGAAGATATTTTTTAATCCCTGTGCAGACCACTGATCAACATAGTCAGCCATCGGGCTTGACGGGGTAATAGGATAAATACCTGCTACTTCTGTAAACGCATAGGATACATAAGCAGCGGCGTTATTACCGTCCATCGTTTTGAATTTTCTGGCCATTGAAAATTCCTCCTAAATAATATTTTTGAGACAGAACCGTTTGAATGACAAAAAATTAACAATCGGTCTTCTCATACGCATATTATAATAACACTTTTTTTCTCATTTGTAAATAAATATTTTAAAATTGTAGGTAAAAATAATATATTGTGTCGTTAAATGTATTTTTTTATTTATTTTTTCAGTTTAGAGCGCATAAAATAAATAATTTCCTGAATTTTTATTATATTATTAATAATTTGTTATTAATTTAGTGGTAAAATATGTTAGTTTAAAAAATTGAAAGGATATGCATTAAATGTTAAAGCTTAAAAACATTACCAAGGTTTACGCTTCGGGCGACACTAAGGTTGAAGCTCTCAGAGGAATTGATATTGAATTCCGCAAAAATGAATTTGTATCTATTCTCGGTCAGTCAGGTTGCGGTAAAACCACCCTTTTAAATATAGTAGGCGGTCTTGACCGATATACCGACGGCGACCTCTTTATAAACGGAAAATCAACAAAGCTTTATAAGGACAGCGATTGGGATAATTACCGCAATCATACAATAGGCTTTATTTTTCAAAGCTATAACCTTATCCCACACCAAACCGTGCTTTCAAATGTAGAGCTGGCACTTACGCTTTCGGGTGTTTCTAAATCCGAACGCAGAAAAAGAGCGTTAGAGGCGCTTGAAAAGGTTGGTCTTGCAGACCAAATCAATAAAAAACCTAATCAGATGTCGGGCGGACAGATGCAACGCGTAGCCATTGCAAGAGCTCTTATTAATAACCCTGATATTCTTCTTGCCGATGAGCCAACAGGCGCGCTTGACAGTGAAACCTCGGTACAGATTATGAATCTTTTAAAGGAAATAGCCGAGGATAAGCTTGTTATAATGGTAACACATAATCCTGAGCTTGCCGAGGAGTATTCCACAAGAATTATAAGGTTTCTTGACGGTAGCGTTATAGATGACACTATGCCCTATCATACTGAGGACGAAACGGAGCCCCCGAAAACAAAAGACAAAAAGCCGTCGATGTCCTTTTTAACCGCTCTCTCGCTTTCGCTCAATAACCTTATGACAAAAAAAACAAGAACTCTGCTTACTTCATTTGCAGGTTCAATAGGCATAATAGGTATTGCCCTTATATTATCACTTTCGAGCGGTGTTAATGCTTATATCCGCCGAGTTGAGGAGGAAACCCTTTC
>JAZSHV010000009.1:0-12779 GCA_045533475.1 Acutalibacteraceae bacterium | reverse complement strand
AAAGAATTCTCGTGTTTATTTGAATGATAGATATGTGGAAGGTTTTAAGTATAAGGACGGAATGTCTCTTTCTGCAGGCTATTACGAGTTTGATGCAAACGGTAAAATGATTACGAAGAACGGTGTAATAGGCGATTATCTGTATAAGAATGGTGTTGTTCAGAAATGTTATCAGCTAATAGAGTATAATGGCAATTTCTATTTCATTGATGCAGGTGACAAGCTTCTCAAAAACACTCGAGTTTATTTGAGTGATAGATTCGTTAAAAATGTCACCTTTGAAGACGGTTCCATATTAGAGCCAGGTTATTACAGTTTTAATGCAGAAGGTAAGATGATTCTTAACTGATTCTGTAAGAATTGATATTGTATGTGTAAACAAACATCCCCCTGAAAAAATCAGGGGGAGCTGCGCAAAAATCAAAACCTCCACGCGGTGCGCAGTGGGCAACGAATAATTTTTATTCGGCTGATTTTATTATATAATTATAAATGTTTTGTAAGTATGTTATTTTAAATACAAGCGCATATTTAAACTTATTGGGGTGGATTATGAACGAATTACAAAAAATTGAGTTTGATCTGTTTCGTTGTTTTGCGGGAATCTGCGAGGAATTGAATCTTAATTATTTTCTCGTGTGCGGTTCCGCTCTCGGAGCAGCACGACACGGTGGAGTTATTCCATGGGACGATGATTTCGATGTGGGTATGTACCGCGAGGATTATAACAAATTTATGGAAAATGCGCCCACATTGCTCCCAGAAGGAATTTTCCTGCAAAACTATAAATCAGATCCGCAGTTTCCGTATGTATTCGCTAAACTTAGGAATTCCAACACAACCTTTATTCAAACCGTTCTTTCTGATAAGGACATTAATCACGGTGTTTATATTGATATTTTTCCGCTTGACGGATACCCTTTAAATCCTTTTGAGCAGAAAAAATTGTCAAAAAAGAAGAAGCAATACCTTCGTCAATGCAACTGTGCCTTACATATGCCATCTAATCTGAGTTTAAAGGGCAGAGTTTCGCTTTTCTATTTCAAGATGATGGGATACCATAAGCATACTGCCAAAACATTATCAAAATATGAGGCACTCATTTCAAGTTATTCTGTCGATGAGGCTGAAATTATTTGTAACCACGGCACTTGGTACGGCGAAAGGGACTATATATCCAAAGAATACTATGGAACAGGTCGGGATGCCTTATACGAGGGGCTGACCGTCCGCGTTCCTGAAAAAATTGATGAATATCTGACCAGTTTATATGGTGACTGGCATACCCCACCCCCACCCGAAAAGCAAAAAGGCACTCATGATTGTATATTATGTGATACTCAGAAACCTTATACCGAATATATGGCACAGTTTTTTAAAAATAAGTAATGCCCTGTAAAGCGTTAAGATGTCATATCGGTTTTACGAAGATACATAACAATGCATCATTATATGGAGATTATATGAAAAAAATAGTTTTTTGTTTACAACGAATGATACTTGCCGGAGTGGAGAAGGAATTAATCGCTGTTCTGAAAAAAATACATAATGATTACGATATTACATTGTTGCTTTTATATCAGGAGGATATGGAAATTCTCAAAGAAATTCCCGTCAGTGTTAAAATCAGGATTATGGATATTGATAAGGATTATTACTGCGGTAGTGCAGCCGACCTTGTAAGAAAACGGATTAAAAAAGGAAAATTTCTTGAAGCTTTATCCATAGCGATAAAACGGTGCCTTAAAATCGGGATGACAGGGAGCAATATCAATATAGATAATATTTCTGCCCCCGATGATACATTTGATGTTGCCGTTTGCTATCACATTCATTCACCGATTATGTTGAAATATGTAACGGAAAAAATAAACGCTAAAAAGAAGATTGCCTGGATACATAATGACTTTTACACTTCAACATACCCGATTGAGCGACTAAAAAAATATGTCGTAATGTATGATGAATTTGTTTCCGTTTCAAAAAAAGTTGAAAACGAATTTCGCACACTTTGTACTTGGTATCAAGGTGGAGTTAGCACCGCTTACAATTATCTGGATGTAGAGGAAATTCTAAAACTTGCAGAGGCTGAAATAGACGAGCATATATATGCAGATGAAAAAAAGGTTAAAATTTTAACGGTTGGCAGATTTTCTGAACAAAAGGGCATAGATTTAGCAATCGAAACTTGCTCTATGCTAAAAAAGAACGGACTTGATTTTCATTGGTTTTTAATTGGATACGGTGAGCTGGAGGAATTATACCGTAAGCTTATTAAACAATATGAGGTGGAGGACAGTTTCACTATTCTCGGAAAAAAGACAAATCCTTATCCTTATATAAAACAGTGTGATATATGCGTCCAACCGTCACGTCATGAAGCGTATCCATTAGTGTTAATGGAAGCAAAAATTCTGAAAAGACCGATTGTATGTACAGATTTTGATGGAGCAGATGAACAGATAAACAACAATGTTAACGGCATCATTGTGCCTCTTAACGATGTTAATTCCCTGTGCAAAGAAATTTCCAAGCTTATTATTTCACAGGAAAAAAGAGTATTTTTGAAAACCAAGCTTGAACATTGGCAGGCTGAAGATGACCTGAAAGAAATTGTGAAGCATTTTTCATAATAGGTTACTACCGCTACTGATTCTAATAATATCGGGAGAAAGCATAATATCTAATGAGCAATTATAAAAAAGTATTTAAAAATATGTCGTGGATTCTTATCTGTAGAATTGCACAGTCCGCGATTGCGTTAATTATTAATATGATATCAGCCCGTTATCTTGGACCTTCAAATTTTGGTTTGCTGAACTATGCAAGTTCTATAATTGCATTTATAAGTCCATTAGCACGTCTTGGTCTGCGCTCAGTATTGGTAGAAGAGATTGTGTCTCATCCCGAACGGGAAGGGCAGACAATCGGCACCTCATTAATTATGAGTTTAGCGTCGAGTTTTCTGTGTATTATTGGATGTACCGCTTTTGTTAGCGTTGCCAATGTCGGCGAAACCGACACTATGATAGTGTGTGTACTATACAGTATTTCACTTATTTTCGAAATGATAGAAATGATTCAGTATTGGTTTCACGCAAAGCTTCGTTCAAATTATGTTGCCGTAACTTCACTTGTTGCCTATGTGCTAACGGCGATATATAAGATTTTTTTACTAATTTCCAATAAAAGTATATATTGGTTTGCAGTTTCAAATTCTTTGGATTTTTTGATTATTTCTCTTGCTTTGCTGATAACATATAAATGCCTTGGTGGACAAAGACTGTCATTTTCCTTTTCGCGTGGGAAACAGTTATTTTCAAGAAGTAAACATTATATTCTTTCAAGTATGATGATTACAATATTTGCTCAGACCGATAAGATTATGATAAAAATGATGATCGGCAATGCGGAAAACGGCTTTTATTCCACAGCGGTTTCATGTGCAAGTATGACTGCATTCGTTTTTGTAGCATTGATTGACTCTTTTGCTCCAATGATTTATGAGAGTAAAAAGAAAGATTACAAAGCATTTGAAAATAATATAACAGTTTTATATCGTATTATTATTTATTCAGCATTATTCCAAAGTGCCGTATTTACCATTTTGGCAAAACCGATAGTATTCATTTTGTACGGAGCGGAGTATGCGCCAGCTGCATCTTTGCTACAGGTTGTCACTTGGTATACAACATTTTCATATCTCGGCTCTGCAAGAAGTATCTGGGTATTAGCAGAAAATAAACACCAATACCTGTGGGTCATTAACCTATCAGGGGCATTGCTAAATGTGGTTGGAAACTATTCCCTTATTCCAGTTTTGGGTGCTTGCGGCGCTGCCATTGCTTCTATTGTTACACAGTTTTTTGTAAATGTTGGCATAAACTTTATATTTAAACCTATGAAACCAACCGCAAAACTTATGATACTTGCATTAAACCCGATGCCGATGTTTAGTTTGCTGAAAAGACGTGAAAATTTTGATTAATAAAGATAATTGTAAAGGAAACTCATATATGCCGTTCACTATTGTTACCGCCGGCTCCACATATTTAGATATTGACGCCTATGCTTGTATGGTTGCTATGGCGGAGCTGCTTCAGCTCAAGGGCGAAAATGCGGTTGCTTACTCCAAGGCGCCGTATAACTACAGTGTCTGTGAATCGCTTGTTGAAAGCGGTCAGGTATTGCAGGAATTGCCGTCGGATTTTGTCGGGGAGGATGCTGAATACATAATAGTAGATGTCTCTGACCCTGATTTTATTAAATCAGCGGTTTCGCTTGAAAAGGTGATTGAGGTTTACGACCATCACACGGGTTTTGAAGAATATTGGCAGGAACTCATAGGCGATAATTCGCACATTGTATTTATCGGTGCGGCGGCAACCCTTATTTACCGTGAGTGGAAAAAATGCGGTCTTGAAAGCAAGATGTCCCGTCGGTCGGCGCTTTTGCTTATAGCTGCCATTCTTGATAATACGCTAAATCTTACATCTTCTAACACAACTGCAGAGGATATTACGGTATTTGAGGAGCTTTGTCAAAAGGAAAATATTAATGCCGATTGGTGCGCCCGATATTTTTCTGAGGTTCAGAGGTCGGTAGAGGCAGATTTGAAAAACGCGTTATTTAACGATATTAAGGCTGTTCGCAATAGCGAATTACTGCCCTCGAAAATTGCTCAGCTGTGCGTTTGGGATGCGAATAGCATTCTTGCAAGGCTTTGTGAAATACGCAGTTGGTTTGCAGAGGGTAATGACAGCTGGATGATAAATATAATAGACATAAAGCATCAATGCAGTTATTTTGTATGTGATGACCGTGCATATCAAGTGGTTTTGGAAAGTATTTTCAAGGTGGGCTTTGATATAGGTGTGTCAAAAACGGCTCAGCCGTATTTAAGAAAACAAATTCTGAAAAATGTATTGAATTCAAAATAATGTGCAAATAGATACGGTTTTGTGCATTTGCTTAAGTTTGATATGTTTATATAAAAAAAGAAATCAGAAAATGGAGGTAACAACCAATGGTAGAATTGGGATTCATTCATGGCAGATTTCAACTGTTTCACAATGATCACCTAAACTATGCGTTGTTGGCTAAAGAACAATGCAAAAAGCTAATCGTGGGAATAACTTCCCCTGAAAATGCGGATCTCATCAGAGAGGAAATTGATCCCCACAGAAGCGAGGCGGCTTCTAACCCCTTTACCTATTATGAAAGATACAATATGGTAAAGCTTGCGCTGCTTGAGGCAGGAATAAAGAGAGAGGATTTTGAAATCGTACCGTATCCGATTGAGCGTCCTGAAATTCTTTATAACTATGTTCCTTTAAGCGCAACGTCGTTTTTCACTATTTACGACGATTGGGGATATGAAAAGCTTCATAGACTTGGAGAATTGGGATATGGCACACATGTGCTTTTCGACAAGAGAGAAAAAGCGATGTGCAGTACCGAAATCAGACAGAAGATTGTAAACGGCGACGAATGGAAGGATATGGTTCCGAATGCTGTATACGAATATATCGTAGCGAACAATCTGACCGAAAAAGTAATTAATCTATTGAAGAAATAAGGAGATAAATGTATGTTTGATATAAATACAATACCTATGTCTGAAAGGGTGCATATTACAAAAAACCTGCTTAGATACGGCATTGCAACAGATCAGGAGACGGGAAAAATTGATTATATTCCCGGAACCACCGTGCCTGAGGTAAGATGCGAATCTATACACCTTATCCGTCACGCTGAGACCGAGGCTGTTGCAAAGCACGAATTTATGTGTGACACCTCAGATAACTGCGGTTTTACCGAAAACGGAATTGAAATTACCAAAAAGCAGGCTGAAGAGCTTGACCAATACGATTTTGATATTGCGCTTTACGGTCCGATTCCGCGTGTTGTTAACACTCAGCTTATTATAATGGACAGGCCTCAGAAATTCGAGGCTGTAAAGGTACATAAGCTTCACGGTATTGATAATACCGGTTGGGAGTACAAGTCCTTTGAGGAGCTTTGCAATACTCCTACATTTATTGCTCGTGAGATTGAAAACAATATGTTTGCAAGAACCAAAAGCGGAACCTCTTGGGGTATGGTAATTGCCAACTGTGTTGATGTGCTCGACCTCATTAACGAGCAGTATGCAGGCAAAAAGGTGCTTCTTATAAGTCAGGGAAGTGTGCTTCGCGCTTTCCAGATTCTGCTCAGAAAGAGAGAGCATCCGTGGGATGACTTTACCGTAGAGGGAATGTACCACGTTGGCGACGATACCAACAAGAAGAAAAATTACGGTATTATTGACAGGATATATTAAAATATTTGTTAAAAAATATAAGCTATTGTGGCGCTTGCTATACCCCGTTAGCTTTTATTCGGGCATCGGTGTGGTGTGGTGTGTTGCTTTGCCGCACCGATGTTTTAATTTAATTGAAGATTAAAATTTTCTTAAATAAAATAAAAATCTTGAGGCGGTTCTTTATGAAAAAAATTCTTAAAATGGGTTTGGCGGTTGTTCTTGTTTTGACGATTGGTATAATAGCGGTTGGTTGTGGCTCTAAGGATGAACAAGATGCGGATTCGGATATTAATATTGAGCTTTCGTGGGAGAATGGCGGAAAAGCGCCTGAGGAGTACACATGGGAAGAGTTCAATGCGCTTACCGGACCTCAGCAGATAAAGTTTCAGAATAGCTTTGAGGAGTTTAAGGATTTTGAGGATTGGATGGCCGAGGCACAGGCAGAGGATGATGTGGATTTGCCTTGGGTTAAGGAGGGCAGAAGTCCTTCTGATTATACTTGGGATGAATTTATTGCACTTGAGGGTGCTCATCAGATTCAGTTTCAGAACAGCTTTGAAAGTACTGATAAATTTGAAGAATGGATGAATGAGGCTCAGGAAGAAGTGATTGATATTCCGTGGGAGAATGGCGGAAAAGCGCCTGAGGAGTATAGCTGGGAAGAATTTAATAAGCTTACAGGTCCTCAGCAGATTAAGTTCCAAAATAGCTTTGAAAAATATGAGGATTTTGAAAAATGGATGGAAAAGGTGCGCACGCCTAAGGAATAACACTGTAATTCGGGATAGGAATGATAAGGAATTATGAATATATTGGTTACAGGAGCAAAAGGTTTTGTAGGCAAGAATCTTTGCGAGAGTCTTAAGAACATTCGTGACGGTAAGGATAAGACACGTCCGAAGCTCCATATAAATGAGATTTTTGAATATGATATAGATTCCCAACCTGCACAGCTTGAAAAATACTGTGCAGAGGCGAACTTTGTTTTTAATCTTGCGGGTGTGAATAGAACAGAGAATCCGCAGGAATTTTCTGAGGGTAATTTCGGCTTTGCCTCAAGATTACTTGAACTGCTTAAAAAGAATAATAACGGTTGTCCTGTGATGATTTCGTCGTCAATTCAAGCTACCTGTATAGGCAGATATGACAGCGATTACGGCAGAAGCAAAAAGGCAGGCGAGGAATTGGTTTTTGCATACGGCGAAGAAACAGGCGCAAAGGTGCTTGTTTACCGTTTCCCGAACTTATTTGGGAAGTGGTGCCGACCGAACTATAATTCTGCGGTTGCAACATTTTGTTATAATATTGCAAATGACCTGCCGATTACGGTTACTGACAGGAATATACAGCTTGAACTGCTTTATATAGATGATTTGGTTGCCGAAATGCTCGATGCATTAGAGGGCAAGGAGCACCGTTGCGAGTTTGAGGGGATAGATACCGTTTTGTGCGAAGGTGGCAGATATTGCGCTTCGCCTGTTACGCATAAGGTGACGCTTGGTGAAATAGTTGACCTGTTGGGAGACTTCAGCAGTCAGCCTAAAACCCTTAGTATGCCTGAAATTTCTAATAATTCCTTTGCGAAAAAGCTTTATAGCACATATCTTTCCTATCTTCCAAAGAAAAAGGCGAGCTTTGAGCTTAGGATGAACGAGGATGCGCGCGGTAGCTTTACAGAGCTTTTAAAGACCGAAAGGTGCGGTCAGTTTTCTGTAAATATTTCAAAGCCGAGTGTTATTAAGGGACAGCATTGGCATCATACAAAATGGGAGTTTTTTATTGTTGTAAGCGGTAAGGGACTCATTCAGCAACGCAAAATCGGTACTGATGAGGTGTTGGAGTTTGAGGTTTCGGGTGATAAAATCGAGGCGGTTCATATGCTTCCGGGATATACCCATAACATTATAAACTTAAGCGATACAGAAAATTTGGTAACGGTTATGTGGGCAAACGAGCAATTTAACCCTGAGCATCCGGATACATTTTATGAGGTGGTATAACAAAATGGAAAAGAATGTAGAATTTAAAAATGTAAGCTTTAAGAATAACGGTAAGCTTAAGCTTTTAATTATCGTGGGCACAAGACCTGAAATCATTCGTCTTGCCGCAGTTATTAATAAATGCCGTAGTTATTTTGATACAATTCTTGCACACACAGGTCAGAATTATGATTACAATCTTAACGGCGTATTTTTTAAGGATTTGAAGCTCAGAGACCCTGAGGTTTATCTTAACGCGGTGGGCGCAGACCTTGGCGAGACTATGGGTAACATCATAGCAAAATCGTATCAGCTTATGGTTGAAATAAAGCCTGACGCGGTGCTTGTGCTTGGCGATACTAATTCCTGCCTTTCTGTTATCGGCGCAAAAAGACTGCATATTCCTATTTTCCATATGGAGGCGGGCAATCGCTGTAAGGATGAATGTCTGCCTGAGGAAACTAACCGCCGTATAGTTGATATAATTTCAGATGTAAATATGGCTTATTCCGAGCACGCAAGACGCTATCTTGCAGATTGCGGTCTTCCCAAGGAGCGCACATATGTTACAGGCTCGCCTATGGCAGAGGTATTGCATAACAATCTTTCGGAGATTGAAGCGAGCGATATTCACTCCCGTCTCGGACTCGAAAAGGGCAAATATATTCTCCTTTCTGCTCACAGAGAGGAAAATATAGATACCGAAAAGAACTTTACAAGCCTATTTACTGCTATTAACAAGATGGCTGAAAAATATGATATGCCGATTCTTTATTCCTGTCATCCGCGAAGCCGCAACAGGTTAGAGCAGAGCGGCTTTAAGCTTGATTCACGCGTTATTCAGCACGAGCCTCTCGGTTTCCACGATTATAACTGCTTGCAGATGAATGCATTTGTGGTAGTGTCGGACAGCGGCACACTTCCTGAGGAAAGCAGCTTCTTTACAAGCATCGGAAAGCCTTTCCCCGCGGTTTGTATCCGTACCTCGACTGAGCGTCCCGAAGCGCTTGATAAGGCTTGCTTTATACTTTCGGGAATTGATGAAAATGGACTTTTACAGTCGGTTGAAGCCGCCATTGAAATGAACCGAAACGGTGATTACGGTATTCCTGTGCCTGAATATATTGAAGAAAATGTTTCAACAAAGGTTGTTAAAATAATTCAGTCCTACACAGGCGTTGTAAATAAAATGGTTTGGAGAAAATTTTAAATATAACTATAAATTGAGGCTGTAAAAAACCGTATTTTACATATATTTTCTCATCAACAATTACGCAAAGAACAAACAGTCGCTTGACGGCGACTGTTTGCATAGAATTTTTCATTTTAACTCTTTACTCCTAACTATTGACAAAGAGCCTTTTTAAATAAATATTCCAAATAAAATCGGTATGGTAACAATTGATAAAATGCTTGAAATCAGCGCCATACTTGCACCGGGTGTTGTGTCGCCCCCAAATGCCGCAGGGAATACAATAGTATTAAGTCCCAAGGGCATTGCTGTACAGCAGAGGGTTAGCATAACAATATTTTCATTAGTTTTTAAAGCTCTAAGCACTAAAACAAAAAACAGCGGTAAAACAACTAATCGAATAAGCGAAGCAATATATATTTTCTTTTGTTTAAGTAACATTTTGAAGCTATAGTTTGCAACAACAAAGCCGGTAAGAATCATAGCCATTGGCGACATACAAGCCCCCGCAGACGATATTGCAGATTCAAGGAAATTAGGTAACGGTATACCTATGAGCCCAACTATCGTTCCTAAAATCACAGATAAAAACACAGGATTAATAAGTGTCTTAAAGGATAACTTATTATCCTTGCTGATAGGCTTTAGCAGTACAATACCTACCGAATATATGTAAATTTGGAAGGGGAGCGTATAGATAAGATAATCAAACAGTACCTCTTCACCAAATACACCTAAAACCACTGCATTTCCCATAAATCCGAGGTTGGAAATTGTAAATGAATATTTGTAAATGTTGTTGAGGTATAAATCCTTTGAGAATAACTTTGCAAGAAAAAAAGCAATAATTATCGAAATAATTACAACTATTGAACTGTATAAAATTATGTTCCATTTTTTAGAAATGTTTTCTACCGTGCAATATTTGTAGAATGTGTTAAAGGTTAGACAGGGAACTAAAACAGTAGTTTCTAATTTTGAGATTGTGGTTGAAGCATTCTTTGGCAAAATGCCTTTTATATTTAAAAAGTATCCCAAAATCATAAAACTGAATAATACAAGCATCTGATTTGTTGTTGCCAATAATGTTTGCATAGCTTTTGCCTCGCTTATAGTAAATTCTCTAACATTATAATAAATGAGAAAGGAAATGTCAATTGTTGAAATAACGAAAAGTTTTCGAATGTTTTTATAATAAAATTTGGTTTTCCCCTTGACATTTAAGAATTTTTAAAGTAAAATACTTTTAATCGATATTTCTGAGGGTAAACGCACGGAGTGCGGCTGCCTGACGAGTAATTAACTTAAGTTATAGATTTGATTATATTAGAATTTTTATAATATGCGGGTGTGGCGGAATTGGCAGACGCACCAGCCTTAGGAGCTGGCGCCTTCGGTGTGCAGGTTCGACTCCTGTCACCCGCACCAAAGCATTCAAACCCGAACCTTTTACCGATTGGTGAAACGTTCGGGTTTGTTGTTTTCTTAAAAGATGTTAAATAGCCTTTGTTTGTGGCAGTACAGAGTGAGTTGCTCTGTACTGCCATTTCTTCGTTTCAATGAATTTCGTACATAAAGGAGATTTGAAATGAAGACCACAAAAACAAGAATTATTTTCTTTGCTATAGCACTTACATATAATTTAATATTGGCATTTTACTTGAGAGATTTTCTTGTTCTCTCTCCCATCCTACAGGTATTCTATCTGCTATCAATTTTACCGTGCTTATTTTTAATCGTTGAGATAAAAACAAAAGCAATGAGATCGGTGGTTTATATCTTGATAATGCTCATTGCTTGTATGAACATTACCTATGCAATTTATTGCCGTAGAGTATTTCCCGTTTTAGCAATCATATCACTTGTTATCGTTTTTATGTATTTTATCTGCTTTGCCGACAATAAAGGGAAAGATAATCTATTGACGAAAATTTATGTGTTGGTGGTATACACGGCAATTGTGGCATTGCTCTTCTCGGCATATATTTTCATCTACAAACAGGATGATGTATCTCTTACCAATGGTCAAGCAACATTATGGGATACAAAGACTGTGGAACTTTCTGACGAAATTTGTGCCGATTGTGATACTGATGAAGAAAAGATAAAAGAAATCTATAATTGGATGATACATAATTTTGAATATGACTATGAATGTGAACCCTTTATCCAATATTTTAATGTCCGTAAAACCTTAAGCAAACGAAAAGGAATCTGTTATGACTTTTCTCATCTGTTTGCCGCGCTATGCCGCAGTCAGGATATATCTTGTTATGTTATTGACGGCACACCATATAATCCAACAATGGATTGCCACACTTGGAATTGCGTTTACTTTGATGGCTCTTGGTGGAATTTGGATATTACTTTTGATATTGTTCAAACTAAAAAGCACGAACGACTTTATGGGTTTAGAAAAATAGGAAGTCCATATATTCAAGATAAAGAATATCAAATAACAAAAATATATTGATTATTGCTATGCTAACGTTGCTCATTTGAGCGGCTTTAGCTTTATTAAAATGTGTGTAATAAAAATGCCAATATCGGCAAAAATATATTTATATATAGTACTTGTTCGGATTGACATTTTGCCGATATTGTGATATACTGATAACAGTAAATTCGGAGGTAAAAATATGAAATATTTATCCGTCAAAGAAGTTGCTTTACTTTGGAATACATCTGAGCGTAGCGTTCGTAATTATTGTGCTGCTGGTCGGGTTCCCGGTGCATTCCTTACGGGCAAAACTTGGAACATTCCCGAAAATGCAGAGAAACCCGAAAGAAGTAATAAAAGCAAACCCGCACCACAGACTTTACTTGATATTTTGAAAGAAGAAAAGCGTGGTCAGGTACACGGCGGAATTTACCATAAAATACAGATTGAACTGACCTATAACTCCAATCACATCGAAGGTAGCCGCCTTACCCACGATCAGACACGCTACATCTTTGAAACTAACACTATTGGCATAACTGATGAGGGTGTGCGTGTTGACGATATTATTGAAACCGCTACCCACTTCCGTTGTATTGATGAAATTATTGAGAGTGCAAAATCGCAGTTAAGCGAAAAATTTATTAAACATCTGCATTTTATTCTCAAGATTGGAACAAGCGATGCTAAAAAGGATTGGTTTGCCGTTGGTGAATATAAGAAGCTTCCCAACGAAGTGGGCGGCAGCGACACCACGCTGCCTGAGAATGTGGCTATTGAAATGCGCAAACTGCTGGCAGACTATAACGCTTTATCCTCTAAGACCTTTGAAGACATCGTAGCGTTCCATGTTGCCTTCGAACG
>JAZSHV010000058.1:0-3143 GCA_045533475.1 Acutalibacteraceae bacterium | reverse complement strand
CACGCAAAAAGTGTGGACAGCTTTGTATTGGGCGGACGCGCGGTAGGACCGTGGCTTACAGCCTTTGCTTTCGGAACCTCGTATTTCTCGGCGGTTATCTTTGTGGGATATGCAGGACAGTTCGGTTGGAATTTCGGTCTTGCCTCTACTTGGATTGGACTCGGCAACGCGTTTATCGGCTCGCTTTTGGCTTGGGCGGTGCTTGGCAGACGCACCCGCGTTATGACTCAGCACTTAGGCTCCAAAACAATGCCCGACTTCTTTGAGAAGCGTTACGGCTCCAAAAAGCTTAAGGTAATTGCTTCATTTATAGTCTTTATTTTTCTTATTCCCTATACCGCCTCTCTCTACAACGGTCTTTCCTCGCTGTTCAACAATGTATTTTCTATTCCATATTGGGCAGTAGTTGTTATAATGGCGGTGCTTACGGGTGTTTATGTAATCTTTGGCGGATATATGGCAACCGCTATAAACGATTTTATTCAGGGAATAATTATGCTTGTGGGAATTATTGCGGTTATAGCGGCGGTGCTCTCGCAAAACGGCGGATTTACCGAGGCAGTTAAGGCATTGGGTGCAAGTGAGCAGGCAGGCAGTGAATACATAGCTATGTTCGGACCGAATCCTCTTTTCCTTTTCTTTGTAGTAATGCTCACCTCACTCGGCACTTGGGGACTTCCGCAAATGGTAGGCAAGTTCTACTCTATAAAGGATGAGGGCTCAATTAAAAAGGGAACCATTATTTCAACAATTTTTGCCATAGTGGTTGCAGGCGGATGCTATTTCCTCGGCGGCTTCGGAAAGCTTTATTACAACCAGATGGTTGAGGGCGGCTTTGTTACCGAAAAGGGTGTCCTTTTCGATAAGGTTATTCCCACAATGCTGTCAGACCTTTCTCCCGTTATTGTATCGTTAATAATTGTATTGGTGCTTGCGGCATCAATGTCTACACTTTCGTCCTTGGTACTCACCTCGTCCTCCACCCTTACTCTCGATGTTGTAAAGCCATTTGCAGAGCGTAAAACCAAAATGAACGAAAAGAAAAGCGTACTTATAATGAGACTGTTTATAGTATTCTTTATTGCCGTATCTGCGGTTATTGCCATTCTTAAGGACTCTATCTGGAAAGACTCAGTTTTCATAGCTCAGATGATGGGCGTGTCGTGGGGAGCGCTTGCAGGCGCATTTTTAGCTCCCTTCCTTTACGGTCTTTACTGGAAAAAGGCGACAAGAGCAGCTGTTATTGCGAGCTTTGTATTCGGCACAGGTCTTGAGCTTATTCAGCTTTGCATAAGCGTTGGTTGGCTTAGCGTAAAGGGTGTTCCGATTGTTGAATTTGTATTTACCAATTCACTCTATTCGGGCGTATTTGCAATGGTCGGCGGATTGATTCTTGTACCGATTGTGAGCTTGCTTTCTCAAAAAACAAAGCCTGACGGAGTAGACGAAAAATTCAGTTGCTACGATGTCGAGGTTGTAACCAACAAAAAAAATTCGCTTGGCTGATTTTGTAAAAACAATACATACAAAAAGGTACCCACCGCAGTATTTTGCGGTGGGTATTAGTTTTGCCTTATGGATAAACAAATCTTTTATTCTCGGTAAGCTCTTTTTTGTATTTTTCAATATAATACTTTGCCATTTCGAGATTTTGTTCAAGATAGTTGCCGCATTGCTCAGGGGCGGCACCTGGAATTTCACCCTCAAAGCTTAGTATAAAATCACACATTCCGAGAATAAGCTCATATATATCCTCAGAGCTAAACTCGCCAAACATAAGAAGATAACAGCCTGTTCTGCAACCCATCGGTCCAAAATAAACTATTTCGGCAGCGCGGTCGCTGTTTCTAAGATATGTTGCTCCCAAATGCTCAATTGTGTGGAGCGCCGGCATATCCATAACAGGCTCGCGGTTTGGAGCGGTTATTCTAAGGTCAAAGGTGGTAACTGTAGTATTATCATAGGTGTCTCGCCTCGAAACATAAATTCCCGCAAATAAATTAAGATGGTCTATTTTAAAGCTTTCTATTCTTTTCAAAACGCATATACCTCCGTTTTATTTTTCTCAAAATCTATACAGCTTCTCGATTCGGTATACGGACGCACAAAAGTATCCGCAACCTTAATATGCTCAGGGTGAACGGCATATCCCTTTAGCGCAGACTCACTTTCAAAAACCGAATAGAGCATAACATCTGCGTTTGAGCTTTCAAGACATTCGGTTTGCACCTTTATTTCAAGTAAGCCGTCAATCTTGCCCTTTAAAGCCTCAAGCTCGCGCTTTATGTCGGTTTTTACCTCGGCTGTATTATATTCAGTCTTTAATTTCCAAAGAATTATATGCATTACCATAATCTGTTCTCCTTAAAAATTTTATCCTAAAAGCGTATCGGTTACAAGCATTATGCAAAAGCCCACAAGCAAGGCATAGGTTGCTCCTCTTTCAGATCCGTGAGCGTGGGTTTCGGGTATCATTTCGTCGCTAATAACATAAAGCATTGTTCCGCCTGCAAAGGCAAGGGCAAACGGCAGAACGGCTGACGATATACTCACCGCAAAATAGCCAATAAGTGTACCTATAACCTCAACAAGCCCCGTTATCATAGCGCATACAAGGGTGCGTCTCGGCGAAACACCCGCTGAAAGCATAGGACCGATTATAACCATTCCCTCAGGAATATTCTGAAGCGCTATACCGCCTGCTATTATAATTGCCTGTGAGGTGTCACCCGAACCAAAGCCGACACCTGCCGCAATTCCCTCAGGCAGATTGTGAATGGCAATTGCGGTAACAAAAAGCAAAACCTTACTGAGATTGGCATTGTTGTGAGCCTCAATGTCCGTACCCATAAGCTTATGGAGATGCGGCACAAGCTTATCAATAAAATTCAGGCATACCGCACCTGTAAAAATTCCTGCCACCGTAATAATAAGACCGTATTTACCGCCGTATTCAACAGAGGGCAAAACAAGACCGAGCACCGCCGCCGCAAGCATAACGCCTGCCGCAAAGGAAAGCACGATATCCGAAAATTTATGGGAAATTTTTTTAAACAAAAAGCCAATTATCGCGCCGATAACCGTAGCGCCGCCCACGCCGAGAGCGGTAAGCAAAACCATTTTCATATATTTTTCTCCAAAGA
>JAZSHV010000014.1:0-37800 GCA_045533475.1 Acutalibacteraceae bacterium | reverse complement strand
ATTGTGCATATGTAGATTATCAAATTTATGTTGATGATATACTTGTTTATTCTCAAAGTCAGCTTGAAAGAACAACAAATAAAATAAATTTTAATATTAATGTAACAGGGGCTACGAAACTAACAATCAAAGTGAAAACTTATTTTAAACCTGATATAGTAGGAAGTGGGTATTTAGGACAAGGTAGTATAGTTAATGCACAATTATCAAAATAAATCAATCATACATTTGGCAAGGCAGGAATAACCGTCATACTTTCGGCGGTTTTACTGCTTAAAAACAAAGTTTTTAACTACATTTTTGCTTGTATGATTTTTAATGTGTCGGTATGATTTTTGTCATACCACCCAAAAATAGAGTTATCTCGAAACTTCGGGATAACTCTATTTGCATATATAACTTGAAAATCTTTATAATAAATGTTATATTAAATACAAGAAAATGCTTGTTGTTATGCGGAATTTTCAACTTGTAGAAGTCATTTCCACAAGTTGAAAGAGAGCCTCCCTTGCCTAAAGGGAAGTGGATTTGCCAAAGCGCCCCTTGCCTAAAGGGGAGAGGGCCACGCGTAAGCGTGGCGAGGGGATAAAAAGACGGAGGGATATAATACGGAACGAAAACACAATCCTAAACTAACGGATAACGCAAAAACACTACGAAAAAATATGACCAAAGAAGAACGACATTTGTGGTACGATTTCTTGCGTACATATCCAATAAGATTTTTGCGGCAAAAAGTTATAGATAATTATATTGTTGATTTTTATTGTCACGAAGCACGGCTTATAATTGAGCTTGACGGTTCACAACATTATGAGGAAAAAGGATTGCTAAAAGACAAAATCCGAACAGAGAAAATAGAAAACAGAAACTTAACAGTAATTCGTATACCAAACAATGAGGTTAATAAAAATTTTAGAGGTGTATGCGAATATATTGATTTGTTTGTTAAGGAATCCCTCCACCGCTAAGTATCCCTCAGTCAAAACCTACGGTTTTGCCAGCTCCCTTTAGGCAAGGGAGCCTTTGCGGTCCCCCGTCTCACCTGCCGGTTCGGTCGGTGCTTCTGCTTGCGCAGAGGTGTCCACAGGACACCCGCACCCTTTAGGGCAAGGGAGGCTAATTTGTCCCTAATTTAACACAAGCATATACTACACATAGGCGGTGATGAGATGATACAGATGTATTTACTTTTTCTGCTTTCTTTGGTAGTTTGCCGATTCTTTTCGGGTTATGATAGCCGTTTCCAAAGTGGTAAATACATAATTATTAACAATCCTAAATTAAGAATGTTATTAGTCGATGAAATGTCTTTTTTAGAGAGAAAAAAGCGTCTAAAAAAGGATATTAACAAAATGACTATTTCTGGTTTGTTTTTCTATATCTATAGTTTAGTGATATTTATTTTAAGCGCGGTACTGTATTTTTGTGTTTCTAAAATTCCTATTGAGCCTTGGGAAATAGAAACAGACAAATTTTTTATGTATGTCGATACTTTGAATGAAAAATTGTTGGCTATTTGTATTTGGCTTTATTTTCTTTCTGTTATTTCATTTGTAGCAGTGCTAATGGTTAGGAATACTAAAACAGTAAGTCGGAAATCAATAAAAATTCTTACATATACTGTTTCTTCATTTATGCTTATTGCAGTTGCTTTTATGTTGTTTGAAATAATTAGAGAATTTATCAACTGTTTAATTTGAATTTACAAGTAAAATCTTTGGTTTTGGTTTGTAAAAATGTTACATTAAATAAAGAGAAAAGTTTGTTGTTATGTGAGCCTCCCTTTAGGGCGAAGGAGGCTAATTTGTTTTTGACTTGACACAAGCTTATAATAAACAGGGTACGGGGATAAAATGTTTGGAGCTATATATGGTGATATAATTGGCTCGTATTACGAAACACATTGCACAAAGGATTATGATTTTCTGTTTCAGAAAGACAGTGCTTTTACCGATGATACCGTCTTAACTGTTGCAGTTTGCAAAGCAATACTGAATAATTCGGAACCTATTAACCGTTGGGAGGTTAGAAATATACAAAAAGAAGCTGTCTCATTAAAGGTGATTTGCACAATCCGCGCCTCCCTCTGACGAGGGAGGTGGCACGGCGTAACCGTGACGGAGGGAGAGAAAAGGTAAAAAGGTTACAATTAGTGTAGTTTTTCTCTCCCTCAGTCAGCTTCGCTGACAGCCGCTGACGGCGGCGGTCTCCCTTTGTCACTTGCGTGACATTTCCCTCACACCGTGATGGAATCCGCCCTCGTCAGAGGGAGCCGATGGTGATACTGAGCTTTGCAGTTTTGTGCATTTTAACCGTAGTGAGATAGCCTCTTCGTTTTGTCTGAAAATTTAAGCGGAGAAAAATTATACATAACTGCAAAGAAGTTTTGCCTTGCCCGAAACAGTGACTAAAAAATCGGCAGGGACAAAAATACTGTCACCTTTTTTAATTGAGAGCTTTTGGTCGCTCCAGCTGAGTGTGGCATTACCGTCAAGTATGACAAGTGAAACAAAGCTTAGCATATTTTTAATGCTATAGCTCCCGTTAAGCTCTATTGCTTCGGTTGTAAAAAGCTCACAGCTTGCAAGCTGACGAACCCGATTTTCGTTTTTATAGTTACACTACCCACCTGACCGTAAGGCAGAGAAGGCTTTTTAAGAATATTTTACAGTAAACACCTTAAAAACTTTTGACTTTCTAATGCTTATAGGATATAATAAAACTGAATGAGGTGTTATAATGCGATTACTCTGCGTGGGTGATGTTTGCGGTCCTTGCGGTTGCGAATATGTGCGTAAAAAGCTACCCATACTTAAAAAAGAAAAAAGAATAGATGCTGTTATTATAAACGGAGAAAACTCGGCTGACGGTAACGGCTGTACTCCGCAAAGCGCAGATTTTCTTTTTGCTTGCGGCGCAGATGTAATTACAGGCGGTAATCACTCCTTCAGACGCAATGAGTTTTATGATTATCTTGACAGTAAGGAGTATATTTTAAGACCCCACAACCTTCCTGAGGCTCAGTATGGCAATGGATATTGTCTTGTGGATTTTGGAAGCTTCAGTATGGCGGTTATTAATCTTGCGGGAAAAATTTATCTTGAAAAGTTAGGCGCGGATAATCCGTTTATAGCCGCGGATTTGTTAATCGAAAGGGCTAAAAAAGATGGTGCAAAGGTTATTGCAGTAGATTTTCACGCAGAGGCGACCAGCGAAAAGCGCGCTCTTGGAATTTATCTTGAAGGTAGGGTGTCGGCATTTTTTGGCACACACACCCATATACAAACTGCCGATGAACAGATTCTTAAAGGCGGTACGGGGTATATTACCGACCTCGGTATGACGGGGGTTAAGGACTCGGTGCTCGGTGTAGAAAGCGAGATAATAATTAACCGTTTAAAACAAAATGATATGTCGAAATTTTACTTTGCAACGGGCGAATGTGTGCTTTGCGGCTGTATCTTTGATATTGATACCGCAAGCGGAAGAACAGTAAATATTGAAAGAATTTTAATTTAAAGAGAGAAGCTATGAATTTTAGAAAAACGGTAGCTATTGCTATGGCTCTGTTGTTGGCGCTCACATTTTCGGGATGTAGAAAAAGCGGTCAGGATAGCTCGACCTCATCTGGAATAGCTCCTACACAGACTGACAAAAACAGCAGAAGCTATATTACTTTGCTTTATTCCTCGGCGGATACCTTTAATCCGTATACCGCTAAAACAGATATAAACCGTCAGCTTTGCAGTCTGCTTTATGAACCGCTTGTAAAGCTTGATAATAGCTTTAGTCCGGTTTACAGTATTGCGCAGTCGGTCGAAACGGCGGGAGCTATATGTACTGTAACACTTAAAAATGTCAGCTTTTCGGACGGCTCTGCGGTCACAGCAAACGATGTTGTTTATTCCTGTAATCTCGCAAAGGCATCGGGAAGTGTATATGCAAGTGAGCTTTATGAAGTTTCCTCGGCGGCGGCAGAGGGTAGCTTAAAGGTAGTTTTTAAGCTTACACAGGCAGACCCTTATTTTATAAATCTTTTGGATTTTCCCATAATAAAGGCGGGGAGCGAAAAAATTACCGATTCGGACAGCGTGCTTCAGCCCCCTGTAGGATGCGGAAGATATAAGGTTAATGAAAGCCGTGACGGTTTGGTTGCAAACGACCGATTTTTTGGTAAAAAGGGAAGCATTAAAGAAATACATCTCATAAATGCGCCTGACAGTGATTCGGTAACTCACTATGTTGAGGTGGGCGCAGCAGATGTTTATTACAGCGATATTTCGGGTGGCGGCATACACAGAATGAGCGGTAAAAAGCACGAAATAAACCTTAACAATCTTTTGTATATAGGTATTAATCAGAATTACGGTGTATTGGCGGAGAATTCTATGCGTCAGGCACTATCGAGCGGAATAGACCGCAAAAAGCTTTGTCGCAATGCATATTACAATAACGCACTGCCTGCCACAGGCTTCTTCAACCCCGTTTGGGAGCCCGCAAAAGCGGTGCAAAATATACAAATTGAAGCAAAATCTCAAATAACTGTTGAGAATTTGGAGAAAATAGGATATAATAGCTTAGATAATAACGGCAAACGCAAGAATGCTTCGGGGCAGAAACTGAAGTTTACATTGCTTGTGAATTCCGAAAACCGTATGAAGGTAATGGCGGCTCAGCTAATAGCCTCACAGCTTTCGGAGTACGGTATTGAGATAAGTATTGTTGAGAGAAAATATGCCGATTATATCGCCCTTATAAGGGAAGGAAGCTTTCAGCTTTTCTTAGGTGAGGTAAGGCTTACCGATAATATGGATATTTCACCTATGGTAACAGAGGGCGGCGCTATGGCGTACGGTCTTAAAAAGACCGAAAAGGCAGACACCGATAAAGCTGAGGCTGATAACGGAGCGGCAACAAGCGAGCAGGCTTCCGTTAATAAACCTGCTGAGGTGGTTACAGGCTTTTATCAGGGTAAAAATACGGTTGCTGATGTTGCGGCGGTATTGCAGTCTGAAATGCCCTTTATTCCCATTATGTACAGAACGGGCGCGCTTTTTTATAATGACAATATTGAGAATATGGAAACGGCTTCCGCCAGTGACATTTATTTTTCAATTGAATCATACAGTGTGGCAGAAAATTAAGCCATACTGCATAATATTTTAACAGGAGGATATTTTATGATAGCTTATGAAACACGGTTGGGTAAAATAGATATTTCAGAAGAGTATCTTTCCAAGCTTATAGGTCATGAGGTTACTGCCTGCTTCGGCGTGGTTGGTATGGTTCCAAGCAACAATAAGCAAAAGCTTTTCAGCAAATTTCAGAAATCAGAGCCGCTTGATACCGGAATAAAGGTTATTGGCAATGCTGACGGAATAGATGTTGAGCTTCATATTGTTGTTACCTATGGAATGAATATTAATGCCATAGCCGCAAGCATTACCGAAAAGGTTAAATATGCGGTTAAGAAAAGGACCGGAATAACGGTTGAAAAGGTTATCGTTAAAATAGACGGTATAAAAGAATAAAGATTGAACCGAAAATCCCATTCAGGGAGAATTAAGGAGTGTTACAATGATAAACGGCGATATATTGCGGAAAGCTATTATTTCTGCTGCCAATAATCTTGCAAATAACAGAAAACAGTGCGACGATTTAAATATATTCCCCGTGCCGGACGGTGATACGGGAACTAATATGTCGATGACACTGAGCAATTCCGCAAGAGAGCTTGAAAAACTGAGCGGTGAAACCGCAGGAAAGATTGCTTCGGCAAATGCTTCGGCTTTACTTAGAGGTGCAAGAGGAAATTCGGGTGTTATTACCTCTCTGCTTTTCCGCGGCTTTGCTAAGGGAATAGCTAATGACGAGTATGTTACCTCAGAAAATCTTGCCAATGCTTTTGTGTTAGGTGTTGAAGCGGCATACAAGGCAGTTATGAAGCCTACAGAGGGTACGATTCTCACCGTTGCAAGGGTTGCTTCTGAATATGCTAAAGCGGCTTTTGAAGAGGGCAAAGACGAGCTTGCGGTGTTTGAATCGGCTATCGAGGGCGCAGAAAAAGCGCTTGCGGAGACACCTGAGCTACTTCCCGTGCTTAAGAAAGCCGGCGTTGTGGACGCAGGCGGCTTTGGTTTTGTGCTTATTTTAAAGGGTATGCTGTCTGTATTTAAGGACGGTGTTATGATTGAGGCTTTGGGCGGTTCTGCAAACGAGGAGCCTGAGGAGGAATCTTCAAGAAATGCCGCGGGTGAGTTCGAGACCGAGATTACCTTTACCTACTGTACCGAGTTTATTGTAAACCGCAATGCAGAGTGCGAAAAAGAGCCTAACGAGCTCAGAATGTTCCTTGAGACTATAGGTGACTGTGTTGTTGTGGTTGATGACGAGGAAATTATTAAGGTTCACGTTCATACCGACCACCCCGGTAATGCTATTGAAAATGCGCTTACCTTCGGTGCTTTGGTACATCTTAAGATAGAGAATATGCGCGACCAGCACGAGAGAGCAAAGCACGATGCCGAGCAGTCAAAGAAGAAGCCGGCAAAGAGCGCTGACCGCACCGAGACCTTTACTCCTGTAGAGCCTACAAAGCCGGTTGGTTTTGTGTCGGTTTGCGCAGGCGACGGTCTTGCAGAGCTTTTTAAGGACCTTGGCGTAGATACTATTGTTAGCGGCGGTCAGACTATGAATCCTAGCACAGACGATATTCTCAAGGCTATTGAGACCACTCCTGCTGAGACTGTTTTTGTGCTTCCTAACAATAAGAATATAATAATGGCGGCTGAGCAGGCTATCCCGATAAGCACAAGAAAGGTAATAGTGCTTCATACAAGAACTATTCCTCAGGGCATAACCGCAATGCTTACCTTTGACCCTGACGGTGACAATGACGCAAATGCTATCGCAATGGAGGCGGCTGCGGAAAATATCGCTACAGGTCAAATAACCTTTGCCGCAAGAGACTCTGAGTTTGACGGTCACAGCATTAAAAAGGGCGAGCTTATGGCATTGCTCGGCGGTAAGATTACCTATGTTGACACCGACCTTGAAAAGACCGTTATGAAGCTTTTAAAGCAGATGATTAAGCGTGACAGTCAGTTTGTAACGGTTATTTACGGTGAGGATGTAACCGAGGAGCAGGCGGCGGCAATTGAAGAACAGATTCAGGCAAAATACGGCTCAAAGACCGAGATTACCGTTATAAACGGCGGTCAACCGGTTTACTATTATATTATCTCTGTTGAATGAGGTGTTTAGAATGATAACAGCTTCCACCGATATTCAGTACCTAAAGGGTGTTGGTGAAAAAAGGGCTGTTGTCCTTAAAGCTAAGGGCATCGATACAGTCGGTGCTCTTTTGCGTTTTTATCCGAGAGCCTACCGCGATTGGACCGATATAACCCCGATAGCTGAAGCTCCGTTTTTTGAAAATGTATGTGTTAAGGCGAGGGTTGTTACCCCTGTGGAGACGCAGAAAAAGCGTCAGGGAATGGAAATATACCGTTTCGCGGTTGAGGATTCATCGGGAAGAATGCAGATAACACTGTTTAACCAACGCTTTCTTGCCGAAAAAATACGGGTGGACAGGGTTTATCTGTTTTACGGCAGGGTGAACGGGAATTTTTATATCCGTCAGATGACTTCACCTATAATTATGGAGTCGGGATTCAGCGGTGTAGAGCCTATTTATCCTGCGTCGGCAAGCCTTTCCTCTAAGAATATGGAGAGACTTGTAAAAACGGCAATGCTGTCACTAAAGCTTCCCGAAACATTACCGCAATCGGTAAGGGAGCGAAATGGGCTTTGCGGTATAGATTTTGCAATTGAGAATATCCATTTTCCAAAGCTTAAGGAGAATCTTGAAAGGGCTAAAAAAAGACTTGTTTTTGAAGAGCTTTTTGTTCTTCAGGCGGGACTCACATTTCTTAAAAGACATTCAAGGGGTAAAGCGGGTTGCAGAATAACCGAGAGCTATTTCGAACAATTTACAAAATACCTTTCCTTTAAGCTTACAGGCGCGCAGAAAAGAGTAGCGAATGAATGCTTTAAGGATATGGCTTCGGGCAGACCTATGAACCGTTTGGTTCAGGGCGATGTGGGAAGCGGAAAAACAGCGGTTGCGGCGGCACTTTGTTTTGCGGCGGCAAAAAACGGATTTCAGTCAGCTCTTATGGCGCCTACCGAAATCCTTGCTGAACAGCACTATAAAACAATGCTTGCCATAACCGAAAAAACAGGTATTTCCTGCGCACTTCTCACAGGCTCTGTCTCTAAAAAAGAAAAAAACGCTATAAAGTCATCCTTAAAATCAGGCGAAATAGATGTGGTTGTAGGTACTCACGCATTGCTTACCGACGATGTGGAGTTTTCAGATTTGGGACTTGTTATTACCGATGAACAACATCGTTTTGGGGTGTCGCAAAGGGGTAAGCTGTCATCAAAGGGCAATAATCCGCATACACTTGTTATGTCGGCAACTCCGATTCCAAGAACGCTTGGTCTTATCCTTTACGGCGACCTTGATATCAGCGTTATTGACGAATATCCTAAGGGAAGACAGAAAATAGATACATACAGTGTGGATTCGTCATACCGTCAGCGTATCTATAATTATATAAAGAACTTTCTTGACGAGGGGAGACAGGGGTATATCGTCTGTCCTTTGGTTGAGGAGAACGAGACGATGGACATTACCCCTGCAACGGAATATTATGAAAAGCTGTCAGGCGGTGAGTTTAAAAATTATTCCTTGGGGCTTCTCCACGGCAAAATGAAGCCAAAGGAAAAGGACGCGGTTATGAGGCGTTTTGACGAGGGCGAAATACAACTGCTTATTGCTACAACCGTTATAGAGGTGGGAATAGATGTTCCGAATTCGGTTGTAATGGTTATTGAGAATGCCGAGCGGTTCGGTCTTTCCCAGCTTCATCAGCTGAGGGGAAGAATAGGCAGAGGCGCGCATAAGTCGAGTTGTGTGTTAATTTCGGACAGCAAGAGTCCCGACACTCAAAAAAGACTGAATATTATAAAAAACAGTACCGACGGCTTTAAAATAGCCGACGCCGATTTGGAGCTTAGAGGTCCGGGAGACTTTTTGGGCTCGCGTCAGCACGGACTGCCCGATATGAAGATAGCCGATATATTTGCAGACCGAGAGGTTCTCCGCTTGGCAGGTAAAGAGGTGTCGTTGTTGCTTGAAAATGACCCTGAGCTTAAAGCAGAGGAAAACAAAGGCTTAAGAGCCGAGATTTCCGCACTATATAGAAAGCTTAATTTGAATTAAGGAGATAGCTATGTTTAAAGAAATAAGTCCAAAGGAAATAGAGGGCAACATCATAAAGGCAATCGCTGATGAATGGATGCTAATTTCGGCAGGAGACCGTGACGGTTATAATATGATGACCGCATCGTGGGGCTTTGCGGGAGAAATGTGGGGAGCGGACAGCGTGGTTGCAATGATTCGTCCACAGCGCTATACAATGGAATTTGTTGAAAAGAACGATTATTTTACCATCGGCTTTTACGGTGATAACAAGGCGATTCATAAGGTTTGCGGTTCAATGTCGGGCAGAGAGGTTGACAAAACCGCCCTCACAGGACTTACACCTGTTTTTGAGAGCGGTACGGTTTATTTTAACGAGGCGAGACTGGTGCTTGTTTGCAAAAAGCAGTATGTAGGCAGATTAGAGGAGCAGTCATTTACCGATAAGGAGCCCTTAAAGTGGTATTCTGAAAAGGATTACCACAATATGATTATCGGAAGGATTGAAAAGGTGCTTGTCAAGGAATAGCGGAAAATAAAAAATTCCAAAAGGTCCCCTTGCCTAAAGCAATCTCTTAACTTAATGACATTGCTTTACAAGGGAGGCCGAGCAAGGCGAGGCGGAGGGAGAGAAAACACCCCTCCGTCTTTTACTATGCAAAAGCCACCCCTGACGGAACTTTTCCCTCTGTCACTTCGTGACATCTTCCCACTTTATGGGGAGTTACCTCTGACAATTGGCTTAGCATATAACATTTTATATCAGCCATTAGGCATATTAACAGACGCTTATTTCTTAAAAAACGCAACAACAACGGCACCGGGACCTGAGTGTGTACCAATTACACTTCCTACAGTTGTGTAACGCACCTTTTGTATATTGCCCTCCCAAATATGACGGCTATCCTCGATATATTTTAGCAAAAGAGCATCGGAAATTCCGCTGTATCCGAGTAATATGGGCTTGCTGAAGTCAATGCCGCCGGCTTTGTCGATTTCTTGGACGAGCAAGTTATTGCCCATTTTGGAGCCGCGAGCTTTACCGAGCATATTTATTTCGCCGTCAATAACCGACAAAACAGGCTTGATATTTAATACGCCGCCTGCAAATGCAACTGCCTTAGATATACGACCGCCTTTTTTGAGATACTCAAGTGTATCCACCAAGGCAACAACCACGATTCTCTTTTTTTCTTCTTCAAGAGCCTTTGCTATTTCTTGGGCACTCATACCCGAATCTAAAAGTCGGAATGCCAATTCTACTAAAATACCGCTGCCCATAGCCGCGCTCATACTATCAACTATATAAATATTATCGTAATCCCCTGCGGCAATCATTGCGCTTTGATAGGTGCCTGAGAATTTTGAGGCAAGGGTAATAACAACCGCCGCATCTCCGGCTTCTTTAACCTTTTCGAATTCTTTTATAAAGGCATCGGGTGTTGCCTGACTTGTTGTGGGAAGTACATCGCTCTCTATCAGCTTTTCGTAAAAAGCCTTGTGGTCGATAGCGACACCGTCGATAAATTCTTCTGTCCCAAAGCTGACAGTAAGCGGTACCACGCTAACCTTTTCCTTATACTCAGGCATTAAATCTGCGGTAGAATCTACAATAATTCTTGTTTTCATAATTGTCACTCCGTTTATTTGTATTTTAATTCGCAGGCAAAATGTGTTGCCGCTTTCGGTTTGTCTTTTTCAAACGCTTTTGTAAACTAAAAGTTGTAATTTCAACTTTCGCATTATAGCATAAACAAGTTGAAATGTCAACTTGTTTATTTTAAATTATGCTCCGCTATTGCTTAGATATGTATTGAAACAACAGCGGAGCATCGCTTTATCTGATATAAATATGTTGAATTGCTAAACCGAATAGCCCATCATAAGCGCATCTTTACGCTTGCGCTTCAGAATAACAGACAGGGTTATAAGCTCTGCAAAGAAGGTTATTAACCAGCTTATAACATAGGAAATTAAAAGTCCCGAAAGGGTGTGGAACTGCGGAATCTGAAAAATTGTATAAATCCAAACAACACGGAAAACACATACTCCAAGCACCGATATTGCCATAGGGGCAAGAGAAACACCCAAGCCGCGGATGGCTCCTGTAGTAGTATCCATAAGTCCGCAAATGAAATACGGAAGACAAACAAAGGAGAGTCTCACAATACCTTGGGCAATTGCTTCGGGCGAATCGGTTATGTAGACAGATAACAGATTTTCTGCAAAAAATCTTACGGTGACACCCAAAACCAGACCGACAAAGCCAACCATCAACAGACAGGTGCGATAGATTTTCTTGATTCTTTTGAAATTTCTGCTGCCCATATTTTGACCGACAAAATTAAGTGAGGTTTGTGTAAAGGCATTCATTATCATATACACAAAGCCCTCTATATTTGCGGCCGCAGAGTTCCCCGAAACAGCAATTGCGCCAAAAGAGTTAATCGAGGACTGAATTAAAACATTTGATATTGAAAAAAGCGAGCTTTGGATTCCTGCAGGAATACCCTGACAAAGTATATTTATAAGAGAAGCCGTATGAATTTTCATTTTTTTGAGGAAAAGCTTACAAATATCATCCCTCTTTAAGAGGGCAATAACTACAAGTATTGCCGAAAGAGTTTGGGAAATTATGGTGGCAAGCGCAACACCTGCAACAGTCATATCAAATACGATAACAAAAATAAGGTTTAAAACAACATTTAAAACACCCGAAACAGACAAAAATACAAGGGGAGAACGGGTGTCCCCCGCTGCCCTTAAAATTGATGACGCAAAATTATATACCAAAATAGAGGTGTTTCCCAAAAAGTAAATTTTCAGATATTGCGCAGAAAGCGGTAAAACAGCCTCAGGAGTGCCCATTGCTTTTAGTATACCCTCTGAAGATAAAAAACCGACAACCGTAAGAAAAATACCGCATATAACAGCTGTGGGTATGGCAGTATGAATAGCATTGCTCACGGCTTGCTTATTATCAGCGCCGATATTTGTGGCAACAACAACGCCTATACCTACAGATATGCCTATAAAAAGATTTGTAAGTAAACTTACAAGCGAAGATGTAGCCCCCACTGCTGCAACAGATATACTGCCGGCATATCTTCCCACAACAATAAGGTCGGCGGCATTGAAAAGAAGCTGAAGAATGTTGGTTATTATAATCGGTACTGTGTAGACAACTATGTTTTTAAAAATAGGACCCTCGAGCATATCGATTTTCTTACGGCTTGCCATAAAATCACTTCTTGAAAAATATTTATAGAGTATTAAGAAATTATAAGGCTATAAGTAATTAAAGTCAATGAGATTGTTAAATTATAAACAATCTTTTTTGTTTTATAAAGGGTTGTCTATATATTCCGCTATATCCTCAAGTCGGCAATTAAGCGCAGAGCATATTTTATCAAGTGTTTTGGTTTCTATATTTTCGTTGGCTTTTAAACGGCGAACGGTTTTACTGTCAATTCCGCACTTCTCGCGCAAGGTGTAGGTGGAAACTCCTTTTTTCTTCATAGTTTCCCAAAGCCTGTCAAAGATAATCATAATATTCCCCCTTGAATAAATTTATTATGGGGGTTATAATCTAAAATATTAAGGGGATATAATCCCCATATTTTGGAGGAAGTATGAGCTGCTGTATATTTTTCGGACACCGATATGTGAGTGAGGATATTGAAAATAAAATAAAAAGAGTGTTGTACTACCTTATTACAGATAGAGGAATAGATGAATTCCTTGTTGGGGATAATGGCGAATTTGACGGCAAGGTTTGGAGAATTCTTCTTGAAATGAAAGAAGAATTTCCACATATAAAATGTAATTTTGTGCCGGCATATCAGCCTGTAGAAAGGTCTAAAAATAGCCATATAGACTTTACAAATGCAATTTTTCCGGATGAAGGTTTAAAAAGTCCAAGGAAATATGCTATAGCTAACAGAAACAGTTGGATGATAAAAAATGCAGATATTGTTGTGGTTTATGTGCGTCGTGTTGGAAATGCGCGAGACCTAAGAGACCAAGCAATCAAAAGAAAAAAGAAATAATAGAAATATAAAAACTACAAACAAAAAACACTTACTTTTATAATATGATATACTTTTTAAAATTTTCTTAACAAAATATCTTTATTTTTTTTATTTGGTGTGATATAATGTACAATGTATATTTATGTATATTAATATGGGTTTATTATGTGCAAAAGAGGTGAGGCAGAATGTTTAAAAGGGTTATGGCTTTGGCAATGAGTATCAGTATGCTCGTTTGCCTTTGTGGTTGTAGTCTTTTTGCGGCTGATACCGCAGAGCTTTTGTCTCCGCCGTCGCTTTCGGGTGAGCTTTATCCTATAGCTCAGGCAATAGGGCAGAGCGCAGGCGGCAGCTATGATTTCAAATATCCCTCGCGCGGAAACTACCGCTCTGCCGTTGTTCAGGAGGATATTAATGCGGACGGTATTCTTGAAGCTTTTGCTTTCTACAGTATTACCGAGGGCGAAACCGTTACAATGCATATAAACTATATAAAGAACAATAAGGGTGAGTGGAGCTCTGTTGCACAGCAGAAAATAGTTGCAGGCGGTGTGGATAGGTTAGAGTTCTGCGATTTAGACGGTGACGGAACAAGCGAAATTCTTGTAGGCTGGGAAATTTACGGTACAAGTGAAATGCAGCTTGCGGTTTACAGTATAGGTGAGACCACTCTTACCCAGAGAATGCTTCAGAAATATACACATTTTATCACCTGTGACCTTGATGAGGATGATGTGAACGAGGTTTTAGTGCTTAAAACCAATATGGCGGATAGCTCTAACTCTGCCGCGCTTTTTGAGTTTTCTGAGGAGGGTGTTACAGAAATAGGCTCCTGCGAGCTTGACAGTGCCGCAAAAACTGTTAACGAGCCGATAATAGCCTCACTTTCAACAGGAAAGCCGGCAATTTATATTGACGAAATAAAGGGTGTGGGTGCAATTACCGAGGTGCTCTTTGTGGAAAAGGGCGCTCTTGTAAATCCCCTGCTCAGCGCTGATACAAAGGAAAATCTCAGCACATTGCGTTCGGTATCCTTTAGTATAAAGGATATTAATGATGACGGTATAATGGAAATTCCTGTTCAGGAAAATGTACCCTCGGTAGCGGCGTCTGAGATAAATGAAAAGCTCTACCTTACAAGCTGGTGCTCCTTTAACGGTGAGGTGCTTGTAAAACAGCTCACCACTATGATTAATGTGGATGACAGCTACTATTATACTATTCCTGCAAAATGGGTAGGGCACATAGCAGTGCTTAAGGATGTTGACAGTCGTTTGCGCGAGATATACAGGTATGATTTTTCCACCGAAACCTTGGGTGAGTCTCTTATGTATATAAAGGCGGTTCCAAAGTCGGATTGGGACGAGGGCAAGTACAATGCGGCAGGAATTGCTGAGATTATGAATGACGGTCAGACCTCTTATATATGTCGGATTACCGAAGCCGCCAAGGCAGAGGGACTGACAATGGAAACGGTAAAATCTAATTTTAAGCTTTTTGAATAGGAGATGCAGTAGTTGAAACGAATTCTTATTGTTGAGGACGAGGCGGCAATACGCGAATTTGAGGCGATAAACCTTAAGAGGGTGGGCTACAATGTTGAGGAAGCCGGCTCAGGCGAGGAAGCGCTTGATATATACGATAATGACCTTGAGGGCTTTGATATTGCCCTTCTTGATATTTCTATGCCTGGGATGGACGGCTTTGCTCTTTGCAAGGAGCTGAGAAAACGCAGCGAAACATTGGGTATAATAATGCTTACCGCCCGTACACAGGAAATGGATAAAATAAGCGGTCTTATGATGGGAGCAGATGACTACATAACAAAGCCATTTAGTCCCACAGAGCTGCTTGCGCGTGTGGATTCGCTCTACCGCCGTGTTGAAATGCATTCGAAAAAGGCGGTTGTTCCCCAATCTTCAGACGAGATTGTTTTGGGTGATTTTTCGCTTAATCTCCGCCGCAGAACCTTGCTTAAATCGGGCAAAAATATAGAGCTCACACAGGTGGAGTTCCAAATGATAGAGTATTTCTTCAATAATCCCGATGTAGCGCTTGACCGAACCGATATTTTAAATAAGGTTTGGGGAAGCAACTATTTCGGGGAAGAAAAGATTGTTGATGTTAATATGAGAAGACTTCGTAAAAAGATAGAAGATGACCCCTCGGAGCCCAAGCATCTGATGACGGTGTGGGGTATGGGCTATAAGTGGAATACCCATTAATTTTCAACCAATTAAACTAAAGAAAGGAGAGGGCGTATGCAACTTGAAATTAAATTTAAAAGTATAGCAATAAGATGGTTTATAAACATATTTCTTATTGTAGCCATAATAGTTACCGCGGCGGCAATTGCATTTTCGGTGCTTTTCAGCTCAATATATACCGAGCGTATAGAATCGCTTGCAAACGACTATGCATACGAATTTTATGCCCTTTCCGGAACAAACAGAGCAACCTTTAACGATACCGCTATTGCCATTGCGGGAAAGTTTAACTATAAAAATAAATTAGAGGTTCAGGTTATAGATGCTAATGACGAGGTTGTAGTTTCTACCACAGGTTTTATGTCGCACGATGGTGATATGCCCGACTATTTTAAGGCTAAAGAGAGCGGAAAAACTGTCGTTATGAAGGGCAAAACAGCAAGCGGAGAGCGCATTATGGCAGGCTCTACTCCGATTTTTGATTCTAACGGAGTACGTCTTGGCGCTTATAGGTGGATAACCTCCTTACGCACAGCTGATAAAATGACGGCAAGCTTTGCCGCAATAATGGCTGCGGCGGCATTGGCTATTTTAGGCTTTTGCGCCTTTTCGGGACTTTTCTTTATTAAATCGATTGTGCGTCCCATAAGAGATGTAAGTAACATTGCCCGAAAAATTGCAATGGGTGATTTGGAATCAAGAATAGATATGAAGCGCAACGATGAAATAGGTGAGCTTTGTGATACGGTAAATTATATGGCGTCTGAGCTCGGACGCGCGCAGAACCTTAAAAACGATTTTATTTCGTCGGTGTCTCACGAGCTCAGGACTCCCCTTACCGCTATAAGAGGATGGGGCGAAACGGCGAAAATGTCTATTGGAACAGACGAGGAATTGGTGGTAAGAGGTCTTGATGTTGTGCTTTCTGAGGCTGACCGACTTTCGAGTCTTGTTGAGGAGCTTTTGGATTTCTCGCGTATTGAAACAGGCAGAATGACCGTGCTTGCGCAACCCCTCAATATTTCACAGTTGCTTTCAGAATCGGTGGATATGTATGTGGAGCTTGCCCGTAAACAGGGAATTGAGCTTATTTATACCCGCTCCTCAAACGAGCTTACTGTAATGGGTGACACTAACCGTCTAAAGCAGGTTTTCATTAATATTATTGACAATGCCGTAAAATATACCGAAAGCGGCGGTCAGGTGCTTGTCAGTCAGGACGAGGAGGAGGCTTGCGTCCGCATTTCGGTAAGGGATACGGGTGTGGGAATTCCCGCTCAGGATATTGACAGGGTAAAGGAAAAATTCTATAAGGCTAATAAAACCGTTCGCGGTTCAGGTATAGGTCTTGCGGTTGCGGACGAAATTATAAAACAGCATCAGGGACTTTTGTTTATCGAAAGTACCGAGGGTGTAGGTACGATGGCTACCATCGTTCTGCCGCTTTACGAGCCTGAGGAGCAAAATACTGCTTCAGAGCCTGAGATTACTCTTTCTGAGGCGGCAGAGATAGCAGTTATTGATAACGGAGCGTCCGATGAAGTCGAGCAGAGTACAGAAAATACTACAGAAAGTAATGAGGAAACGGAAAATGAGTAAGTGCAAATATACCTCAATAGGCGGTCAGGCGCTTATTGAGGGAATTATGATGAAAAGTCCTGAAAAAACGGCTTTGGCTGTAAGGACACCCGATAAGGAGATAGATATTACATATCTCGAATATAAGAGCCTGAGAGAAAGATATAAAATTCTCGGCTTACCTGTTATAAGAGGTGTTATAAGCTTTGTTGAGTCTATGATTCAGGGCTATAAGGCTATGATGCTTTCGGCTGATAAGTCGGGCTTTACCGATTTGGAGGACGAGGAGGCTAAGAAAAAGACAGAGGAAACAGGTGAAAAGAAGGACTATAGCACACTTTTAAATATTGTTATGGTTATAGGAACTGTTTTGGGTGTGGCTCTTTCGGTTGTGCTGTTTATGCTTTTGCCGAGACTTTTTGTTTCAGGCTTGCAGTCGGTATTTAAAACCGAATTTTCAAAGCTTGCACGCTCCTTTATTGAACAGTTTATAAAGCTTGCAATATTTGTGGCGTATGTTTGGGCGGTATCCTTTATGAAGGATATAAAGCGTGTGTTTATGTATCACGGTGCTGAGCATAAGACAATTTTCTGCTACGAAAAGGGACTCGAGCTGACGGTGGAAAATGTTAGAAAGCAAAAGCGTTTTCACCCCCGTTGCGGCACCTCATTTATGATACTTATGATTTTAATTGCGGTTATTTTTTCTACTGTTATACAGCTTATTTTCCCAAATGTGTACAATATTTACTGGCTGTGGGTTGTGGCTAAGCTGCTTATGGTTCCTGTAATTTGCGGAGTAGGCTTTGAGGTGCTAAAGCTTTGCGGCAGATACGATAACATTGTAACAAAAATAATTTCTGCTCCCGGTCTTTGGCTTCAGAGAATAACCACAAAAGAGCCTGAGGACGATATGATTGAGATTGCAATTGCGGCTTTAAAGGCGTGTGAGCCCGAAAATCCCGATGTTGACCGATGTGTTGACTGTTGCGGTGAGGCTGAATCAGAGCCGCAGGACAGCGTTGTAGAGGAAACCGAAGATGACAGTATTTGAAGCATATAATTCCACTAAGAAAAAGCTTCAAGCCGCAGGAATAGAGGATTTCGTTTTTGAAGCAAAGCAGATAATAAAGCACATTACAGGACTTTCGGCGGCACAGATTCTTGTAAACTATAATAATAAGCTTACGAAGTATCAAGAGGATAATCTCACCGTTATTATAAGACAACGCGAGATTAGATACCCTTTGCAGTATATTTTCGGTGAGTGGGATTTTTACGGCAGAAGCTTTAAGGTGGGACCTGGGGTGCTATGTCCCCGTGCAGATACCGAGACATTGGTAGAGCACTGCCTTGAGTATATTAAGAAAACCGCGCTCCCAAGGGTACTTGACCTTTGCGCGGGGAGCGGCTGTATAGGCATAACAATCGCAAAGGAAAATGAGGCGGCAGAGGTTACCCTTTTAGAAAAATTTCCTGAGGCTTTGCGCTATGCAGAGCAGAATATAACCCTTAATCAGGCGTCAGGCGTAAGGTTGATTGAGGGCGATGTGCTTGAGGGTAGCGCAAACGACCGGTCTTATGACCTTATTGTGAGCAATCCCCCCTATATTCCGCCAAAGGAAATGGAAACGGTGTCACCCGAAACTAAGTTTGAACCCGAAGCGGCGCTTTTAGGCGGCGAGGACGGTCTCGACTTTTACAGAGCGATAGTAAAAAATTATAAGAATTGTCTCACAAAGGGCGGTATGCTTGCCTTTGAGGTGGGAATAAATCAGTATTCGGCAGTATCAGAGCTTTTAGAGCAAAACGGCTTTGGCGATATATCGGTCATAAAGGATATGGGCGGTATTGAACGGGTTGTATCAGGAATAAAATTATAAAGATAGCGAGGACAGTAAAATGGCAAAAGCACAGAATACAAAGGCGGCACCTGTCAGAAAGGTTGAAGAAGAGGAGAGACAAAAGGCTCTAAAAACCGCAATGGAGCAAATCGAAAAGAAATTCGGTAAGGGCGCTGTAATGCGTCTTGGCGAAAACGCGGCTATGAATGTTGAATGTATAAAAACAGGCTCGCTTATGCTTGATATAGCACTCGGTATAGGCGGTATTCCTAAGGGCAGAATAGTTGAAATTTACGGACCTGAATCTTCGGGTAAAACCACCGTAGCTCTCCATTGTGTGGCAGAGGCTCAAAAGGCAGGGGGTACGGCGGCATTTATAGATGTTGAGCACGCGTTAGACCCTGTTTATGCGGCAAACCTCGGTGTTGATATTGACAGTCTTTTGGTTTCTCAGCCCGATTCGGGCGAGCAGGCGCTCGAAATAGCAGAGGCGCTTGTGCGTTCGGGAGCGGTTGATATACTTGTTGTTGACTCGGTTGCCGCTTTGGTTACAAAGGCTGAAATAGACGGCGAAATGGGTGACAGTCACGTTGGTCAGTTAGCGCGACTTATGTCTCAGGCTATGAGAAAGCTTGCAGGCGCGCTTTCCAAATCCAACTGCGCGGCAATCTTTATAAATCAGCTTCGTGAAAAGATTGGCGTTATGTACGGTAATCCCGAAACCACCCCCGGCGGCCGTGCACTTAAGTTTTATTCAAGCGTGCGTATAGATGTTCGCAAGGGCGATGTTATTAAGGATGGCAACGACATTTTAGGTGTACATACCAGAGTAAAAATTGTTAAAAATAAGGTAGCTCCCCCGTTTAAGAGCGCTGAATTTGATATTATGTACGGAACGGGAATCTGCCATACAGGTGAGATTGTGGATGCCGGTGTTGAGCTTGGTGTGCTTAAAAAATCAGGTGCGTGGTTCTATTACGGCGAAACCCGTCTCGGTCAGGGCAGAGAAAATGTTAAAAAGCTGTTTGAGGATAACCCCGAAATGGCAGAGGAGATTGAAAATCTCATAAAAGATGCCGTTAAAGGCGGAAAGGCGGCTGAAGCGGTGCTTTCTGAGGACGATAAAATCGAGATTATGCCTGAAGACCCGCCTGCAAGAGCCCATAAAAGCGTGGATATAGACATCGCGGTTGACGAATAATGCAAATAACCGAGATAAAAAGCGATAAAAAGCATTTGACGAGAATTGTTTTTCCTGATGGTAACGAGCAACTTTTAGATAAAGATGTCTGTGACGGTGAGGGACTTTTTGTAGGCTGTGAGGTTGACTGTGAGCGCCTTGAAGAACTAAAATACGAGTCGGATTACAAAAGGGCGAAATCGCGTGCAATGTGGTATCTTGACCGTATGGATTATACCGAAAGGGCGCTCTATGAAAAACTTGTAAGAGCAGGCTTTGGCAAAAAAGCCTCGGCGGCGGTGCTGGCAAAGCTCTGTGAGTTGGGACTTGTTGATGACAGACGGTATGCAGAAAGGTTTGCTGAACGCTGTATTGAGAGCAATATTTCTAAAAGAGAAGCGTATCAGAAAATGCTCTTAAAGGGCGTAACGCCGTCACTTGCAAAGGAGATGCTTTCAGAGCTCGAATGTGACGAGGAGGCGCAAATCGCGGCGCTTATTGAGAAAAAATATGCGCAAAAGCTTGCTAAGGAGCGGGGGCACGAAAGGGTTTTCGCGGCTCTTGCAAGAAAAGGCTTTTCCTTTAGCGCAATTAAATCGGCGCTTAAAAGATATAACGAAGAACTTGAATTTTGTGAGGAATACTAATGTATAAGGTTTCTATGGTTTCGCTTGGTTGTCCTAAAAATCAGGTGGATGCCGAAATGATGCTGAGTCTTTTAGCCGAGGGCGGGCTTGAAATATGCCCTGCTGAGGCTGAGGCAGACGCAATAATCATAAACACCTGTGGCTTTATCGAGGCGGCAAAAAGCGAGGCAATTGAAAATATTTTAGAGGCGGCAGAGTATAAAAAAGAAGGTAAATTAAAGGCTCTTATTGTAACAGGCTGTCTTGCAGAGCGGTACAGGGACGATGTAACCGAGGAAATACCTGAGGTTGATGTTTGCGTAGGTATCGGCTCTAATAAGGATATTGCGAAAATAGTTAAAAACGCAATTGAGGGTAAATGTCAGAATAGCTATGGCGAAAAGAGCGAGCTTGACCTTAACGGTGATAGAATACTTGGCGGTTATCCGTTTACTGCATATTTAAAGGTGGCTGACGGTTGCAATAACTGCTGTACCTATTGCGCCATACCTGAAATCAGGGGTGAGCTCAGAAGCCGTAAGCTTGAGGATTGCGTGGCTGAGGCTGAAAAGCTTGCCGCAAGGGGTGTTAAGGAGCTTATTGTTGTAGCGCAAGACACCACCGCCTACGGTGAGGATATTTACGGTAAGCCTATGCTTGCAGAGCTGCTTAAAAGACTTTGCAAGGTTGAGGGACTGCATTGGATAAGAACCCTTTACACATATCCCGACCGTATCACTGATGAGCTTTTAGAGGTGATGGTAAGTGAGGATAAGCTTGTAAAATATCTTGATATACCGCTTCAGCATATTGACGGTGAGATACTTAAAAGTATGAACCGAAATGGGGATAGAGAGAGTCTTACCGCCCTTATAAATAAAATAAGGAAGAAAATTCCCGAAATAACCCTTAGAACAACCTTTATTATAGGCTTTCCGGGTGAGAGTGAGGAGCAGTTCACATCACTTGCGGAGTTTGTAAAGGAAATCCGCTTTGATAGACTCGGTTGCTTTACCTATTCACCTGAGGAGAATACCCCTGCGGCAGGCTTTGAGGGACAGATAGATGAGCAGACAAAGACCGACCGTATGGAAAATATTATGGAGCTTCAAATGACCATAGCAGCAGAAAAGAATGAGGAAAAGCAGGGAAGTCTTACCGAGGTGCTTATTGAGGGCTGGGACGATTATATTAAATGCTACTACGGCAGAACCCCTGCTGATGCTCCTGAGGTTGACGGAAAAATATTTTTTATCTCTACAAGACAGCTTAAAATAGGCGATTTTGTAAATGTGAGAATTAACGATTGTATAGATTATGACCTGCTTGGTGAATTAGAGGATTAAGTCGAAAGGAAGAAACAGAATGAATACACCTAACAAGCTTACATTGGCAAGAATGATAGCAACTCCCGTTTTTATGGCGGTAATGATTATTGCTTTTCCGTATCATTATTTAATCTCACTTGTGTTATTTGTTGCGGCTTCGCTTACCGATATGATTGACGGTAAAATGGCAAGAAAATATAATATGGTAACCGATTTCGGTAAATTTATGGACCCACTTGCAGATAAAATGCTTACAACAAGCGCTTATCTTGGCTTTATGTTTGTTTACGGCGGAGGAAAATTCAGCTGGCATATAGTGGTTATAACCTTTATTGTGCTTTTCAGGGAATTTGCCGTTTCTTCTATACGCCTTGTGGCGGTTACGGCAGGAGGTAAGGTTGTTGCCGCTAATATGTGGGGCAAATGCAAGACCGTAAGTCAGATGGCAGGTATAATTTTTGCGCTTGCTGTGTATGCATTTAATGAGCTTATGCCGATAAGTGAGAGTGTTTTCGGTATACTTGATGCCGTAATTATCGCGCTTTTCTGGTTGTCGGCTGTTCTTTGCGTTATTTCGGGCGCTATTTATATTTGGGGCGGCAGACAGTATATTGCCAATGCAAAGTGATGTGGGTGAGAGGCTTGTTTAAGAGAATTATTGAAGATGTAAACGCCGTGAGGGACAGAGACCCTGCCGCACGGAGCTTTTGGGAGGTTTTTCTGCTTTACCCAGGTGTTAAGGCAATAAGAATGCACCGCCGCGCACATTTTTATTATAAGCACGGACTTATGTTTTTAGCGCGTTATGTCTCGCAAAGGGCGGCGCGGAAGACCGGAATTGAGATACATCCCGGCGCTACTATTGGAAGACGGCTTGTTATAGACCACGGAACAGGAATTGTGATAGGTGAGACCACCGAAATAGGTGACGATGTGCTTATCTATCAGGGCGTAACCCTTGGCGGTACAGGTAAGGATACAGGCAAGCGCCACCCGACAATCGGTAACAATGTTATGATTTCGGCAGGTGCTAAGGTATTGGGGCCGTTTAAGATTGGTGACAATTCTCGTGTGGCGGCAGGCGCTGTGGTGCTTGAGGAGGTACCGCCCAACTCAACGGTGGTGGGTATACCTGCAAGGGTAGTCCGTCAGGACGGTAAAAAGGTAGGTCAGCTCGACCAGATTCACATTCCCGACCCCGTAAAGCAGAAAATGGACAGTATGGAGGAGCGTATTGCTCAGCTTGAGGGTATTATTTCAGGATTAGGAGAGAAAAGTCAATGAAAATTTTTAACACACTTACCCGTCAGAAGGACGATTTTAAACCGATAAACGAGGGCGAGGTAAAGATTTATGCCTGCGGTCCTACAGTATACAATTATATCCATATAGGAAATGCAAGACCGCTTTGCGTTTTCGATGTTTTGCGCCGTTATTTTGAGTGGCGCGGCTATAAGGTAAACTTTGTTCAGAATTTTACCGATATTGACGATAAGCTTATCAAAAAGGCAAACGAGGAGGGCATTACCGTACCTGAGGTTGCCGAAAGATATATTGACGAGTTTTGGACCGACGCTAAGGGACTTAATGTTCGCGAGGCTACCGTCCATCCGAGAGCTACCGACAATATAGAGCAGATTCAGGGTATAATTTCTGCCCTTATGGAAAACGGATATGCCTATGAAGCAGGAGGCGATGTTTATTACAGAGCTAAGAAATTCGATGAATACGGCAAGCTTTCACATCAGCCTCTTGAGGATTTGGAGGTTGGCGCTTCCGAGCGTGTTGATTCGGGAGACATTAAGGAAGACCCAATGGATTTCTGTCTTTGGAAGGGCGCAAAGCCGGGCGAGCCGTTCTGGGAGTCGCCTTGGGGAGACGGCAGACCGGGTTGGCATATTGAATGCTCAGCTATGGCAGGAAGATACCTCGGTAAAACAATTGATATTCATTGCGGCGGTCTTGACCTTATTTTCCCCCACCACGAAAACGAAATTGCTCAGAGTGAGGCGGCAAACGGCTGTGAATTTGCTCACTATTGGATGCATAACGGATTTATTAATGTTGACAATCATAAGATGTCAAAATCCTTAAATAACTTCTTTACCGTGCGTGATGTTGCAGATAAATTCGGCTATGAGCCTATCCGTTATTTCCTTGTTTCTTCACAGTACAGAAGTCCTATAAACTATTCTGTTGAGATTATTGAGCAGGCAAAGAATTCGCTCGAAAGACTTTATAACTGCCGCGATAATATAGATTTTGCACTTAAAAATGCGGCTGAGGGCGGCGAGATTCCTGAGTTTGTTGAACAGCGCAAAAATGAGTTTATAACCGCTATGGAGGACGACCTCAACACTGCGGACGCATTGGCTGCAATATTTATGCTTGTAAGGGATATAAATACCGCTATTGCAGACGGTGTGGGCAAAGTAACTCTTGAAGCGTGCGCTGATATGTTTGACCAGCTCACAGGAGTTTTAGGTCTTGTATACAACCGTAAGACCGAGACGCTTGACAGCGAGATAGAGGAGCTTATCGAAAAGAGAACCGAGGCAAGAAAGGCAAAGGATTTTGGCACTGCCGACGCTATCCGTGATAAGCTAAAGGAAATGGGAATAGTATTAGAGGATACACCTCAGGGCGTTAAATGGAGCAGAGTTTAATTAAAAAAGAGCCTTTAGGCAGAGGCTTTTATGTAAATGTAACACCGCATCATACATTTGGTACTGATGCGGTGCTGTTAAGCCATTTTGCAGGTGCTAAGCAAAAGGACAGTCTTGTGGATTTAGGCACAGGCTGTGGAATAATTCCGCTTATAATGCTCAGAGACGGTAAACTTAAAGCGGCTTTTGGGGTAGATATAAGCGAGGAAGCGACGTTTTTGGCGCAAAAAACGGTGGACGAGCTATGTATTGACCGTTTTCGGGTTATACATTCAAACCTTTTGGAGCTTAAAGGTAAGCTTGAATTCGGCTGTCATACCCTTGTTACCTGTAATCCGCCTTATAAGGCTCCAAATGCGGGGCTTAAAAATCCTGACAGGGTGGAAATGGTGGCTCGTCACGAGGTTGAATGTACCCTTGAGGATATTGTGTCTGTGGGAGCAAGGCTTTTGCAGACGGGCGGAAGACTTTGTATGTGTCACCGTCCCGAAAGGCTTGCGGAATTAATGAGCCTTATGTCTAAATATAAAGTGGAGCCGAAAAGACTCAGACTTGTTTGCCAGAGAAAGGACGAGGAGCCGTGGCTTGTTCTTGTTGAGGGTAAGCGTTGCAGTAATACGGGACTTCGCATTGAGCCTACACTTTATGTTGAAGAAAACGGTAATTTGAGTGATGAAATGATTGAAATTTACGGTGCGTATAAGGAGGCATACCTTTAATGAGCGGAAAGCTTTATGTTGTGGGCACTCCTATAGGTAATTTGGGGGATATGAGTCCGCGCGCGGCAGAAACCTTGGAAAAGGTCGATTTTATTGCCGCCGAGGATACACGCGTAACCCTTAAGCTGCTTAACCATTTTGAAATAAAAAAAGAAATGATTTCTTACTATGAGCATAATAAAAACGGCAGAGGTAATCTTATTATAGAAAGGCTTTTAAAGGGTGAAAGCTGCGCTATTGTGTCGGACGCGGGTATGCCTGCCATCTCTGACCCCGGTGAGGATTTGGTGAGAGTGTCGAGGGAGGCCGGAATTGAGGTTGAGTCGGTTCCGGGACCGAGCGCTCTTATTACCGCGCTTAGTATCTCGGGTATGCCGAGCGGAAGATTCTGCTTTGAGGGCTTTTTGTCGGTCAACAAAATAAGTAGAAAAGAGCATCTTGAAGCGGTAAAGAACGAGCAAAGAACAATGATTTTTTACGAAGCTCCTCATAAATTGCTGGCAACCCTCAGGGATTTTTATAAATATTTCGGGGATAGGGAAATTGTCACCGCAAAGGAGCTTACTAAGCTTCACGAAACTGTTCTGAAATTTAGGCTGAGTGAGGCTATTGAATACTATGAAGCGAATCCCCCTAAGGGAGAGTTTGTAATTATAGTAAAGGGCGCCGAAGCCGTAAAAGAGCAATACACAATAGAGGATGCCGTAGCGCTTGCTAAAAGACTCGTATCAGAGGGCAAGGGCACCTCTGCGGCGGCTAAGGAAGCGGCAGAGCTTACAGGCATTAAAAAGGGAGAAATCTATAAAGCCTTGATTTAGAAAGGCTCTCAATATGGAGGATAAATAGGCTATGGGAAGTAAAAACGATTTTAATTTTATGTTTGAGTTTGAACCTGAAGAAAACGAACAAGAAAATACGCTTGAAGCTAAAACGGAGGATGAATTTGAAGACATTGTGTCGGACTCAAGAATGAAGTCTGATAACGGTAGCTCGCTGTATTTCAACTCCTTTTCAAGCAAAGGAAAATATTCTAAAAAGCCTCGTGGCTTTGCAGGTTGGTGGAAAAGACGAAAGGTGTGGGAGAAGGCGTCGATGATAACCGCGCTTTCCTTAATACTTGTTTTTTCTATAGCTCTCGGTGTACTTTTTACGGTATTCGACTATAATTACAACGAAATAACTACAAAGCCTGAGGACTTGGGCTTTGAGAATGTGCTTGATAAAAATATAGTTAATGTTGCTTTATTCGGTATTGATACAAGGGATACAAACTCATTTAAGGGAAATTCAGACAGTATTATGATACTTAGCCTTAACACCACAACAAAAAAGGTTAAGATTATTTCGGTTCTTCGCGATTCCTTTGTGCCTATGACCTATAACGGCAAAAAGTATTACGGTAAAATAAACAGCGCATATCAACGGGGCGGTCCGGAGTTGGCTATAAAGACCTTAAACACCATATTCGGGCTTGATATTTCGGAGTATGCCACCGTAAACTTTTATGGAATGGTGGATATTATCGAAGCTGTGGGGGGTATAGATGCCGAGCTTACAAAGGCAGAGGTAAAAAAGAGTGACGGAACGCTTCACAGTATAAACGGTTGTATTGATGAAATCTGCAAAAATCTAAAGGTTTCCTCAAAGGACCAGCATATTTTCACTGCTGGTAAGCACCATTTGAACGGTATACAGGCAGTGGCTTATTCGCGAATAAGATATGTTTCAAATATTTGGGGAAGCAGTAACGATTACGGCAGAACCGAGCGTCAGCGATATGTAATGGAGCAGCTTTTTAATGCCGCAACAACTATGGAGAAATCTAAGTATGTAACCCTTGCAAAATCGCTTATTCCCTGTAGCGAAACCTCGCTTTCGTATAAGGAAATAATGGGACTTGCTTTCGGTATTTTGCTTGATTCTCCTACATTTGAGCAGGCGGCAATGCCTAAGCAGGAATATCTTATGACATCGCCCTCAGGCTACGGCTCGGTTTGTTATTATGACCTTGAGTTTGCACAAAAGCTGATTCACGCGTTTATTTATGACGATATAACACCTGAAGCTTATGTTGAGGCTAACGGTATAGACAAAAACTATTGGTACACCGGCGGAAGAAGACCGTCTGCAACAAGCAGCTCTTCGGGAAGCTCGTCGGGCAGTGCGTCCTCGGATGAGGACGATGTGTCGAACAATGAGGATGTATCTTCTTTGGAGTCTGACATAAGCTCGGATACAAGCTCTGACGAAACAACAGAGTCGGGTGACGGTTCGTCAGGTGAGGTGTCGTCAGGCGATACGAGCTCAGGGGACGGTACGGACACCTCATCCTCAGAAACAACAGATTCATCCTCTGACGGCTCAGACGGTACATCATCTATACCGTCGGATACATCATCAACAACATCCTCGGGTTCGGATAACACAAGCACAGAAGAATAGTCAAAGCATTAAAACAAAAATCAGCCCTGAGGGGCTGATTTTTGTTTTAATAAGTGTGTACAAATTCGAATTCTTTTGATTTTTCTGCTTATGAATTTGAACCCCTACATATTTTCGTAAAAGTGTATTTATAGCTATAGGCGCAAATTTGAATGCACTCTATATATTGTAATTCTACTTTTATTTTATTACTTAACTGTAAAAAGATTACAAATTGCCATAAGAATTGTAAAGCAAATACCTCCAACAACAAATATGAGCCAAGAAATTTTCCAAGTATTTGTTGTAAAACTATAAATAAAGTAAATAACAGTCACTAAAAGCCAATATACCATTACGATTGTTTCTTTAATTCTCTCAAAGGATATTCGATTGACTCTCGAATTTAAAATATCTTTTACAAATTCTTCATTCTCAATATTGTCTTTTAATAAATAATCTGTTGTAACACCAAACAAATCGCCTAATTGTAAAATTTTTTCCAAATCAGGAATAGTTTGTGCACCTTCCCATTTAGATACTGCTTGGCGAGATACATTCAGCCTTTCAGCTAATTCTTCTTGGGTCCAACCATTCTTTTTTCTTAGACGGATTATTTTATCAGCCAAAATCATCTACTAAGCCTCCACTCGATAAAATTCGGTAGTTCACTGCTATCCGATATATCAAATATACATCTTTTGTAGGTTATATGCAACCAACTGGTAACTTGAAATTTGTCAACTACGAGTTGCAAAACGCATATTATGACAACGTTGAGATATGACTATAACTTTAATAAATTCCATTTTATAAGTTATATTTACCATAAATTCGAACCACTGCAGATTTTGAAAACTTATATTATGATTTCGATTTTAAAAAATTGTTCCTGAAATGCAACCTGTTGCATAATTTCATCTTTTGTAAATGACAGGTTTTTAGGTGCTACAATCCATTTTTCCTCTACATCATCAATTCTATGAATTATGGCAATTACTTTTCCAACAAACTCTTTAATAGGTTTATCCACACCAAGAAAATATGCATCTTGTTCTTCTCCATCAGGTGCAATAATATTTGGAATGTATCCATAATTACCGAATAATACATATTCTTATGCTTTGTGTGATATATTCCAAGTGGTCGGTCAACAATAACTTTGACAATACTGCCAATCATAAAATATTTTCTCCTTAAAACTATATCATTTCTTTTAAAGTTTTACAACTTGATATCAACATTCGTCTTACCCTACCACATAGATTTCTATGATTTTTATATGTATCTTCATCAAGAATATTTGTATTAAATAAAGGTTTTAACCATCCTTCAGTTTCACTACATTCTTTTAATGCAATTTCAAATTTAGAAAGCATATCTGCCTTGCTTTGCCCGTAATTAGCCTCACGAATATTAGCATAAACACTACTTGAACTTTTTCGAATTTGGAAAAGAGTGTTGGACGATGTTTTTATATTTTTACACAGCAATTCAATATTCGTTGCAAGTTGTTCCGAATAAACAAGCAAATAATTCTTGGGCATAATGTCACTTCCTTTGTGATGATTATACTATAAAATATAAATAAAATCAATGCGAAGCATTGTATATCATCATTGCGAAAGTTTTTTTGATACACACCTAAAGGTGTGATGAGATACAACACGGCACAGCCGTGTTGATGATATACACGCTGACGCGTGATGATATACCATTGCTTTCGCAATGGATAAAAAAATCGACAAGTCGAAACTTGTCGATTTTTTGGCTGGGGAATAGGGATTCGAACCCCAACAAACAGAGTCAGAGTCTGTCGTGCTACCGTTACACAATTCCCCAATATTTAATTGCTATTTTTCACAGCAAGAATATTATACCGCAAAATCTCAGGATGTCAAGTGATTTTTTGAAAAATATTAAAATTTTTTAAAAAAAGGGTTGAAAAATGAAAAATGATGTGTTATTATAACTCTATCGCTTCTATGTGATGCTTGCAGAAGGCGGTTGCTGACTGTGGGTTGATAGAGCTTTGGAGAATTCCGTTAAAACGGATGCCGAAGGGGCAAGACCATATATGGTTAATCTCTCAGGCAAAAGGACAAAGTGTGCGACAAAAAATAATTGTGCTTTTGCGCGTTATTCTGTTGTATTATGTCCGATTCCGTTTTGAGGAATCGGATTTTTGTTTTTAAAAAATAAAGGAGTTGTTTTTATGTTGGACAAAATCGCAGAAATTAACGGTAGCGTCAACGGTGTGGTTTGGGGTGTCTTCGGTTTGGCATTGCTCATCGGCACAGGTATCATAACCACAATTGTTACTAAGGTGTTTCAGGTGAGCTATATAGCTCACTGGTGGAAAAACACTATTGGAAGTCTTTTCAAAAAAGATGTTATCAGGCACAGTAAGGAAAAGGGCTCAATTTCTCCTTTTCAGGCATTATGTACTGCTCTTGCCGCAACGGTAGGTACAGGTAATATTGCCGGTGTTGCTGCTGCTATTTGCGTGGGCGGCGCGGGCGCTGTATTCTGGATGTGGGTTGCAGCCTTCTTCGGTATGATGACTAACTATTCAGAAAATCTTCTCGGTATTTACTTCCGCCGTAAAAATGAAAAAGACGAATGGTCGGGCGGACCGATGTATTATCTTAGTGACGGTCTCGGCGCTAAAAAGGGCTGTAAATACATAGGTAAGGTTTTGGCAGTTCTTTTCTGTATCTTTGCAATGCTTGCTTCCTTCGGTATCGGAAGTATGGGACAGGTAAATAAGATTGTTGCCAATGTTGCATCAGCCTTTGATGTTGAGGCGCTTTCTTCTATCGAGGCTTTTGCAGGTGTTTCTTTATACAATATTATATTAGGTGTTGTTATAATGATACTTACCGCTCTTATCACATTGGGCGGTCTTAAGAGAATTGCAAATGTTGCTGAAAAAATAGTTCCCTTTATGGTAGTTCTCTATGTTTTGGGAAGTCTTGTTATAATCGGTATAAACTACAATGCGATTATTCCTGCAATCAAGGCTATATTTGTAAATGCATTTAAGCCTGAGGCTTTTGTTGGCGGAGGTATCGGCGGTGTGATTGTAGCTATGACAAATGGCTTCAAGCGCGGTGTTTTCTCTAATGAGGCAGGTCTCGGTTCTTCTGTAATGGTACACTCAAACTCCAATGTTAAGGAGCCTGTTAAACAGGGTATGTGGGGTATATTTGAGGTATTTGCAGATACTATGGTTGTTTGTACTATGACAGCTCTTGTAGTTCTCACCTCAGGCGGTCTTACAACAGGCGTATTCAACATTGAAACAGGCGAGCTTGCTGAAGGTCTTACCGATGCTACCCTCGTAGGCGGTGCTTTCAATGCAGTTTTCTCTTGGGGTAACATAGGTCAGAGATTTATAGCTATTGCAATGTTCCTCTTTGCTTTCACAACCGTTCTTGGCTGGTCTCACTACGGCTCAAAAGCTTGGGAGTACCTCTTTGGCGCAAAGACTACATTTATTTTCAGAATAATCCACGTTTGCACTATTATCTTCGGTGCAGTTCTTACATCCTCACTCGCTTGGGATATTTCCGATACCTTCAACGGACTTATGATGGTTCCCAACCTTATTGGTGTACTCGTGCTTTGCCCGATAGTTGTTAAGGTTACAAAGAATTATGTAAACCGTAAGCTTAAGGATAAGGACGAGGCTCCGATTTTAAGCTATACCGACGCAAACGCGACCTCTGCTGGGGAGCAGGAGGAAGCAACGGTTTAAGCCTTGCTTAGGTTTGAATCAATAGAGATATAAAAATAACACCGTATTATCTGTACTAAGTATGCAGATGATACGGTGTTTGTTATATATAATATTGAAGGGTATTACAAGTTTTTGCCATTCGAAAGACCGAGAATATAATCAGTAGTAGTATTATAAAATTTTGCAAGAGCGATTACATACCGAACAGGAATTTCTCTTTTGCCAATTTCATAATTACTGTATACCCGTTGGTCTATACCAAGTATCGATGCAACCTCTTTCTGAACGAGGTCTTTATCTTCGCGTAAATCTCTTAATCTTGGAAAATACATATTGCTTATTTTTTCAGAATCCTGTCAGCAACCGAAATCAAAGCGGAAAGGTCTTCATTCGACATTCCCATTATTTTTTGATTAAGCTCAGCAACAAGCAGAGGCTCTTTTATGTCACTACTGAAAAATTCCTTTGGAGAAATGCCAAGATATTTACAGATATACAAAAACTCGCCCATAGAAGGAAGTGCTTTACCCGAAGAAATACTTTGAATATAGCTTTTACTATGACCTAAATCCATACTCATTTTATACTCGGAAACGCCTTTTTTAACCCTTAGAACAGAAATACGGTCTCTTATAAATTGTTCATCCATATATGTGTTCACCTCATATATTACATTTTATACTAATTCAATCGGGAATATTAACGATTGAATTACCGATTAAACTTGATTTATACCGATATAATCGGTATAATTGGTATAAAATAATTTATTTAATATATGAGGAGTAGAAAATGATTAGAAAAATAGTTGTTGCAGGTTGTAGAGATTACAATAATTACGAAGAAGCGGAAAAGGCGATAAATTACTATATACGAGACATTAAAGAAAAATATGAACTGATATTTTTATCGGGTGGTTGTAAAGGCGCGGATAAACTTGGAGAGTTATATGCGAATAAATATGGGTATCCGATTGAAAAAGTAGAGGCGGAATGGAGCAAATATGGCAGAGCTGCCGGACCGAAAAGAAATTTAGCAATGGCAAAAAGCGGAGATTATATTATTTGCTTTTGGGACGGCAAAAGCAAGGGTACATACTCAATGATAAAAGCAGCTAAAAGCTTGCAAAAGCCCTTGAGAATAAAATATATAGTGTATAGGCACAATATATAGAATGAAACAGTTTTAGAAAATACAAAATAAATGAGTGAATAAAAAATCTAAAAAAAGTTTAAAAAAATGCTTGCAATTTTGCGAGATATATGTTATTATACCTGAGTACGCTGTGAAAGTATGGCGTAGAAACATGCGTTGATGCGGGAGGTGGCCCACCCTGAGTGGGGAAATTTCCGCGGAGTATGTCCGATTTTAAACCGGGCGAAGAAGATGGAGTACATAGGGAAACTTGCGACCCAATGTACAACGGCAAAGCGATTTGCCGTCCGGAATTGACTGTGACCCCAGCAATATCCGGTTTTATAATGTACCGCAATGAAAAACACGGTGCGTTGTAAGTTTTGCCCGCCAACTACTAAAGGAGGCGAAATTCACATGGCAGTGAAAGAAAAAATCCGCATTCGAATCAAGGGTTACGACCACGCACTTGTAGACCAGTCCGCTGAGAAAATAGTGGAAACCGCTAAACGTACAGGCGCACGCGTTTCGGGACCGGTACCGCTACCGACCGAAAAGGAAATCGTAACAATCCTTCGCGCTGTTCATAAGTATAAGGACAGCCGTGAGCAGTTCGAAATGAGGACACACAAAAGACTCATTGATGTTATCAGACCTTCCAACAAGACTGTTGAAGCGCTGACAAATCTTGAGCTTCCCGCCGGTGTTGAAATCGAAATTAAGCTTTAATATATATTAAGGTGTTCGATTCACACGACAGGTCATGTTGGTGAAAACCAACCAATAACCAATAGGAGGAAAAAACAATGCAAAAAGGTATCGTTGGCAAGAAGCTCGGTATGACCCAGCTTTTTGACGCAAACGGAAACGTTGTTCCGGTTACTGTTATTGAAGCAGGCCCCTGTGTTATTGCACAGAAGAAGACAATCGAGAACGACGGCTATGAGGCAGTACAGATTGGCTACGGCGATCTTAAGGCTTCAAAGGTAAACAAGCCCATGAAGGGTCACTTTGCAAAGGGTGACGTTGCTCCGAAGAAGGTTCTTCGCGAGTTCCGCTTTGATGACATCAGCGCTATGAACGTTGGCGACATCATCAAGGCTGACATCTTTGCTGAGGGTGACGCAGTAGATGTAAGAGGTACCTCTAAGGGTAAAGGCTATGCCGGTGTTATTAAGCGCTGGAACTTTGGCCGTCTTAAGGAAACTCACGGTACAGGCCCTGTACACCGTCATGGCGGTTCTTTGGGTGTTATTGACCCCGCAAGAATCTTTAAGGGCAAGAAAATGGCAGGACACCTTGGTAATGAACGTGTAACTGTTCAGAATCTGAGTGTAGTTAAAGTAGACGCAGAGAAGAATCTCATCGCTGTTAAGGGCGCCGTTCCCGGTCCCAAGGGCGGAATCGTAGTTCTTTTCGATAGCGTTAAGGCTTAAGGGAAGGAGTGTTCTGAATTATGCCAAATATAGCAGTACTCGATATGGCAGGCAACAATGTGGGCGAAATCACATTAAGCGATGCTATTTTCGGAATTGAACCCAACGCAGCTGTTATGCATGCGGCAGTTATTAACTTCCTTGCAAACAGAAGACAGGGTACACAATCCACTCTGACCCGTACCGAGGTTTCCGGCGGCGGTAAGAAGCCCTGGAGACAGAAGGGAACCGGTCATGCAAGACAGGGCTCTACAAGAGCTCCCCAGTGGAGACATGGCGGTATCGTTCATGCACCGAAGCCGAGAGATTATTCTTATTCTCTTAATAAGAAGGTTCGTAGACTTGCTCTTAAGTCTGCTTTGTCTGACAAGGCTCTCACAGGCAACCTCATCGTTCTTGACGAGTTGAAGCTTGAGACCTACAAGACAAAGGTTGTTGCTGATTGCTTAAAGGCTATCGGCGCAGGCAAGAAGGCTCTCGTTGTTCTTGAGAACAATGACGCTTTCGCAGTAAAGAGTATAGCAAATATTGCCGGTGCTAAGTCCGCTCAGGTAAACACAATCAACACCTACGACATTATTAATGCTGATACATTGGTAATCGTTAAGGGCGCTGTAGCAAAGCTTGAGGAGGTATATGCATAATGAAAATCGCACAGGATATCATTATCGCTCCGGTTATTACCGAAAAGAGTATGTCAGGCATTGCTGACAAGAGATACACCTTCAAGGTAGCAAAGGATGCAAACAAAATTGAAATCGCTGCTGCAGTTGAAGAGCTTTTCAAGGTAAAGGTTGCAAAGGTAAACACCATCAGTGTTCGCGGCAAGGAAAAGCGTATGGGCCGTTACAGCGGCTATACAGCTTCCTGGAAGAAGGCTATAGTTACACTTAAGGCTGATTCCAAGCCAATCGAATTCTTTGACGGTCTTATCTAAACCTTAAGGAAATCGCTGATTTCCGGTGATGTATGAAGTCAAGAGACTTCGCTAAGCCAAAATTAGGAGAGTGAAATAAAAATGGCTATTAAACATTACAAGCCGACTACTAACGGTCGCCGTAATATGACAACTATGGATTACTCCGAGCTGTCAAAGGTAGCACCTGAAAGAAGTTTGCTTGAGCCTTTAAAGAAAAATGCCGGTAGAAACAGCTACGGCAGAATCACCGTTCGCCACAGAGGCGGCGGAAACCGCAGAAAGTATAGAGTTATCGATTTCAAGAGAGAGCGATTCGGAATTCCCGCAACAGTTCTTACCCTTGAGTACGATCCTAACCGTTCTGCATTTATCGCCCTCGTTCAGTACGAGGACGGCGAGAAGCGCTACATCATAGCTCCTCAGGAGTTAAAGGTTGGCGATGTTATCGTAAGCGGTCCCGACGCAGATATTAAGCCCGGTAATGCATTACCCCTCGTTAATATCCCTGTTGGTACCTTTATCCACAATATCGAGCTTTACCCCGGTAAGGGCGCACAGCTTGCCCGCAGTGCAGGTAATATGGCTCAGCTCATGGCTAAGGAAAACGGCATGGCACTTCTTCGTCTGCCCTCCGGTGAGCTCCGCAACGTTCCTGTAAAGTGTATGGCTACTGTTGGTACTGTATCCAACCCTGAGCATGCAAACATTAACTACGGTAAGGCTGGACGTAAGCGTCATATGGGCTGGAGACCTACCGTTCGCGGTTCTGTAATGAACCCCTGCGATCACCCCCACGGTGGTGGTGAAGGTAAGTCACCTATCGGACGTCCCGGACCTGTTACTCCTTGGGGCAAACCCACCTTGGGCTACAAGACCCGCAAGAAGAACAAGTCTACCGATAAGTATATCGTAAAGCGCCGTAAGTAAGACGACGAAAGGAGATTAGATCATGGGAAGAAGCGTTAAAAAGGGCCCTTATGTGCAGGCAGTTCTGCTCAAAAGAGTCAAGGAAATGAATGAAGCCGGCGAAAAGCGTGTTCTCAAGACTTGGAGCCGTTCATCAACCATATTCCCCGATTTCGTCGGACACACCTTTGCTGTACATGACGGACGTAAGCACGTTCCGGTATATGTAACTGAGGATATGGTTGGTCACAAGCTCGGCGAATTTGCGCCGACCAGAACATTTAAAGGTCACGCAGGTTCTAAGACCAGCGGTAAGTAAGCGGCTGAAAGGAGAGTTTAACTATGGAAGCAAGGGCTATACTCAAATACGCCCGTATCTCACCCCGTAAGGTGAAGATCGTTATGGATTTAATCCGTAATCAGGATGCTGACAAAGCTATGGCTATTCTCAAGTTTACTCCTAAGTCCGCTTGTGAGTATTTAGAGAAGCTTTTAGCATCAGCTATTGCGAATGCAGAAAACAATCATAATATGGATGTTTCACGTCTTTACGTTGCAGAGTGCTTCGTATGTCCCGGACCGACTCTTAAGAGAATCCGTCCAAAGGACCACGGTAGAGCACACCGCATCTTAAAGAGAACCAGCCATATGACAATCGTTCTTAAAGAACGCGAAATTTAAGAAGGAGGTTTAAGTTATGGGCCAGAAGGTTAATCCCCACGGTATGCGTGTGGGCATAATTAAAAACTGGGACTCACGTTGGTTTGCCAATGACAGCGTTTTCGGCGAGACATTGGTTGAGGACTATAACCTCCGTAAATACCTGAAGAAGACACTTTATTCAGCAGGTATTGCAAAAATCGAAATCGAACGTGATGCCAAGCGTGTAAGACTCCACATCCACTGCGCTAAGCCGGGTATGGTAATCGGAAGCAAGGGAAGCGAAATTGAAAAGCTTCGCGCCACCTGCCAGAATATGCTCGGAAAGCCTGTTGTAATCAACATTGTTGAGATTAAGAGTCCTGACACTAATGCACAGCTCGTTGCAGAGAATATTGCAACTCAGCTTGAAAAGCGTATATCCTTCCGTCGCGCAATGAAGCTCTCTATCGGCAGAGCAATGCGTCTTGGCGTAAAGGGTATCAAGACACAGGTTTCAGGTCGTCTCGGCGGCGCTGAAATCGCAAGAAGCGAACAGTATCATGAAGGAACCATTCCGCTACAGACCTTGAGAGCAGATATCGACTACGGTTTTGCTGAGGCAGATACCACTTACGGTAAGCTCGGTGTTAAGGTTTGGATTTACAGAGGCGAGGTTCTCAGCGATAATCGCAACCGCAAGAAAGAAGGAGGAAACCGCTAATGTTAATGCCGAAGCGTGTTAAGTACCGTAGAGTACACCGTGGCCGTCTTACAGGTAAAGCCCTCAGAGGCAACACTGTAACTCATGGCGATTTCGGTCTGATGGCTACAGAGCCGGCGTGGATCACCTCTAATCAGATTGAGGCTGCCCGTATCGCTATGACCCGTTACATCAAGCGTGGCGGTAAGGTTTGGATTAAGATTTTCCCCGATAAGCCGATTACTGAGAAGCCGGCAGAAACTCGAATGGGTTCAGGTAAGGGCTCACCCGAATACTGGGTAGCTGTTGTTAAGCCCGGTCGTGTAATGTTCGAAATCGGTGGAGTTAGCGAGGAATTAGCTCGTGAAGCTATGCGTCTCGCTGCAAACAAATTGCCTATCAAGTGCAAGTTTGTAATTAAGCAGGAAATGGGTGGTGAGCAGTAATGAA
>JAZSHV010000040.1:0-41168 GCA_045533475.1 Acutalibacteraceae bacterium | reverse complement strand
CTCGTCAGAGGGAGGCAAGGTATTCACATTCCAAAAAGCTTGATAAATCATTAATATACATATCTAATTAGATAGTAAAAACTTAAAAATGCGGAAGAAGTTTGAATTTTTCACTTCTTCCGCACTCTTTTTTATTTATTTGGCTTATTTTATGCGTGTTTAAGAGCGTTGAGTTTTTTTACAGCCCCTTTGTTTTTCTTATTAGTTGCAGATTGTAAGCTCAGTATCCTTATCAAAGAGGTGAATCTTTGCAGGCTCAAGAGCAATCTGAATCTTATCGCCGGGGCGAGCTGTGTTAGTAGGAGCAACACGAGCGTTGATGGACTGACCTTCACAGTTCATATAGAGATATGTCTCAGCACCCATAAGCTCGGTAACTTCAACATCAGCCTCAACGATACCGTCCTTATTAGCAGCTATGAGGTCTTCCTCGTTATGAACATCCTCAGGACGGATACCCATAATAACTTCCTTGCCAACATACTCTTCAAGGCAATTGTCCTTATTCTTAGAAGCAGGGAGCTTAATCTTAAACTTAACACCTGCACGAGTCTTCGTATCTTCAGAGCCGAACTCTACGAAGAAATCCTCGCCCTCTTTAAGGAGCTTAGACTCGATGAAGTTCATCTGAGGTGAACCGATAAATCCAGCAACGAAGAGGTTGCAAGGATAGAGATAAAGGTTCTGAGGTGTATCAACCTGCTGTATAAGACCACTCTTCATAACAACGATACGAGTACCCATTGTCATAGCCTCGGTCTGGTCGTGAGTAACGTAAATAAAGGTTGTACCCAATCTCTGATGAAGCTTAGAAATCTCGGTACGCATCTGTGCACGAAGCTTTGCATCCAAGTTGGAAAGCGGCTCGTCAAGAAGGAATACCTTAGGCTCACGAACGATTGCACGACCGAGTGCCACACGCTGACGCTGACCACCGGACAAAGCCTTAGGCTTACGCTCGAGAAGATGTGAAATGTCAAGAATACGAGCAGCCTCTTCAACACGGCGCTTAATCTCGTCCTTTGGTGTCTTGCGGAGCTTAAGACCGAAAGCCATATTGTCAAATACTGTCATATGAGGATAAAGAGCATAGTTCTGGAAAACCATTGCTATGTCACGATCCTTCGGTGCTACATCATTTACAAGGCGATCACCAATGTAAATCTCACCGTCGGATATCTCTTCAAGTCCGGCTACCATTCTAAGGGTAGTAGACTTACCGCATCCGGAAGGACCTACGAGAATTATAAATTCCTTGTCCTTGATTTCGAGATTAAAATCAGAAACAGCTGTTACACCGCCCGGATAACGCTTGTATACGTTGCGCAAAGATAAACTTGCCATTATTACAGCCTCCTAAAATGCTATGAATACTTTTAACGATGTTATTATACCAAAGTATGCAAAAAATTGCTATACTAAATGTCGCCAATTATATAAATAATGTTTTGTTAAACTTGCATACTAATTATCAAATATTGAGGAAAGCTCGTCGTTTGAGAGTTCTCGGCACTCTCCGTAGGACAACTCCTTTGGAAGTGAAAGTCCCCCCAAGGCAGTTCTTTCAAGCGCATTTACTCCAAGCCCTACTGTACCGAACATTCGCTTTATCTGGTGGTACTTTCCCTCGCTGATTTTTATTTTTGCCTTATTATCCGAAAGAGGTGTGAGCAGGGCGGGACGGCACTTCTTACCGTCAGCCAACACAACACCCTCGGCAAATGCTTTACACATAGGCTCAGTAACCTCACCGTCAAGGGTAGCGACATAGGTTTTCCAAACGTTCTTCTTCGGGGATATTACTCTATGCGCAAAATCACCGTCATCGGTTATTATGAGAAGTCCCGTCGTGTCCTTGTCAAGTCTGCCTACAGGAAAAAGGTTTTGCCGTCTTAAATTTTCGGGAACAAGGTCAACCACTGTTTTGCGCGACCTATCCTCAGAAGCCGACAGCACCCCCTGAGGCTTATTCATTATAATATAAATATACCTTTTATACCCTACTGCCTGTCCGCAATGCTTAATAAAGCTTTTCTCGGCATCCACCTGAAAGGACGGGTCCCTTACAAGCTGTCCGTCCACGAAAACCTTGCCCACCCTTATATCGGTACGGGCAACACTTCTGGAAATATTAAGCTGTGATGATATTATTTTATCAAGTCTTTGCAATTTAATACATCCTCCGAAAAATAAAGCTTTTCTTATTTACTTCAATGGCTTCATTTCACCGCCAAGCCTCACCGACGATATATCTCCGCCGATAACCTTACCTTTGCAGACGATAAGGTGAATCTGCCAATCGCTATCCGCCGAAAAGGGATAGGTGTATACCGTAGCCTCCTCGCCCTTATATCGCGAAAGGTCAAATCCTGCCTGTTTTTGTACGCTATTGTAGCGACTGTAAACCTCGTCAAACTCGGTTGGAATAATTATATCCTTTGAACTAACCGCCGAGTCGTCAGGACTGAGTTTCAGACTCTTAAGATACTGCATACGCAATGCATTAGTAGATGCATCTATTCCGCCCGCATCTGCAGAAGAAAGCTGACCTATAAAAATAAGTCCTATAAGAATTGCCGCCAAAACCGCCGCAAGCTGACTTTTTGATAAAGTAATAAAAAGCTTCATACCGTTTCCTCACCGTTTTTTACTTTTATATATGAGGAAGCGCTCATAAATATTACTGTTTATTCTATAATACACACCGCGTGAGCCGAAATTCCTAAAAGCTCGCCTGTAAAGCCAAGCCCCTCCTCGGTGGTTGCCTTTACATTTACGCAATCGCTCTCTATTCCGCAAAGAGCGGCAATTTTTTCCTTCATCTGAGGTATATATGACGCAAGCTTTGGCTTTTGAGCAATAACGGTTGAATCAATATTAACTATTTTTTTACCTTTTGAAGCCAAAAGCTCAACCACATTTTTAAGCAATAATCCGCTGTCAATACCCTTATACTGCTCGTCCGTATCAGGAAAATGCTTGCCAATATCACCAAGCGCCGCCGCACCCAAAATCGCATCACATATGGCGTGGAGCAAAACATCTGCATCGGAGTGACCTAAAAGTCCAAGCTCGTAGGGTATTTCAACACCGCCTATAATAAGCTTTCGGTTTTGGGCAAAGCGGTGAACATCGTATCCGTGACCTATTCTCATTTTTTAATCCTCCGTTTCACAGCTAAAGCCCTCTGCCACCGAGACATCCTCAGGCGTTGTTATTTTTATATTTTTATAGCTTCCTTGGGTAGTGTAAACCTCATATCCTGCCCATTCCATAAGCGATGTATCGTCGGTAAATCCTGAAACATCGCCCACCCTTTGAGCCGCGTCAAGATACTCCGTAACCCACACTCCCTGAGGTGTCTGTACCGCAACAAGGCTATCGCGGTCAAGCGTTCTTACAACCTTTCCGTCGCGGTCAATCTGTTTTACGGTGTCCTTAACCCGAACTGCGCAAGTAACCGCCGAGCGCTCCTTTAAAGCCTCTGCCACATCACAAATTATTTTTTCCGAAACCAAGGGACGTGCACCGTCGTGAATAAGCACCGCCTTATCGTCTGAGAGGCGTTCAAAACCCTTAAGCACCGATTCCTGACGGGTTGCTCCGCCACATACAATATCTGTAAGCTTTGAAATATTATATTTTTCGGCAAGAAGCTGCATATCGAAAAGGTCATCAGGTCTCACCACAAGAATTATATTTTTAATCGCCTTACTTTGCTCAAAGGCAAGCATTGTACGCGCAATGACCGGAACCCCTCCGATTTCGAGCAGCTGCTTGTGTACGCCCTGCATACGGGTAAACGAGCCTGCCGCAACAATTATAACGGGCAGACCGCTATTCTCTGCGCTACAGAGCTGATATTCAAGCCTCGCTTCGGTAATATTCATAGGTTTCACACCTTTTAAAAGAGATTTTGACAAATAATATGTTCTAATGAATATTAAATCGCTTTGTAGGTGAGACCGTGCCATCCTATACAACGCTTTCTCAATTAGCTTTATACCATATTCCAAATGCGTCGCAGACACCGCAATTATTAGTTATTCAATATTCATCATTCATTAATTAAAAATAAGGGTCGGCTCAAACCGACCCTTAAAAGACAGGTTTTAGCCTGCCAGCTATACATTATTCCTCGGTTTCTTCTTCGCAATCACAACAGCAATCGCAATCGCAACCATCGAAATCAAACTCAAGCTCGGTGCCGCAATTAGGACAGGTCATACCTTCCTCCTCAAGCATCTCAGCGTCAAGATAAATCACATCGTTGCAAGCAGGACACTCAATTTCGTAAACCTCGTCATCGCAATCACAATCACAGTCACATTCATAACCGTCCTGACAGCCGCAATCACAGTCACTTCCGCAACCGCATCCGCAATCGCATCCGTCCTCATCATCACCGTAGATAATCTCCTCTACATAGGAAAGATCCTCGTCTACAGCATCAATCTGCTCCATAAGCTCATCGCAGCCTTCTTCAATATCACAGATTTCCTCAGTAATATCGCCCAAAAGGTCTATGATAGCGCTTAAAATTTTGCCTTCCTTGGTTGTAGCATCAAGCTCAAGACCCTCTGCAAGACCTTTTATATAAGCAATCTTTTCACAAATATCCATTTTTATTGCCTCCAATCAAAAATATTATAAGGAGTCTGCTTATGCGCGCTCCATATATTCGCCGGTACGGGTATCAATTCTTATCATATCTCCCTCGTTAATGAAAAGGGGAACACGGATTTCTGCGCCGGTTTCAACTGTTGCGGGCTTTGTAGCGTTTGTTGCGGTGTTGCCTGCAAAACCGGGGTCGGTAGCAGTAACAGCAAGCTCAACGAATGTTGGAGGCTCTACGCCGAATACATTACCCTTGTAAGAAAGAATCTTACAAACCATATTTTCCTTAACGAACTTAAAGTTATCACCAAGATCGCTGCCGTTAATCGGAACCATATCATAGGTTTCCTGATCCATAAAGTAGTAAAGGTCGCCGTCTGCATAGGAATACTCCATATCCTTACGCTCTACAAAAGCGGTGGGGAACTTGGCAGTAGGGTTATAGCTCTTTTCAATAACTGCACCTGTAATAACATTCTTAGTCTTTGTTCTTACGAAAGCGGCACCTTTACCGGGCTTAACATGTTGGAACTCAACAACCTGAAGAACATTACCGTCCTCCTCAAAGGTAACACCGTTTCTAAAATCGCCTGCACTAATCATTTTCAAATCCTCCAAAATGCGGTATAATCGCAACAAAGCGACAATACGCTATTATTTTACATACATTAGTATTATAACGCTTTTGTGAGAATTTGTCAAGATTTTGTATAGTAAAGCACAAATTACGGCTTTGTGCCCTCTCTTTTTCGTTTTATGCAGTCGGTTTTTATTGCTTTTGCATTAAAGCCTTGAGCTATTGCGGGGTACTGATTCTCGCTGTCGGCAGTTGCCTGCACCTCATAGGTACCGTATTTATTAAGCATTTCTGTAACCGTATCAGGCTGTCCCATACCCTTAGTATTGAGCATTGCCGCGGTCTGACTGCTTTTATCTTTTTTCACGTTTTTATCTGATTTTTTCATATTAACGCCTCTTTTAATTTTGTAAATAATATTTTACGCAAAAATTTCGGCATAATTCATTCTGCTGATTTTACTTTGCTTGGCGACAAATAGGAGCTTGCTATTACATTATAGCCAACATACGGACAATTGTCAATATAAATATATTGATTTAAAATAAAATATATCAATTTTTGAGGAGTCTGCAATGATTGTATTTGACAAGCTTTGGAAAACCTTAAAGCAACGCAATATTTCACAGTATAAGCTAATAAAGGAATATAACATCAGCTCAGGTCAGCTTGACAGGCTGAGAAAAAACGCCAATGTAAATACCTATACATTAAATCAGCTTTGCGAAATTCTTAAATGCGATATATCCGATATTTTAGAATTTAAATCGGATAAAGAATAAACTAAAAACGAAAACCAAGTCAAGCTAAAAAGAATGACTTGGTTTTTTGTTTTTTATTGATTAAAGAAATTATATATTCCCACAACAAAGAGAACAAAAATTATTATCGGAAGAACAAAGGTCATATAACCGCGCATCCAATCGGCAACCTTAAGTCCCTTGCCGGTATTTGCCTCCTCCTTGAACTTTTTCCAACTCCAGCCGTAGCGTGTGGTACAGAAAAGCACAAATACAAGCGAGCCGACAGGCAAAAGCACATTACTCACAATAAAGTCCTCTAAATCAAGAATGTTGGTGTCCCCACCTAACGGAGTAAAGCCTGAAAGCACATTAAAGCCTAAAATACAAGGCAGACAAAGAACAAGCATTGCAATACCGTTTACAAGGCAAGCCTTTTTGCGGCTGAAGCCGAATATATCCATAGTACAGGAAATAATGTTTTCAAAAACCGCAAGCACTGTTGAAAGGGCGGCAAAGCTCATAAATACAAAGAACAGCGAGCCCCACACTCTACCCATAGGAATGTTATTGAAAATATTTGGCAAGGTTATGAAAATAAGTGGCGGTCCGCTTGTAACCTCAACACCGTATGCCGAGCAGGCAGGAAATATATAAGACCTGAGCAAAGCGCCACGAAGGTATCAAGAATAGCAACATTTACCGATTCACCCATAAGACTGCGGTCTTTTCCGAGATAGCTTCCAAAAATAGCCATTGAACCGATACCAAGACTTAATGTAAAGAAGGACTGATTCATAGCACCTACAATAACATTAAAAAGACCAACCTCCTTAACCCTGCTGATGTCAGGCTTAAGATAGAACTCAAGTCCGTCTGCTCCGCCCTTCATAAAGCTGCTGTTTATTGCCAAAACAACCATTATGACAAGTAACGCAAGCATCATATATTTAGTAATTCTTTCAAGCCCCTTTTGCAGACTGAAGGAGCAAACAACAAAGCCCAAAATAATAACAACGAAGGTGAAAAGTATCATACTGACAGGGCTTCCGAGCATTTCATCAAAATGGCGTTCTACCCCTTTTGAGTCAAGACCGTCAAATCTGCCCAAAGCCGTATCAAAAAAGTAACGGAGCATCCAACCCGAAACCGCGGTATAAAACATCATTAGTATGTAGTTTACCGCAACTGCCGCATAGCTATGAATATGCCATTTGCTGCCCTTAGGCTCAAGCTCGTGGTAAATTCTTGCAGGACTTTTCTGGCTTGCTCTGCCGAGAGAAAACTCCATTGTCATAACAGGAATACCCATAACAAGCAGGAAAAACAGATAAAACAGCACAAAAATACCGCCGCCGTACTGACCTGCCATATAGGGAAACTTCCAAACATTTCCTATGCCGATTGCACACCCTGCGCTAAGCAGAATAAAGCCCAATCGGCTACCCAACCGTTCTCTTTCAATACAAACCTCCAAAAATTATTTTCTTAAAGCCTCAAAAAAGGCTTTAAGCACACTAAGGCATTCGTCCTCACAGATGCCGCCGTAGATTTCGGGCTTATGATTATAGGGGTAGTCGCAGAGATTTACAACACTGTCAATACTGCCCGCCTTACTGTCATAAGCGCCGAAAACAAGGGTTTTTATTCTTGAATTTATAATCGCGCCTGCGCACATAGGACAGGGCTCTAAGGTGACATACAGTTCACAACCGTCAAGCCGCCAGCTGCCCAAAGCCTTGCAGGCATTGTTTATAGCCTCAATTTCAGCGTGGGATAACGCGTTTTGCTTTGTCTCACGCTCATTTTTTCCCCTCGCAATAATTTCTCCGTCCTTGACAATTACCGCTCCCACGGGGACCTCCCCCATTTCTGCCGCCTCTTTGGCTAAGCTGAGGGCTTCATACATAAATTCTTTTCTCATTTTGCCTTTGCTTCACAGTAAAGACAGCGATACACCCTCTCCCCACGGTCTGCAAGGCAGAAAACCTGAGGAAGCTCCTGCTCAGTCACCGAGATGCAACGCGGATTTTTACAGGTAATAACATTTGTAAGCCTTTCGGGCAGAGCAATAGATTTCTTTTCTACATTTTTGCCGTCCTTAATAATATTAACCGTAATATCAGGGTCAACATAACCGATAATATCGGTATTTACTGATATATCAGCATCAATTTTAATTATATCCTTTTTGCCCATCTTACGGCTTGGAGCGTTATTGATAAGAGCCACCGAGCAATCGAGACTGTCAAGCCCTAAAAGCTTGTAAATTTCCATACCCTTACCAGCCGTTATATGGTCAATAACTATGCCGTTTTTAATTTCGTCAACCGTCATTTAATCCACCTCCAAAAGCTTGAGTATTAGCGCCATTCTCATATATTTTCCGTTAAGCACCTGCTTGAAATAACAAGCGCGAGGGTCGTTATCAATAGCAACGCTTATCTCATTTACACGCGGAAGCGGATGTAAAATAGAAAGGTCTGCCTTTGCATTTTCAAGCTTTTCGGGGGTGAGAATATAGCTGTCCTTAAGGCGGAGATACTCCTCCTCATTAAAGAAACGCTCCCTTTGAACGCGAGTCATATAAAGAATGTCAAGACAAGGCATAACCGACTCTAAATCGGTGGTTTCGGTGTATTCAATATTTTCCTTTTTGAGTGAATCCTTAACATAGTCAGGTATTTTCAGCTCGTTAGGGGATATAAAGACAAACTTCACATTGCTGTAACGGCGAAGCGCGGCAATAAGCGAATGAACCGTTCTGCCGAATTTAAGGTCGCCGCAAAGACCTACCGTAAGATTATCAAAATGTCCCTTTTCGCGGTGGATTGTAAGCAAGTCTGCAAGAGTCTGAGTGGGGTGGTTGTGACCGCCGTCACCTGCGTTAATAACAGGTATAGATGCGTTCATAGAAGCCACCAAGGGCGCGCCCTCTTTCGGATGGCGCATAGCGATGATGTCAGCATAACAGCTTACGGTTTTTGCGGTGTCTGAAACGCTTTCACCCTTTGCAGCCGACGAGCTGTTTGCCTCAGAAAAGCCTAAAACATTTCCGCCCAGTTCGTACATTGCCGCCTCAAAGCTGAGTCTTGTTCTGGTAGACGGCTCAAAAAATAAGGTAGCAAGCTTTTTGCCCGCGCACTTGTGGGCATATTTTTGTGGGTTAGCGATAATATCATCTGCCACGTTTAAAAGCTCTTCAAGCTCAGCGGTAGAAAGCTCTAAAATATCAATTAAACTTCTCACACTAAAAATCCTCCGTTTTTTTAATTCGTAATTAGGAATGCGTAATTCGTAATTAAAGGTGTGCCAAAGGCACAAAAATATATTTTGAAAAACAATCACATATAATTACGCACTACCCATTACGCAGTATAAATTACGCATTGCGCATTACGAATTACGCATTAATTTACGCCTTTGCGCCATTTATTTCAAGGTATTTCTTTATGCGGTCAACATTTTCGCGGTTTTTCTCGTCTTCCTCAAGGTATTCAATAATGTCGTATACATCAACTACAGAATATACAGGGAAGCCGAACTCCTCGCCAACCTCAGCCATAGCGCTCTTTTCGGTTTTGCCCTTCTCCTTGCGGTCAACCATAACAAAGGTAGCGGCAACCTTGGTGCCCTTAAGACCCGATAAAATCTCCATACTCTCTCTTATAGCGGTTCCTGCGGTGATAACATCCTCAACTATAACAATTTCCTCGCCCTCTTGGGGTTTATAGCCTACGAATACACCGCCCTCTCCGTGGTCCTTTTCTTCTTTTCTATTGAAGAAAAAAGGCACATCGAGTCCGTTCTTTGCAAGAGCAACTGCAACCGATACTGCAATCGGAATACCCTTATAGGCAGGACCGTAAAGCACGGTTTTTTTATTGCCAACCTTTTCGAAATAAGCCTTTGCATAGAACTCACCGAGCTTGCAGATTTGCTCGCCTGTTTTAATATCGCCTGCGTTTATGAAATAAGGGATTTTTCTGCCCGATTTAGCAGTAAAATCGCCGAATTTAAGTACACCTGCACCCTCTAAAAACTGTATAAATTCTCTTTTGTAGCTTTCCATATTTATATCTCCTTTCAGAATCACGAATTACACATTACCCAATAAACTCTGCGCAGCAACGCTCATATGCCGCAACGGGGTCCTCAGCGGCGGTAATAGGTCTGCCGACAACTATATAATCACTGCCGATTTTCTTTGCCTCGGCAGGAGTCATAACGCGTTTCTGGTCGCCGATGTCACCATCAGCAAAGCGAACACCGGGGGTAACGGTTAAGAACTTTTCGCCACAGGTGTTATGCACCTTCTCTGCCTCAAGCGGTGAACAAACAACACCGTCAAGTCCTGCCTTAGCGGCATTAGATGCATAATGCATAACAACCTTATCGATTGGCTCTTTAATCAAAAGGTCGTTTTCCATTCTCTCTTGGTCGGTAGAGGTGAGCTGAGTAACTGCAATAAGCAAAGGTCTTGTACCGTCAGGACGGGTAAGTCCCTCTAAAGCCGCCTCCATCATAGAGATTGTGCCTGCCGCGTGAAGATTTGTCATATCAACATCAAGACGGGAAAGCACTGCCATTGACTTTTTAACGGTATTCGGAATATCGTGAAGCTTTAAATCGAGGAAAATTTTATGTCCTCTTGCCTTTATTTCCTTTACAATTTCAGGTCCCTCTGCATAGAAAAGCTCCATACCGATTTTAACAAAAGGCTTTCTTCCTGTAAACTTATCAAGAAAGCTCATAACCTGTTCCTTGCTCGCAAAATCGCAAGCGATAATTACATCCTTACCCATTGTGTGCTCCTCCTATAATATCTGTTAAATTATTTATTCCGTATTTCTCCATAACACGGGGTAAATTTTCAATAATATTCTTGCAGGCAAACGGTTCAACAAGATTTGCCGCGCCTACCTGAACGGCAGTAGCGCCTGCAAGCATCATTTCTATTACATCCTCAGCGGTGGAAACGCCGCCCATTCCTATAATCGGGATTTTAACCGCATCATAAACCTGATAAATCATTCTGAGCGCCACAGGCTTAATTGCTAGACCTGAGAATCCGCCCATTTTGTTAGCCAAAATCGGTTTTTTGGTTTTTAAATCTATTCTCATACCGAGTAATGTATTAATAAGGCTTACGCCGTCAGCTCCCGCCGACTCACACGCCTTTGCGATTTCGGTAATATCGGTAACATTGGGAGACAGTTTTATGTAAACCGGCTTGCTTGTTACCTTTTTAACCGCCTTTGTAACCGCCTCGGCATTTTTTGCGCTTGTGCCAAAGGCAAGACCGCCTCCGTGAACATTCGGACAAGAGATATTAACCTCAAACCAACCGATTTGCTCCTCCTTGTCGAGCATTTCACAGGTGTAGGCATAGTCCTCAAACGCGAAACCGCTTACATTCGCCATAACAGGCTTACTGAAAACCGCCTTAAGCTTAGGTAATTCCTCTGCAATTACCCTTTCCACACCTGGGTTCTGAAGTCCCACAGAGTTGAGCATACCGCAAGGCGTTTCTGCAATTCTCGGAGTAGGATTTCCAAAGCGCGGGTCCTTGGTTGTACCCTTAAAGGAAAATGTACCTAACATATTAATGTCATAAAGCTCAGCAAACTCGTAGCCGAAGCCAAAGGTTCCGCTTGCGGGGATAATTGGATTAGAAAGCTCTATTCCCGATAATGTGACCTTAGTGTTTACCATATTATTTCCTCCCTGTCAAGCACGGGACCATCCTTACAAATACGCTTGTTGCCGTACTTAGTTTTACAGCTACAGCCCATACAAGCGCCGAAGCCACAGCCCATTCTTTCCTCAAAGCTATACTGACCGCTCACCTCTACTGCCGATTCAATCGCCTTAAACATAGGCATAGGACCGCAGGTATAGAAAAAGTCGTAATCAATATTCTTCATAGCGTCGGTTACATATCCTTTTATACCGTAGCTACCGTCAACAGTAGTAACGAAAACCTCAGCACCAAGCTCCTTGAATTCTTTTTCGTAGAAAATTTCGCTTTCGGTGTTAAAGCCTAAAACCACAGAGACCTTTTTACCCTGAGCGATAAGCTCACGGCAAAGCTTATAAAGGGGCGGAATTCCCACTCCGCCGCCTATAAGCAAAGGCTTTTGGGATTGCTTGCTGTTATCAAATCCGTTACCGAGACCGACAAGAACATCAAGCTCCTCACCCATAGTCATACGGCTCATTATTTCTGTACCCTCACCCACGACCTTGTAGATAATAGTGATTTCATTTTCCGAATAATCACACACCGAAATAGGACGGCGAAGATAAAGACCGTTTATTTTAATATTCACAAATTGTCCTGCACGGGTTAGTGCCGAGGTGTCGCCCTCAAGCACCATTTTGAAAACCTTGGGTGCCAGTTCAAAATTATAAAGAATTTTATAAATTCCCTGTTTCATCATTTATTTTTTCTCTCCCTCCGCCTCGTTCCTCGGCACCTCCCTCGTCAGAGGGAGGCAAAGCGAAAATTTATATTTTAAGCATCAATTGTAGAAATAGTAATTGTGGTCTCCTCTAAAACATCAAGCAGAACCTTTACGGTATCAAGCGAAGTAAAGAGGGTTACATTGTTTTCGGTAGCGCTTCTGCGAATCTCAAAGCCGTCGCTTGCGGTGCCCGAAGAATTAATATCTCTTGTATTGATGATATACGCAATATATCCCTGACGGATTGCCTCAGGAATTTCGTCGCTTCCGTCACCGATTTTGCGAAGAATATGGGTGCGGATTCCGTTCTCCTTCAAGAATTCAGCAGTTCCCGCGGTAGCCTGAATGTTAAATCCGAGGTTATAGAAACGGCGGATAAGCGGAAGAGCCTCCTCCTTGTCGCTGTCAGCAATAGTAGCAAGAACGGTGCCATAGTTCTGAAGCTTCATACCGCTTGCCTGCAATGCTTTATAAAGTGCGCGGTTAAGCTTATCGTCGTAGCCGATAGCTTCGCCTGTAGACTTCATTTCGGGTGAGAGGTATGCATCGAGTCCACGTATTTTATTGAATGAGAACACCGGAACCTTTACATAATAACGGTTCTTCTCGTCAGGATAAATATTGAATATACCCTGCTCCTTAAGTGATTTTCCGAGAATAACCTCGGTTGCAATATCTGCAAGACTATAGCCTGTAGACTTTGAAAGGAAGGGAACTGTTCTTGAAGAACGGGGATTAACCTCGATTATAAACACATTATCGTCCTTATCGACAATAAACTGAATATTATAAAGACCGATAATACCAATACCGAGACCCAATTTCTTGGCATATTGCAGAATTGTACCCTTAACCTTATCCGAAATACTGAATGTGGGGTAAACGCTTATACTGTCACCCGAGTGAATACCCGTACGCTCTACAAGCTCCATAATACCGGGGATAAATACATCCTTACCGTCACAAATAGCGTCAACCTCAACCTCTTTACCGAAAATATACTTATCAACAAGCACAGGCTTGTCCTCGTCAATTTCAACGGCGGTCTTGAGGTACTGACGGAGCTGTTCCTCATCAGCAACTATCTGCATAGCTCTGCCGCCCAATACGAAGGAGGGACGGACAAGCACAGGATAGCCAATCTCAGCAGCGGCGGCAACACCTGCCTCAATATTAGTAACCGCCTTACCGTTTGGCTGAGGAATATTAAGCTCCTTAAGGATTTTTTCAAAGCTATCGCGGTTTTCTGCGCGCTCAATAGCGGCACAGTCGGTACCGATAATCTTAACACCGCGCTCCATAAGGGGTTCAGCAAGGTTAATAGCGGTCTGACCGCCGAGCGAAGCGATAACACCCTCAGGCTTTTCAAAATCAATAATATTTATAACATCCTCAGGAGTGAGTGGCTCAAAATAAAGCTTATCGCTACAGGTATAGTCGGTAGAAACAGTTTCGGGGTTGTTGTTTATGATAATAGCCTCATAACCTGAGTCCTTAATAGTTGTAACAGCGTGAACTGTAGAATAGTCAAACTCAACACCCTGACCGATTCGTATTGGACCTGCTCCAAGCACAACAATTTTCTTTTTATCGGTAAGCACAGATGCGTTTTCGCCTGTGTATGAGGAGTAGAAATAAGGGATATATGCGCCTGTGTGACAGGTGTCAACCATACGGAACGAGGGCAGAAGCTTATTTTCCTTACGGAATTTATAAACCTCAAGCTCGGTACACTTCCACATTCTTGCAACATACTTATCCGAGAAGCCCATCTGCTTAGCGCCCTTAAGAATTTCAAGGTTAAACGGATTGGCTTTTAGATTTTCTTCCATATCTATAATGCGCTTTATAGCCTCAAGGAAGAAAGCGGTAATTTTTGTTATTTCGTGAATCTCCTCAACCGTAGCACCGCGGTAAATAAGCTCGGCAATGGCAAAGAGGTTATCGTCTCTGAACTCCTTAATGTACTCACGGAGCTCGTCATCACTCATATTGTCAAACTTATTATGATAAAGGTGGTTTACACCGATTTCGAGTGAGCGAGTACCCTTTAAAAGACTTTCCTCCAAGGTAGAGCCTATTCCCATAACCTCACCTGTAGCCTTCATCTGTGTACCGAGAACATTAGAGGCGGTGGTAAACTTATCAAACGGGAAGCGTGGGAGCTTGGTGATTATATAGTCAAGCTTAGGCTCAAATGAGGCATTGGTATTAGCAATAGAAATATCCTCAAGCGCCATACCTACGGCAATCTTTGCGGTGACGCGCGCAATGGGGTATCCGCTTGCCTTAGATGCCAAGGCAGAAGAACGCGAAACTCTGGGATTTACCTCAATCAGATAGTATTCGCTTGAATTGGGGTTAAGCGCAAACTGAACATTACAGCCACCCTCAATTTTAAGCTCTTTTATGATTTTAATAGCGCTGTCATTAAGCATTTTAAGGTCGTGGTCGTTAAGGGTGAGAATGGGAGCTACAACCAAGGAGTCACCTGTGTGAACACCGACAGGGTCGATATTTTCCATTCCGCAAATGGTGATAGCGTGGTCGTTAGAGTCACGCATAACCTCAAACTCAATTTCCTTATACCCCTTAACACTCTTTTCAATAAGAACCTGTGAAACAGGCGAAAGCTTGAATGCGTTAAGACCGATTTCTACAAGCTCGTCCTCATTATAAGCAAAACCGCCGCCTGTACCGCCCAGAGTAAATGCAGGACGGAGAACTACAGGATAACCGATTCTGTTTGCGGCTTCCTTAGCTTCCTCGATGTTGTAGGTTATTTCAGAGGGAATAGTAGGCTCGCCTATAGACTGGCAAAGCTCCTTGAAAAGCTCGCGGTCCTCAGCGCGCTCGATACTCTCACTGCTTGTGCCCAAAAGCTCAACGCCGCACTCCTTAAGAATTCCCTTCTTTTCAAGCTGCATTGCAAGGTTAAGACCTGTCTGACCGCCGATACCGGGCAGAATAGCGTCAGGACGCTCAAAGCGGAGAATCTTTGCGATATACTCAAGTGTAAGAGGCTCCATATAAACCTTGTCGGCAATAGTAGTGTCTGTCATAATGGTAGCAGGGTTAGAGTTGCAGAGAACAACCTCGTAGCCCTCCTCCTTAAGCGCCAAGCAGGCTTGAGTGCCCGCATAGTCAAACTCAGCCGCCTGACCGATAACTATAGGTCCTGAGCCGATAATTAAAATTTTCTTTAAGTCTGTTCTTTTTGCCATAATAAAGCCTCCTATTTTTATTCAAAACTATTGTATACTATTTTACCGCCTACTACCGTGAGCAGACATTTTCCGAATACCCTCTTACCCTCAAACGGAGTGGCTCTTCCCATAGAGAGAAACTCCTCAGGATTTATAGTGTATTCTTTTTCCAAATCGAAAATGCAGAAATCCTCTGTTTCGGGCAGACCGAACCGCCGTCTCGGATTTACCGACATTATTTCAATAAGCTTTTCGAGTGTTAGTATGCCCGTTTTAACAAGCTCGGTATACATAACGGGGAATGCCGTTTCAATTCCCACAACACCCATTGCGCTTTTTTCGAGTCCCTTGCTTTTTTCCTCTGCCGAGTGGGGAGCGTGGTCGGTAGCAATCATATCAACCGTACCGTCCTTTATGCCCTCAATAAGCGCCAAGCGGTCCTCCTCGCTTCTGATTGGCGGATTCATCTTAAATCTACCGTTTTCCTGTAAATCCATATCGTTCATAACAAGGTAGTGGGGAGCGGTTTCACAGGTCACATCAACACCGCGCCGTTTAGCCTCGCGGATAAGCTCCATACTTTCTTTACAAGAAATATGGCAGACGTGGTATTTACAGCCCACCTTTTTTGCAAGCTCAAGGTCGCGCTTAATCGGACCCCACTCACTTTCACTGCAAATTCCTTTATGACCGTGAAGTCGGGCATACTCGCCGTCGTGTATATAACCGCCGTTAAGCAGACTGTTATCCTCACAATGGGCAACGATTATCTTGCCAAGCTCTTTCGCTTTTAGCATTGCCTTTTCCATAAGAAGAGCCGATTGCACACCTCTGCCGTCATCCGAAAAGGCAAAGGCTTTTTGAGAAAGTCCCTCTAAATCAGAAAGCTCCTCGCCCCTTTGCCCCACCGTTATCGAAGCATAAGGATGTACATTTATGACCGCATCTCTATTTATAGTTTCAAGCTGTTTTTTAAGGCTTTCACAAGAATCGGGCACAGGGTTCAGGTTTGGCATAGAGCAAACATCGCTATAACCGCCTGCCGCAGCCGCCCTTGTGCCGCTTTTGATGGTTTCCTTATATGAAAAACCCGGCTCCCTGAGATGAACGTGAACATCACAAAAGGCCGGAAAAACGAAACAATTATTCAATTTAGAAACAAAGGCACCAATATCTGAAAACGAAGAAACTGACGGGTGAATTTCTTCGAAAGAAAAATCGCCCGATTGGAAAGAACCGTTTTTATAAAAACTCATATTTTCAAGAGTATATTTCATTATAAACCGCCTTTCTTAAACCTAATTAAAGTATACTATTATACTTTACAATTTTATCAACATCTTTATCCAAAATATTTTATCATACCGAATAATTATTGTCAAGGAAAAAGAAGACGGTTTTTGAATTTTATTTTTATTATTTATAATATATATTTTCGGGCGGATGTTATCCGCCCCTACATAAGAGAATATTCCACAAAGAATGTAGGGGAGGCAATCTGCCTCCAAATTAGAATTAATCTATAAAAAAGCGACTTTTTTCTTTTGTGAATTGCAAGTTAGCATAAATATTTATAATTATTTTGTTTTTTCTCTTGGCATAAATATATGCATCTCTTGTATCGCTAACTAATTCAGTATTAGTAGAGTCATCATCAATAGGACTCGATTCAATGACATAATCCTCGCTGTAGTACATAATGCAAACATCGGATTTATCTATTAAATCATACTTATTTTTAACACAAAACTTTTGGTCATACTCAAATTCATCATCAGCTATGTCACAGGAGTCTGACCTCACATAAACCGATTTGATATATGGATATTCTTCTTTTAAAGAAGCAATAACATTTTTTCCTATGATGTTGAATCTGTCCTTACCGTAAAAATAAAAGGTTTTCACACTATCCCACTGTATTTGCTTACGGACAGTATTGTAAATCGATAATTTTATACTTATATCATCAGGTATATTTTTGTGACCGAAAAAGCAACAGGTCAGATTCCTTTCTTGAAACATAACATTACCCCTTAAAAATAAAAAATGCGTGGTCTACCCGAAAGCAGAGCCACGCACCAAAAAACGCATTGACTCTGTTTCTAAAGTCACCACAACTTTAAATCATACACACTTAGCATTACACAAAGGGTAAGACGAAACAAGAGTGTACGCTTTTTACAAATAGCGTACCCCTTTGTGTAAAAATATTCATTTGTGTGCATTTAAAAGTTGTGGTTACGGTTAGTATACCACCATTTTAAGCTTTGTTCAAGAAAAATTTATAGGAAGAATTAAAAAATTGAAATAATATATCGTAGGGGCGTGCGTCCCCGAACGCCCGCGAGTTACGAAGAATTTTGCGAACAGCCGAGGTTACGGCTTTGCCATTACCCTTTTGTCACTTCGTGACATTTCCCCTAACAGGGGAATCTCGTCTGTCCCTTATATCATCAGGTATATTTTTGTGACCGAAAAAGCAACAGGTCAGATTCCTTTCTTGAAACATAACATTACCCCCTAAAAATAAAAAGCCTCCCTTGTCTAAAGGGAGGGGGACCAACGAATGTTGGTGAAGGGATTCTTTGAGGGCAAAGCTTTCTCTTTATCCTAAACCCGTAACGCTCCATAACGCTTTGCTTTTCCTCAAAAAAGTGCCCTCTGCTCCGCAAACATCATAACGCCGCTTCGCTTTAATGAGCTGTTTCCTCCGCAACGGTTATTTTTTGAGGGCAAAGCTATGGAGCTGTTTTATTCAACCGTTACAGATTTCGCAAGATTACGCGGTTTATCTATATCGCAACCCTTGAAAAGTGAAACATAGTAAGCGTAAAGCTGAAAGGGCACAACCTCTAACGATGCCATTAAAAGGGGGTGCGTACTCGGTATATAAATTATCTCCTCTGCCTCGTCTTCAACCGAATTACAACCCTCCTCCGCGCAGGCAATTATATGCGCGCCTCTTGCCTTTACCTCTTTTATATTGCTAATCATCTTGTCAAGGAGTCTTTCGTGTCCGCAAAGGGCTATTACAGTTCTGCCCTTTTCAACAAGCGAAATGGTTCCGTGCTTAAGCTCTCCTGCCGCGTATGCCTCAGAGTGGATATAGGAAATCTCCTTTAATTTGAGCGATGCCTCTAAAGCTACCGCGTAGTCTATATTTCTGCCTATGAAGAAAAGCGAGGGCGGATTGTCACACTTTTTAGCTAATTCCCTGATAATCGGAGCTTTTTTCAGTATTTCTTCTATCCTTTTCGGAAGCTCTCTGAGCTCTGAAAACAGCTCGCTTAATTGGCTTGAGGCTACCGTTCCCATCTGCTTTGCCGCCCATATACCGAACAGATAAAGCACCGAAAGCTGAGTTGAATATCCCTTGGTTGTGGCTACCGCAATTTCGGGACCTGCCCAGGTGTATATTACATCGTCAGACGCCTTTGCTATACTGCTTCCTACCACATTTACTATCGACAGCACATAGGCTCCCTTGCTCTTTGCTTCTCTGAGCGCGGCAAGGGTATCCGCCGTCTCGCCTGACTGACTGATTATCACCGCAAGGGTTTTGCTGTCAGCTATCGGATTACGGTAACGGTATTCGCTGGCAAGCTCCACCTCAGTAGGGATTCTTAAAAGCTCCTCAAAAACATATTTTCCCACTATCCCTGCGTGATATGCTGAGCCACAGGCGATAATCTGTATTTTATTAAAGCCTTTAAGCATTTCCGAATCAAGCCTTACATTCTCGAAAACAATCTCGTCACCTCTTATACGGCTCTCAATTGTCTGCTCAACCGCTCTCGGCTGTTCGGCAATTTCCTTCATCATAAAATGCTCGTATCCGCCCTTTTCGGCAGAGCCGACATCCCAACCGATTACAGAAATTTTACGCTCAACAAAATTACCGTCGCTTCCGAAAAGCTCCACCGCTTCAGGGGTTATAACCGCCATTTCGCCGTCCTCAATGTAAATCACATTTTTGGTGTGAGAGACTATGGCGGTAACATCTGACGCGATGATTTTTTTCTTCTCGCCTATGCCTATTATAAGCGGACTGAAATGCCTTGCCGCCACTAAGGTTTCGGGGTAATCACTGCAAAGTATACCCAATGCATACGAGCCCTCAAGACGGGCAACCGTAGCCGCAACCGCAGATTTAAGGTCGCCCTTATAATACTTCTGCAAAAGCTGAGGCACAACCTCGGTATCGGTTTCGCTTACAAACTTTATGCCCTCAGCCTCAAGCTCTGCTTTGAGCTGAGCGTAGTTTTCGATAATTCCGTTGTGCACAACCGCAAATTTCCCGTTTTCGCTCAAATGCGGATGGGCGTTCTCAACCGAGGGCGCCCCGTGGGTTGCCCAGCGGGTATGTCCTATTCCGACAAAACCGCTTGCCCTTTCACCGTTATCTGTGTTTTCCTTGAGCCTGCTTATTCTTTGGTCTGTTTTGTAAACTGATATTTTTCGGTCATCCAAAAGCGCTATTCCCGCCGAATCGTAGCCTCTGTATTCAAGCCTTTCTAAGCCCTCTAACAAAATGGGCGCCGCCTTTTGCTTTCCTGTAAAACCAACTATTCCGCACATAAAAAATACACCTTTCCTTTTTGCGGAAGGTGCTTTTTTATCCCCGTTTTGCACATTTTAAGCGCAAAACGCCGAGAGTAATGCTATCACCCGTCCGCAATACATATTTTATAGCATAGCAAATACCTTTGTTTCCGAAATTACTTTCGGGGTTTGAATATTCACTTACGACATCCCTGCCGTGGGGCATCCGCCGAATTTTCGATACTCCCCATCCTCGTCAACCGCTATGCCATATGTACGGTTCGGGCGCTTTAATTATAGCGGTAAATACTCCTTTCTAAAAGTCTATATTATTTTATGGCAAATCTTCCGCTTGATACATTATATGTTAAAATTTTGCAAATGTCAAGATTTTACATAAAAATAGCATATTATACTATAAAATGGCTCTGATAATTCCCTAACCTACCATTTTGGATACTTATATGCTTGTAATTATATTGAGTGTATGGTATAATAACATAATAATTTTTAATTGGGAGTGAATGACATACTTATAAGCATTATTATTCCTGTTTACAATACAAAGGAGTACCTTGAAAAATGTGTTACATCCGTTTTGGATAAAAATGTAACCGATTTTGAAATTCTTTTAATAGATGATGGCTCAACTGACGGGGAAAGCGGTCAGCTTTGCGACCGTATTGCTGAATTACATCCCGATTATGTGAAAGCAATTCACCAAAACAATAAGGGACTCGGCGGAGCGCGAAATACAGGTATACAACAAGCCAAGGGAGAATATCTTCTTTTTCTTGATAGTGACGATACCTTGATTGAGGGCGCTTTGTCTTTACTTTGCAAAAAACTTAACGAGTACCGTCCCGATGTGCTTTCCTTTAATCCTGTTACTGTTGACACCGTAGGTAATCAAAAACATATTGAATCTAATTACTTTGAGTCAGATACACCGTTCACTCTTTCGGAGCGTCCCGAATTTCTCAATTCTCTACCTAACGCCTGTACGAGAATCTGGAAAAGAAGCCTTTATACCGATAATAATATTATTTTCCCCGATAGAGTTTGGTATGAGGATTTGCGAACCTGTCCTAAAATTTTTGCCCTTGCCAAGAGCATTTTAACCATAAAGGACGGGCTTTACCTTTATTTGCAGAGAGATGACTCGATAATGCACTCAGCAAAACTTGAGCGCAACCGCGAGATAATTGATGCTTTTGATGACCTTCTTATCTGGTACAAGCAAAACGGATTCTTTGAACAGTATAAAGACGAGCTTTGTAAGCTTTGTATAGAGCATATTTTTCTTGCCGCACAGGTACGGGTTTTAAGGGCAGATACAAAGCATCCTCTTTTAAAGGAGCTTCGCAGCTATGTTGAAAAACAATTTCCCCAATACGCTAAAAACCCTTATATATTCTCCTTTCCGCGCGCTAAAAGACTTGCCTATCTGCTTTTAAGATTAAAGCAATACAAGCTATTACAAATTCTTTTTAATATGCGATAAGGCGAATGCTCTACGCTTTTAAATACGGATTACTCGCCCTACCTTAAAATGAAATGAGGCATTGATTTGAGCTTTATAAAAAAACTTATGCACAGTAATCGCGGTACCCTGCTTAAAAATACCGTTATGCTGTATATTCTTCAGTTTTCCACATATCTGTTAGCATTGCTTGTGGCACCTTATCAAACAAGAGTGCTTGGCGCAAAGGTATATGGCGGTTTTCTTGAAGCCTCGCTTTCTATTGTAATGTATTTTCAGCTTATAATAGATTTTGGGTTCTTGCTTTCTGCCACCGAAGAGGTGTCAAGAAAAAGGAATGAAAAAAATGAGCTTAACAAAATTTTAAGCTCGGTAACCCTTGCCAAGGGTGTACTTGCCACAGGTTCGTTTGTAGCTCTTTACACCCTTTGTCAGATTATTCCTGCCTGGAAGCAAAAGGAAACCATTCTAATTCTCACCTTTATTGCATCATTTATTAATTCTATGATGCCTGACTTTCTTTACCGCGGACTCGAAAAAATGTCGGCTATAACTATTCGTACCGTTCTTATTAAAATTTTTTTCACCGGTGCAATATTTGTTTTCCTTAAAAAACCTGAGGATGTTTGGGTTGTTCCGCTCCTCAACATCATAGGTAACGGTGTGGCGTTGATTTTTGCCTATATGCATATTGTTAAAAAACTCGGAATAACCTTTGCGGTTGTAAAATTAGGTGATGTTTTTGGTCAGCTTAAGCGTTCTTCGTTCTTCTTCTTTTCGCGAATTGCTACCACCGCATATACCGCTCTCAATACGGTTATACTTGATATTATATCCCAAAGCGGAGCAGTTACAGGCTACTATACCTCTGCAAACAAGCTTATAACAGCCGGCAAAAACGGACTTTCTCCTGTTGCGGACAGTTTGTATCCCTATATGGCTCAGCACAAGGATTTTAAACTGGTTAAAAAGATTCTTCTTATTGCAGAGCCTATAATTATACTCTTCTGTGCTATTGTTTTTATTTTTGCAGAACCCTTTTGCGTTTGGTTTTTTGGTAAGGATTTTGCCGAGGCCGGACTTGTTCTTCGCGCTATGCTTCCTGTGGGAGTGGTAATTTTCCCAAGCTATGTTTTGGGCTTTCCCACCCTTACGGCTATGGGTATATCAAAGCACGCAAACTATTCTACTATATTTGGTTCGATTTTTCATATTCTGCTTTTGGGTGTGTTGGCACTCACCGAAAATATGAATATGTTGAGTCTCGCCATCAGCGTTTCGGCTACAGAAACTGTAATACTGCTTTACCGAATATTTATTATCATTAAAAACCGCCGTCTTATGAGCGGTGCTTAGGAGTGCTTGGATTATGGGTATTATAAAAAAGCTTTTTATGGCAGGTTGTTGGGTAGCAAGCCTTGTACTGCCTGTGGACAGCAAAAAGGTTGTTTTCAGCAGCTACTACGGCAGAGGCTATTCGGACAATCCCAAGGCTATCGCCGAGGCTATGCTAAAAAACAACACCTCAGCTAAGCTTGTATGGCTCTGCAAAGATAAAAAGGAAGCGGATTCTCTGCCGCCTGAAATAACCCCCTGTCCTTACGATTCACCAAAAAGAATCTGGGAGCTTGCAACTGCAAGGGTTTGGGTGGATAATTGCAGAAAATATGAAAGATTTAAAAAGAAAAATCAGTATTATCTGCAAACCTGGCACGGATTTCCGCTTAAAAAAATTGAAAAGGATGCGGTAGACGCGCTGCCTCCCGATTACGAACGCGGTGCCTTGAGAGATTCAGGCTTTACTGATTTGTTGCTTTCAAACAGCAACTTCGAAACCGAGGTTTTAAGGCGGTGCTTTTGGTATAATGGAGAAATTGCACAGTTTGGCTCTCCGAGAAATGATGTTTTTTTTGAGGATAACAGCAAAACATCCGAAAAGGTTCATAACGCATTAGGGATTCCCGAACAAACAAAAACTGTTCTTTATGCTCCCACATTCCGAGCCGACCATTCCATTGATGCCTATTCGCTTGATGCAAACGCGCTTTACGAAGCCTGTTGCAGAAGCTTTGGCGGTGAGTGGACGGTACTGATACGTCTTCACCCAAATGTATCCGAACAGTCGGAAACATTATTTTCTTATGATGGCAAAAAAATTATTGACGCTACTATGTACCCTGATATGCAAGAGCTTCTTTGCACAGCAGATATTCTTATAACCGATTATTCTTCCTCTATGTTTGACTACGCGCTTTCGGGTAAGCCGTGTTTAAGATTGGCGCTTGACCTTGAGGCATATATGATGGACCGCAATTTTTATTTTGAATACGGCGAGCTTCCTTTCCCATATGCTTGCACAAACGAGGAGCTTGTAGCTATTATAGATAACTTTGATATGGATGAATATACCCGTACAAGAGATGCTTTTTATTCGAGAATTGCCTTATGCGAGGACGGAAATGCTTCAAAGCGTTGCGCTGAGTGGATTGAAAGCCGTTTGATATGATACATTTTGATTTTAGCTATAGTTAAGGAAAAATTTTTATGTGTAAGAAAAGAATAGCCATTTTTTCAGACAATCTTCAGGTAGGTGGAATTCAAAAATCGCTTGCAAATATTATTATTGGCAATGCATTTAAGGAATATGAAGTGGATGTTTTCCTTTATAACAAGGAAATATTTTTTGATTTGTCAAATTTTAAAAACAACATTCATTTGCATTTTCTTACCCCAATGCCGTATTGGACAAAGGGTATACCATTTGATATTTTATACCGCCTTTATACTCCTGACCAAGAAGCGCTTAAAGAAGAATATGAATTAGCAATAGATTTTGACAGTTATCAAAACGCCACCGCTCTCGGAGCGCTTAAGGCCAAGGCAAAAAAAAGAGTTATGTGGATTCATAACGATGTAGAAATTAAGCGCCGAGAGGAAAGAAAATACCGTTTGCTTTGGAGCATTATGAAGGGCAAATATAAGTATTTTGATGAATTCGCCGCTGTTTCTGAGGGTATTGTTGAACCTTTCAGAAAATCCACGGGACTTTCTGATGCTAAAATCCACGTCATTCCAAACCTTATAAATACTGAGGAAATTCACACCCGCAGTAATGAGCCGATAGATTTATCGGTCAATCACGATACTCTCAATATTGTTTCGGTTGGCAGACTTTGTCATCAAAAGGGTTACGACCTTATGCTTAAAAGTATAAGTGAGGTTTATGACAAAAGAAAGGATATTGCTTGCTATATTATTGGCGACGGTCCCGACAAAGATTCTCTTGTAAACCAAAGCATAGAGCTTGGCATTGATAAAATAGTTCATTTTACGGGCAATCTGCCTAACCCTTTCCCTGTTATAAAGCAAATGGATGTTTTTTGCCTTGAATCCCGATATGAGGGACAGGGAATGGTACTATGGGAAGCCAAAGCACTTGGTCTCGAGCTCATTTTTGCAAAGCGGCTCGAAAAATATAATCCTCAACTTAAGGGTACTGAGGATATAGTCTCTGCTCTTGTTTCTGCACAAAAAAAGGAAAAGCAACTTGACAACTTAGATGAATATAATAATATAATAATATCCCGCCTACAAATCCTTGCCAAATAAATTTTGATGTATAAATATTCAACCAAGTCGTATATATGTATAAAATCTACGGCGCTATCTATTTTTCTTAATAAATGGTCTGCAGGCACAAAATCTTCTATGCTGAACATTTCAAGTTGGTCTCTGCGTATTCTGTCTTTTACTATGATTTTTATCACCAACTTTATTATATCACAAAATGCAGAAAAAGCCCAGTGAATGGCGGGTGCTCGTAAAACAGTTTCGCTCCCGGCAGATCATACTGCCGGGAGTATCCTTTATCTTTCCATCGAACTCACGTTGCATTAAGGGCGAAAAAGGAGATTAAACTTATGATTGCTTTTGATTACTTAAACAAATTGGAGTTTTCAGTTATATCAAACGAAATTTTTAATATCCTTGCGGACAATATGATTGTTATAGCTCCTACGGGAAACAGCAGAGAAGATGATTATAAGTATTGGCACGACGCTGTGAGCAGTGGTTTGCAGAGAGAAGAAAGGCAGATAATTCTAATAAAGGATAACGATAAAATAATTGGCTTCTTTCAGTACTACACGAATACAGATACATTGATGATGGAAGAGATACAATTCAAACCTGAGTATCAAGGTAAAAGTATTTTCAGAGAGTTGTATGGCTTCGTATTTTCAAATATAAAAGCAGATATTAAATTTGTTGAAGCTTATGCAAACATAAATAACGAAAAGTCTATTGGTATATTAGAAAAATTGGGGCTTTCAAACATAGGACTCAATAAGAATGGTCGTTCTTATCACTTTAAAGGCAGGTATGAGGATTTGAAAAAGTGGTATGAAAAGTGGCCAAGAGCTTAAATATTCCAATGTACCAACCAGCTAAAGGGCGCACTTCTATACACCGTTCGGTGTAGTGCGTATTGTGTGGTTTTGTACTGTATCAAAGCCTCCCTCTGACGAGGGAGGTGGCAAAAATCTTTGATTTTTGACGGAGGGAGAGAAAATGAAAGACTATAACAGAGAGAATATCCCTTTGGCAAAAGCATTGAGAAAAAATATGACCCCTTGGGAGCGGAAACTGTGGCATGATTTTTTACGCAACTATCCGGTGCGTTTTCAAAGGCAAAAAGCGATTGGAAACTATATCGCAGATTTTTATTGCGCCAAGGCGAGGTTGATCCTTGAGCTTGATGGCGGCGGGCACTATACGACGGAACAGAGAATAAAAGATGAACAACGGACCAATGATTTAAGCGCTATGAACCTAACGGTAGTAAGGATTTGCAACTTGGATATTGACCGAAATTTCCGCGGTGTATGCGAGTATGTTGATCGTTTGGTGCAAAATTCTCTCCCTCAGTCACCTTCGGTGACAGCTCCCTCGTCAGAGGGAGCCTTGGCTGCTGCTGTTTCAAAACAATAAGTCAAAATCCTCCCTGCGAGAAATCTCGCAGGGAGGATTAACTGTTTTACGAGCACCGACCTAAAACCGGACTTTTTCGACAGACTGAGGGGCTGTTTTTTACAGCCCCTTTTTAGTTTTATTATTAACAAATTCTATTATTTAGCAAATTCCTTATAAAGGTCGATTTGTCCGTAAAAGGCAGGCCAGCGGGCGGAATTTCCAAGTGTTACAACAATATATTCGGTACCGGTTTCGTTTGCCGCTCCGTAGGAGGCAATACAATATCCCGACTCATTTACAAAACCCGTCTTACCACCTAAAATAGTAGCGGTAACAGGCTCGGTTCCGTACATATAGTTAAAAAGCGTGCTCGAAAGCAGAATACCCTCAGGGTGCTGAGCCGTTACCGCGGTGGTGTGCTGATAGGTCGATAATACCTTTTTGCAAAGCTCGTTTTGCAATGCCGCATCAAGGATTACCGCCATATCGTATGCTGTTGAGTAGTTTTGCTCGCTGTGAAGTCCCGTAACATTGTCAAAATGGGTGTTTTTAAGACCTAATTCTTTTACCTTTTTATTCATAAGCTCAACAAAGCCGTCCTCACCGCCTGCAATCTTTATCGCAAGTCCCATTGCCGCATCTGCCCCCGACGGAAGAATTGTTCCGTAAAGCATATCGGTCATTGTTACAACCTCGTTATTTAAAAAGCCTGCAACCGAAGCCTTCGCTACATAAAGCGGGTCGGTTACGGCAAGCGTCATAGTAAAGGTGTCGTTAAGGTCGTCGATGTTTTCTGCCGCAACGAGCAGGGTCATTATCTTTGTGGTTGATGCGGGATACGCCCTTGTGTGAGCCTCGCGTGAGGCTACTACAGTATTATCCGACTTTCGGACGATAATAGCATTTTTTGCATCGTTAGCTATAGGAAGGTCTACGGTTTCTTCTGTAAATTCATATACAATTTTCTGCTTTTTTTCTTCTTTAACACCGCTTTCGGTTTTTTCAACATCCGATTTGGGTGTATCCGCCTCGGTGTCAGGCTTTTTAAGCCCCGTAATTACAAGGCTTCCGCAAACAGTAAGCAGAACACATAAAAAAACTGCAACTACTGATTTTCTAAGCCTTATAACCTTATAAACGCCCTTTTTCTTTTTTGGTTTTACCGAAGCGTTATGCTCAGGTACTGCCGTTTTTGCGGGCAGGGGATTGTTTTTCTTATTAAGTTGTTGCTCTAAAGCCTTGAAGTAATCCTCATAGCCCCTGTTGAAATCCTGAGACATATTGCTCTCCTGTAATTAAAAATTTAAAATCTCCTGCCTGCGCCGCCTCCGCCAAAGGAGCCGCCACCGCCTGAAAAACCGCCGAAGCCGCCTGAGCTTCGACCTGAGAAACTACCTGAACCGCCATAAAAACCGCCCATTGGCGGACCGCCAAACCAAAAGAAGCCTCTTCTGCGGCGCGGTAATATTAAAATAATAATGATTATGATAATCATTCCAACCCAAGAAACGGCAACCGAGCCGCCGTGCTCCTCAATCGGCTGAATATCTATAATACTGTCAATCGGTGTGTAGCCGACCTCAGGCTCTAAGCCGTTTTCAATGTATACCTCGTTTACAACTGCCTTTGAAATTTCAAGCAAGCCTGTAGAAAAATCGTCGTTTTTAAGATAATCAAGACCGTAGCGGTCGATAATTCTGCCCGTCTTACCGTCAGGCAGCGCGCCCTCAAGACCGTAGCCCACCGCTATATATATTTCGCGGTCGCTTTCGGACAGCAATATCACAATGCCGTTATCTGCCTCGTCGTCGCCAACTCCCCATTCTCTGCCTATCTGTAAAGCGTATTCCTCAGGAGCGACGCCGTCAAGCGATTCAACTGTGACCGTAACCACCTGTGCCGTAGTTTTTTGCGCAAGCGTAACCGAGCGCGAAAGCATTTCACTTTCGGCAGAATCGTCAATTATATCGGCAAAATCATTAACGTAAAATTCCTCTGTAGGCTTTATAAATCCGTCATCTTGAGAATCGCAGCCGCAAGTACAGAATAATAATGTGATAATCGCCGCAATACTTAGTAATCTTTTCATAAGCTTAGTCGAAGCTCACCTGAGGTACACTCTGAGCGCTACTGTCAACCTCGAAATAGGTAGCCTCCTCAAAGCCGAAAAGCCTTGCAAGCAAACTGTTGGGGAATTTTTTAATCTCGGTATTGTATTCTCTTGCTTCCTCATTATAGTCTCTGCGTGCAATTGCAATGCGGTTTTCTGTGCCAGCAAGCTCATCCTGCAAGGCGATATACTGCTCGTTTGCCTTAAGCTCAGGATATGCCTCGGTTACGGCGTTAACCCAAATGTCAATAGCGCGGTCGAGCTCTTGGGAAGCCTGTGCCCCGGCGGAGGTACTGTTTGACTGCAAATATGCCGCGCGTGCGTTAGTAACAGCGGTATAGGTTTCCTGCTCATAGTCAGAGTATCCCTTTACGGTAGAAACAAAGTTAGGAATAAGGTCTGCGCGGCGCAAAACCTGAGAATCTATCTCAGCCTGAGCGGCATTAAGCTCCTCGCGGTCCTCAACAAAATCGTTATATGCGCCCACAAGCGAGCCTATTACTGATATTACAAGAATTACCATTACAGCAACAACAGCTAATATTATTATGCTTTTCTTTTTCATAAAAACACTCCTTTAAGGTTATTTATATTTATTGTACTATATTTTTAAGAAAATTTCCACCCCAATATAATATATTTTTGGAAAAATTTAAAATTTACCCCAAAAAAATAAGTAATTGTTGATTTTTTCACAAAAAATGGGTATTATATAGTAAGATATGTCTTATAAAGATTATATTAAAAAGGACGGGTTAAAAAAATGTTGGAATTAAGGAATATTTCCTTCAGTGCCGAAAGCGAAAACGGCGAAAAGGAAATACTTAAAAATATAAATTTAAAAATTGATGACGGCTTTGTGGTTATAACGGGACCAAACGGCGGCGGTAAATCCACCCTTGCGAAGATAATTTCGGGAATTATCACCCCCACCTCAGGTCAGATTTTGCTTGACGGCGAGGATATAACAGGTCTTTCTATAACCGAGCGCGCCCGTAAGGGCATTAGCTTTGCTTTTCAGCAGCCTGTCCGCTTTAAAGGTATCACCGTTCACGACCTTATAAGCCTTGCGTCAGGTAAGAAAATTGGTATAAACGAAGCCTGTGATTATCTTTCTCAGGTGGGGCTTTGCGCGAGGGATTATATAAACCGCGAGGTAAATGCCTCTCTTTCGGGCGGCGAGCTTAAAAGAATTGAAATTGCCACCGTGCTTGCACGTGGTACAAAGGTATCGCTGTTTGACGAGCCCGAGGCAGGCATAGATTTATGGAGCTTTAACAGTCTTATTAAGGTGTTTGAAAAGATGCACGACAGACTCGGAGGTTCAATTATTATTATCTCCCATCAGGAAAGAATACTCAATATTGCAGACAAAATTATTGTGGTTTCTGCAGGAAGCATTAAAAGCGAGGGCGCCAAGCAGGATATACTCCCCGATTTATTGGGAACTGCCAATGCCGCTTGCAGTAAGTTAGAGGTGTAAGCTATGAACAATACAGAGCTTGAGCTTTTGAAAATTATTGCCGATATGGAGGGCACTCCCGACGGCGCATATAACATACGCTCAAACGGCGCGCTTGCCGAGCGTCAGGTGACTGAGAACATAGATATTAAAACAAAAGAGGACAAATCGGGTATTGATATTATAATAAAGCCCAACACTAAGGGTGAAAAGGTGCATATACCTGTAATAATCAGTGAGACAGGTCTTAGCGAGCTTGTTTATAACGACTTTATTATAGGTGAGGGCGCCGATGTTGAGATAGTTGCAGGCTGTGGAATTCACAACTGCGGTGACGAAGAATCCCGTCACGACGGTATACACAGCTTCTTTGTGGGTAAAAACGCAAAGGTAAGGTATGTCGAGCGTCATTACGGCAAGGGCGAGGGTACAGGCGAAAGCAATATGAACCCCACCACCGTTATAAACATAGCAGAGGGCGGTTATATGGAGATGGAGACCACTCAGATTGAGGGTATTGACTCTACAAAGAGAACCACCCGCGCAAGACTTTCGGACAATGCCACGCTTATAATTAAGGAAAAGCTTATGACTCACGGCGTACAAAAGGCTGAAACCGACTTTACGGTTGACCTTGACGGTGAAAACTCAAGTGCTAACGTAGTTTCGCGTTCGGTTGCAAAGGATAATTCTTATCAGCTTTTCCTTTCGAGAATAAACGGCAACAATGTTTGTTCTGGTCATACCGAGTGTGACGCTATTATTATGGACGAGGCAAAGGTGTCTGCTATTCCTGAGATAACCGCAAACCATATCGATGCGTCGCTTATTCACGAGGCGGCAATCGGAAAGATTGCGGGCGAGCAGCTCACTAAGCTTATGACCTTAGGACTTACCGAGCAGGAAGCCGAGGAGCAGATTGTAAACGGCTTCTTAAAATAGTTTAATGCCGTTTTTACGGTAAATATATAACAGAGGTGTTTTAAATGGAATTAAAGGGTAGCAAAACCGAAAAAAATTTAATGGCAGCCTTTGCAGGCGAGAGTCAGGCAAGAAATAAGTACACTTACTTTGCGTCTGTGGCAAAAAAGGAAGGCTTTGAGCAGCTTTCAGCAATTTTTCTTGACACTGCTAACAACGAAAAGGAGCACGCTAAGATGTGGTTCAAGGAGCTTGGCGGTTTAGGAAATACCGCAGCTAACCTTAAGGCGGCTGCCGAGGGCGAGAATTACGAGTGGACCGATATGTACGCAACCTTTGCCAAGGAGGCTGAGGAGGAGGGCTTTACCGAGCTTGCCGCTAAGTTCAGACTCGTAGCTCAGATAGAAAAATCTCACGAGGAAAGATACCTCAAGCTTCTTAATAATGTTGAAATGCAAAAGGTGTTTGAAAAGTCGGAGGAGACTATGTGGGAATGCCGTAATTGCGGACATCTTGTGGTTGGTAAAAAGGCTCCGGAGCTTTGCCCCGTTTGCGCACATCCCCAGAGCTTTTTTGAGGTTAGAAAAGAGAATTATTAATTTAAAAAAATGGGACTGTTTTTTTACAGCCCCATTTTTTATTAAATACTTAAATATTAATAAGCCTTGCCCCAGTAAAGCATATGCTTTGCTTCCTTGCCACAGCATACGCACTTACCGTCAATAGTCTCCTGCTCAAACGGAATACAGCGTGAGGTTACGCCTGCAACCTCCTTCAATTTATCCTCGCACTCGCGGTCACCGCACCACATAGCGCGGATAAAACCAGGCTTATTATCCGCAATTTCTTTCATTTTGTCAAGATTCTTTGCATCATAGGTCATTACGCTTCTGCGCTCAAGCGCTTTCTTGTAAAGACCGTCGTGCACAGCCTGTAAAATCTCAGGAAGCTTTGCTTCAAGCTCATCAAGCGAAACAACCGTTTTTTCACCGTTATCTCTGCGTACAACCACACAGCAGTTGTTTTCAATATCCTTAGGACCAAGCTCGATACGAACCGGTACACCCTTCATCTCATACTCTGAGAACTTCCAACCGGGTGACTGGTCGCGGTCGTCAATCTTCGCACGGCAAACCTTTGCTATGCGCTCATAAACCTCGTTTGCCTTTTCGAGAACACCCTCTTTATGGGTTGCAATCGGAATTACAACAGCCTGAATAGGTGCTATAGCAGGCGGTAATACAAGACCGCTATCGTCACCGTGAGTCATAATCACAGCTCCGATAAGACGGGTTGTAGTTCCCCAAGAGGTCTGGAACGGATGGACGGTATTATTATTCTTATCGGTATATTCAATCTCAAAAGCCTTTGCAAAGCCGTCACCGAAATAGTGCGAGGTACCGCTCTGTAAAGCCTTACCGTCGTGCATAAGAGCCTCGATAGTATAAGTAGCCTCTGCACCTGCAAAACGCTCCTTCTCGGTCTTTTGTCCTTTAACAACCGGCATTGCAAGCACATTCTCACAAAACTCGGCATATACATTAAGCATCTGTATAGTCTCTGCCTGTGCCTCCTCGGCGGTAGCGTGGAGGGTGTGTCCTTCCTGCCAGAGAAATTCGCGCGAACGCAGGAACGGACGGGTGGTTTTTTCCCAGCGCACTACATTACACCATTGGTTATAGAGCTTTGGCAAATCTCTGTAAGAATGAACGATATTTTTGAAATGGTCGCAGAAAAGAGTCTCAGAGGTTGGGCGCACACACATTCTTTCCTCCAACTTCTCCTCACCGCCGTGTGTCACCCAAGCAACCTCAGGAGCGAAGCCCTCAACGTGGTCCTTTTCCTTCTGAAGCAGGCTTTCGGGGATAAACAGAGGCATATAAACATTTTCGTGACCTGTTTTCTTAAAGCGGTCATCCATCTGACGCTGAATATTTTCCCATATAGCGTAGCCGTAAGGACGAATTATCATACAGCCCTTTACCGAGGCATAATCTACAAGCTCTGCCTTAATGCAGACATCGGTATACCATTTAGCGAAATCCTCATCCATAGAGGTTATTGCTTTAACAAGCTTTTCTTTGGCCATTTTACGGGGGTGAATAATTACACCCATTCCCACCTTTCGAATAAAAAAATAAAAATGCTAAATAATTTTAATCTTATTTATTATAAATTAAACCGCGACAATTTGCAAGATTTTTATAAATAAATTTATTTATATTTTTGATTTTTTTGGAAAGTATAAAAAATTTCAAAAAATATATTGACAAATAGATAAAATAGACATATTATTTGAATAGTACCTGACCTAAAGGTCAATTTCTCAGGAGGAAAATTTATGATTTTTGAAAAGATTAAAGAAATTCTGGCCGAACAGCTTGATGCTGACATTGACAGTATGACTATGGACACTGATATTGCCCGCGATTTGGGTGCAGACAGTCTTGATGTTGTTGAATTACTTATGTCTATTGAGGACGAATTTAGCGTAGAAGTACCTGACGAAGAAATCGAAAACATTAAAACAATCGGCGACCTTACCGAGTATATTCAGAATAATTCTTAAATTTACAGAATAACTAAAAACTGCCACAGAGGATTTATCCTTTGTGGCTTTTTCACTTAAAATAATTTTATATATTAAGAGGACCTGTCTCATTAAGGTTTAAATGCACAAAACAGTAAAGCTCAGCATCACCGTCGCCTCCCTCTGACGAGGAAGGTGAGGATTGTGCAAATTACCTTTAGTGAGGCAGGTCCTTTTTATTGTTATAATTAGAAAAATTATATCGAATTATATTATTGATATTCCTTAAGCTTTGCTTCAAGCAACGGAGCATTCTCTTCAATGAGAGTGTTTATATCCTTAGTGCCTGTTCTAATCCAACCGCATAGGTCTTGGAAATAAAGGCTCTCAAGACCGAAGCCATAGAACCACGGAACAATCTTCTTAACATTGTACTGCTTTACAAGATTGAAAGCCTTAGGCCACTTAGTCTGATTTCCGCCGTTTGCAATTGCAGTATTAAGATACTGCTCACCGAATGCCATACCGCCCTCAATGTTCTTAGAGCCTCTTGCAATACCGAAACCGCCGTTTACACCGCCTACTGTAGAATAATAATCTGCATCAGCAGATGCCTTTGCCATAAGTGTAAAGTCGTAGGTCTTCATATTTGCATTGTCAAAGAAGGTGTGGTGGCTAAGGCTTGTAAATGCCATACCAACAGTTCCCTTAGCAAACTCTGTGTGAGCTACCCAGTGGGTTGGAACGGTAGACTTATCAACATTAATCATATCAACAAGAATCTGGTGAGCATCCATATATTCCTGATTGCCCTTAAGGTTTAGCTTTGCAACGCCCTTTTCAAACTTAATTACATCCTCGCCCATACAAAGTGAGAAATAGTAGTCCGCATCGGTAGCAAAGCCGTAAATTCCGTTCTGAGCATCGGTAAGCTTCTTTGCAACCTTACGAAGTGTAGCCCAAGTCCAATTGCCCTCAGCCAAATACTGGTCAGGTGTTTTTTCGCCAACCCTCTCAAAAAGTGCGGTATTGTAATACAACACAGTTATCGGAGTCTCGATGATAACGCAATATCTCTCACCGTTGTAAGAGCAGTTATTATTCATAAGTGCGTTACTCTGACCGGGGTGCTCCTGAATGTACTTATCTATAGGCATAGTAAGTCCCTTTGCCGCACGGAGCGGATAATCCTGATATGTAGAATATACATAGTCGGGAGCCTGACCTGACAAAAACGCCTCTATCTTAGTTGCGCTTACCAGCTTAACCTTAACGCGTATACCGGTTTCGGGAGTGAACAGCTCGTCGGTCATCTGCCATAAAACCTCGGCTTGGTCGCGTCCTGTTCCCACCCATACGGTGAGCGAAACTCCGTCCTTATCATTCGAGCCGTCCACATCGCTGTAATCCTTTATAAATGATACAAAAAATCTCTTTATCGAGTGTACGGTTTTCTCGAAAAAGCCTGCCTTTTCTTTTGGAAGCTCATAATCCTTGCCTGTGAAAATGAAATAGTCCATCTGAAGCGGTTGCTCTCTTATGCTTAATGCCCAAGAGGAAACACTTCCGATATTGCTTTCCCAAGAAGAAAGTCTGTAGGGAATAGTCTCAGGGTCCTCAACCATACTGCGAAGCTGTACCGCGGTCGTAACAAGAATAGCGCTGTCCGCCGAGCTTCCGTTGGCTAACCTTTCAACCTTGGAATTACATTCCTCAAGCATATCGGCACATCTGCCGATTTCATCTACAAGCTCGGGTAATTCCTTTTCTATCTGATAGTCTCGGTATTTATCTGCCGTATTTGAGGTTATCATAACAACCGAGCGGTAGGCGGCATTCATATCGTAAACTACATCGTCTATTGTCTTTATAATGTCGGCAAGCTCGCCCATAACCGATTCCATACGAATGGTGTGCTTGCCCTCTTCAAGATAAAAGCTATATGGTGTTCCGCTCTCATCAGAAACGGTTTTCAGCCTCCACGATGAGGTGTAGGGGAATGAAAGCACCGATGCTTCCGCAAAAGGGATTTCGCCGTCTATTGAAATAGAGCGCTTGATATTCAGCCCCTTAAAGCTATTCTGCTTATATCTTACCGAAAGATTGTACCAGCCGGTCTCTTTAACATCTATTTCCCACTCAAGCCATTGACCGTGCTTAGCCCACGATGCGCCGATAGTATTAATCTTCAGATTCATCACACTGTAAGGCGAGCAAAGCGGGTCGGTCTGCTCACTTACGGGGATAACAGTCGAATCCGATTGCAAAATCACATTTTCGGCCTCGGTATAAATACATTCGTCCCCTGCGGACTGAGTGTTATTGCCGATATAATCCTTATAGCTTACAAGCTCGGTTACTGCCTCTAAGGATATATCGCCTAAAACAAAGTTGCTCTTTTTTGATAAAACAACAGATATTTTATTTGAGCCCTTTTCCAACCAGAATTTCATTGCACCGTCGTTATCGTGGTCGGGATTGGTAATTACACAGTCGGTCCATTTCTGGTTAATTACGCGTGAGGGGGCATATTCATCGCCACTGTCATTAGTAATCCAATTATCCTTTTCGGGAACAAAGGTATAGTTTAAAAACAAGGATTCAGCCTGCGAAAAAGGTACCTTGTCATTAATCAGCAGAGAAAATTCTTCCTTTTTGCTATCAAGATTAAGGGGATAAAAAGCAATTTTGAGTGAATAAAATCCGCTCTCGGTTATATCAAATATGTAGTCCAAGCGCTCTGCCTTTTTCTCGCACAAAACGGCATTTTTTCTGCCCTCATAAAGGGAGATGCATTCAAATGCTTCACTCGGATAAACAGCCGAATACTGCGAAGCCGATTTTATATAGCTTTGTGACGCCAAGCTCTCTGTTTCAATATTATCAATATAATCGATATAATCCGTTGCGTTCTTGGACGGCTGAGTATTCTGTATGCTCTGAGCCGTTTTTTCAGACTCCTGCGCACTGCAATTAACCGCCACGGCAGATACTAACAGTATTATACTTAAAAAAGCGAAACACACTTTATAAAATCCTTTTTCATTAAGCTTGCCCTCCCGAAAAATTGGCAGTTTAAAGTATTAAAAATTTAAAACGAACTACACCATCTTAATATATAGTATAACACTCCGCCGTTTTGGAATAAATAATAATTTTTTTATATTTATAACATAATTTTATGTTTTTCTGAACAAAAACCATTCAGCTTATAGGTATAAACCGCCAAGCAGAATGGTTTTTTACTTAAATTATTCCTTTTTAAAATCTATTTTGTACCGAAAAGTCGGTCGCCTGCATCTCCGAGTCCCGGCAGAATATAACCGTTTTCGTTAAGACATCTATCCAAGGTGGAAACATAAATACTAACATCGGGGTGAGCCTCTGCCACCTTGCTTACACCCTCAGGCGCGCCGATAACTGCCATAAACTTTATGTTTTTGCATCCGCGCTTTTTGAGTGAGGCAATGGCATCGCACGCACTTCCGCCTGTTGCAAGCATCGGGTCTACCAGCAGAACGAGCTTGTCCTCAATACCGTCAGGCAGCTTACAGTAGTATTCACAGGGCTGAAGTGTTTCCTCATTGCGGTACATACCGATATGACCAACCCTTGCCGATGGGAAAAGCACATGGATACCGTTTACCATTCCGAGACCTGCTCTCAAAATAGGAACAATAACTATTGCGTTATCCTTTACCACTCTCTGCGTGCAAACCTCAAGCGGAGTTTTTACCTCTTTCTCGGTAGTGGGCACACCCTCCTTAAGACACTCAAAGGTCATAAGCGTGGTGATTTCCTCTATCAGCTCGCGAAACTCCTTCATACTTGTGGTTTCATCGCGCAAAATAGCGATTTTATGATTGATAAGCGGGTGGTTAAAAATTACAACATTATCGTAATTCTTCATTGAAGCCTTGCCTCCGAAATAATTATTTGTCTGAATTCTTTTGAACCTTGGTGAGAATTGCGTTTGTGATTATACCAACGATAAGCGCTGTTGCTATAGGTGTAATCTTAATGATGCTGGTGATTGCGCCGTCGTCTGCAAAAGCATAAGGAATCTGAATTGAAAGACCGCCGATACCTGAAATAAGGATTGCCGCAACAACGAACAGATTCTTATTATCCTCCAAATCGAGATTTTTAAACATCTTAAGACCTGAAACCGCAATAAATCCGTAAAGTGTGAGGCAAACGCCGCCCATTACGCAGGACGGAATGGTCTGCAAGATTACCATAATAGGACTGATAAAGGAAAGAATTATACACATAAATGCAGTTGTTGTGATGGTTGCAACAGATGCGTTTCTTGTGATGGCAACACAGCCAACCGACTCGCCGTAGGTGGTGTTCGGACAAATACCGAAAACCGTACCTGCTATAGAACCTACACCGTCACCCAAAAGTGTTCTCTTAAGACCGGGATCCTTAATAAGGTCGCGGTCGATTATAGAAGAAAGATTCTTATGGTCGGCAATATGCTCGGCAAATACAACCAAAGCAACAGGCAGGAAAGCGATTACAACCTCAACTATACCGCCGGCATTAAGAAGCTTTGCGCCCCCGTTTGCGGCAAGAATTTCTGCCGACATTTCACCGCTTATTAGCTCCTTAACAGCGCCTAAAACCGCAAAATGAGGATAATCAATAATCGCGGAAATACCCTTAAACGAGCCGTCTGCCGCAATAAAGTTATCAACAACAGGCTGGAAATTTAAAATCATAAGATAATCAATTTTAGCCGCAGTTCCTATAACTGTAAAAATTGCGGCGGCAGCATAGCCTGCGGCTATACCCAAGATAAAGGGAATAAGGCGAGCCATTTTATATTTCTTCTGTGTAGAGCAAACAATAATTGTAAGGAAAGCAATAAATCCGCAAAGGAGAGCAACAAGATTGTAGCTGCCGTAAATCTTTGAAGAATTAGCCTTAACCATATCGCCCATAGCGTTAACTGCAAGCAAAAGACCGATTAGCGAAACCGTAGGTCCGATAATAACGGGAGGCATAAGCTTATCCACCCAATCTGTGCCTGTAAAGTGGATAATCGTCGCGATAACCACATAAACAAGACCTGCAATAACCGAGCCCAAAATAATTCCGCAATAACCGTAAGCTACGGCAACACCGAGTGAGCTTAAGAAAGCGAATGAGCTGCCGAGAAATACGGGACTCTTAAATTTTGTGAAAAGCTGATAAACAAGTGTGCCGATACCTGCGCCGAGAATAGCCGACGGAATCTGAGTGGGAAGACCGATAATAGTCGGAACCGCAATTGTAGCCGCTAATATAGCGAGCACCTGCTGTAATGCAAAAATAAGCAGTGCGCCGAACTTCGGCTTGTCATGAATGTCATAAACCAATTTGTTTTCCATAAAAACCCCTCTTTATACATATTTTTTGTGATACACACTCACAAGGTCGATTGTAGCATAAATAAAACGATTTTGCAAACAAAAAGATTGTATTTTCGACATTTTTGTGCACATTTCACTAAAACACCGCTAATCCAATGAAAGAGGTACTTTTCCTCTGCGTCCTCCATATAATAATAAGTGTTTTTGTAGTAACGCAAAAAAACATCAACTTTTTGTGCTAAAAATGTTGACAGTTACGGGAAAAATATTTATAATATAATTTTAATATGTAAACTGTGAGATTTGTCAGCTTGATTACAAGTCTTAGTTTTATTTATTGGAGGCCTTTTGTATGTCCGAATATTTTAAAATGACAGGCGAGGAGCTTGTAAAGGAATTTGCCGAGGTGCGCGCAGAGTATGAAAGATTGCGCTCTTTGCACCTTTCACTTGATATGTCACGCGGCAAGCCCGGTTTTGACAATATGGATTTAAGCGAAAAGATGTTTGACCTTGTTGGTAATGATACCGGCTTTAAAAATATAAGCGGTATAGATTGCCGTAATTACGGCGGTCTTGACGGTCTTAGCGAGCTTAAAAATCTCTTTGCAGAGATACTTGAGCTTGAGCCTGACCAGATTATCGTTGGGGGAAATTCCTCGCTTAATATGATGTTTGATACCATTGCTCAGGCAATGACTCATGGTATGGGCGGCAAGCCTTGGGCTAAGCAGGAGGGACTTAAGTTTCTTTGTCCCGTCCCCGGATACGACCGTCACTTTGCAATTACCGAATACTTCGGCTTTGAGCTGATTTCGGTTCCCACCACCTCAGACGGTCCTGATATGTCTGTTGTTGAGGAGCTTGTAAAGGATTCCTCGGTTAAGGGAATCTGGTGTGTTCCCAAATATTCAAACCCTGAGGGTATCACCTATAGCGATGAGGTCGTAAGAAGAATGGCAAGGCTAAAGCCGGCGGCAGGCGACTTCAGAATTTTTTGGGATAACGCCTATGTTGTTCACGACATTTACGACGAGGGCGATAAGCTACTCAATATATATACAGAGTGCGTCAAGGCAGGTAATCCCGACCTTCCTATTATATTTACATCTACCTCAAAGATTACCTTCCCCGGTGCAGGTGTTGCGGCAGAGGCGGCAAGTCCTAATAATGTAGCTCTGCTTAAGGGTAGAATGAAGTATCAGACAATTGGTCCTGATAAACTCAATCAGCTCCGCCACGCAAGAAACTTCCGTAATCTTTCAGATGTAAAGGCGCATATGAAAAAACACGCCGATATACTCAGACCTAAGTTTGAGGCAGTGCTTAACGAACTTGAAAATCAGCTTGGTGACAAGGCAATTGCCCGTTGGACCAATCCTAAGGGCGGATATTTTATAAGTCTTTATGTTTCCCACGGCTGCGCTTCTCGCGTCGAGGAGCTTTGTGCCAACGCTGGTATGATACTCACTCCCGCAGGCGCCACCTATCCTTACGGTAAGGACCCCGATGATTCTAACATACGAATTGCACCCTCGTACCCCTCGGTAGAAGAAATTAAAAAGGCGGCAGAGGTGCTTTGTGTGACAGTTAAATATGCTACCCTTGAGAAGATTCTCGCGTCTTTTTAGCATAATTTAAAATATTTTGTAAAAAAGTTATAAGGTCATATGCCGCTTTTCTAACAAACCGGCATTGACTTTATATAGATTTTTGTGTATAATACAAAGAGATTTGCGTATAGTTACGCTTATAAGTCCCTTTTTTGGCAAAAAGAGGGCAAAAGCCAAAGAAACCACAAAATTGGAGGATTTGCCAATGAAGTCCAAAAGAACAGGCAAGCCGGTATTTTTTGTAGTTTTCCTTCTGATTCTGGCTCTTACATATACAGCCTTTTTCGGTGTAGAAAACTACTACGGCGATACCAGAAACATTTATGTAAAGGGTACAGGTGATATCCGCTGGGGTATCGATATCCGCGGCGGTGTTGAAGCCGTTTTCTCACCCGACAAGGCCGATGTTGACATTACAGATGAAGATATGGATTCTGCAAAAGCCATTATCGAAACCCGTCTTGTAAACAACAACATCACCGACTATGAGGTTTACACCGATGCTGATAACCATCAGGTAATCGTGCGCTTCCCCTGGGCGGCTGACGAAAGCGATTTCGATGCTGCTGC
>JAZSHV010000032.1:0-47900 GCA_045533475.1 Acutalibacteraceae bacterium | reverse complement strand
GTAATACTTTCCCAAACCGCGTTTTGATTAACTCCTTCACTTAGAGCAATTTGAGGGGTAGATAAACCACAAACTTCGTATAATAAATATCTTCTTCTCTGAATGTCCGTGAGTTTTGAAAGAACCATTTCGGCATCTTGCATCGTATAAATTCTTTCATTTTCACGACTCAGCTTTTCAATTACGATATCTTCAGCAGAAGGAACGCTTACCAGCTCGGTTGCTTCTATTGAATGAATGGACACAGTGTGTTTAGCTTCAATGGAATCTTTCCGATCAGTGATACAATAATCTTCATCTGACCAATTCTTCCAATATTTAAAATCTTCCTCGGTCATTTCGGGGTTTTCTCTGAGAAACTGTTCCAATGTAATTTCCACGTTTTCATTTGAACCTGCATACACTATGTTGCTGCTGTATTTGGTTTTAGCGTAATCTGAATGTTTATAATTTCTTGCCATCGTATAATCTCCTTAAAGTTTGAATTTTTGGGTTAAATCAAAAATTCGGAGATTAGGGATAGCGAGCTATATATGTTTGCCACTTACTTAACATAAAAAATGCTTCCTTTCTGATTTCTCAGCCGGAAGCATTTAATTATTCGGTTTGTCTTTGCCGAAAACAAAAAGGCCACCGGCAAAACAAATAAGCTATAATAAGCCTATCTGTCTTGTCGGTGGCCTCTCATGTCTGCGTTAAGCAAGTCTGGCTAAACCATCCGAAGTGTTCTAAGCAAGTGACCTGATAAGGATTTACGTAGTCTGTTTCACCTCAGCCTTACCGTCTTGATGCCGTATTCAATTTTAACTATACATATCTGACCTGTCCAACAGGTGCATACATGTCTATCGTATCATGTCTTCGCCCTTTTTGAACTCTGACAATCTGCTTTCGGTAGGTTTATTATAGCAGAACATTCGTTTGCTTGCAATAGGTTTTTAGAAACAAAAAAAGAGGTGACGCTTACTGGACTGCTCCAATTTGTGCGGACAGTACAAAAAAGTGCTCTATGGTAGCTAAAATTAAATTTTAAGTAGTATGCTGACTTCTCTTTTCAAGGGGAGTCAGTTTTGTTTTAAGTTGTATACGTTGATGGTTATGCAAATATGTTGATGTCTGCATTTCTAACGAAGAAGATGCAAAGGATGTATTCGGTATTGAGGCTGAGGGCAGCGATATTTACGGCGGTAAACTCAACCACGAGGGATACAAGAGTGTTGCAAAACAGCTTGCCGACAAATTCGGTTTCGAAAAGGTTGCAATAACACTCAGGACCTCAATTTCTGCTAACGATAACGACTGGGCAGGTATGCTTTATGACGGTGAGGATTATTATTTCTCAAAATCGTATCATCTGCATATAGTTGACCGCGTTGGTGGCGGTGATTCCTTCGGCGGAGGACTGATTTATTCGATTCTTAGCGGTAAATCTTCAAAAGAGGCTATCGAGTTCGCAGTAGCCGCGTCAGCCTTAAAGCACACAGTAGAGGGTGACTATAACCGCGTAAGCGTTTCCGAAGTTGAAAAGCTTGCCGGTGGCGACGGAAGTGGCAGAGTGCAGAGATAATTACATAAAAATTTTCTTTTCACATTTTAAAACGGAGTTGTAAAAAAACAGTCCAAATAGAAAAGACTACAAGCTTATCCAAAAAAGGATAGGAATGTAGTCTTTTTTACGGTATAAGTTGTTTGCCTTGACCGTTATAGAGAGACAGATTGTAGTCATCTAATAATTTTTTGATATTCACTCCAAAAAGGTATGGTTTTTTCTTCGTATTTTAAAGAAAAAGCAAAAGTGGCTTAAACATATTTATACCATTAGTTGTGTTTGAATTTGTGTGATAAAGCGAGTGGGATGATAACATCGGGTCTCTTAAGGTTGCAGGTTGAGTGCTATTTTGACCGATTTTGGGGTAAATTTCGCATATTTTAATGAGATTTGCAACATTTGTAGACGCAGTGAGTGTATTACATTTTCTATACATCGTGCGGCGTAGGTGGCAAAGCGTATTCCCTTGTTGGCTTTAAAGGTTGAAACCGCTTTTATGAGTCCGATTGTGCCTATGGAAATAAGGTCGTCTTGCTCGGCTCCTGTGGCATAGTATTTTTTTACTATATGTGCTACGAGTCTCAGGTTATGCTCTATGAGCTCGTTTCGGGCATCAATATTCCCGTTGTTGCTTTTTTCAAAAAGCTCGGTTTCTTTTGCAGACGAGAGGGGAGACGGAAACGAACCTGCACCTGTAACATGCAAGGCAAAATAATAGATTCCCGATAATAAATCAAATAAAAGCTTAAACAAAACAATCACTCCCGAAAGAATTTATATAAAAATATATGCGTAGAATAGCTTGTCGGTTGACTTTTTGTGATTGCAAAAAATAAAAGCTGAAAAAAGTGTATATGATTTGTATTGTCCGAGCAATGATATAATGAGACAACTCATTTTAGTATTATTGATTAATTTCGCTTTCAATAAGAAGTAAGCGATTATATTTAGCTACTCTGTCGGTTCGGCAGGGGGCGCCTGTTTTTATCTGACCTGAGTTTACTGCAACCGCAAGGTCGGCAATTGTGGTATCCTCAGTTTCTCCTGAACGGTGGGAAATTATAGTGTTATATCCGTTGCTATGAGCAAGCTCAATAACATCGAGCGTTTCGGTGAGTGTACCGATTTGGTTGGGTTTAATGAGAATGGAATTTGCTGCACCTTCTGCAATGCCCTTTTTAAGACGAGCGGTGTTGGTCACGAAAAGGTCGTCGCCCACAAGTTGCAATCTGCCTCCTAAAGCTTCGGTAAGCTTTCGCCAACCCTGCCAATCGTTTTCTGCTACACCGTCTTCAATAGAAACAATGGGATATTTGCGTATCAGCTCGGTATAATATTCTATCAGCTCCTCGGCGGTTTTGTGCTCGTTTCGCTTGGGAAGAAGGTATCTTCCGTCAGCGGTGTACCACTCGCTTGAGGCAACATCGAGAGCAATCTTAATGTCATCTGTGCTGTAGCCCGATTTGGTTATTGCTTCAACAATAAGCTCTATTGCTTCTTCGTCGGTGCCGAGATTTGGCGCAAAGCCGCCCTCATCACCGACACCCGATGCCATTCCCTTTGACTTGAGAATTGCTCCTAAGGTGTGGTAAATCTCACTGCACTGACGAAGTCCCTCTGAAAAGCTTACAGCGGTATAGGGGATAATCATAAATTCCTGAATGTCAATGTTATTTGAAGCGTGTGCGCCGCCGTTTAGAATGTTCATCATAGGACGGGGCAGACGCACTCCGCCTATTCCGCCGAGATGACGGTATAACGGAAGCTTGGCAGAGTTAGCGTTGGCTTTTGCAAGCGCGAGGGATACGGCAAGCATAGCGTTTGCGCCAAGGCGGGATTTGTTTTCGGTGCCGTCAAGCTCAATTAAAAGACGGTCTATAGCGCGTTGGTCGGTAGTGCACGCCTTGATAAGCGCCTCCCTGATTTCTCCATTTATATTTTCTACCGTTTTGGTGACACCCTTTCCGCAATAACGCGATTTATCACCGTCACGCAACTCGTGCGCCTCGAATTCGCCTGTAGAAGCGCCTGACGGCGAAAGTGCAAAGCCTTCACTTCCGTCGTCAAGAATAACCCTTGCACCAACCGTAGGATTGCTTCTCGAATCCATAAGCTCGAAACCTTTAACAGAGATTATTTGCCTTTGTTTCATAAATTTTCCTCCTGTTTTTTGGGGTTAAATATATTATTTGTTATTTTATTTTAATTATTAGTTAAATTACTATTCCATTTTTTAAAATGTTGTGATATAATCTATAATGTATAGTTATATATATTATGTTTAAATAAGGATGCGCTAAAACAAATGGAGAACAAAGAAAATCAACAGAATTCTAATATAATTTGCGGAAGAAACCCTGTGCTTGAGGCTGTGCGCTCGGGTAGGGAGATTGACCGTCTTTTAGTGGCTCACGGTGTGAGCGGTGGCTCGGTAACGGCTATAATTGCCAAATGCAAGCAAAGAGGTATTCTTATAAAGGAAATCAGCCCTCAAAAGCTTGATTATTACTGCGGCGGAGCAAATCATCAGGGTGTAGCGGTTATGTATGCGTCTCAGGATTATTCCACACCTGAGGAGATTCTTGAGGTTGCAGCTCAAAGGGGTGAAAAGCCTTTTATAATTGTTTGTGACGAAATTGAGGACCCGCATAATTTAGGCGCGATTATCCGTACAGCAGAGGCTTGTGGAGTTCACGGAATAATTATCCCGAAAAGAAGAAGCGCATCCCTTAATGCAACAGTTGCCAAAAGCGCAAGCGGTGCCCTTGAATATATGAGGGTTGCAAGGGTAACAAATATACCTAATACAATAGATTATCTTAAAGAACAGGGCGTGTGGGTTTTTGGCGCCGATATGGACGGCGAGGACTATGCAGGTATTGATTTTGACACATCCTGCGCTTTAGTTATAGGAAATGAAGGAAAAGGAATAGGCACTCTTACCGCCAAGAAGTGTGACGGTATTGTTAGCCTACCGATGTGCGGTGAGATAAATTCGCTTAACGCATCGGTGGCGGCAGGTGTGCTTATGTACGAGGTAGTTCGCAAAAGGAGAAAATAATGAAGTTTTTTTCAAAGAAAAAGGAAGAAGAAAATTATATTTTTAAAGAGGAAATGCCCGCCTTTACTTTCGAACCTATGGCTTCAGACAATCAGATTAAGCCTACTCCTGAGCATATGCTGACACCTGAGGAAATTCTGGGAACAGAGGAAAAAAAGGCAAAATCGGAGCATTTTGACGGTCAAACGGCGCTCGAATCCTTGAAAAAAAGGATTAGCGCGGTAGCAGAGGAAAAGGAAACAGAAAAAACGCAAGAGGAAATTCCTCAGCAAAATGAGCCGACAGAGGCAGAAAAAACAGAAAAAAAATCAGCTTCTGTTCAAGAAGCTACAGAAGAACAAAACAGTAAGTTAAGCTTACTCGATAAATGCTTGCCGTATATTATAGACGATGACGGCAAGGAAGTTAACCCCAATTCTAAACCTTTGTATGAATTACAGAGTGTGGCTGATATTTTGAAAAGCGAAAGCGAAAAAATGCTTCAGAAGCTTTCGGAAAAGTATGATGTAGCTATTGATGATTTAGCGCATACTCCTAAGTCTTTAAAAAGGCAAAAGTCTAAAACGGAGCCGACTGTTCAAAAAAGCGCTCTGCAAAAAACCGATAATTCTCAATCGGTCGGGCAGACAGAGAATGTAGTAAAAGAAGCCTTTGAGGAATATTTACATGCTAAAAATCAGGTAAAGAATGTGCAGTCTAATGTTCCGTTTGTTATATCTGATATAGATATGTCGGGCAGTGAGGCTCCATATAAAGCAAAAGAAACTCGGGAAATGTCGTCTACAATAACCTTTACCCCTGTCAATGATGGTCAAGGTCAAAGAATTTCTGTTTCTACACAAACAAGACCGATAGACCTTACAGGTGAGCTTGTAAAAATTCCCGATGTTACCTCCAACGGTACAGAGGAGGAGGTAAAGCTTCAAAAGAACGATTTTGAGGAATATACACCAAAAGAGGAATTCACAGAGCAGTCTCAGGCGGCAAGCTTTATCAGAAAATTTTCAATATTGAAAAGAAGCGCATTTTTGCAAACTGTTATGTCATTTTTTATAACGGTATTGCTATGTGTGTGCAAGTTTCCGTTTATAACCGAGCTTTTACTTGCACATACAACCGTAGGAATGGGAATTTGCGGCGGAATCACGGCAATAGCGGTGATTGTGAATGGCGATATGTTTAAAGGTGTCACAAAGCTTTTCAGCCGTCGCTCAACCCCTGATGTCAGCGTTTGCTTGGCGAGTCTTGTGACTGCTGTGTATGCAGTATTTGCTATAATAGACGGAAGTATAATAACCGATATTCTGATACTTCTTGCAGGAATACTCTCCTTCAGGGCATTAGGAAAATTCTTTTATTATGCCCATATGCTTTCGAATTTCAGGCAGATAACGGTAAGCACACAAAAAAGAGCGGTAAGGCTTATAAATGACCGTGCGATAACCTTTTCAATGGCAAAAAACTTTATTGAGGGTGATGTGCTTGTTGCCGTTCCACAAAAAAGCGACCATATTGGAGACTATATGCGGTATACTACCTTTGGAAGCTTTATAAGCGGAAGAATGCCCGTTATAACAGCAATTTCACTTCTGCTTTCGGCGGTAGTCGGTATAGCCTGCGGATTTTATTTTGACGGTGTGGCGCAAGGTCTTTATGCGGCGGCGGCAATTCAATGCTTTACGGCTTTGCCGGTAGCATTTTTTATAGATAATCTGCCCCTTTACAGAACGGCTAAAAAGCTTAACCGCAAGGGTGCAATGATTGCCGGCAAGACGGGCGCTGAGCAGATAGAAATGGCAAATGCGGTAGTGCTTAATGCCAATGATATTTTTCCGTCGGGTACAGTAACGCTTCATCGGATGCAGGTGTTGTCAGAAAATAATCTTGAGGATACTATAATCCGCGCAGCATCACTATGCGAAGCCTTGGAAAGTCCCTTGGCTCCGATTTTCAAGAAGATTGCGGGTACGGGTAATATAACCGTTCTTCCCGATTCGGATACTGTGAAGTATGAGGATACTCTTGGAATTTCGGGCTGGGTAGACAATAGACTGCTTTTCATAGGCAATCGTACTCTTATGGAATCACACGGAATAAGCGTGCCATCGGTTGAGGTAGATCGCAAAATTTTGCGTCAGGGCTATTTCCCTGTTTATGTAGCTACTCAGGAAAGAGCTTGCGCACTGCTTATGATTCAGTATAATGTTGATAATCAGATTTCTCACGAGCTCAGAAAGCTTACGGCGTTGGGTGTTACGGTGCTTGTAAACAGCAGTGACCCGAATCTTACAGAAGAAATGATTTGCGATTATATGGGACTTTATGAGGATTCGGTAAAGGTTATGTCGGCGGCGGGCTGTCATATGTATAAGGTTACCGTTGTCCCCGCAAAAACCGTCTCTGCTCCAGCGGCATACAGGTCAAGTCCCATTGCCATGGCTTCAATAATAAATTGTGCCTCAAGAATAAAAAATTCTAATATATTGCTTACGGCATTGTATGTGATTTTTGCAGTTTTGGGAACGGTTATTTTCGCCTATACCTCTCTTGGAGGCTCAGGCACGCTTATAAGCGATACTACATTATTGATTTACGGAGCTATAAGCACCGTTGTTTCATATTTATTATATCTTTTCAGAAGACCTTAAGGAGGAATTGTAATGACTGAGAAACAAAAATTTTATATTACTACCGCTATTGCGTATACCTCGCGTAAGCCGCATATCGGCAATGCATATGATATTGTGCTTGCAGATATGATTGCCCGCTATAAAAAGCAGATGGGCTTTGATGTTTACCTTATGACCGGCTCTGACGAGCACGGTCAGAAGATTGAGGAGCACGCTAAATCGGCAGGAATCTCGCCTAAGGAGTATGTTGATAATATTTCGGGTGAAATTAAGGCGGTGTGGGACAGTCTTAATACCGATTACGATAAGTTTATCCGTACAACCGATGCTGACCACGAGGAGTCTGTTACGGCTATCTTCAAAAAGCTATATGAACAGGGCGATATTTATAAAGGTCACTATGAGGGTAAATACTGCGTACCCTGTGAGTCCTTTTTTACCGCTTCTCAGCTTGTGGACGGAAAATGTCCTGACTGTGGCAGAGAGGTTGTTGACTCTAAGGAGGAGGCATACTTCCTGAGACTCAGCAAGTATCAGGATAAATTGCTCGAATATTATGAGCAGAATCCTGATTTTATAAAGCCTGAATCCCGCAAGAATGAAATGATTAATAACTTCTTAAAACCCGGTCTTTCGGATTTGTGCGTATCGAGAACCTCGTTTAAATGGGGAATTCCGGTCTCCTTTGATGATAAGCACGTTATTTATGTTTGGATAGATGCGCTTTCTAACTATATTACAGGTATCGGCTATCATCCGGACGGTAGCAGTGATAAATTCGATGCCCTTTGGCCGGCAGATTTACACGTTATCGGTAAGGATATTGTGCGTTTCCACACCATCTATTGGCCGATTATTCTTATGGCTTTAGGACTTCCCTTGCCGAAACAGGTGTTAGGGCATCCGTGGGTGCTTGTGGGCGAGGATAAGATGTCAAAATCAAAGGGTAATGTAATTTATGCTGACGAGCTTGCAAAGCGCTTCGGTACTGATGCGGTGCGTTACTATCTTCTTTCTGAGATACCCTTCACTCAGGACGGCACTATTACCTATGAAAGCTTTATTGCAAAGTTTAACGCTGACCTCGCAAACACACTCGGAAATCTTGTAAATCGCTCTATCGCTATGACAAATAAGTATTTTGAGGGCAAGGTTTCTGCTGGAGAAAATACTGAGGAGTGTGACAAGGAGCTTATTTCCGCCGCAAACGAGGCTATTGCCGATTATTATAAGTATATGGATATTTATCATAATGCAGATGCTTGCGGTGCGGTTATGAACCTTGCAAAGCGATGCAACAAGTATATTGATGAGACTACGCCTTGGGCGCTTGCTAAGGATGAGGCAAATGCTCCCCGTCTTTCAAATGTGCTTTACAATCTGCTTGAGTGTATCCGTTTGTTGGGCATTATGCTCTCACCCATTATTCCTGAGAGTGCTGACAGTATAAGAGCACAGCTTTGCTGTGACAACAGAGAGCTTGCTTTCGGAAAGGTGACAGAGTATGCAGTTGGCGAGGCAAAACCGTTGTTTGCCCGCTTGGATGCGGTAAAGGTATTTGAAGAAATTGCAAAGGAGCAGGAAGAGGCTAAAAAATCGGCAGAGGAAGCAGAAAACGCAAATGTTGCTACCTTAGCGCAAATTACTATCGACGATTTTGCAAAGGTTGAGCTTAAGGCGGCAACAATAAAGGCTTGCGAGCCTGTTCCAAAGGCTAAAAAGCTCTTAAAGCTCACCCTTGATGACGGTAGCGGTAAGGACAGAATTGTGGCTTCGGGCATAGCTAAATGGTATAAACCCGAAGACCTTATAGGTCATACAGTTGTGGTTGTAGCAAACCTTAAGCCGGCTGTACTTTGCGGAGTAGAGTCTAACGGAATGATTCTTGCGGCTGACTGCGCTGAGGACGATGTAAAGGTACTGTTTATTGACGGTGTGCCTGCAGGAAGTAAGATAAGATGATGGATTTTTTAGAGGAATCGCCCCTTAAGGAACCAATTATTTTTGACAGTCACGCTCACTATGATGACCAAAGATTTGACGATTGCAGAAATGAATTGTTAACGGCTCTTTCGGAGCACGGAGTGGGCGGAATAGTCAATTGCGGCTGTGACGGGGAATCATCAAAAAAGGTGCTCCGAATGGCGGAGCAGTTCGGTTATCTTTATGCCGCGGTGGGAATACACCCAGGAAATATCGATAACGGAACGAGCCTTTCCGAAATAGAAGCTTTGGCATCGCACAAAAAATGTGTAGCTATTGGCGAAATCGGTCTTGATTATTATTGGGCTCAGGATAACAAGTCTTTGCAAAAGGAGCTTTTTGTCTCTCAAATGGAGCTTGCGAACAAACTCTGCAAGCCTGTAATAATTCACGACCGCGAGGCGCACGCAGATTCCTTGGAGCTTATAAAAAAAGTAAGACCTCGAGGGGTAATGCATAGCTTTTCGGGAAGTCCCGAAATGGCAAAGGAGCTTTTGGATTTAGGTTTTTATATAGGCATTGGCGGTGTTATAACCTTTAAAAATGCAAAAAAATTGCCTGAGGTGGTAAAAATGTTGCCTGAGGACAGACTTTTACTCGAAACCGATGCTCCGTATCTCACCCCTGTGCCCTACCGTTCAAAAACAAATCATTCGGCTATGATTTACCTAACAGCTCAAAAAATTGCCGAAATCAGAGGCACTACAACAGAAAATATTTTAAGAATAACCTTTAAGAACGCTCAAAAATTGTTTGAAATATAGTATAAATCACCCTGCTTTCGAGATAATAAAAATGAAAGCGGGGTGATTTTTAATGGATAACAATAAGAATCAGAACAACCAGAACAAGAATGACCAGAACAAGAACAATCAGAATAAAAACCAGAATAAGAACGACCAAAACAAAAACGACCAGAACAAGAAGGATTACAATAGATAAGTAATCATAAAGCGGAAAGCCTCAAATTGAAGCTTTCCGCTTTGGCTAAATTGATAATTATAAGGATTGTATTATAGCCTCGGCAACGGTTATTCCATCTACCGCGGCAGAGACGATTCCGCCGGCATAGCCTGCACCCTCACCGCAAGGATAAAGTCCCAAGACAGAAAGACTCTGCAATGAGGTGTCACGCAGAATTCGCACAGGTGAAGAGCTTCTCGTTTCGGGAGCGGTTATTATTGCTGACTTGTCTGCAAAGCCGTGAAGCTTGTTATCAAAAATTAAAATGCCTTGCTTGAGGCTTTCGGTAATAAAGGACGGAAAAATCTTATTCATTTCGCAAAATGCAAATTCGGGTTTAACGGTCGGCTTTACCTTTGTAATACTGAATTCCTCACCAAAGCAGAAATTACCCACATTCGTAATAGGCACCTTGCCGTTACATACATTCATTGCCGCTTGCTCAATTTTTCTTTGAAGCATACAGCCTGCAAGAAGGTCGTCACCCTCAAAATCCGAGGGGTCAATATTAACAAGCAGAGCGCTGTTGGCATTTTTGCCGTCACGCCGACTGTAGCTCATTCCGTTTACAGCAATTCCGTTATTTTCGCTCGAAGCGTTTATAACCTCACCGCCAGGGCACATACAAAAGGTGTAAACCCCTCTGCCGTTTTCTAAATGAGCCGCAAGCTTATAGTCAGCCGCGCCTAAATACGGACTGTCTGCAAAATCACCGTAAAGCGCGCGGTTAATATCGCTTTGAAGATGTTCTATGCGAACACCCATAGCAAATGCCTTACGCTCCATTGCGATATTTCGGTTTTTAAGCATCGAAAAAGTATCACGCGCTGAGTGGCCTGTCGCAAGAATAAGACTCTCACAGGCAATTTCACCGTTTTGGGTTTTGACCGAAATAACCTTACCGTTTTTTAATACAATGTCCTCAAGTCTTGTGTTAAAAAGAACCTTTCCGCCAAGGGATATTATTTCTTTTCGGATGTTTTTTACAACCTCAACTAAAATATCGGTTCCGATATGCGGTTTTGCATCGGTAAGTATTTTTTGCGGAGCGCCGTGGCAGTGTAGCTCCTCCAAAACGGTTCTGCAACGAGGGTTTTTTATGCCTGTGTTAAGCTTCCCGTCAGAAAACGTTCCTGCGCCGCCCTCGCCAAACTGAACATTGCTTTCAGGATTAAGCTTAGCTCCCGAAAGAAAAGCGTTTACATCGGCAGTTCGCGCGTCAGCATCAGCGCCTCGCTCTAAAACCACAGGGCAAAGACCTGCGCGCGCAAGGGTTAAAGCGGCAAACATTCCTGCAGGACCAAATCCCACTACAACAGGCGGTATATCGCATATTTTGGTTGCCTTTTGCCATACATAGCGCTTTTCGGAATAAGGCTGAGCGTTTTTTGTTTTTAAAAGTCTTGATTCATTAGCCTTTACAGACACGAGAAAGGAACAACAAAAATGAATATCCGAGCGCTTTCGTGCGTCCACAGATTTTCTGTAAAGCCTTGCTGAAGCAATGTTTGACTCCGGTGTTCTGAGTGCTTTTGCGGCTATGGGGGCAAGGCTTTGAAAATCGGTATCAAGCGGTAGGCTAATATTATTTAGAAGTATCATAGTTGCTCCTTATATTGTCAACTGCACAGAATGCTGACGACCACGCCCATTGTAGATTAAAACCGCCACAGTCACCGTCAATGTCGAGGATTTCTCCAACGGCATAAAGATTTTTATTGAATTTACTCATCATTGTTTTACTGTCAAACTGGGTTGTGTCAAGTCCGCCGGCGGTTACCTGAGAGTTCGAAAAGCCTGTAGTGCCCGTAACCTTAAAACTAAAATCCTTAATGATAGCTGTAATCTTGCGGCATAGGTTTTTGTCAAGAGACGAGGCAGTATCATTTAGCTTGCAGCCTGCTGATTTTAGTATAATCTGACCTAAACGCTTGTTCAACATTCCTGTAAAAAATTCATCGAGAGTGCGCTCCGAAAGTTGTTTTGCGCGTTTTTGAATTATATCAAAAAGAAAATCAAAATCGGTTGTAGGCATAAGGTCAAGCGAAATCTTACAGGGTAGAGTAGTTCGGCTTACAGCTCTCGAAATCTGCATAACCGCAGGTCCCGAAAGTCCATAATCGCAGAAAAGAATTTCATCCATAACGCTTCTAATGGGTTTTCCGTCTATTTTAAGGGTAGCCACACCGTCTACCTTTATGCCTTTAAGCTGTTTTACAAGATCTGTTTCGGTTTTTACCTGAACAATCGCAGGGGTGGTGGGAACGGTTTTATAATCGGCTTTTTTAAGAATATTAAGCATACTTCCGTCACAGCCCAAGCGCTCGCCACCCGAAAAAAGACCTGTTGCAATTATAATGTTCTTTGCTATAAAACTCATTTTGTCGGCAATAACCTTGTAATTTCCGTTTGAAAGCTGAATACTAGTCACCTTAGTTTCAAGATGGGTAATAACACCGTATTTTTCGGCGGCAAAGCGAAGACAGTCCACTACAGATGCCGCCTGCAACGAGGCAGGATAGGCCTTGTCATACTCAAAAACAAACGGTACGCCTATGCTTTCAAAAAAATCCTCTGTAAACAAACGGTCGTATTTAGTCAGCGCAAACTCACAAAAACCAACATTGTTGCCGTGATAGGATGTGGGTTCAATATTTAAATTTGTAATGTTGCAACGCCCGTTACCTGTAAGCGCTAACTTTTTGCCGACACGCGGTTGAGACTCAAGCAACCTCACCGAAAGCTTGGGTGAATTCTGTTTAAGGTAAACGGCGGCACAAAGACCTGCTGCGCCGCCGCCGATAATAATTACATCATTTATCATAAAATACCTGCCAATTTCTTTTTTGAAATAATTCGTTTAATAAGTCTTTTAAACTCATAAACCTTTTGTTTTATGATTGATATAGGCTTGAATTTGTGGAAAAAGAGTAACAAAAATACTATTAAGGAGATTATGAGCATAATAAGACTACCCTCAATACCGTATTCACCGCCAGTAAGGAGCGGTTTGCCTATAACTGTATATTTAAGCAGGGTGGGGTATCCGCCCGATAACGGAAGACTGCCAAGCATTAGACAGCTTAAAAGACAATAAAAGAAGCGTGCTGAAACGGTTGCGACAACCGAATCGGTATATTCGCGTAAAAAGCAGAGTAAAAGATTAAGCAGAATAATATTTGCAAAATAAATTTTATTTGCTTTAAGAATTTCTGAATTGAGTGCGATATAAAGCATAGTGGTTACAACAGCAGTGAAAAGAAATCCGTAATGCTTTTTATAAAGGGTAAAAAGATAACCGCGCAAAAACAACTCGGTGGTAAGAGCATTTATAAGTATTGCAGGAATCCAATAATAAAGATGGCTGTGTTTGTTAAATCCCGAAAGGTCAAAGCCTTTGAAAAACGACAGAACAGCAATGAAAATCACAGGAAAGGCAATACCCGAAACAATACCCACCAAAGCAGACTTGAATTTTCTTTTGCCAAAGCCTATGCCTATTTTCCGCTTTTCTATCGCCAATACAAAAACCAAGGAAAGAATAAGCACAAAGCCTAAATAAATCCCCTCGGTTGTAAGTTTAAAAAGCGCGGAATTTTTAAGCTTGACAGTAGGCAATAATGACATTACAATAACACCCAAATCAAAAAAGAATAGGGTTTTAAAAATATTAACAATAAAATTTTTCATTCACATCACCTGACGCAACCAAAGCATTTATTTATAACAAATCATATCACAAAACTGTACTTTAATCAATCAAAAAAATTAAAATAAGGCAAAAAATTAATATATTTGAAGCTTATTTTTACAACTTGTAAATATAATCATTGTAAATTTAAATAAAAAGTGATAGAATATAAAAAGATATAGACTTTTAATAGATTTATCTTTGAATGGTGATAGGTTATGAAAATAATTGTAGTAGGCTGTGGAAAAATCGGAACTACAATAATAGCGAGTCTTTCTGATGAGGGGCACGATGTGGTGGCGGTTGATAACAAACCAGAGGCATTAGCGTCGGTTGTTAATATTCACGATGTAATGGGTGTTTGCGGAAACGGGGCAGACTGTGATGTTCTCGAAGAGGCTTTCGCAGAAACGGTAGACCTTGTTGTAGCAACTACAGACTCAGACGAGCTTAATATGCTTGCTTGCTTTATTGCAAAACGAATGGGTGCTTTGCATACCATTGCAAGAATAAGAAATCCTGAGTATAATGACCGAAGTCTTAGCTTTATGAAACAGCATCTTGACCTTTCTATGGCTATTAATCCTGAGCTGCTTGCGGCTCACGAGCTATACAACATACTTAAGCTTCCCGCGGCGGTTAAAATTGAAACCTTTTCAATCAGAAATTTTGAGATGGTAGAAATAAAGCTAAAAAACGATTCTGTGCTTGACGGATTGAATCTTATTGAATTGCGCAATAAATTTGATGCTAAGTTCCTTATCTGCGCAGTTCAGCGCGGCGAGGAGGCTTATATTCCTAACGGTAATTTCATTCTCAGAAGCGGTGACAAAATAGGAATTACTGCCGCACCTGCCGAAATAACCAAGCTTTTAAGGGAGCTTGGAATTCTTCAAAAGCAGGCGCGTAACGTTATGATATTGGGCGGAAGCAGAACTGCCTATTACTTAGCAAAAAAACTAACCAATGCAGGCAACTCGGTAACGATTATTGAGCGTGACCGTCAGCTTTGCGATGAGCTTTGCGAGGCATTGCCCAAGGCGGTTATAATTAACGGTGACGGCGCCAAACAGGAACTTTTGCTTGAGGAGGGACTCCACTCGCTTGACGCATTTGTTGCGCTTACGGGTATGGATGAGGAAAATATTTTGGTTTCGTCATTTGTGCAGTCACAGGATGTACCAAAGGTAATAGCCAAGATAAACCGCGACGAGCTGATACCGTTGGCAGAGCATTGGGGACTTGACTGTGTGGTTTCCCCGAAAAAGCTGATTTCGGATATTCTTGTTCAGTATGCGAGGGCGCTTGAGAATTCTCAGGGAAGCAGTGTTGAAACCCTTTATAAGCTTATGGACGATAAGGTGGAGGCTTTGGAATTTAAGGTTAAGTCAGATTTTCCAATGCTAAGGGTACCGTTTAAGGAGCTGAAGACCAAGCCTAACACAATTATAGCGGGCATTGTGCGTGACCGAAAGCTAATAATTCCTACAGGTGAGGATATGCTGCTTGCAGGTGATAAGGTGGTCGTTACAGCGGCTAATCAAAGAATAAATACATTATCGGATATTCTGAAATAGGAGTCGGCAATGAATAAAAAAATGGTATTTTATATGATTGGCAATATCCTGATGCTTGAAGCGGTGCTTTTGCTTATAGGGGTATTTTGCTCAATTGTATACCGTGAAAACAATATATTGTTCTCTTTCCTTATAACGGCGGCGATTGCCTTTGTTGCAGGTATGCTGCTTAGAATTTTAAACCGCACTAAGGATAAAACCATCTTTGCAAAAGAGGGCTTTGCAATAGTGTCGCTTGCGTGGATAAGTCTATCTGCGGTGGGTGCGCTTCCCTTTGTTATAAGCGGTGAGATTCCGAGCTTTACAGACGCATTTTTTGAAACGGTCAGCGGCTTTACAACTACCGGTGCATCTATTTTAAAAGATGTTGAAAGTATGTCAAAGGGACTTCTTATGTGGCGAAGCTTTACCCATTGGATAGGCGGTATGGGAGTGCTTGTGCTCTTTATGGCGTTGCTTCCCACCGATACCGGCAGAACCATCCATATTATGCGCGCAGAAATGCCCGGACCTATAATCGGTAAGCTTGTGCCAAAAGCAAGCAGTACGGCTAAGATTCTCTACATTATATATATAGCATTAACGGCTTTGCAGTGTATACTTCTGGTTTTAGGCGGTATGCCCTTGTTTGACAGTCTTATACACACCTTCGGCACGGCAGGTACGGGCGGTTTTGGAGTAAAGTCTGATAGCCTTGGTAGTTACACCCCATATCAGCAGTGGGTTATCACGATTTTTATGCTGATATTCGGTATAAATTTCAACATTTATTATCTTATTCTAATGAAAAAATTTCGTTCTGTGGTTAAGAGTGAGGAACTCTGGGTGTATCTTGCTATAGTTTTTGTGGCGGCAACAGCCATAGCGTTGAATATTTATCCGCTTTATGATAATACAGCGGACACCTTGCGCTATTCTGCCTTTCAGGTGGCTACTATTATATCAACAACAGGCTATGCTACGGTGGATTTCAACCTTTGGCCTACACTCTCAAAGGCAGTGCTCTTTTTGCTTATGTTTACGGGTGCCTGTGCAGGCTCTACCGCAGGCGGACTAAAAGTTTCTCGTGTGATATTACTCTTTAAGCAGGTGCGTTCGCATCTTCGTCATATGCTGCACCCTCGTTCGGTGGAAGCGGTGAAGCTTGAGGGCAAATCGGTAGACAAGGAAACCCTTTCAAATGTTGCAACCTATTTTGCACTGTATTTTATTTGCTTCGGGGCAATTTTTGCTCTTATTTCAGTGGCAGATTCATTCAGCCTTGAGACAAACATCTCAGCTACCGCCGCCTGTTTCAATAATATAGGACCCGGCTTTGATGCGGTAGGTCCTGCCGCTAATTATGCGGGGTATTCTGCTGTTTCAAAGTGGGCGTTGGCCTTTGGTATGCTGCTGGGCAGACTTGAAATTCTGCCTATGCTACTGATTTTTGCTCCCAGTATTTGGTTTAAAAAGAGAAAGGCGATAGTAAAATGATAAAAAGAGTAATAGCGATACTGCTGGTATTTCTGTTTGTCTTTTGTGTAGGATGTAAAAAAGAACCCGAAGCCGCTTCCAAGGCACTCCAGAGCATTGCGGAAGAAACGATTTCCTTTGAGACTGAGTCTGGCGATGATGCAGAGGACCCTGAAAACAAGGAAAATGTAAACGGCAGCGGTAAGCCGGTTACAGCGGAAGAAATTGAAAATAAAAAGGGTATGGCAAACGGAATAGATGTTTCCAAATGGCAGGGTAGGATAGATTGGAAGGCAGTTAAGGCAGACGGAATAGATTTTGCAATTATCAGAATAGGCTATAGGGGAGAAAACGGTAAAATATATAAGGACTCCTATGCGGATTACAATATTCAGCAGGCTGATAAGGCGGGGATTCTTGTAGGTGTGTATTTCTTCTCTACCGCTGTAAATGCAACTGAGGCGGCAGAGGAGGCGGAATGGACTGCCGAAGCTATCAAGGGCTATCCAATATCCTATCCTGTAGCTTATGACTGTGAGGGATTTCAGCTTTCTTCGAGCAGAATGTACAATCTGAGCAAGGCTCAGCGCACCGACAATGCGATTGTATTTATCTCCAAGATTAAAAACAATGGATATGATGCTATGTTTTACGGCGCCAAAAGCGAGCTTGAAGGCTCGGCTTGGTGGGATACCGAAAGAATTGAAGGCGTATGTAAAATATGGCTTGCGCATTATCCTGAGGTTACATATCCGCAAATTGAAAATCCACAGTATAGCGGAGATTACCATATGTGGCAGTATACCAATATGGGAAAGGTGAACGGCGTAAAGGGTAATTGCGATATGGCGGTTTCGTATTTTACGGCTAAAAAGGCTTCCCCTAAGGGTGACAAGGCTCTGTATAATGCGGAGGCTCCGCAAGAAAATGATTCGGTTTATACAAAAACTAATGATAAGGTGACGGCAAAGGAGCTTGTGAATCTAAGGGAAAGCGCAAGTACAAGGTCGGCAATTGCAGGAAGCCTTAAAAACGGTGAAGTTCTTGAACGTACGGGCATAGGCACTAACGGCTGGTCAAGGCTTAGCTTCAATGGGAAAACGGTGTATGCAATAACCAGCTATCTCACTACGGATTTAAGCTATAAGCCTCAAGCTACATCCTCTAAAACAGAGGAAAGCAGTGTATATTCGGATGTTAACGAAACGGTTACGGCTAAGGATAAAACAAACCTGAGGTCGGTGGCAAGCAGTAAGGATGCCTCGACTATAGTTTACACACTTAAAAATGGTGAGACGGTTACGAGAACAGGCATAGGTGCTAACGGTTGGTCAAGGCTTCTGTATAACGGACAGACGGTTTATGCTGTAACAAGCTATCTCACTACAGACCTTACTCCAAAGCAGTCTCAAAGCAGTGAGGAGGAATCCTCAGAAGCTGAAAGCGACGGCTTTGAGGCGGTTAATCAGCAGGTTACCGCAAAGGAAAAAACCAATCTCAGAACGGTGCCTAACACCAAAGAGGAAAGCCATATTGTTTATACACTTAATAACGGTGAGTATGTAACAAGAATCGGAATAAACAAGGCTTCGGGCTGGTCTGAGCTTTTGTATAATGGGCAGACCGTTTATGCGGTTTCAAGCTATCTTACAGAGTAAAGGAAAGAAACTATGAAAAGCTGTTGCGAAAATTGCGCTAATTATATTTATGACGATGAAACGGACTGTTACTGCTGTGATGCTGACCTTGACGAGGATGAAATGGGCAGATTTATGACTTCACAGGTGAACGGGTGTCCGTATTTCAACTTTTACGACGAATATTCAATTGTCAGAAAGCAGAATTAGAGGTATAAAAATGATATATGCATATATAGTTATCAGTGCCGCGCTGATACCGATTCTAAATAATTTTTTTGACATTTTAGGTCAAAGCTACTCTTGGTGGCTTACACCCGTGCTGGTGGTTTCGTTTATTTTGGGCTTTCTCGTTATTCAGTTCGGAATTTTTGGCCTTATAATTCTTTTAACCGATACAAAAAAAGAGGTTCCCAATAGCAGTAAGTTTTTCAGGCTTTTGCTTAAAAACTGTCTGCCGATTATAATTCTTCTTGCAAGGGTTAAAATAAATCATTCGGGTGAGGAAAAGCTTCCTGCAGAGGGCAGAATGCTTGTTGTGTGCAATCATCAGCACGATTACGATCCCATTATTATGTTCTCAGTCTTTCCTGATGTTGAGCTTGCGTTTATCGGTAAAAAGGAAATATATACCGAAATGCCGTTTATAGCTAAGGCTATGCATAGACTGCAATCTTTACCTATAGACCGCGAAAATGACCGCGAGGCGGCAAAAACCATAATAAAAGCCATACGCACAATTACAGAGGACAGGGCTTCCGTTGCGCTTTTCCCGGAAGGGTATGTAAGTAAAACCCGTGAGCTTTTGCCCTTTAGAAACGGCTCGCTTAAGGTTGCTGTTAAAGCAAAGGTACCCGTAGCGGTTTGCGTTATAGATAATACACCTGAAATTCCCAAAAAAATGTTTCGCAAAAAAAGCGAGGTGGAATTTCACCTTGTTGATGTTATCACGCCTGAGCAATACGAGGGTATGAATACTCAGGAGCTTGGCGAGATTATTCATTCCAAAATGTCAGAAAAGCTTACGGAAATAAGGAATAAATAATTTAAATATACATATAATATATATCATTCCAAACAAGACGGACAAGGCATAGATTCCTTTTTGTTGGAATGATATTGTTTTTTTAAGGAAAATATATCGGGTAAAAAGTAAGCGTTTTTTGTAAAATTGAGTTACTGTCTATCAAAAACCGTCATTAATTGTAGATTTTAACCAAATTCTGTAAAAAACTTTTTAATTCGGTTTAAGATTTTTCACAAATCGCACTTGAAAAAGCAAGAAATAATTGGTATAATAATGTTGTGTATAGCAAGAGTTATTGTATCTTCAAGGGGAATTCTATGAAGAAGCTATTGAAAGAGTTTAATACTTCGGTTATTGATTGCGCTTATGAGCTTTTGGGCTCCTTTAGTGAAAATGGAAAAACCGTCTTCAGGGTTTGGGCGCCGGATGCGAGAAAGGTTGCTGTTACGGGTGACTTTAACGGCTGGGAGCTTTCGGCAAATCCTATGGAGCGTATCGGGTACGGAGTATGGCAGGCAGAGCTTGAGGGTATAGGGAATTTCGAAAACTATAAATATGCGGTGACGGGGTGTGACGGCAGTGTTGTGCTAAAGTCTGACCCGTATGCCCGTCATTTTGAAACGGCGCCTGCAAATGCCTCTAAGGTCTACATTGAGGACGGCTATGTCTGGCAGGATAAGGAATGGCGTAAGGTACAGAGCGAACGCAATTCGTTGGAGTCGCCTGTCAACATTTACGAGGTGCATTTAGGCTCTTGGAAAAAATACGAAAACGGCGAGCCGTTTGATTATGTAAAGCTTGCTGAGGCTCTTGCCGAGTATGCAAAAGAAATGAATTATACACATATTGAGCTTATGCCTGTTACCGAGTATCCGTATGAGGGGTCTTGGGGTTATCAGGTTACGGGCTATTTTGCGCCCACCTCGCGCTATGGCAAGCCTTCGGATTTTAAGCAGTTTGTTGATATTATGCATAGAAACGGCATAGGTGTTATACTCGATTGGGTACCTGCTCACTTTCCTAAGGATGCGCACGGTCTTTACCGATTTGACGGTTCGGCTTGCTATGAGTATATAGACTCCCGCAAGGGTGAGCATAAGGAATGGGGGACTGCCGTTTTCGATTACGGTAAGCCTCAGGTTAAAAGCTTTCTTATATCAAGCGCGGTATTCTGGCTTAAGGAGTATCATATTGACGGTCTGCGTGTGGACGCGGTGGCATCTATGCTTTACCTCGATTACGGCAGACCTGACGGTCAGTGGGTGGCTAACGAATTCGGCGGTAAGGAAAATCTTGAGGCTGTTGAATTTTTGAGAAGCCTTAATGAAGCTGTATATAAGGCTAATCCTAATGTTCTTATGATTGCTGAGGAATCTACCGCTTGGCCTATGGTAACAAAGCCTCAGTATGACGGCGGTCTCGGCTTTAATTATAAATGGAATATGGGTTGGATGAATGATATGCTCAGGTATATGTCGCTCGACCCGTTATTCCGCAAGGGCAGTCACGATAGTCTTACCTTTTCGTTTTTCTATGCCTTTTCCGAAAACTTTATTTTGCCCATTTCACACGATGAGGTGGTGCACGGAAAATGCTCTATGATAGGTAAAATGTCGGGCGAGTATGAAATGAAGTTTGCGGGACTCCGCGCTTTTTACGGATATATGATGGCGCATCCGGGCAAAAAGCTGCTTTTTATGGGGCAGGAGCTTGCTCAGTTTGATGAGTGGAATTATGCTTCTTCAATTCAGTGGGGCTTGCTTGATTTTCCGATGCATAGGAAAATGCAGGAATTTGTAGCCGAGCTTAATAGATTTTATAAGGAGACCTCACAGTTTTGGGAGATTGATTACTCTTGGGAAGGCTTTGAATGGATTTCGAATGACGATTATTTGCAAAGCGTCATTGCTTTTCGCCGAAAGGATAAAAGTGGAAATGAGCTTATTGCAGTTTGTAATTTCGTGCCGGTTGAGAGAACCGATTACCGTATCGGTGTACCCGTAAAGGGAATGTATAAAAGGATTTTTTGTACTGACGATGAGGCTTTTGGCGGCAAAACTGCTAAAACGGAGAAAAGCTACCGTTCTGTGAATAAGCCTATGCACGGGTATGAGCAGTCAGTAAGCCTTGAGCTTCCTGCGATGTCTGTAAGCTATTACAGTGTTCCAAAAGCTCAAAAAATCATCTCTAAGCAGAAGTGTGCTAAGAAAAAATAATTTGGTAATAAGGCAGGTCGGAGAAATCTTACTGCCTTGACCCGTCCTGCCGATAATGAATGCCGTAGCTTTAATGGGTATGGTATCGGTAAAGCAGAGAGCTCTCTGTACTTCCCATTTACCGACAGACGGAATATATTAAAGGCGAAAGCCTGATTTGACGGGAGTGTATGTTTTTGAAGAAGAAAAAATGTGTTGCAATGCTGCTTGCGGGTGGTCAAGGCAGCAGATTGGGCGTGCTCACAAGTAATATTGCCAAGCCCGCCGTGCCCTATGGAGGAAAATACCGTATAATAGATTTTCCCCTTTCAAACTGTACTAATTCGGGTATAGATACGGTTGGAATACTTACTCAGTATAAGCCGTTGGAGCTGAATGATTATATCGGCTCAGGAAAGCCTTGGGACCTTGACCGCAGTAACGGAGGAGTGCATATTCTGCCCCCATATCAGGGACAGAAGGGCGGAGATTGGTATAAGGGTACGGCAAACGCTATATACCAGAACTTAGAGTTTATAGAGAGATATAATCCTGAGTATGTACTTATTCTTTCGGGCGACCATATTTACAAAATGGATTATTCCAAAATGATAAAATTCCACAAAGAAACAGGAGCAGCATGTACTATCGCGGTGCTTGAGGTTTCTATGGAGGAGGCTACCCGTTTCGGTATTATGAATACCGACGAAAACGATACTATTTATGAGTTTGAGGAGAAGCCTGCAAAGCCTAAGAGCAATCTTGCTTCAATGGGTATTTATGTCTTTAATTGGGATAAGCTTAAGAAATATCTTACCGAGGACGAGGCAGACCCTAATTCTTCAAACGATTTCGGAAAGAATATTATCCCTGCAATGCTCCGTGCAAACGAGCTTATGAAGGTTTACCGCTTTAACGACTATTGGAAGGATGTCGGAACGGTGGATTCTCTTTGGGATGCAAACCTTGATTTGCTGAATCCAAAGTTAGACCTTAATCTTTCGGATAAGAACTGGCGTATTTATTCGAGAAATACAGGTCTGCCGCCGCAGTATGTGGCAGATAGCGCCGAGGTAGAAAACTCACTTGTTACAGGCGGCTGTGAAATTTACGGAAAGCTTGATTACTCAATTCTCTTTAAGAATGTAACGGTTGAGGAGGGCGCTTCGGTTGAATATTCTCTCGTTATGCCCGGCGCAGTAATCAAAAAGGGCGCAAAGGTGAGATATTCTATAATCGCCGAAAATGTTGTGGTAGAAGAAAATGCCGACATTGGCGGCGACCCTGCGGTTGTCGGTACTAAGGATTGGGGAATCACCCTTGTCGGTGCCAATCTTACTGTGGGTGAGGGTGCTCAGATATCTGCCAACAAAATGATAACCGAAAATGTAGCAAAGGAGGCAAAAATATGAGAACCTCTGCAGTAGCCGGAATAGTTTTTGCAAATATTAATGACGGTTTGGCTAAAAAGCTTACAACCAAGCGTTCTATGGGCTCGGTGCCCTTTGGCGGCAGATACCGTCTTATAGATTTTACACTTTCAAACCTTGTTAATGCGGGCATTTATGATGTGGGTGTTATCACAAAGGAAAATTACCGCTCGCTTATGGACCATATAGGAAGCGGTATTCCTTGGGATTTGGACCGTAAAAACGGCGGTCTTCGTTTGCTTCCGCCATACAGTACAAGCGGAGCGAGACGCTACAGCGGTACGGTAGATGCCCTTAAGGGCGCAAGCAACTATCTGAAACGCTGTAAGGCTGAGTATATAGTTATTTGCAATGCTGACCTTATCGCAAATGTGGATATTGCCTCGGCATTGAGAGCGCACGACGATAACGGGGCAGATGTTACAATTGTATACCACAAGGGTGAGGTGCCGAGAAATAACGGCGAGACAATGCTTATAAAGCTTAATAAGGAGAATAAAGTAACTGCTATAAGCTTTGACCAAGAGGGCGGAAATACAGCCGATTACGGAATAGGAGTTACTATTATTGGCAGAGAGCTTCTGCAAAAGCTTGTATTAGAAGCCTCTGAGGAAGAGCTTATAAGCTTTAATGCTGATGTTCTTGCAAAAAAGTTAAAGTCTCTTAAGGTTATGGGATTTGAACATAGCGATTATGTATCTGTTCTGTGCGGTACAAACGCATATTACAATGCAAGTATAGATTTGCTTGATTCTAATGTGCGAAAACAGCTTTTCAACCGCGAAAGACCGATTTACACAAAGGTAAGGGACGATATGCCTACCCGCTACGGTACAAAGGCGGAGATAAGCAACTGTATTATTGCTGACGGCTGTGTGATTGACGGTACGGTTAAAAACAGTGTGCTTTTCCGCGGAGTTAAGGTAGAAAAAGGCACGGTTGTTGAGAATTGCATACTTATGCAGGAAACCTCTGTAGGCGCAGATGCTCAGCTAAATAATGTAATATCGGATAAAAACGGTGTAATAGGTGAAAAAATGGTGCTTAAGGGAACACCGCAAAAGCACTTCTTTGTTAAGAAAAATCAGATTGTTTAAGGAGTAAAAAAATGAAGGTTTTGTTTGCTTCAAGTGAAGCCTATCCCTTTGCGATGTCGGGTGGACTTGCCGATGTTTCGGGTGCGCTTCCAAAGGCACTTAGAAAAAGATTTATAGGTTGCAGAGTGGTAATGCCTTTGTATGCCTGCGTAAGCGAGGAAATGCGCAGTAAAATGACCTTTCTTTGCAGTATAACCGTTCCGGTTGCGTGGAGAAGACAGTATTGCGGTGTCTTTGAGGCGCATATCGATGGTGTGATTTATTATCTTATAGATAATCAGTATTACTTCAACCGTGAGGGGCTTTACGGTCATTTTGACGATGCCGAGCGCTTTGCATTCTTCTCAAGAGCAGTGCTTGAAATTATACCTCATATTGGTTTTACACCTGATATAATTCACTGTAACGATTGGCAGACAGCACTTATTCCTGTCTATCTTGATGCCTTTTACCGCTACGGCGATTTGTATAAGGATATAAAAACGGTTTACACCATTCATAATATTCAGTATCAGGGTAAGTACGGATATGAGCTTATGTCGGATGTTTTGGGACTTCCTGCTGAGAGACAGAGCATACTCGATTACGATAACTGTCTTAACCTTATGAAGGGCGGTATACAGTGTGCTGACAAGGTGACGACTGTGTCTCCCACATACGCAAGGGAGATTTTAGACCCGTATTATTCACACGGACTTGACAGTATTTTAAAGGAATTTACTTATAAGACAACAGGTATTGTAAACGGTATTGATAATGAGGTTTATAATCCCGAAACCGATAATCTCATTTATAAGAATTTCTCTGCTGATAATCCGGAAGGCAAGGCATACAATAAAAAAATGCTTCAGCAGGAAATGGGACTTCCCGAAAAGGAAAATACTCCGATTATCGGCATAGTTACCCGCCTTGTTAAGCATAAGGGTATAGACCTTGTCAAGGCTGTGTTTGAGGATATTCTTAAGGCTGATATTCAGTTTACAATACTCGGCTCGGGTGATTGGGAGTTTGAATCCTTCTTTAGTGAGATGGCTTCAAAGTATCCTGACAAGGTGGGACTAAAGCTTGGCTTTAATCCTCAGCTTGCGCATAGAATTTATGCGGGTGCTGATATCTTCCTTATGCCGAGTCAGAGCGAGCCCTGCGGTTTGGCTCAGATGGTGGCTTTGAGGTACGGAACAATTCCGATTGTACGCAAAACAGGCGGTCTTAATGACACTATTTCGGACAGCGGAGACGGTAAGGGTAACGGCTTTGCCTTTGAATCTTATAATGCGCACGATATGCTTGAAACGGTATGGCGCGCATTTGCAGGATATTCCGAAACGGAAGGCTGGAGCATTTTGCGCGACAGAGCAATGCGCTGTGATAATAGTTGGGGTGCCTCTGCAGGCGCTTATATTAAGCTTTATAAGGAAATGCTGAACCAACAGTAGAATATTGCCTGCTCTTTGTCAATAGTTGGGGATAAGGAGTCAAAAAAGGCTATTTCATCGGTATGATGAGATAGCCTTTAAAAAATATTTGCACTTGATATCGGGACCGAATTGTAATATAATTACTGTGTATAATTTAAAAGGAGCAGTTTTATGAAACCGTAATATTTAGATGAGAATTTCAAGCATATTATTTTCGGAGGCGATTATAATCCTGAGCAGTGGCTCGATTGCCCTGAAATACTTGAGGAGGATATCCGTCTTTTTAAAATGGCTAATTTTAATGAGATGACGGTGGGCATTTTCTCTTGGAGCAGTCTTGAGCCTCAGGAGGGAGTATTCAATTTCGAGTGGCTTGATAAGGTGATAGACGACATATATAATGCAGGGGGCAGAATCATTCTTGCAACCCCAAGCGGTGCAAGACCTCAATGGTTGGCAGTAAAATATCCTGAGGTGCTACGCGTTATGGAGGACGGTCAGCGTCTCCGTTTTTCGGGCAGACATAACCATTGCTACACCTCGCCGATTTATAGGGAAAAGGTGCAGACTATTGACCGAAAGCTTGCCGAAAGGTATAGCAATCACCCTGCGGTTATTGGCTGGCACATTTCAAATGAGTTCAGCGGCAGCTGTTACTGTCCGCTTTGCGTGGCAGAGTTCAGAAAATGGCTTAAGGAAAAATACGGAACACTTGAAGCACTTAATAAACAGTGGTGGACACATTTTTGGTCGCATACATATACCGATTGGGAGCAGATTGAGCCTCCCTATTCAAACGGCGAGCGTATGGTTCACGGACTCAATCTTGATTGGAAGCGTTTTTCAAGTGAACGCACGGCTGACTTTATACGAATGGAGTATAATGCTATAAGAGAGGGGAAACGCGAAATACCCGTAACTACTAACCTTATGGGCTTTGAAAGAACCCTTGATTACCGCGTTATCGCAAAAGAGCTTGATTTCATTTCGTGGGATATTTATCCCAATTGGCGCGGTGGTGAAAATGATGTTGAGGAGGCTGTGTGGGCGTCAATGTCTCACGATTTTATGCGCTCATTGAAGCCCGAAAAACCGTTCCTTGTTATGGAAAGCACACCGAGTCATGTCAACTGGAAGCCTGTAAATAAGCTGATGAATCCGGGAATTAACACACTTGCATCCTTGCAGGCGGTGGCTCACGGTTCAGATTTGGTGCAGTATTTTCAATGGCGAAAGGGTAGAGGAAGCTCAGAAAAATTCCACGGCGCGTTTTTGGACTCAATAGCCGACGGGCTTTTGGAAAACACAGGTATTGAAAAAGCCTTTGACGGTGTGCTTCCCTTTGGTGTAACCGCTCACAGAAGATTTAAAGAGGGCAAAATGTTTGTATTCTTACAAAATTTCACCGAACAGGAGACGGTTGTAAGCACGGGTTATATCTGGGAGAATGCCGAAACAGGAAGTCCTGTTTTGGGCGAAATCCGTCTTGAGGGACTTTCTACGGTAATACTCAAGCGAGCAAGTGAAATATAGATAAACAAAAAGATGTCGTTTTATAAATAACTTCATTTTTTCCTCCCCTTTATTATTTGAATTTGTCTAAAATTTTCTTATGTCGAGCGAGCTATCGTCCTCGCCCTTTTCAATCTTTCTTATGACAATGTAATAGCTGTAATCCGAGTCAATTTTAACCGCCACTCGGTCTCCGACCTTTTTGCCCATAAGTGCGCTTCCAAGCGGAGATTCCTTGCTTATTATTTTTTGGAACGGGTTCCTGCGCAGAGAGGTTACAATCCGCACTTGCTCCTCGCAGTCGTCTTCCTCAACATAGTAGGTGACGGTATCGAATAAGCCTACCGCATCTTCGTCGCTTGAGGTATCAATAATCACGGCGGTTTTTATCATATTGCGGAGATACCGTATTCTGCTTTCGTTTTTACCGCGCTCACGCTTTGCTGCGTGGTATTCGGCATTTTCAGAAAGGTCGCCAAAGCTTCGTGTCAGCTTTACCTCCTCTAAAATTTCGGGCCTCACCTTTGTTGTGCGGTATTCAAGCTCTTCCTTCATTTTTTCAATGTCAATTTTTGTAAGCTCGTCAAACACCTGAGCAATCGCACCCTTCATAAATAGTGTAGGATATAACATATAATAAGACAATTCACATTATAGCATAAGCAGTTGAAAAAGCAAGAATTAAATGTGCAAAAGCCAAACTTTATCCTTGACAAAAAATGGGAGGGTATAATATTATGAGCATTTTTGTAAAATAGTAAATTCCCCAAAAAATATATTGCAATTCTCAGATAAAAGGTTTATAATATAGAAGAAAATGTATAGGTATGCTTATATATTGGAATAGTGTCTTTTATGGTTTGAGGCATATTGTATTTTAATAAGCGAGGAATTACATATCGTGTGCCTTGCTATGTGTAACTAAGGAGCGGTCAATATAAATGGAAAGAAACGAACTAAACACTAAGGATTATTACGCTATAGACTTGCTACATATTTTTAAAACCCTGTGGTACAGAGCTTGGATAATAGTGTTGTCAGGTATCTTAGCCGGAATGATAGGATTTACTTGGTCATCCTTTTTCATAGCGCCAACCTATTCCTCTTCGGTTATGCTTTATGTTAATAATAGTTCTATTTCTCTTGGAAATAAAAACTTTAACATTTCTGCTTCTGAAATTGCGGCGGCACAGAGTCTTGTTAAAACCTATAGCGAGCTTTTGAAGAACAGAACAACGCTTGAGAGGGTTATTGAAAAGGCGGATGTTGATTATTCATACAGAAGCCTGTACGGTATGATAGAGGCTAAGCCCTCTAACGAAACCGAGATTATGAAGGTGGTTGTAACCTGCAAGAATCCATATGAGGCGGCAAAGATTGCCAACTGCATAGCAGAGGTTTTGCCTGAAAGAATTTCTGAGATAATAGACGGCGCATCTATGGAGGTTGTTGACTCTGCGGTTCCGAATCTGAATAAGGTTGCACCGAGCATCACCAACTACACCGCCATTGCTCTGATATTGGGAGCTATAGCCACAGCAGGTGTACTTGTTGTTGTGGCGATACTTGATGATACTATCCACGATGAGGAGTATATTCTTCAGAATTACAAATATCCTATACTTGCAAAGGTTCCCAACCTTGTAAATTCAGGCGGTAAGAAGTATGGATGCTACTATTCCTACCGCAGTCACAAGAAAACACAATAGGAAGGGTTGGTGAAGCAAAATGAGTAGAAAAAAAAGAAGAGCGTCTTTTGTACCGAATGATAATAAAAAGACGCTGCACAAGAATCTTGAATTTACTGCAACCGAGCAGTATAAGCTTTTGAGAACCAACCTTGAATTTACCGTTCCTGAGGATGAAAAATGTCCCGTAATCGGCGTAACAAGCTCGATGCGAGGCGAGGGTAAGAGTACAACAGCGATAAACCTGTCCTATGTGCTTGCCGAAAAGGGCAAAAAGGTGCTTCTTATTGACGGCGACTTGAGAATTCCGTCGGTTGCAAAGAAGATGGATTTGCCAAGCTCTCCCGGTCTTACCGACCTGCTTATGGGCAAGGGCGCGCAGATTAGTGATTTCCAGTCGGAGATGCTGAAAACCTGGTATATACTTCCCTCGGGCGATATTCCGCCCAACCCCTCTGAGCTTTTGGGCTCGCGAAGAATGGTAGCTATACTTAACGACCTTAAGGAAACCTTTGATTATATAATCATTGACCTTCCACCGGTCAATATCGTATCTGATGCGATGTCGATTGCAAGCATTATCACCGGTCTTATAGTGGTTATCCGTGAGGATTATACCGAGAAAAAGGAACTTGAACGCTGCTTTAGACAGCTTGAGCTTTCCAACGTCAAGGTACTTGGTTGCGTAATGAATGAGTCGAAAAACGGAAATGGCTCTTACGGTAAGTACAGAAGATACCGTTATTATAAGTATTACCGTAATTACTATAGCCACTATTACCAGAGTGCTCCCACTACAAAGGATAAGACAACGTGATAGATTGGCACAGTCATATACTTCCTGCGGTGGATGACGGAAGTAAGAATATGGCAGAGAGCATTGAAATGCTCAAAAGGTTGGCAGAGCAGGGAGTGGACACAGTGGTGGCAACCCCGCACTTCTATGCTAACGATGAATCGGTAGAGGATTTTCTGCGGCGGAGAGACGGGGCGTATGAGACCTTGAAAAGGGAAGCCCCTAACGCCCCCGAAATACTGCTTGGTGCTGAGGTGAGATATTATCAGGGCATTGGCAGAATGGAAAATCTCGATAAGCTTTCAATAGGCGAAAGCCGTCTGCTTCTTTTGGAGATGCCTTTTTCAGTTTGGACTGAATATACTGTGCGAGAGCTTGTGGAGCTGTCTACAAGAAGTGATATTAAGCTCTGCTTGGCTCATATTGACAGGTATTTGAGGCTTCAAAAAAGAAGTGTTTGGGAGCGGCTTTATGAAAGCGGTATATTAATGCAGGTAAATGCAAGCTTTTTTACAGATTTTTTCACGCGAAGAAAAGCGCTTGTGATGCTCTGTGAGGGAGCAATACATTTTATCGGGTCTGACTGTCACAATCTCAGGTCACGACCGCCCCGTATAGGCGAGGCTTTCGGGCTGATACGCCGAAAAACAGGGGAAGAATTATTAAGTCAGGTAAACGAGCTTGGCAAAGCCTTGCTCGAAAAATAATAAACAGTTAAAATTTATTTTTGAAAGGATGTTTCCTAAAATGAAAAAATTAGCAACTATTTTATTGGCAATTGTAATGGTGCTCAGCATCAGCATTTCTGTATTTGCGGCTCAGGGCGCATTTGTAGAAAGCCCCGGAAAGAACAAGGTTCCTGAGGTTGTAGAGAGCGAAGAAGAAATTGAGGTTGTTTCTTTTGATGAGCGCGACAAGCTCTCTGACAAGGAAAAGGAAGAATTCGAGGATGCATACGAGGTGATTAAAGATAATTCTGACATTACCGATATTGTTGAAGGTCTCGAGGATGTTGCCGAAGACTTGGGTGTTGACCCCGATGACCTTGGTGTAAGCGATATATTTTTTGTTGACGGCGAAGACGGCGAGCAGGATATCGTTTTAAAGCCTGAGGATGTTGATAACTTTGTTGAGCTTATCGTTTATAAGGACGGTAAATGGCAGATTGTTGAAGGCGCTAAGATTGTAGACGGTCATCTTGTATTCACAGGAAGTGCTGGATATCCTTATGCAATCGTTGTTGATACAGGCTCAAAGCTTTCTCAGACAGGCGACACATCCAACATTTGGATATATGTAGTTGTAATGGCAGTATCTGCAGTAGCGCTTGTGATTTTCTGGAATAAGTCACGCAAGCAGGAGGATTAATCTCCTTGCGGGAAAAATTCTAAAAGGAATGATATTGTGAGAAGAACGCATATCAGTAAAAGACGCCTCTTCCGTCTGTGTGCGATTGCGCTTTTAATGATTTTTCTCTTTACCGCAGCTATGCTTTTAATGAAGCTTTGGGAAATTAATCACGGAAAATATCCTGAACAGGACATTGCCGTTCAGTCCCTGCGGTATAATGGTAAAGAATATGAGCTGAACAAAAATATTGAGACCTTGCTTATAATGGGACTTGATAAGTTTGACGATGCAATTACAAACAGCTCTTATAATAATGACCAGCAATCAGACTTTTTGCTTTTAGTTGTATTGGATAACCAAACCAAGCGTTCAAAGGCGATTCATATTAACCGTGATACTATGACCGAAATGGACGTTTTGGGTGTTGCAGGGCAGAGGGTTAACACTGTCACGCAGCAGCTTGCTTTGGCGCATACATACGGCAATGGCAGAGAGGTAAGTTGCCGCAATGTAGCTGAAGCGGTTTCTAATCTGCTTATGAATGTTAAGGTAAATCATTATCTTTCGTTGACGATGGATGCAATTCCCGTATATAATGACCAGCTTGGCGGCGTTGAGGTTACGGTGCTCCACGACTTTACGGAGATTGATGATACTCTTGTTAAGGGTGCAAAGGTTAAGCTTATGGGCGAACAGGCAACAAGGTATGTTCGCAGCCGTTACGGTCTTGAGGATAGCAGTAATAATTCCCGAATGGAGCGTCAGCGTCAGTATATGAATGCGCTCTATGAGGCTACAAAAGCTCGGATTCACGAGGACGAAGGATTTATTGTAGATTTATCGCTTAAATTGGCTGATTATATTGTATCCGACCGTTCGGCAACTCAGCTACAGGAGCTTGTTAAAAAGTTTGTCGAATATGAGTATGACGGAATAATAGCTTTAGAGGGCGAATCCAAAAAGGGTGAAAGATATATGGAATTTTACCCTGATGAGGATGCGCTTGTTGAAACCGTCATAGATTTATTTTATCAGCCGATTAAATGAGGAAACATATTTTATTTTAGATATTAGCCGAGCGATGCTTTCATCCTCGGCTAAGTGCGGTATTTGGGGTATTTCCAATTATAAGTAAATTTTTAATTTTTTTACAATTTTTAAAAGTTTTTTCTTGAATAGAAGGAACTGCAGATAGTAATGCCCTTGGTTTATAGGAGAAGAATTATGAAAATGAATAATAAAAATAGCTCCTATAAAAAGGAGCTTCGAAATAAAGGAAAAGCGCTTTTGAGCTTTGATTGGGGACGTATGAAGGACCTATATTTAGTGTTTTACGATTTTATTGTAGTTTCCCTTTCTTATTTCTTGGCGCTTTGGCTTAGGTTTGACTGCAGATTTTCAGATATTCCTGAGTATTATTTGAACTCGTGGTTTAAATTTACGCCGATATATGCTGTTGTATGTATTATAGTTTACGGATTTTTCCGTTTGTACCGCAGTCTGTGGCGGTTTGCGGGCTTTGTTGAATTTAACCGAGTGGCGGTATCTACCTTTATACTTGGAATTCTGCACGCAGTTTTTATTACGGTGTTTTTCCGCAGAATGCCTGTTTCTTATTATATTATAGGCATCGCGATTCAGTTTATGTTAGTGTTGTTTATCCGTTTTTCCTACCGCTTCATTTCGTTGGAACGCACAAAACGGGCTAAATATTTAAAAAACAATGAAATATGCCGAGTTATGCTTATCGGCGCTGGCTCTGCCGGACAGATAATTTTAAGAGACCTGCATAGCGCAAAGGATTTGAACGAGCGGGTTTGCTGTATAATTGATGATAATAGAAACAAGCAGGGCAGATTTATCGATGACGTTCCGGTTGTGGGCGGCAGAGAAGACATACTGCTTAATGTAGAAAAGTATAAAATCGAGAAGATTTATCTTGCTATACCGGGCGCTACTGCCGAGCAGAGACGCGACATTTTGGATATTTGTAAGGAAACAGATTGTAAATTAAAAAGTCTACCGGGTATCAGTGAATTGGTTTCGGGAAAAATCTCTGCAAAATCTATGAGAGATGTTGCGGTGGAGGATTTGCTCGGACGCGAGACGGTTACGGTAAATACCGACGAAATAGACCGTTTTATTACCAATAAGGTTGTTTTGGTAACAGGTGGCGGCGGTTCAATCGGTAGCGAGCTTTGCAGACAAATTGCGAAGTATAACCCAAAGCTTTTAATAGTTTTTGATATTTATGAGAATAACGCTCACGCAATAGGCTTGGAACTTAAAGATAAATTCCCTCAGCTTGAGCTTGAAATACTTATTGGCTCGGTGAGGGATAGCAGAAGAATTAATCGGGTTTTTGCTAAGTATAAGCCCGATGTTGTTTACCACGCGGCGGCGCATAAGCACGTTCCGCTTATGGAGGATAGCCCCTGTGAGTCTATAAAGAACAACGCGGTAGGTACATATAAAACTGCCTATGCCGCAATGATGAACGGTTGTAAAAGATTTGTGCTTATTTCAACCGATAAGGCAGTTAACCCCACTAATATAATGGGCGCTTCAAAGCGAATTTGCGAAATGATTATACAGGCATTTGACCGCAAGCTTCGCGAAGGAAAAGAAGAGGAATTGCTGCCGCTTTATGACCATATGGGATATATGGATGAATATTCGACCGAGGGGCTTGAGGGTAAGAAAGCTATCGATACAGATTTTGTTGCTGTGCGATTTGGAAACGTGCTCGGCAGTAACGGCTCTGTTGTTCCGAGATTTAAGGAGCAGATTGCAAAGGGCGGACCTGTAACGGTGACACATCCTGATATTATCCGATACTTTATGACCATTCCTGAAGCGGCGTCACTTGTTTTGCAGGCGGGTACATATGCCGATGGCGGCGAAATATTTGTTTTAGATATGGGTTCACCTGTAAAAATAGATACCCTTGCGAGAAATTTAATACGCTTGTCAGGTCTGCAGCCTGATGTGGATATTAAGATTTCCTATACGGGACTTCGCGCAGGCGAAAAGCTGTATGAGGAAAAGCTTATGTTAGAGGAAGGTATGAGGACAACTCCAAACCATTTGATACACATAGGCTGTCCTATTGCCTTTGATACAGACAAATTCCTCAAGCAACTTCAAGGACTGATGACTGCCGCTTATAACGGCAAAGAGGATGAAATCCGTGAAATTGTGGCAGAGATTGTACCGACCTATCACCCCGCGGGCGAGCACGGCTCTGAGTATAAGGGAAATGCATATGCTCGTCAGATGGAAAGAATAGCAGAAAAAGAAAAAAAGGAAGCAGCGTTAGTATAGCTGAAATCCTTTAGCTTAAATTTGAGGAAGCAATATATGAAATTTGAATCGTTCTCTAAAAGGATTTGGCTCTCATCACCTACTATGCACGGTGATGAAATGAAGTATGTCACCGAAGCGTATGAATCTAATTGGATGTCAACAGAGGGAGAGAACCTTAGAAAAATTGAAGAAGCAGCCTGCGAAAAAATCGGCTGTAAATGTGCGGTTCCGCTTTCCTGTGGAACGGCGGCGCTTCACCTTGCCGTAAAGCTTGCTGGGGTAAAGGCGGGAGACACAGTTTTTTGTAGTGACATAACCTTTGCCGCTACCGTAAATGCAATCGTTTATGAAAAAGCGGTTCCTGTGTTTATTGACTCGGAATATGAAACCTGGAATATGGACCCTGTAGCCTTGGAAAAAGCGTTTGAGCTTTATCCCGAAACAAAGGTAATTATGGTTGTAAACCTTTACGGAACACCTGCAAAGTTCGATGAAATTAGTAAAATCGCTGAAAAGCACGGCGCAATTATTATTGAGGATGCGGCAGAATCTTTTGGTGCAACATACTGTGGCAGACAGTCAGGAACCTTTGGTACATACAATGTAATTTCGTTCAATGGAAATAAGATTATTACAGGCTCGTCGGGCGGTATGCTCTTGACCGACGATGAGGAGGCTGCTAAAAAGGCAAGTAAGTGGTCAACCCAAAGCAGAGAGCGTGCACCGTGGTATCAGCACGAGGAAACAGGCTACAACTACCGTATGAGCAATGTGATAGCAGGCGTGGTTCGCGGTCAGCTACCCCATCTTGAGGAGCACATAGCCCAGAAAAAGGCGATATTTGAAAGGTATAAAGAGGGCTTTAAGGATTTGCCGATAGAGATGAATCCGTATATTTCCGAAATAATGGAGCCTAATTTCTGGCTTTCCTGTATGCTGATTAACGAGGACGCTATGTGCAAGCAGGTAAGAGGGGATAACGATACCTGCTATGCTTCGGAAAGGGGCAAGAGCTGTCCTGACGAGATTTTAGAGACTCTTGAAAAATATAATGTGCAGGGCAGACCGATTTGGAAGCCAATGCATATGCAGCCACTGTATAGAATGCACGGCTTTGTAACACGCGAGGGAAACGGTCGTGGAAGGTCAAATGCTTATATTGCGGGCGGGGGAGTAGATGTCGGAGCGGACATCTTCCAAAGAGGACTTTGCCTCCCGAGCGATAATAAGATGACCGCAGCCGAGCAGGACAGAATTATTGAAATTGTTAAAAGCTGTTTTGAGTGATTTTTTGTGAGGGTTACATAATGTATGAGAAATATTTCAAGAGATTGCTTGATTTTATATTGGCGCTAATTGCTTTAATACTGCTTTCGCCATTGTTACTGATTTTAATTATTGTTGGCGCTATTGCGATGAAAGGGAATCCTTTTTTTGTGCAACCCCGACCTGGTAAAAAAGGCAAAGACGGTAATGAAAAAATTTTTAAATTGATTAAGTTTCGTTCAATGAGCAATGCAAGGAATAAAGACGGAGAATTGTTGCCCGATGATGTAAGACTTAATAAATATGGTAGATTTCTCAGAAGCACATCTCTTGATGAATTACCGGAGCTAATTAACATAGCTAAGGGAGAGTTATCTATAGTAGGTCCGAGACCGTTGGCTGTAAAATACCTACCGTTTTATACCGAGACAGAAAGAAAACGACATAGCACATGGCCAGGATTGACAGGATTGGCTCAGGTGAATGGAAGAAACAGTTTAGAATGGGAAGAAAAATTTGAGTACGATTTAGAATATGTTGAAAACATAACATTGAAATCAGATGTCAAAATAATATTAAAAACCATACAGACAGTTTTAAAGAGAAATGATATTGGTATTAGAGGAGAGGAAACTTTAATAGATTTTGACACATATCGAAAGATGCAGGCGGAGGGTATTAATGTTCATTAAGGGTGAAAAGGTTGTATTGCGCGCCATAGAATTAGATGATGCCGAAATACTACAACAAATGATAAATGATGCAGAAATAGAGGAGATGATGTGGGGATATTCGTTTCCTGTAGCACGCCATCAACAGATAAAATGGATTGAAAACCTATCAAGCGAAAAGTCTGTATTCAGAGCAATGATTGATGTTGACGGAAAAGCAGTCGGCACTATTATACTTTCAGACATAGATATGCGTAACGGTATTGCAGAAGTTCACATTAAATTGGCTCAATCGAGTGAGAGAGGAAAAGGTTATGGAACCGATGCAATGTTATCTTTGCTTGAATATGCATTTAATGAATTGCGTCTAAATTGTGTATATTGTCGGGTCAAGGAAGACAATATTGCATCTAAGAAATTGTTTGAAAAATGTGGATTTATAAAAGAAGGATGTCTTAGGTCTCGTGTTTATCGTAATGGCAAATATTATGATTTTAATGAGTATTCTATATTAAAATCTGAGTACAGTAAAATGTGATGGTGAACATATGAAAGAAATCGGCAGTGAATTTTGGGAGCAATATAATCCTGTATGTATACAAAATAAAAGTAATGAGGCTTATTTGCTATCGGGAAGAACTGCATTGCGATTTATTATTGACGATATATGTATAACGCGAAAGCTTAGAAAAGTTATGCTTCCTTCTTATTGTTGTGAATCAATGATACAGCCATTTATTCATTTGGGGATAGAAGTTATATTTTATGAAGTAAATAATCAAAGAATAAAATATCCATATGATAATGATTCGGATGCGGTTCTTTTAATTGATTTCTTTGGTTACAAAATCGCAGAAAACAGCGCAATTGCAAAAAAAGAAAAAGAAGCAGGAAAAATTGTAATTTATGACGCTACACATAAGCTTGACGGGAATAACGATGTTGAGAGGTATGCGGATTATTCTTTTTGCAGTTATAGAAAATGGTTTTATTGTAATTACGCAAAAGCAATTAAACATAATGGTATCTTTAATAATAAAAAATTGATGTCTTATAACCATTATATTAAAAAACGCGATGAAGCGGCACAAAAAAAGAGAAGATATATTTCGGGATTGACGAATGAAAAAGAAGTCTTCTTGTCTGAATTTAATGCCGCGGAGCAGTTATTGGAAGAATATATTGGATATGCAGGAGTTCCCGTTGAATTTGACTTAAACGAAATTACAGCTAAGCGCAGAGGGAATGCTTCATATTTAGTAGACGAACTAAAAAGAATTGAACAAATCGGGTTGTGGAGAGAAAATATTCTGACAGATGATACACCAATGTTTGTGCCGATTTTAGTGGAAAAATCCATACGGGATGATTTAAGAAAAGCTCTTATAAATGAGAGTATATATTGTCCTGTTCATTGGCCAAAGTCAGAATATCACAAGGATGTTAATGAGCTATATGATGTAGAGCTTAGTCTTGTATGTGACCAGCGATATAGCATTGCAGATATGGAACGCTTGGTTCGGGTTATGGAGAAATTTTTCAACAGATAAGGAGAAACCGAAATGCCGCTTTGTACATATACAATTGAAGAATCGACGAAATGGGATGAAGTGGTTAGAAGTTTTTCACATTTCGATGTTTATTATTTATCTGGATATGTAAAGGCATTTCAACTTCATGGCGACGGTGAGCCTCTTTTATTCTACTATGAAGGTGAAAATGTTCGAGGAATAAATGTCGTAATGAAGCGGGATATATCCAAAGACCAGTTTTTTAGCGATAAGTTAGAAAAGAATGAATTTTATGATTTCATTACACCGTACGGATATGGTGGCTGGCTTATTGAAGGAAGCGGAGAGAAGGTATTGCTTTTTGAAAGTTATGAGAAATGGTGCAAGGAGAATAGCGTCGTAAGCGAATTTGTACGGTATCATCCTATTTTAAATAATGCAGAAGAAGCAAAAGAGTTTTATGATGTGGTAAATTTAGGCAATACAATTTCGATGGATATATCTTCACCGGACGTGATTTGGCAAAACTTAACAAGTAAAAACAGAAATATGGTCAGGAAAGCGCAAAAAAACGGTGTAAAAATATATCACGGAAACTACCCTGAAATATATATAAAGTTTAAAGAAATTTATAATTTAACGATGGATTCAGATAATGCAAATCCGTATTACTATTTTGGTGACAAATTCTATAACAGCATATGTAATGACTTATTAAACGAAGCGCAGGTCTTTTGGGCTGAATTTGAGGAGAAAATAATAGCTACTTCAATTATGTTGTCGGCTAACGGATATATGAACTATCATCTTTCGGGATCTTTGAGAGAATATCAGTACTTAGCGCCGTCAAATTTATTGCTTTATAAAGCCGCACTGTGGGGATGCAATAATGGATATAAAAGTTTGCATCTTGGTGGTGGCGTAGGCTCGAAAGAGGATAGCTTATATAAATTTAAAAGTGCATTTAATAGAAGTGATACAAAGCAATTTGCAATAGGTAAAAAGATATATTTAGATGATGCTTATGATAAATTGTCGATTATGAAAAACTCAAGCGCTGAGGAAGCTTTTTTCCCGAAATATAGGGCATAAAATTCGGATAATGACAAATAAAAACGATATGGGGTGATGGTATGAAAATATTGTATGTAACAACAGTTTCTTCAACAATAAATGCTTTTTTTAAGGCGCATATAGAAATGCTTGTAAATGACGGACATACAGTTGAACTTGCAAGCAACGAGGATCTTCCAATAGATGATTTCTATGAGACTTTAGGCTGTAAATACCATCAAATATCTTTCTCGCGTTCACCATTGACAATAGATAATATAAAAGCATACAGGCAGTTAAAAAATGTTATTAAAAACGGAGAATATGATATTGTCCACTGCCATACACCAAATGCTTCTGTGATTACACGCTTGGTTTGTAGAAAATTTAGAAAAAACACTGGCTTAAAGGTGTTCTACACTGCACACGGTTTTCACTTTTATAAGGGTGCGCCAAAGCTTAATTGGTTGGTTTACTATCCGATTGAGAAGATTTGCTCCCGTTTTACAGACAAGCTTATAACCATCAATAAAGAAGATTTTGAGCTTGCAAAAAATAAATTCAAAGCAAAATCGGTGCATTATGTACCGGGTGTGGGTATAGATTTGTCGAGGTTTGAAAATGTTCAGGTAGACCGAAATGCCAAACGGCGTGAGATTGGAGTGCCAGAGGATGCATTTTTGCTACTTTCTGTCGGCGAATTGAATGAAAATAAGAATCATCAGGTTATAATAAAGGCTTTAGCAAAACTTAATAACCCGAATGTTCATTATGCGATTGCAGGCATCGGGGATAAGAAGGATTATTTGCTTTCATTAGCAAAAGAACTTGAAATATCTGAAAATGTGCACATTTTAGGTTATAGGGAAGATATTCCTGAGCTTAATTATTCGGCAGATGTATTCTGCTTCCCTTCAATAAGAGAGGGGCTTGGTTTGGCATCAGTTGAAGCTTTAGCATGCGGTTTGCCTACTGTTGCGGCACGAAACCGCGGTACGAACGAGTTTGTTGTTCCTAATAAAAACGGTTTTTTGTGTGGATATGACAGTATATCCGATTTTGCAAATTCCATATCCGAATTAGTAAATAACCGTTTGGTATATGAATTGTTTAAAAGTAATGCAGCTTTAAGTATAGAGAAGTATAGCGTAATTAATGTGATAAATATTATGAAAAATATATATGAAGGTTGAATGAATTAAGAATGTATGCTCCAAAAGTTTCTATTATAATTCCGGCATATAATGCATCGAACTATCTTGCAGAAGCAATTGACTCTGCGTTGGCGCAAACATATTCGAATTTTGAGATTATAGTTGTTAATGACGGCTCAAACGACGATGGTGCAACAGAGCGTGTTGCGTTATCTTACGGCGGAAAAATCAGATATTTCTCAAAAGAAAACGGTGGTTCTTCTTCTGCGTTGAATATGGGTATTGCAAATATGACAGGCGAATGGTTCTCGTGGCTTAGTCACGATGACCTATATTTACCCCAAAAGCTTGAAAAGCAAATGGCATATATTGAAGCATTGTTAACAAAAGAAATAAATATATCAAAGCATATTTTCTTTTCAGCTTCTGAATTGATAGATGCAGAAGGAAAAATCATTAGGACTTCTAATACTAAAAAATCCTGTATGCTTGCCGAAAAGATTAATTCTTTTCCGCATAATGGTTATCTGATTGCAGAGCCTACCGAATATAATTTTCACGGATGCTCTTGCCTTGTACATAAAAAAGCTTTTGAAGATATTGGTGTTTTTGATGAGAAATTAAGACTTCTTAACGATGTAGACTTATGGTATCGATTATATTCAGCTGATTACAAAGTGCACTTAATACCTGAAATGTTGGTTAGGGGTCGCGTGCATAGTGCGCAGGTTTCTAAAAGTATAGGCTATTCATATCATAATCCTGAACAGGATATGTTTTGGAATAGGAGCCTGGATTGGCTTTTGAAAAAATATCCCAAGGAAAAGAAGCTATTTTTTTTATTTGGAAGAAATGCTTATTTGAAGACAAGAAATAAAGAGGGCGACCGTGCATTTGAAAATGTTGATTTAAGACCTATACGAAAAATGATAGCTAAAGCTATATATAAGAGCTATGCGTTTGCGAGAAATGTTGGGAAGAAAATATATTTAAAAATAAAAACATAACGAAAATTATTCTTTTAAATATTTTTTAATTAAGGAGAGCCTATGGCGGTATTCTATATTTTGCTTTTTGTTCCGATTCTAATTCAGCATATTATGATAAAAGGTTATCGTTTTGATTATGAAAAGAACAACCAAAGAGCAATGGCGTTTTTCTTTTTGTTACTTACGGCTTTGATAATGCTAAGGCATGAAAGTGTTGGTAGGGATACGAGAAATTATATATATTATTTCAATAAATTTTCAGAATTGGATTGGAATCAACTCAGGAAAGAATCTTTAGAATTTGGATTTGTGTATTTTAATAAAATAATATCCTTATTTTCAAAAGAATCTCAATTTTTTTTGGCGGTATCAGGAATTGTTGTAAGCGCAATGATATATCCTACCTATAAGCGACTTTGTGTAGACGCTTCTCTAACAATAGTTCTTTTTTGTATAATGTCTACCTTTGTAATGATGTTTTCGGGAACAAGACAAATGCTGGCTATTGGTATAGGAGTAGTTGCATATGAATTTACGAGGAATAAAAAATTAATACTATTTATAATTACTGTGGTTTTGGCGACCACTATACATACGAGCGCGTTTATGTTGGTCTTTATGTATCCTCTATATCACGCAAAGATTACAAAAAAATGGTTAATAGCTGTAGTGCCATTATTAGTCGTAAATTTTACCTTTAATAAACCAATATTTTCCTTTTTAGCACTAATACTTGAACAATATACCGAATATGAAACTGAAATATCACAAACGGGCGCGTATACTATGCTTATTTTGTTTTCAATTTTTGCAATCTTTGCGTTTATTATACCGGACGAAACTGTTATGGATGAAGAAACAATTGGATTGAGAAACTTTTTGGTATTTGCATTGGCATTACAAATGTTTGCACCGTTACACACCTTAGCAATGAGAATGAACTATTATTATATTATTTTCATTCCGTTGTTGCTGCCAAAGATTATATCTTGCAGAAGTAATAGGTGCGAACAGATAGCTATCTTTGGCAGACATGTGATGGTAATGGTGTTTCTAATATACTTTTTTATAAATTCGTATTCTGAAGGTAACTTAAACGTATTTCCATACCATTTCTTTTGGGAGAATGTTATATGAAAATAGTTCAAATAAATACTACCTGCGGTGTAGGAAGTACAGGAAAAATTTGTGTTGGTATCAGTCAGATATTGTCAAAAAATAATATAGAAAACTATATTCTCTATAGTAGCAGAGGTAATGAATATAAGCATGGAATTAAGTGCGCAGATAATAGGTATATAAGAACTCAGGCGCTTAAATCCCGTCTTTTGGGTAATTATGGCTTTAATTCAAAAAGAGAAACAAAAAAGATAATTAATGAGCTTAAAAGGATTAATCCTGATATAGTTCATCTTCATAATATACACGGACATGACTGTAATCTAAAAACATTATTTGCATATTTTAAGGAAAAACAAACCAAGCTTATTTGGACCTTTCACGATTGTTGGGCATTTACAGGTTATTGTACATATTTTGATATTGCGAAGTGTAACAAATGGCAAACGCATTGTAAAAAATGTGTTCAAAAAAAGGAGTTTTCTTGGTTTTTTGATAAAAGCTATGAGCTTTTTGAAAGAAAGAAGAAGTTGTTTGAGGGACTTGACCTTACAATTGTAACTCCGTCGCAATGGTTAGCTAATTTAGTAAAGCAATCTTTTTTGAATAAATATTCCGTTGAAGTAATCAATAATGGCATAGAGCTTGAAATTTTCAAGCCACTGGAGAATGATTTTAGAAGAAAATATGGCATTGGTAATAAGAAAATACTTCTCGGTGTCGCTTTTGATTGGGGAAAACGAAAAGGTCTTGATGTATTTATTGAATTATCCAAACGCCTTTCGGATAATTATAAAATTGTTCTTGTAGGAACAAATGATAAGATAGACAAGCTTTTGCCAAGCAATATTTTATCAATTCACCGCACACAAAATCAGCAAGAGCTTGCAGAGATATATTCTGCCGCTGATGTGTTTGTAAATCCGACACGAGAGGAAGTATTAGGATTAGTGAATATAGAAGCGCTTGCTTGTGGTACGATGGGTGTAACATTTAATAGCGGTGGTTCTCCTGAGTGTTATGACACCACCTGTGGTTCGGTGGTAGAATGTGATGATATTGATGCGCTTGAAAAGGAGATTATCCGCATTTGCACAGAAAAGCCCTACTCGCAGGAGGCTTGCATTAAAAAAGCTAAAGAATTCGATAAAAATGAAAAATTTAAGGAGTATTTAGAGTTATATGAAAGAGTTAACGCTATAAGAGCTTAAGGATATTGAGTTTAATCTATTGATGCTTTTTGATTCGTTTTGTAAGGAAAATAATATTAGGTATTATATTTCGCACGGAAAGCTTCTTGGCGCAATCAGATATAAAAAATTCATTCCGTGGGATGATGATATTGAAAAAGCCAAAAAAGAGGAAAAAGATTAAAAGAAATATGTTTTATCTCGGTTTAACAAAGCTTAATAACCCTGATTCCCTTAACCTCATAAAGCGCTTTATTAAGGGAATAGTTATGGTTTTCTGCAAAATGTGGGGAAGCAAGCATTTTATAGAAAAGATTATAATGGCAAGCACAAACGCACCTAAGGAAAACAGTAAATATTTAGGTTGTAAGGCTTGGTGTGTGTATGGTGCAAAGGGTATTATCCCTGCAGAGGTTTTTGCAGATACTGTAGAAATTGAATTTGAGGGTGAAATGTTTCCGGCACCGATTGGTTGGGATAAATATTTGACTTGCCTTTATGGTGATTATCTACCTGAACCACCAAAGGAAAAACAAAAAACACATCACGGCTTTAAGGCGTATAAATTATAATTATAAAATTATTATAAAGCTTAATTGTGGTATTTACAGCAAAAGCTGTTTATATAAAAAATAAAAAGGAGAAAAAAAGCATGAAAAAAAATCTAATTTTCAAGATTTTGGCAATGTTGCTCGTTGTAGCGATATTTGCGGGAGCTATTTCGCTTAATAGCTTTGCTGCAAGTATATATGACGAAAGCAATGGCGGAAGTACATACTATAATGTTATTTCCGAAAAGAGCTGGGATATTGCTCCCGGTATTAAAGAGTACGAGCAAGTTTTAAATAACGATGACGGTACTCGCAGACAGGTCCTTCATACGGCTACGATGGATCTTAATAACGAATTTGTTAAGGTTATTCCCGGAACTAAGGGTATGTGGCCCGAGGAGGGTAACTACGGTACTCAGTCTACCTCTGTTCAGGCTCTTGAAGCAGAGAAGCTTGGCTATGGTAATGTAGTTGTTGCTACAAACGCATCTTTAAGCTGGTATACCGAGGCTTATTATAAGGAAAACCCCCACCTTATCGGTGAACCTCTTGGATATTCTATTCTTGACGGTCAGCTTTATGCTAACAGCCGTTGGGTAGAGGGAAAGAATAGCGGTGGCGTACAGACAATTACGGTTATCAATTATGATTACCATCCTATCACCGGTGATAAGAGACCGGACGATATTCCTAAGGTGTGGATTCGTAACGCTACTGATCCTCTTACCGGATGGGAAGAGCAGGCTATCCCTGTTCTTTTTACCTATCTTGTTAAGCCTGATGCTAACGGTAATCCTGTAAATCAGTATAAGGAAGACCACGGTTCAGGTGTTGCTTCCAGAACCTTCGTTGGTGTTAGGGCTGACGGTACATTGGTTTTGGTTGTGTCTGACGGTGAGCAGGCACCTTATTCTACAGGCTTTACCTCATATGAAATGGCAGACTATATGATTAAAATGGGTTGTATCATTGCTGCTAACTGTGACGGCGGAGGTTCAACCACCTTCTGCTCACAGCGTCCCGGTGAGGATTTCAAGGTAAACTGCTCTCTTTCTGACGGTGGTGAAAGACCAACCTCTAATACATTCTTGGTTATTTCTACCGCTCCTGCTGACGGTCAGTTTGCCCGTGCAACAATGAGCACGGATTATGACTACTATACCCCCGGTAGCTCTGTTACCTTTAATGCTCTTGGCACTGACGCTGTTGGTACCAAGGTTGACATTCCCGCTGATGTAGAATGGAAAATCAAGGAAGATGGAATGGGTACTATTGCAAACGGTGTGTTCACCTCTAACGGAACAGAAGGCACTGTTACAGCACAGATAGTTTATGACGGAAAGGTTGTAGGCGAAAAGACTATTACTATCGCTGTTCCTGATACGCTTTACTTTGACCAGCCCGTTGTTACTATTCCTTTTGGCAAAACGGCTAAGATACCTGTAAAGGCTACAGCTACTATTGATGGTGTTGCGCATGAGATTGGTTTGGGTGAAAATGATGTAACCTTTACTACCACTAATGCTACTCTTGGTAGCTTTAACGGGCTTAACTTTGTTGCAGTAGGCGAAGCAAATGCACCCGCTGATATTACAAGTACAGTTACTGCAACACTCAATATGGGTACAAATCCCACAGCTACAGTTCAACTCAATCTCGGTAAGGCTTCAGAGGCGCTTTGGGACTTCGAAGGTGGTCAGGCAGATATTGATGAGTGGAATGTTATAAATAACAGAAAGAATGCAGAGCATTGGGATTATTATTTGAATTTGTCATTGGCGGATAAAACTAACGGTCAGGTTCACGACGGTAATTACTCTATGCGTCTTGAAACCAACGGTCTGTCCTCTAAGGCTTCACATTCTGAACAGTACGCTTGGATTCGTTTAGGTGTTGACGGTGAGGCAGTGGTTCTTGAAAATGCAAAGAGAGTAGGCTTCTGGCTCTATGTTCCGGAAGATAACATCCAATGCTGGGTACAGTGGCATTACAAGACCGATTCCAACGGTGACGGCGTATTTGAAACCGATAACCTTGTAAGCGTTATGGAATCTGAAAACGTTTATTATAATGTTGATGAGTCGGGTTGGTACTATTTATCTATGGATGTCAGCGCTTTCTCTGAGATTATGCTTGCTGCCGATAAGCAGTATGACAAGGATCCCAGCGACGGTATGACCGGCGAAAAGGGAGAGTTCTTCCTTGCTCTTGTATTCCATAAGGCAATTAACAACAAGCTCTGGCAGGATAACGGCTCTATCAATGGTAACTATACATACTATATTGATAACTTTACAGTTGACTATTCAGATGCTGTTGATGACAGAGAGAACCCCATTTTCGATAAAATTTATCTTGACGGTAATACAGCTCTTGTTAAGCGTGATGTTGTTACAACCACAAATAACACCCTTAACCTTTCCGCAGATGTAAAGGATAAGGACTTTTTACTCGATGCTGATAAGAATGAGTACACTATTTACAACGTTTCCGGCTTGAACCCTGCTACTGCTAAGGTTTATATTGACGGTGTTGAGGTTAAGTCAACATTTGAAAACGGTAAGCTTTCAGCCACTGCAGCTGTTGCTGACGGGTATCACCGCGTTAAGTTTGAAATTTGCGATAATGCAGGCAACAAGTCTGTTATTATCCGTGTTGTTAAGGTTGATTCGGGTTCAGATGCTTCTACCTTGAAGCTTGTTCCGGCAGATGCTACTCTTGACAGAATTCCTTTCGGTTCTATTTATTGGATGAACCTTGAAGCAAATAAGATTGAGACTATTCAATCAGTTGAGACTGTAATTGACCTCAACAATGTAAACCATTGGCAGCTTGACAATATGGAGCTTGCTGAGGGCTTTACGGCGGAATACACAATTAACGAAGAAACTAATACGGCAACTATTAACATTACCCGTACAGGAGTAAATTACGATACAGGTGCAGCAGTGCTTGCAAAGCTTCCGGTTCGTATCTTGTATTTTGATACCGATATTAAGACCCCTGGTTATACCGCTGAAACATATTGGACAACATATTCTTTCTGGGCACAGGATATGAAGATGGATGTTGATAAGGGTCTTATCACTCATACTGATGGTAAAACAAGCACCTTCTCTAACGAGGAATTTCATGTTGATACCGAGATGTACACCAGTATGGCAAATATGGATAAGGAATACTTCGTCGCTCATGGTACAACCCACGTTCATACACCTGTAGCGCTTGCTGATAAGGCGCCTACCTGTGCAGAGAACGGTTATGAAGGCAGAACCTTCTGCGAGGGATGTAACTCTGTTGTTGAGTGGGGAACCACCATACCTGCAACAGGACACACCTTTAAGGTTGTAGGCGATAAGCTCGCTTGTGATTGCGGCAGAGTATCAAACGCTACCGGTTTACAGAACATAGACGGCAAAAACTACTATTCTGTTAACGGTAAATTGACAAGCGGTTGGGTTTGTATCGACGATAAGTGGTATTACTTTGATAAAACCACCTTTGCAGGTGTTGACGGTGAGCAGTATGCCGATAATTCAATCCGATATATTTTTGATAACGGCCTTGTAACAAAGGGCGTTTGGGTAAGAGAAGGCGGCGGACGCCGTTATTGGTACGGGCCAAGCTTTTACAGAGATACCTCCTTTGATGCACAGTCATCTAAGCCGTTCGAAATTGATGGTAAGACTTATCTCTTCAACAGAAATGGTATGATGCAGAAGGGAATTGTTTATTTCTTTACCGGTGTTTACAATGGTGTTGTTGGCGAAATGCTATTTTATGATTGCGGAACTGACGGTGCCGCTGAGCTTTTGACAGGTGCTTATAATAACTATTTCTATAATGACGGTAAAAAGGTTAATGCATATCAGTTAACTCAGGATAAGAATGGTGACTTCTACTTCGTTGATGCAGGTAATAAGATTTTGAAGAACACCAGCGTTTATCTGAGCGAACGATTTGTATCCGGATTCACATTTGCAGACGGAACACCTCTTCCTGTGGGTAATTATACCTTTGATGCAGAAGGT
>JAZSHV010000045.1:0-13672 GCA_045533475.1 Acutalibacteraceae bacterium | reverse complement strand
TCATTAATATACATATCTAATTAGATAGTAAAAACTTAAAAATGCGGAAGAAGTTTGAATTTTTCACTTCTTCCGCACTCTTTTTTATTTATTTAGCTTATTTTATGCGTGTTTAAGAGCGTTGAGTTTTTTTACAGCCCCTTTTTGTTTTAGAATAAAGTTGTTATCCAATAAATAACCCCATAAATCACACTCGCAACTGTGCCATATACAATAACAGGTCCTGCGATTTTGAACATATTAGCACCCACACCTAAAACAAAACCCTCACTTCTAAACTCTATTGCAGGTGAAACAACGGCGTTTGAAAATCCTGTTATAGGAACAAGGGTACCCGCTCCCGCGTGTTTTGCTATTTTATCAAACAATTTTAATGCCGTAAGCGTTGCGGCTATAAAAATCAGCGTTACGGGTACTGCCATTCTTATTTCCTTATCTGTAAAATCCATTATTGTATAAAGCTCTACAAAAAGCTGTCCTATAACGCAGATTAAACCGCCCACGCAATAAGCCCAAATAAAATCCTTAATTTTTGGCGATGGCTTTGACATCTTTTTTGTAAGCTCGCTGTATTCCTTATTGCTCATTATGTTCATAATAAAAACACCCCTTTGAGCCTTATTATAGACTAAAAGAGGTGTTTTATTCTTTTAATATTAAATTTCGGTTATCTCAATTGTTTCAATAACAACCGGTTCTACAGGCTTATCTGCTTCCGCAGTTTTTACATTTGCGATAGCGTCTACAATATCCATACCGTCCATTACCTGACCGAATACGGTGTGACGGAAATCAAGCCAAGGCGTGCCGCCAAGCTCGCCGTAGGCTTCAACTATATCCTCAGGGAAGGAATCGGGCATTTGCTTCATCTGACCGAGCATATTAGCAGGCACAGAATCAGCCTGAACTATAAAGAACTGACTGCCGTTTGTGTTAGGACCTGCATTAGCCATTGAAAGAGAACCTCTGAGGTTATGAAGAGCAGGGTCAAATTCATCCTCAAAGTTTCTGCCCCAAATAGACTCGCCACCCATACCTGTACCGGTAGGGTCGCCGCCCTGAATCATAAAATCCTTGATTACCCTATGGAAAATAAGACCGTTATAGTATCCGTTTTTTGCGTGTGTTACAAAGTTTTCTACAGTTTTGGGTGCTTCCTTAGGGAAAAGCTTTATTTTGATTTCACCCATATTGGTTGTCATTTTTGCAACAACATCTCCCTTTTCGGGAGCTCTTAATTGATATGCTTTCATTTTATTGCCTCCTATGAGATTTTAAATTATATTGACAGATTAATACTGTTTTTCAAGATTTAATTGCCTTTAAAATTAAAAACCAATTTCAGTATACCGTAAATTATAGGCTGATGTAAAAGATAAATTAACAATGAATGTCTGCCCAAAAACTCAATAGGTTTTATAACAGATATTTTTAAATATTTTAATATATCCTGTCTCTCAAAAATACGGTATATAAAATAGCCTATCCAAAAAAGGAAAATCCAAGGCAGAAAGGGCACATAATCGGGGGAATAAAAGCTCTTTGGCTGAAAACCGAAAAATGCCGTAAAAACATTGGCATATAACACCCGTGGAAGCTCCCATTCAATCAAATTTCCTATACTAAAGTAACCAAGCTCAGTATTATAGGTTATGACAAACATCACCGCGCAAATAACAATTCCTAAAACGGCAGGCATTCTTTTAAACAGCTTGTCCATTGGAATAGTAACAAGCATTCCCACACCGATAAGGCTCAGCACGCCGTGAATTATTGCATTTTCAGGAATAAAAAACAATGTTACAAGACTTATAAGCAATGAACTTAAAATAACAATGATTGAACGCTTTAGATTTTTGTTACTTATAGCCCAACAAAAGCCCGATATTAAAATAAAGGAGCAACGGATATACATTTGAAGAATAGCAGCCGTTTGCGAATCAAACCACTTAATTTTAACATCATAGATATTTACTAAATCCCATACCGTATGATAAGCAATCATCAGAATAATAGAAATGCCTCTTAAAAGGTCAATCAACGAATATCTGTTATTTTTCTTTAATTTCATAATCATTTCCACAAAAACAGCCTGTAAATACAGGCTGTAAATTATTTATTAGTGAGTCGGTCGATAAGCCGAGTTCTGTCGCGGACGGTTATCTATCTCGACGCAGGATTGCTCCCAACGCTCAAGCCGCTTTTCGTAGCACATCGGGCAAATGTATAGCTACAGTCAGCGTTGCTCCGAATAGGGTTTACAGGGTCTTGACGTTCCCGTAAGACCGGTGAGCTCTTACCTCGCCTTTCCACCCTTACCGTACAGGCGGCATAGAAACACTCAAAGGCGTAAGCCTAAGCTGTACGGCGGTATATCTCTGTTGCACTTTCCCTAAGGTCACCCTCGGCGGCCGTTAGCCGCTATTCTGCCCTGTGGGGCTCGGACTTTCCTCAGACAGCTCCCGAATAACGGGCTGTCCGCAACCGTCTGACCGACTCCACATTATTTTACCACATAAACCCTTTTGTGTCAAAACAAAATTTACAGAATAAAATATATTGTTCAGGAGGGATTATTTATGGAAAATACAGCTTTAAAATATTTTTTGGCCGCAAATTCCTGTGAAGGATTTGTTTCAGCCTTTGACAAATGCTACGATGCAACCGACGGGTGGCGCGCCTACATAATTAAAGGCGGTCCCGGAACAGGTAAATCATCTTTTATGAAATATATTGTTTCGAAAGCAATGGATAACAACATCAAAGTTGAGCTTTGCCCTTGTAGCAGCGACCCCGATTCTTTAGATGCTGTAATACTGCCTCAGAAAAAGCTCGTTTTATTAGACGGCACCGCGCCGCACACAGTTGACCCTGACTACCCCGGAATTTGCGAACAAATAATTAACCTTGGGGATTTTTGGTCTACCCAAAAGCTTTCAGGTGTTTCCGACACAATAATAAAGCTTACCGATAAAAACAAGCTTTTACACAAGGCTGCGGCAAGATATCTTCAGGCGGCAGGAAGCCTTATTACAGACAGCTTAAAAATTTCGGATGCCTGTACCGACAAGGAAAAGGCATTGACATATGCCAAAAATCTTTGTCGCAAGTATGTTCCAATAACCGACCGCAAAGGAAAAGAATGGGAAAGATTTCTATGCGGAATCACTCCGCGAGGGGTGGTTTCCTACGCCAGAACCGCCCTTGCATATAATAAGTGTATTATTATAAAAGATGACTACGGAAGTGCTTCAGGAATAATTATTAAAACTTTGCGCGATTATGCGCTAATGGCGGGCTATGAAATAATTTCAGTTAAAAATTCATTTTTACCCTCAAGGTTATATGACGCCGTAATTATACCTGAGCTTTCCCTAAGTATTATAAGGGAATATGATTTTCAGAATCTCACAACCGATATAAGGCGAATACACTCGCGGCGATTTATCAGAATTAAAAGCCTTAACAAAAGCCGTGAGCGACTTAAGTTTAACAATAAAGCAACAAATGAACTGTTACTATCGGCAATAGAACTGTTAAGAGAAGCAAAAACTGTTCACGATACATTAGAAAAGCAATACATCACCGCAATGGATTTTAATTCTGTGGCTTTGCTTGCTGAAAAACTTGCAAATTCAATTTTTATAGAATAATTACAGCTACTCCATTAAACCGATATATACAAACCCCCGTTCAATGAAAAACGGGGGTTGAAAAAATTTATGTATTTTCTTTTTCTAAAAATGACTGTAATGCATCTGTAGCATATTTCATTTGATTCATACAAAGCTTAGCGTACTCTGTCAATTCTTCCGATGCGCGGTTTCTTGCAATATTTTCGGTCTTTATTCCACAAAGGTTCATATGATACTTAGCGGTTAGAGGATATGGCAGACCTACCTCTGTAAATCCAAATGTACCGATAACCGACTGAACTAAATCTGCCCTTTCGCTCTTGTAATTCTTACCCAGCCAAACATATAGCTCAGGATGAAAATTACACATTATACCGCAGTATCCGTCCACACCGCTACGCATGGTTTCAAGTAATGTCTGACAATTTGCGTTGAGGAGCTTAAAGTGGCTACACTCAAGCTGTTTAACCCTTTCTGCAATTACCTGAGCATCACAGCAGGTATCCTTCATATAGTAAAATCTGCCTGTGCTAAGACACCAATCAAGTATTTTTGGGGTAACAAGTCTTTTGTAGGGATATGGGCATTCATATAAGCCTAACTTTGCATCTTTAGGAAGCATTGAAATAAGCTTTTCTGCATTTTGTATAAATACATCGTCTCCCTCGTTGTTAATATCCAAACGGTTTGTTATTAAAATAAGAACATCTGTGCCCGATTCATATATAGCATTAAGCTCCTTTGCCTGTTCTTCGATTGTGTCGGAAATATGACCTGATGAAACAACCAAGAAATCCTTATTCAGTTGCTTTGACCTATTATAAACTACGCGGTTAAGCTCAACCCTTTCTTCTAACGAAAGGAAAAATATTTCGCTTGACTGACACACAGCAAAGATACCGTCAATCCCCGCGTTATAATACCAATCTACATATTTTAGAACAGCATCATAATCAATTGAACCGTCGGCCTTATAGGGAGTTATCATTGTTGTTAAAATATCCATTTTGTTGCCTCCGAAAGTTATTATTTACTTTTTGCAAGCAATTCCAAAATTAACTTATATATCCGCTCGGTTGAGGAAATGCTAAGTCTCTCGTTAACTGTATGCGCATCGTAAATAGAGGGACCGATAGCAATACAGTCAAGTCGGTCTAAGCGTGAAGCAAAAACACCGCATTCAAGACCTGCGTGTATTGCTTCAATATTGGGTAACTCGCCAATATTTGCTTTGTATATTTCGGTATACAAATCACGAAGCAAAGAATTTTCTCTGTATTCCCACGGAGGATAAAAACCAAATGTTTCCGATTTATCAGTGATTACCGAATAGAAAGCCTTAAGCTTTTCAGTTAAATAATTCAATGCTGAAAGCTTATTGCTTCTTAAAGCATAGCTGATTTTTACAGTACTTTCTGTAGTTGAAAGAATACCGAGATTAAGTGAGGTTTCTACAAGTCCGTCAATTTCAGCGCTATACTCCATTACACCGTTAGGTGTACAAACCAAAGCATATATAAGCTTTTGAGCAGAGTCATTATCCATAACCTCAAAAGTGCCATCGTCCTCAATGCTAATACTGTAGTCAAAATCAGGCTCACGAGCCTTTATTTCTTCCTTAATTTCCTCAAGGCATTCTCTTGCCTTACTTACAAAAAGCTCAGTATCCGAAACGCAAAGCCTGATATTACCCGACGGTGTTATAGCATTAGACTTATCTCCGCCGTCAACGCTTATAAGTCTGAATTCCGAGCAGGACATCATATATTTTAAAAATCTGCCTGAAATAAGATTTGCATTTACTCTGCCGCTGTTTATCTCAATACCTGAATGACCGCCTTTAAGCCCCTTAATATTTACATTAACGGCTGTACCGCTTGCATTTTCTTTTTCAAAAGGGATAAGGGCACTGAATTCAATACCGCCTGCGCAAGAAACTGTCACAGTATCCTCCGCCTCGGTATCAACATTAATCATTCTTCTGCTTTTTAGAACAGACATATCCATATTTACGGCGCCTATCATTCCAATTTCCTCGTCGGTCGTGAATACAGCCTCAATTTCGGGATGGCTGATACTATCATCCTCTAAAATTGCAAGCACCATCGCAACGGCTATTCCGTTATCTGCGCCAAGGGTTGTTTCTTTTGCTTTTACAAAATCCCCTTCAAAATAAATGTCAAGTCCGTCTTTTGAAAAATCGATATTGCTATCTTCAGTCTTTTGACAGACCATATCAAGATGTCCCTGCAAAATTACAGGCTGGGCATTTTCGTATCCTTTTGAAGCAGGCTTACGAATTATTACATTATTATATTCATCCATTTGTGCCTCAAGGTTGTGAGCACTCGCAAACTCCATACAGTAATCTGCAATTTTTGCCGTATCCCCCGAACCATGGGGAATACGGCAAATTTCATTAAAATAATCAAAAACTCTTTTAGGAATAAGTCCTGTTAATTTCGGCATAATCTTTCCTCCAATTTTTTCAGCACAATAAAAAACACCGAAAAACTTATAGGTTAAATTATATCATATTAATATTATTTGTCAATAAAATATTCAATATCAAATTAACATATTTAACGGTTTTGGGATTGGTAAAAATTTATCTCTCGTTTATCACCCGAAACCGTGCAACAGGCTTTACAACCTTTAATCTGCGGCGTTTGACAAGCGCAACCACTCGCTTTTCAAAAGCGATAAGCCTATCCTCGTGAAAAATCCCCCAAACTAAGGCTACAACCAGTAATATTTCAAAAATTGTTCTTAAAGTAAATGCAAAATTCATAATTTTAACCTCCCGAACATTTGTTCGTCAATCTTATTATAATCACTTTTCAGCGATTTGTCAAGTGTTTTTGACAAATTTATTATAATTTTTTAAGTGTCCCTTTAAACGGACTTTTCTTATCTGTGAATCTATATTAAAAAGTATCCGAGGCTCACATTAACCGTGAACTTTGGATTTTTATGTTGTTTTTTTACAGCCCCAATCTTTGCTTTATTTAACAAATTATTAATATTAAAGCTATTGACAAAATTAATATAAATGCTATAATAGTTAGCAGGCTAACAATATGAAGGGCGGTGCTTTATGGAGCATAGCAACGAAATAGGCTTTACGGTGAGAAGATTGTCTAACGCAATAAGGCGTGATGTGGAAAAAGCGCAAGAAAGTATGGGTATTAAAAAACTCAAGGGTATAAACGGTTGGGCAATTGGTTTTTTCTATGAAAATAGGGAAAGGGATGTGTTTCAGCGCGACTTTGAGGAGAAGTTTTCTATCCGTCGCTCTACGGCAAGCAGAATGTTAAAAACAATGGAGCAAAAAGGCTTTATTGAGCGTATTAGTGTGGAAAATGATGCGAGGCTTAAAAAGATTGTTTTAACTGAGCAAGCTATAGAAAATCATAAAAAAATAATTAATAACATAAACGAGCGTGAAAAGCGCTTAAAAAACGGAATTTCTGAGGCTGAGCTTCAGATGTTTTTTAGTGTTATGGATAAACTAATAGCAAATATGGAGGGGCAAAATGATTAAAACATTAGCAAAAAGCATCAGGGAATATAAGCTTCCGTCTATTCTCACCCTGATTTTTATTATTGGTGAGGTTGTAATTGAGGTACTTATTCCTTTTATTACAGCCGACCTTGTGAACGATATAAAGGCAGGTGCTCCTATACAGTCTGTTCTAAAAACAGGAGGGTTGCTTATTTTATTAGCGCTCGTATCGCTTTGCTGCGGTGGTATTGCGGCTATAACCTGCGCAAAGGCTTCCTCAGGCTTTGCGAAAAATCTCAGGCGTGATATGTTTACAAAGATACAGAGCTTTTCTTTTTCAAATATAGATAAGTTTTCTGCTACCTCTCTGGTTACAAGACTTACTACTGACATCACACATGTGCAGATGTCTTATATGATGATTATAAGAATCGCTATTAGAAGTCCTATGATGTTTATTTTCTCGGTTTTCATGGCTTATACTATGGGCGGTGCACTTGCAACCTCCTTTGTTGTTGTAATACCCGTACTGATTTTCGGTTTGCTGCTTATAAGCCGTAAGGCTATGCCAGCTTTCAGAAGGGTGTTCAAAAAGTATGACCTGTTAAATGAGTCAATAGAGGAAAATGTGCGCGGTATGCGCGTTGTTAAAGGTTTTTCAAGAGAAGAATACGAGAAGCAGAAGTTTGCAAAGGCATCTGACGGAATTGCAGACGATTTTACAAAGGCAGAGCGTATTGTTGCGCTTAACACTCCGATAATGCAGTTCTGTATGTATTTTAACACGGTTATGATTCTCTTTTTAGGCTCGTTGCTTACCATTAAAAGCGGTGGAACAACGGTCGATGTGGGGCAGATTTCGGCTATGCTTACCTATGGTGTGCAGATTCTTATGTCGCTTATGATGCTTTCAATGATTTATGTTATGATTACGATGTCGCTTGAATCAATGAAGCGTATTTGTGAGGTTTTAAAGGAAGAACCCTCAATTGTTAATCCCCAAAACCCGATTACACAGGTGGCTGACGGTTCAGTTGAATTTAAAAATGTTAGCTTTAAATACGCAAAAAGCGCAAAGCTCTATTCACTTGAAAATGTTAATTTGAGCATAAAGTCGGGTATGACGGTTGGTGTTATAGGAGGTACAGGTTCGGGTAAAAGCTCGTTGGTTCAGCTAATTCCCCGTCTTTACGATACCACCGAGGGTGAGGTGCTTGTAGGCGGAGAGGATGTTAGAAAATATGACCTTAACACCTTAAGAGACAGTGTAGCTATGGTTCTTCAGAAGAATCAGCTATTTTCAGGAACTATAAAGGAAAATCTTCGTTGGGGTAATGAAAATGCTACTGATGAAGAAATTAAAGAGGTTTGCAGGTTGGCTCAGGCTGATGAGTTTATTGACACATTCCCTGACGGTTATGACACCTATATTGAGCAGGGCGGTACTAATGTTTCGGGCGGACAAAAGCAGAGACTATGTATTGCGCGTGCGCTTTTAAAGCAACCGAAAATTTTGATTCTTGACGATTCTACAAGCGCGGTTGATACCAAGACAGATGCTTTTATAAGAAAGGGCTTTAGGGATTTTATTCCCGAAACAACCAAGATTATAATTGCTCAGAGAATATCGTCGGTTGAACAGGCTGATATGATTATTGTTATGAATAACGGTAAAATTTCTGATGTGGGTACTCATAGCGAGCTACTGTTAAACAGTGAAATTTACCGAGAGGTTTACGAACAACAGATACAGGGAGGTGCAGAGGATGAAAACTCCTGATAAATCAAATAACGATATGCCGAGAAATTTACCGAAGGGTGTTCCGGCTGTAAGAAAATTTAATTCAGCAGTTTTCAAAAGGGTTATAAAAACCTTGTTCGGTTTTTATCCTGTATTGTTACCGATTACCCTTTTGTGCATAGTTTTCTCTGCTATTGTTGCAACGCTGCCTGCAATATTTAATCAGCAGATAATTGCGGCAATTGAGGAATGGTATATAAGCCGAGATTGGAACGGCGCAAAAGAGGTTATTATCCCTAAAATTATAGTTTTGGCTTCCTTTTATGCTGTTTCGTTGCTATCGGTTTTTGCCCATACACAACTTATGGCTTATATAACTCAAGGCTTTCTCGGTAAAATGCGTAAACAGCTTTTTAGCGGAATGCAGAATCTTCCAATAAGGTATTTTGATACTAACAAGCACGGCGATATAATGAGTCACTATACCAACGATATTGATACACTCCGTCAGCTTGTATCGCAATCTCTCCCCACACTTTTGCAGGCGGGAATTATAGTTGTCAGTGTGTTCGCAATTATGTTGTGGTACAGTATTTGGATAACACTTGTAGTTGTTTTGGGTGTGTTTTTGCTTTTTGCCATTACCAAAACTGTTGGCGGAGGAAGCGCTAAATACTTTATCCGTCAGCAAAAGTCGATTGGTAAAACCGAGGGATTTATTCAGGAAATGATGAACGGACAAAAGGTTATAAAGGTTTTCTGTCACGAAAAACAGGCTAAGGATGATTTCGACAAGGTAAATAACGAGCTGTTTGAGGATGCTAACCGCGCTCACGCATATGCTAATTTACTTGGACCTATTAATATGAATATAGGCAATATTCTTTATGTTATTATTGCAACTGTCGGCGGTGTTTTTCTGTTATCTGACGGGTTTGTGAACATCAGCCTTTCTAAGCTTTTCGGTCACGAAATAATTTTTGGAATAAGCGTTGTAATTCCTTTTCTTAATATGACAAAGCAGTTTACGGGTAATGTTAATCAGCTATCTCAGCAGATAAATTCAGTTGTAATGGGACTTGCAGGCGCCGAAAGGGTATTCGCTCTTATGGATGCTGAGCCTGAGTCGGACGACGGATATGTAACACTTGTTAATGCTGAGCTTGATGAGAACGGTAATATTTCGGAAACCGAAAACAGAACAGGCATTTGGGCTTGGAAGCATCCCCATAGCGACGGAACGGTCACATATACGCTCCTTAAGGGCGACGTGCGTTTATGTGATGTGGACTTTGGATACACTCCCGAAAAAACGGTGCTACACAACATAGATATTTATGCCGAACCCGGTCAGAAGATTGCCTTTGTTGGAGCAACAGGCGCGGGTAAAACCACTATAACTAATCTGCTTAACAGGTTCTATGATATTGCTGACGGTAAAATCCGTTATGACGGTATAAACATTAATAAAATTAATAAAAATGACCTGCGACGCTCCTTGGGTATTGTTTTACAAGAAACGAATTTGTTTACAGGTACTGTTATGGAGAATATCCGTTACGGCAGACTTGACGCTACCGACGAGGAGTGTATAGAAGCGGCGCGTCTTGCGGGAGCAGACGATTTTATTACCCGTATGCCTGAGGGATACAATACCGAGCTTACAAATAACGGTTCAAATCTTTCTCAGGGACAGCGTCAGCTGATTGCCATTGCCCGTGCGGCGGTTGCAGACCCGCCTGTTATGATTCTTGATGAGGCTACATCCTCTATCGATACAAGAACCGAGGCTATTGTTCAGCGCGGTATGGACAGACTAATGCAGGGAAGAACGGTATTTGTTATTGCACACCGTCTTTCTACTATTAAGAATTCCGATGTTATTATGGTGCTCGATAATGGTATAATAATAGAACGCGGAAATCACGACAGTCTTATAGAACAAAAGGGCAAGTATTACCAGCTTTATACCGGCGCATTTGAATTAGAATAAAAGGTAAACGGCTGTCTCACTTTATGTTTGTGAGACAGCCGCTTTTTGTACATTACGGTATATTATTAAAGAATCCTAAAATTCAGGTTTATCGGGAAATGCATCCCATTAGCGCTTAGTCTACATTTACACCCTTTTTAAAAAGAAGGATATTTATGAAGCAAATAAGCAAGGATACCAAGGTGTAGCAGGAAATTGCTATATAAATCATAGCTTTAAGCGTTTGAACATCCGGAATATTATTGGTTACAAAAAGATTCATAAAATCTTTATTAAAGATTGCTATTCCAAACAGTATCATTATTATTATAATCTGGCTTGCCGAAAAAGCTACTGCGCCAAACAATACAGAAAATCCCGTTTTTGCATTATTCTGCTTGTGACCTAAAATTATTCCTGTAAAACCGCACTGTAGAATATTTAAAAATTCTAAAAAAAGCACTAACACAAATAACGCAAGAATTTCTAATATTGTGCTTTCGTATATTTCTGCCAACGGCAACAAAAGGTTTTTAAGACTTAGCAAGGTTTCCTTTGAATAATAAGCCATGAATAGCACTGAGCAAATTAGCAAAAAGCTCACAAAAAGCGAGATTATTGTTGTTATAATTATTGATAAATAATGTGTTCTTTTTTCTATGGGCAAGGTGTGTGTGAGATAAGATTCGTCGCCGTAAAAATGAGCTTTAAATCTCACCCACATACGCATTATATTATTAATTAGTGTACTGCACATCATAGAAATTGCCGCGCCCTGAGCAATTTGACCTAAAATTTCCAGCAATAAAGAATTCTCAAAGCTGAAAAAAATTCTTGTTAGTAAACCGAAAACCATAGCTAATATATAAAAAATTATTAGAAACTTAAAAATATATTTAAGGTCATATTTAAGCAATTTTCTTAACATTTGAACATCCTCCTGAAAATTTCATCAATAGATGCGTTTTCGCGGTTTCTGAGCTCGTCGGCATCAGCAGTTAATATAATTTCACCTTTGTCAATAAAAATAACATTATCTAATATCCGTTCAATATCACTGATTAGATGGGTGGAGATTATTACACTTGCGCCGTCGTTAAAATTGGTAAGGATTGTATCTAAAATATAATCCCGTGTAGCAGGGTCCACACCGCCTAATGGCTCGTCAAGAATATAAAGCTCTGCTTTACGGCTCATAACTAACACTAATTGTACCTTTTCTTGCATACCCTTACTCATTTTTCCTATTTTCTGACTAATATCAAGTCCCAAATCCTTTAAAAGTTTACAAGCCTTTTGGCTATCAAAATCTTCGTAAAATTCTGCAAAATACTGTATTGTTTTTTTAACCGTCATACCCTTGTCAAGATAGGTGCGTTCAGGGAGATAAGAGATGATTTTTTTACTATCTACATCTATTGGTTTTCCGTTTATAAGAATTTGTCCCGAGCTTATGGTTAAAAGGTCGTTTATAAGCTTTATTAGTGTGGTTTTACCTGTGCCGTTTTTGCCCAAAAGACCAATTATTTTACCGCGCGGTATAGTTAAATTTATATTTTTTAGTATTTGCTTTTCGCCAAAGCTTTTGTTTAAATCGATACATTGCAATAATTCCATTATTGATTTCCTCCTAAACCTTTAATAAGCAATAATACCTCGTCTTTATGAAAACCGATTTTTTCCATATTATCAATATATTTTTGTGTGATTATATCGGCATATTCTTTTTTGTGCTTTTCAATAAGTAGGTTATCCTCAGTTACAAATTTGCCGTTAGTCCGTTCTGTAAATATAAGCCCAATGGCTTCAAGCTCCGCAAGCGCTTTTTGCACAGTGTTAGGATTAACCTTTAACTGTAACGCTAAATCCCTCACAGAAGGCAGTCGTTCTCCGACAGAAATCTCACCTGATATAATATAAACGGTAAGCTGTTCCACCAATTGAAGATAAATCGGAATATTATTATCAAAATTCGAGTTCATTATTTCACCACACTGTATCATTGATGTAATACAATAATACAATAAACCTGTAATTTTGTCAAGAGTTTTCTATACTGAAAAATTTGGTGTGTTTGAAATACGAAAAAGTTTCGCAAGCTGTTTTATTGACATAAAAAATTGCTATGCTATAATTTGAAAAAATGTTAATAAGAGGGGAATTGAAATGAATTTAACAGCTATTGAGAATAAAAATCCTAAGGTCTGTAGCGCAATATATTTATTGAATAAATATGCTCAAAATACAGAGTACGGTTGTAATACTGAGGTTGAATTTATTGATTGATTTTTCATCACCTTGGAGCGGTGAAAAATTTTGACCGTTGCGCCTTTTCACAGTCGCTGAATCTGCCACAGGCAGCGCTCCTGCTCAAAGCCCGCGCCGCGGCGCTCGAGTTCGAGAAATTAATTTCAAAAAGAAAAAACAGCACCGAATTAAATCAGTGCTGTTTCTGGCGGAGTAGGAGAGACTCGAACTCTCGCGCCGGGGTTTAGCCGACCTACGCCCTTAGCAGGGGCGCCTCGTCACCAACTTGAGTACTACTCCGAATTGATAAACAAAATAAAACTATTAAACTGTAAGATAAAATTTTGGAGGTTCCTCGGCTTCCGTGCCCTCTTGCGGTGCCCAAAATTTTCATCACCTTGGAGCGGTGAAAAATTTTGACCGCTACGCCTTTTCACAGTCGCTGAATCTGCCACAGGCAGCGCTCCTGCTCAAAGCCCGTCACCAACTTGAGTACTACTCCGAATTGATAAACAAAATAAAACTATTAAACTGTAAGATAAAATTTTGGAGGTTCCTCGGCTTCCGTGCCC
>JAZSHV010000008.1:0-46135 GCA_045533475.1 Acutalibacteraceae bacterium | reverse complement strand
AGGGTGAGGCTATTTCTTGGCATTTGGCACAGATTTTGGACTTGAATATGTCTGAGAATAACCGCGTAACCTTTAACGAGATTACCAAAAGCGGTGTTGAAAAAGGTATGTCAAATCCTAGAAAATTGAATTTAGATTTAGTTGATGCTCAGCAGGCACGTCGCGTTTTGGATAGAATAGTTGGTTATAAATTAAGTCCTTTCCTTTGGAAAAAGGTTAAAAGCGGTCTTTCAGCAGGTCGAGTTCAAACCGTTGCTTTACGACTTATTGTAGAGCGTGAACGTGAAATTGAAAAATTTAATCCTGAGGAATATTGGACGGTAGATGCTAAGCTTTTGTCGGGCAAAAAATCCTTTATTGCAAAGCTTTACGGTACTTCTTCAGGTCAAAAAATCGACTTGGTTTCTAGTGAAGAAGAAGCTAAAAAAATTGTTTCTGATTTAGAGGATAAGGAATATATCGTTACAGAAATTAAGAAGGGTAAGCGTAACCGTCAACCGGCACCGCCTTTTATTACTTCCACCTTACAGCAAGAGGCTTCAAGAAAGCTTGGCTTTACAGGTCAAAGAACTATGCGCATAGCTCAACAGCTTTTTGAAGGAATTGATATTGCGGGTATCGGTGCGACAGGTCTTATTACCTATATGCGTACTGACTCTTTGCGTATTTCTGTGGATGCAAGGGCACAGGCTAACAGCTTTATAGTTAATAACTTTGGTAATAAGTATTTGCCGTCATCTCCACGCTATTTTAAATCGAAAAGCGGTGCTCAGGATGCTCACGAAGCAATCCGTCCTACCTCTGTAGATTTAACACCTGAAAGCATTAAAGCTTCTCTTACAACAGAACAGTATAAGCTATACAAACTGATTTGGGAGCGTTTTATAGCATCACTTATGTCGGTTTGTGTACAGGATACCGTAGTAGTAAGCATAGTAGCAGGAGATTATATGTTCAAGGCTAGCGGTTACTCTGTGAAATTTGACGGTTTTACAGTTCTTTATGAAGAAGGTAAAGACGAGGCTACCGAAAACGAAATTAAGCTTCCCGATATGGCCGAGGGTGAGATATTAAAGCTGAAAGAGCTTTTACCCGAACAGCATTTTACTCAACCGCCTGCTCGCTATACAGAACCTACTTTGATAAAGGCTTTAGAGGAAAACGGTATTGGAAGACCTTCTACCTATGCTCCAATTCTTTCTAATATTTTAAACAGAGACTATATTGAAAGAATTAAAAAATCATTTAAGCCTACAAATTTAGGTATGGTAGTAGTCGACCTTATGACCGAACATTTTAATAAAATTTTTGATGTTAAGTTTACTGCAGGGCTCGAGGTTCAGCTTGACAAAATAGGTGATGGAGAGCTTGAGTGGGAAGATACTATCAAAAAATTCTACGATGATTTTGAAAAACTTTATTCAAAGGCTGAATCTTCACTAGACGGAAAAAGAGTAAAAGTGCCTGTGGAAGAAACCGAAATTCTCTGTGAAAAATGCGGAAGCAAGATGGTAGTACGTAGCGGAAAATTTGGTAAGTTCTTGGCTTGTCCGAATTATCCTAAATGTAAAAATACAAAACCTATGCCTGAAGATGAAGTAAAAGAGCCTTGTCCTAAATGCGGAGCAAAGCTTCTTAAGAAAATATCAAAAAAGGGTAAAAAGTTCTATGGCTGTTCTAATTATCCTAATTGTGATTTTGCGGCTCCGGGTGTTCCTACAGGAGAGAAATGTCCTGAGTGCGGAGATTATTTAATAGCAGGCATTAAGGGCAGAAAATACTGCATGAATGCAAATTGTGTAACAAGACAAAAAAATTCTGCAAAGGCTAAAAAGGAAGCTGTAAATGGATAGTGTTACTGTTGTCGGCGCAGGTCTTGCCGGTTGTGAGGCGGCATGGCAGTTAGCAAACAGAGGAATTAAAGTAAACCTGATCGAAATGAAGCCGTTGAAAAAATCACCTGCACATAAGACTGATTTATTTGCCGAGCTTGTATGTTCAAATTCGCTTAAAGCTTTAAGGATTGACTCTGCCGCAGGTCTTTTAAAGGAAGAAATGCGCCTTTTGGGCTCGCTTTGTATTGATGCTGCTTTAAAATCTTCTGTTGAAGCAGGCGGCGCTTTAGCGGTTGACAGAGATATATTTTCTTCTGTTATAACCGAGAAAATTAAATCACATAAAGATATTACAGTTATAAATGAGGTTGTAAAAAAGATACCGAATGATTCGGTTACCGTAATTGCTACCGGTCCGTTAACCGACGGTGATTTAGCAGACGATATATCAAAGCTTTGTGAAGGCGGAAATTTAAGCTTTTATGACGCAGCGGCACCGATTGTAACCGCAGAAAGTATTGATATGTCGGTTGCGTTTATAGCTTCTCGTTACGGTAAGGGCGGAGCAGATTATATAAACTGTCCTATGAACAAAGAAGAATACGAGAGCTTTTACAACGAGCTTATAAATGCTGAATCGGCGGTTGTTTCAGAATTTGATAAACCTCTTAAGGTTTACGAGGGCTGTATGCCGATAGAGATTCTTGCAAAACGAGGTCATGATTCAATACGATTTGGCCCATTAAAGCCGGTGGGACTTACGGACCCGCGCACAGGTCATAGACCTTGGGCTGTAGTACAGCTGAGAAAAGAAAATTCCTCGGGTACTCTTTATAATCTTGTCGGTTTTCAAACAAATCTGAAATTTCCCGAACAAAAAAAAGTTTTTTCTATGATACCGTCTCTTAAAAATGCTGAGTTTATGCGTTATGGTGTTATGCACAGAAATTCGTTTATAAACTCACCAAAGCTTTTAAATAAGGATTTGTCTTTAAAGCAAAATCAAAACATTTATTTTGCAGGTCAAATTTCCGGAGTAGAGGGTTATATGGAGTCGGCAGCAAGCGGAATTTTAGCAGGAATAAATGTTGCAGCCAAACTTAAAAACCAACAACCGCTGATATTACCTGAGTTTTCAATGATAGGCGCTCTGATTAATTATATTTGCGACGAGACTGTAACAGATTTTCAGCCTATGGGGGCAAATTTCGGTATATTACCGCCGCTTGAAACTAAAATCAGGGACAAGCGCGAAAGGTATTCAGCTTTGTCAAAGCGTTCACTTGATTGGTTTTTAGAAAATATAAAATAAAGGATTATTGTTTTGTTTAAGGAGAAAAAAATGAGAGTTGTAGTAGATGCATACGGTGGAGATAATGCGCCGCTTGAAATTGTAAAGGGCGCCGCTGTTGCCACTAATGAAATTGATATTGACATTACACTTACAGGTAATGAAGCTGAAATCAGACGAATAATTTCTGAAAATAATTTAGATTTTAAGGGCGATTTAAGGATTATAGATACTGATGATGTAATCTCTATGCACGACGAGCCTACAACACTTTTAAAGGCACATTCCAATTCTTCAATGGCTTTAGCTTTCAAAGAATTGGCAGAGGGCAGAGCTGATGCTTTTGTTTCTGCAGGTTCTACGGGTGCAGTAATAGTAGGCGGTACCTTGATTGTTAAAAGAATTAAGGGTGTAAAAAGACCTGCTTTAGGCGGATTAATCCCTTCACCCAAAGGTCATTATATGCTTATGGACATGGGCGCTAATGCTGAATGTCGACCTGAAATGTTAGCTCAGTTCGCTGTTATGGCTAGTGTGTATTTATCGGCTGTTGAGGGGTTGGAAAATCCTAAAATCGGTCTTTTGAACATAGGTGTAGAGGATACTAAGGGTACTGAACTTCAAAAAGAAGCTTATAAGCTTTTAAGTGAAGCTCCGATTAATTTTGTAGGTAATATTGAATCCAGAGAAATGCCGAAGGGTGAGTGCGATGCGGTAATTACTGACGGATTTACAGGTAATATCGCATTAAAGCTTATAGAAGGAACAGCCTCTACATTATTTAAAATGATTAAAGGCGCTCTGTATAAGAATATTTTCAATAAGCTTGCGGCTTTGGTTATAAAAAAGGATTTATATTCGCTGAAATCAAAAATGGATAGCTCTGAAGTAGGCGGAGCTCCGCTTTTAGGTGTAAAGGGTACGGTTATTAAGGCTCACGGAAGCTCTGACAGTAAGGCAATAAAAAATGCTATTAAACAGGCGGCTTTATTTACAGAAAATAATGTTGTTGAGAAAATCAGTAATAATATTTAAAGGAATATTTTAAATGGAATCTTTAGAACGTAATTTGGATTATAACTTTAAAAACAAAGCTTTGCTTTTAAATGCACTTACTCATTCGTCTTATGCTAACGAAGTCAGAAACGGAACTACCTCTAACGAAAGACTTGAATTTTTGGGCGATTCTGTTTTGTCGGTAATAGTTGCCGATTATCTTTATAAAGAGTTTTCTAATCTCCCTGAGGGGGAGCTTACAAAATTAAGGGCTTCTTTGGTGTGTGAAAAATCTCTTTGTTCCTTTTCAAGAGAGCTAAAGCTTGGTGAATTTTTAAAGCTTGGCCGCGGTGAAGAAAAGGGCGGTGGCAGAGAGCGCGATTCAATTTTAGCCGACGCTTTTGAGGCGGTTTTAGCCGCTATCTACCTTGACGGTGGTATAGAATTTGCGCGAAAGCTTGTTAAACGCTTTATATTGCCTGAGCTTAAGCATACTGATGATGAGGTTTTTAAGGATTATAAAACCGCTCTTCAAGAGATTATTCAGCGTAATCCTGAGGAGTCTGTTACTTATATTTTAACTGCAGAACGCGGACCTGACCATGATAAAGAGTTTGAAATTGAAGTTCATCTGAATTCTAATGTTATCGGTAAAGGTATCGGTAAATCTAAAAAAGCGGCTGAGCAGGCGGCGGCAAAGCAGGCGCTTAGCTTAATGGGTACTGAAATATGAGCGAAAAGCACTCAAACATTTCTATTTTTGTACCGCATATCGGCTGTCCTAATAAGTGCAGCTTCTGTAACCAACGTCATATTACAGGCGTATCTAAGGCTCCTCATGCCGAAGATGTAATCGAAGCTGTAAAAAGGGCTAAAACCTCTAAAAATTATAATCCTAAGACTGCGCAAATTGCCTTTTTCGGCGGAAGCTTTACTGCAATTAACCGCAACTATATGATGTCATTGCTTAAAGCGGCGGCTTCGTGTGTTGAGAACGGCGATGCTTGCGGAATTAGAATTTCAACGAGACCTGATGCAATTGACGAAGAAATATTAACTCTGCTTCGGGAAAATTATGTAACAGCGATTGAGTTAGGGGCTCAAAGTCTTAATGACAGAGTGCTTAAAATGAACAATCGCGGACATACTGTTAGCGATGTTGAAAACGCCTCATTAATGATTAAGCAATTCGGTTTTGAGTTAGGATTACAAATTATGACCGGTCTTTATACAGATACCGATGAAAAGGCGGTTAAAACGGTTCAAAAGGTCATTGAGATCGCTCCTGATACGGTGAGAATTTATCCTACTGTTGTTTTAAAGGATACCTTCTTATCGGCACTTTATCTTGATGGAATTTATAAACCGCAGTCTCTGCAAAAAGCTATAGAATTAGCTTCAAAATTATATTTAATGCTAAATGATGTTAATATTAAGGTTATACGCTTAGGACTGCACTCTATTGAAAGTGAAGCTTTTTTAGCAGGACATTGTCATCCTGCTTTTAGCGAGCTTTGTTTGTCAAATATCATGTTAAAAAAAGCTTTAAAGCTTTTAAATACAAAGGGACATTATATAATTTATGTTGGAAAATCTGACGTATCTAAAATGATTGGTCAGAAAAGAAGTAATATTATCCATTTAGAAGGTCTTGGCTTTTTCTGTAAGGTTAAGGAAAAAGAAGGTCTTTCAAATTTGGAAATTCAAATAGAAAGGGAAGTGTAAAATATGCTTTTAAGCTCCATTGAAATTCAAGGCTTTAAATCCTTTGCTGATAAAACGATTTTAAAATTCGGTAAAGGTATTACGGCTGTTGTAGGTCCTAACGGAAGCGGTAAAAGTAATATTTCAGATGCTGTGCGTTGGGTTCTTGGAGAACAGTCAACTAAGAGCTTGCGCGGACAGTCTATGGAGGATGTTATTTGTGGCGGTAGTGAAAATCGAAGTCCTCATGGTTTTTGCGAAGTAACATTAAATATCAATAACACTGACCGTACTTTGAATTTTGATAACGATTTTGTAAGTATTACGAGAAGATATTACCGTTCACATGAGAGCGAGTACGCTATTAACGGTGTTTCGGTTAGACTTAAAGATATACATGAGCTTTTTATGGATACAGGTCTTGGCAGAGACGGATATTCTATGATCGGTCAAGGTAAAATTGATAACATTATAAGCTCAAAATCAGGTGAGAGACGCGACATATTTGAGGAGGCTTCAGGTATATCGAAATACCGCTACAGAAAGCTTGAGGCAGAGAGAAAGCTTTCTGCAGCTGAGGATAACCTATTAAGACTTCACGATATATTAGACGAGTTAAAATCACGTGTCGGACCTCTTGCAGAGCAAAGCCGTAAGGCAGAAAAGTTTTTAGAATTAGCTGAACAGAAAAAAGAGCTCGAAATCGGACTTTGGCTTTATACCTTAAATAATTCTAAGGAAGCCTTGAGAAACCAAGAGGGTAAAATTGCTGCGGCTCAGCTTTCTTATAAAGAGATTGAGGACTCTTTGGAGGAGTTTGACCGTAAAACAGAGCAAAACACCGCTTATTTTGCGAGGCTTACTTCAGAAATTGAGGGTGAAAGATTAAATATTTCTTCTAAAAATGAGGAAATAGTAAAAAGTCAGGGAGAAATAACTGTATTAGAAAACAATATTTCTCATAACAGCGAGACAATTGATAGATTAAAGGAAGAAAAATTAAATCTTTCAAAATCTGACAGCGACGCTCAGGCTGAAATTGAACTCAAATATAATGCGGTTTTGGAAAGGGAAGCTTTAAAATCTCAGCTTGAGGAAAAGCTAAAGGCTTTTGAAACTGAAATTTCACAGCTTTTATCCGATTCGGATTCTATTTCGAGAAAAATTGAAGTTCAAATAAGAGCTTTGAATACACTTTCAGCTCAAAGCGCTGATTTGCGTGTTTCTATGGTTACAGCAGACACCTCTATTGAGGAAATTCAAACGCGTAAGGGCTCTCTTTCTGAGCAGATACAAAAGGCACAGTCACAGGTTGCTCTTTTAGATACTGAATTTACAGATACTAATAAGCTTCTTAGCGATTTAGAGGAAACTCTAAACGGAGCTGAAAACAGCTTAAAGGGATATGAGCTTAGACTTGATTCAAAGCAGAAAAAAGCTGATGAGTTAAAGGAAAAATTTGATAGCTTAAACCTTGATATAGAGGCAAAACGTCGCAGAGTTCAAATTTTAAAGGACCTTGAAAACAATATGGAAGGCTTTGGTCATTCTGTAAAGAAGGTTATTGCCGAAGCTGAAAAAGGTCTTTTGAAGGGTATTTGCGGTCCTGTTTCTAAGCTTATAACGGTTGAAAAGGAATATAGCATAGCTATTGAGACAGCCTTAGCTTCTTCGATACAAAATATCATTACCGAAACCGAGGCAGATGCAAAAAGGGCTATTAATTATCTTAAAACCTCGGGTAACGGCAGAGCCACCTTTTTACCTGTTTCAACTATAAAATCACGTGATTTTAATGAAGACGGTTTTGATAAGTATTTTGGTTTTATTGGAATTGCAAGTAACTTGGTTAAATCTGACAGTAAGTACCGAGAGATTGTTAAGTACTTGCTTGGCGGCACCTTGATTGCAGAGGATATGGATTCGGCAACAACTATTGCAAAAAAATATGATTACCGAATTAAAATTGTTACGCTTGACGGTCAGGTAATTAATCCGAGTGGTTCATTAACCGGCGGTTCACTTGTTAAAAATGCAGGTCTTTTAAGCCGTTCTTCTGATATTAAAAAGCTTGAAGAGGATATAAAGAAATCTGAGCTTGAATCAGAAGAATTAAAGGAAAGCTTGCGCACAGCTACAGAGTCGGTATCCACAGTTCTGGCGGATATTACTGCCTGCAAAGCTGAGATTACTACTATTAACGAAGATAAAATACGTGCTTTAGCTGAGCTTAAGAGAATTGATGATTTAAAAAATAATCTTAAAATTAGCCTTAATAATCTTTTACAGGAAGATACTGTTGGCGAGGCAAAAATAGCCGAGCTTAAGCTTCAATCAAATGATGCGGCGGTAAAAATTGCTGAGCTTGACCTTAAAAAATCTGAGCTTCAATCAGAGATTGATGGTATGACAGGTGGCAGAGATTCTCTTAACGAAAAACGTGAATTTATTGCTGACCAAATTACTGCGGTTAAGCTTTCGATTATTGAAAACGATAAGGATATAGAGCAATTTAAGGCTGTGGCACTTAATCTTCAAAACCTTATTGCTACCAGAAATACCCGCGCTGATGAGATTGATAACGAAATTAGTGAAATCAATCTTAAAAATGAGGCTTTAAGTAACAGCATTGCTGATATTAATTCGCTTATTGACAGCTTAAAGGAAAAGATTTCTTCAAGCGAGTTTGCTATAAATGATATGCTCGAAAAACGAAATCAAACCGAAAAAGCAGGTGTTGAATTACGAAACAGCGAGCGCGAAAAAACTATGCGCCGTGAACAAATCGGCGGGGAGTTAGCTCGTCTTACAGAGCGAAAAGAAATAATGCTTAAAGAGTATGACGATGTTATACGTAAGCTTTTTGATGAATATTCGCTTACTCGTACAGAGGCAGAAAAGATTGCCAAAGAACCTGAAAAACCAAGTGAAGCCAAGAAAGAATTAGCTGAAATCAAGGGTAAAATCAGAAATTTAGGTAATGTTAACGTTTCTGCTATTGAGGAGTATAAGGAAGTAAAGGAAAGATATGATTTTCTATCTGCTCAGATAGAAGATGTTGAAAATTCGCGTGCCGAGCTTAATAAGCTTATAAATCAGCTTACAAGTCAAATGAAGGAAATGTTTACCGAAGGCTTTGAAAAAATCAATCAGAATTTTTCAAAAACATTTACCGAACTTTTTGGCGGGGGACAGGCTTCACTTTCTCTTTCTAACCCTGAAAATATTCTTGAAAGCGGTATTGATATCAATGCAAAGCTTCCGGGTAAAAATGTTCCAAGTCTTGAAGGTCTTTCTGGTGGTGAAAAAGCACTTATTGCCCTTGCAATATATTTTGCTATTATGCGTGTTAACGCACCGCCGTTCTGTTTCCTTGATGAGGTTGACACAGCTCTTGATGATATTAACGTTGAACGCTTTGCCGATTATATGAAAACATCGGGCTTTTCTACTCAGTTTATTTGTGTCACTCACCGCAGAGGTACTATGGAAGCGGCTGATATGCTATACGGCGTTACTATGCAGGAAAAGGGTATTACAAAGCTTCTTGAACTTAATGTTGCAGAGCTTGAAAAAAAGCTTTTAGAGACCGAAAAGGCTGTATAAATTAAAGATTTTTTAGGTGATTTTTAAATGGGATTTTTCAGTAAAATAAAAGAGGGACTTAAAAAAACAAGATCCTCCATTTCACACGGTATTAACAGTATTATTAACTCCTTTACAAGAATTGACGAAGAGTTTTTTGATGAACTTGAAGAAGTATTAATAATGTCGGATATCGGTGTTGCAACTGCTACAGAAATATGCGATATGCTCAGAAAGAAGATAAAGGAAACAGGTGAGACAGACCCTAATATTATTAAAGGTATGATGAAACAAATTATTACCGACATGTTAGGTGATGATGAGGGCTTAAAGCTTGATACTAAGCCCTCTGTGATATTAGTGATTGGTGTTAATGGTGTCGGAAAAACCACATCTATTGGCAAAATTTCGGCAATTCTGAAACTTCAAGGAAAAAAGGTTGTTTTAGGTGCTGCTGACACCTTTAGAGCGGCGGCAATTGATCAACTCGGAATATGGGCTGAGCGAGCAGGTGTTTCTATGGTAAAAAGCGTAGAAGGTACAGACCCTGCTTCGGTTGTGTTTGATACTATCGCATCTGCAAAGGCGCATAATGCCGATGTAATTATTTGCGATACCGCAGGAAGATTACACAATAAGAAAAATCTTATGGACGAGCTTGCCAAGATTAACCGTATTATTGCAAGAGAATTGCCTGAAGCTTCACTTGAAACCTTACTTGTTCTCGATGCTGCTACAGGACAAAATGCAGTTAATCAAGCAAAAGAATTTAAAAATGTTACAAATATTACAGGTATTGTCTTAACTAAGCTTGACGGAACAGCAAAAGGCGGTATAATAATACCGATAAAAAATGAGCTTTCAATCCCTGTAAAATTCGTTGGTGTAGGTGAGGGGATTGAAGATTTAATGCCCTTCAACGCAAAGGAATTTGTTGACGGTATATTTGACAGCGAGGAAAGTATATGAAAATTTTTATTGCAACTAAAAATCTCAAGAAATTTGAAGAACTAAACAGAATACTTTCTCCTATGGGGTTTGAGGTTTTATCAGAACGCGATTTACAAAAGCCTTTAGAGGAAGTCGAGGAAACAGGAATTACCTTTGAAGAAAATGCGATTTTAAAAGCAAAAGCCGGTCTTAAAGAAACAGGCTTTATAAGTGTAGCTGATGATTCAGGGCTTTGTGTCGATTTTCTTGACGGAGCGCCGGGAGTATATTCTGCAAGGTACTCTGGTGAACACGGAAACGACGATTTAAATAATAAAAAAATTCTTGAAGAGCTTAAAGGTGTACCTATGGAACAACGCACCGCAAAATATGTTGCGGCTATTGCCTGTGTTTTTCCTGATGGCAGACAGTTTACCGTTAGAGGAGAATGTCACGGAAGAATAGGTTTTGAAGAAACAGGAAACTGCGGTTTTGGGTATGACCCGCTCTTTATCGGTGAGCTTGGTTGTTTTGGACTTTTATCGGCTGAACAAAAGGACAGCATCAGTCACAGAGGAAAGGCTTTAAGGCTTTTTAAGGCTGAACTTAAAAAATATATTGAGGAGTAGTTTATGTTAAACAGCAGACAGCGTGCACAGCTTCGCGGTATGGCAAATGATATGGAGACTATATTGCAGGTTGGAAAATCAGGTATTAACGAAAATACAATAAAACAGGTTGCCGACGCTTTGGAAGCTAGGGAGCTTATTAAGCTTAGAATACTAGAGACCTGTCGTACAACGGTTAGAGAAACGGCTGATACTTTAGCTGAAAAGACCTCTTCGGACGTTGTTCAGGTTATAGGCTCACGTTTTATACTTTATAAAGAAAGTCTTAATAATAAAACTATTAAGCTGGTGAAATAATGTCTCAAACTGCAATTTTCGGCGGAACATTTAATCCGTTTCATATTGGGCATTACGAAATGCTTACCGCACTTCAAAATGATGACAGTATAAGCGAAATATTATTAATGCCAGATAAAATACCGCCTCATAAAGAGTGTGATTTTTTAGCAAGCGATTTTGACAGAATCAAGATGTGTGAAATAGTTGCTGCCGATTTTTCGAAAGTGAAGCTTTGTCTTATTGAATTTGAAAGAGAGGGTAAAAGCTACACTTACGATACAGTAAAGCTTTTAAAACAAAAATTCAAGGAAAAGGATTTCGTTTTTGTTTGCGGCGGCGATATGCTGGTTTACTTCGATAAATGGTATAAGTTTAAAGACCTTATGCAGGAATTACCGTTCATTGTTTTTAAAAGAAACGATACTGACGAAAATGAATTTGACGAATGTGTTAAGAGATTTAGCAATATGGGTATGAAAATCAAAATTATGCCTGATGTAATTACTGCAATATCTTCAACTAAAATCAGAGAAAATTTTAATAACTTAGAAAAATTAATACCAAAAAATGTTTTAAGCTATATTATGGAAAAGGGTGTCTATGGTGAATAATAACGAGCTTGAAAAGTATAAATCACTACTGTCTCAAAGGCTTAATGAAAAAAGATATAACCATTCGCTTTGTGTAGCTGATGAGGCTAAACGCTTAGCTTTAAAATACAGCGGCGATGCGGAAAAATGTTATTTAGCAGGACTTTTGCATGACATAACAAAAAATGCTTCAGAAACTGAACACTTGAAAATTTTTGAAACCTTTGGTATAATTTTAAACTGTGTTGAGCAAAAAGCTCAAAAATTATGGCACGCGATTTCGGGCGCGGTTTATATCGAGAATATATTAAATATTAAGGATAACGAGATATTAGATGCCGTCAGGTATCATACTACCGCAAAAGCTGATATGTCACTTACGGCAAAAATACTTTATTTGGCGGATTTTACCTCTGCTGACAGAGATTATGACGATGTTGACGAAATCAGGCGCTTGGTAGATATATCCTTAGATGATGCAATGATTTATGCTCTAAAATATTCAATTTGCGATTTGGTTAATACTAATAGGGCCATCCATACCGATACTGTAGCGGCTTATAATCAAATTGCTTTGGGAGGAAAATAATGGAAACCTTAGAAATGTTAAAAATTGCGGCTAACGCACTTAACGAAAAGAAAGCAAAACAGCTTACAGCACTTCATATTGCGGATTTGACAGTGCTTAGTGAGTATTTTCTAATCTGTACAGCAACATCATCTACACAATTGCGTTCATTTTGTGATGAGGTTGAAGAAAAGCTTGAACATGCGGGTATAAGACCGCATCATATCGAGGGTAAGGCCACAGGTTGGGTAGCTCTTGATTACGGTTCGCTTATTATCCATATTTTCACCCCCGACCAAAGAGAATTTTACGGGCTTGATAAAATGTGGTCTGATGCGGAAGAGATTGATTTAGACGAAATACTTGTAAATGTTAGGGAGGACTAAATATGTTAAATTACGATTATAGTGCAATTGAGAAAAAATGGCAAAAAATTTGGGATGAAAAGGATACTTTCGCGGCTAAAAACGATTATACTTTGCCGAAATTTTACGGTCTTGTAGAGTTTCCTTATCCATCTGCTCAAGGACTTCATGTTGGCCATCCAAGAAGCTATACCGCTATTGATATTGTTTGCCGTAAAAAACGTTTGCAAGGCTTTAATGTCCTTTATCCAATGGGTTGGGACGCATTCGGTCTTCCTACAGAAAACTTTGCTATTAAAAACCACATTCATCCGGCAGTTGTAACAGAGGACAACATTGCTAATTTTAAAAGACAGTTAAAATCCTTGGGCTTTTCTTTTGATTGGAATAGAGAGGTTAATACTACAGACCCCTCTTATTACAAGTGGACTCAGTGGATATTTTTGCAGCTTTTTAAACACGGTCTTGCTTATAAAAAGGAAATGAGCGTAAACTGGTGCACTTCTTGTAAGTGTGTTCTTGCTAATGAAGAGGTTGTAAACGGTGTTTGTGAGCGTTGTAAGAGTCAGGTTGTTCAAAAAGAAAAAAGCCAGTGGATGCTTAAAATCACCGACTATGCCGAAAAGCTTTTAGACGGTCTTGACGATGTGAACTTTATAGAAAGAGTAAAAACTCAGCAAAGGAATTGGATTGGCCGTTCCTATGGTACACAGGTTACTTTTAGCACCAATATCGGCGATACATTTGAAATATTTACAACTCGTGCCGATACCTTATTCGGTGCGACATATATGGTAATGTCTCCTGAGCATCCGTTAATAGAAAAATGGGCTGATAAAATCACAAACTATGATGAGGTTTTAGCTTATAAGTCAGAGGCAGCCAAAAAATCTGATTTTGAAAGAACCGAGCTTGCTAAGGATAAAACGGGCGTTAAGCTTTCTGGAGTAATGGCTGTTAATCCTGTAAATAATAAAGAAATTCCGATTTTTATTTCGGATTATGTACTTATTTCTTACGGAACAGGCGCTATTATGGCTGTTCCTGCTCACGATACAAGAGACTGGGATTTCGCTAAAAAATTCTCTTTGCCGATAATTGATATAGTATCGGGCGGGGAAGACGTTCAAAAGGCTGCATATACCGAATGTGATACTGGTATACTTGTAAATTCGGATTTTCTTAACGGATTATCTGTTGAGGAAGCTAAAAAAGCAATACAAGCATGGCTTACCGAAAAAGGTCTCGGCAGTGTAAAAACCAATTACAAGCTTCGCGATTGGGTGTTCTCTCGTCAGAGATATTGGGGCGAGCCTATTCCGATGGTTTATTGCGAAAAATGCGGATATGTACCCATTCCTGAAAGTGAGCTACCGCTTATGCTCCCGAATGTTGACTCTTACGAGCCTACAGATAATGGTGAGTCACCGCTCGCAAAAATGACCGATTGGGTTAATACAACCTGTCCTTGTTGCGGTGCGCCCGCTAAGAGAGAAACTGATACGATGCCTCAATGGGCAGGCTCATCATGGTATTTTTTAAGATACTGTGACCCGCACAACGATAAGGAATTAGCTTCTAAGGAAGCACTTGAATATTGGAGTCCGATTGATTGGTATAACGGCGGTATGGAGCATACAACCTTGCATTTATTGTACAGTCGTTTTTGGCATAAATTCCTTTATGATATCGGGGTTGTTCCTACAGCAGAGCCTTATGCGAAAAGAACAAGCCATGGTATGATTTTGGGCGAAAACGGAGAAAAAATGTCTAAGTCAAGGGGCAATGTTGTAAATCCCGATGAAATAGTTGAAAATTACGGTGCCGATACAATGCGCGTTTACGAAATGTTTATCGGTGATTTTGAAAAAGCAGCACCTTGGAGTCAGTCTTCAATAAAGGGCAGCAAGCGTTTTCTTGACAAGGTTTGGGGATTATACGATATTCTTTGTGATGCAGACGGTTACAGAAAAGAATTAGAATCAGAGTTCCACAGAACAATTAAAAAGGTGACAGAGGATATCGAAAATCTTAAGATGAACACCGCTATTGCGGCGCTGATGTCACTTTATAATTTGATTTATGCAACAGGAAAAATCACTAAGTCTGAATTTAAAACCTTTATTACTTTGTTAAATCCTTTCGCACCTCATATCACTGAGGAGCTTTGGAGTATGGCAGGCTTTGAAGGTATGCTTAATGAGACCGTTTGGCCTGAGTATGACGAGGCAAAATGTGTTGACTCAACAGTTGAAATTGTTGTTCAGATTAATGGTAAAATAAGGGCTCGTTTAAATGTTGACGCCAATATTTCTTCCGAAGATGCAATAGCTCTTGCAAAGAAGGAAAATGCTGTGATGAATGAAATTTCCAACAAAAATATTATCAAAGAACTCTATGTTCCCAAAAAGCTTGTAAATATAGTTGTAAAATAATTGAATTTTTACAAAATAATTGTTGCAAATTCTAATTATATGTGTTATTATATTGATTATAGATTGTTAAAACTAATATTATCGTTTTGACAAGCCGATTTTATCGGCTTTCGCATAATTAAATTTAGTTATGCACTATATACTTTTACTATAATCGGTATAATTTAAGTTATTGATTTTGGAGGTGTTACTGATGGGTGCATTTGAATATGTACTTGGTGCGTTAGTTATAGTGGTATCACTTATTATCGTTGTTGCTATTATATTACAACCAGGTCGTCGCGCAGGTATTAATGGCGCCATCTCCGGCGGAGCAGATACTTTTTTGTCCAAAAATAAAGCTAGAACTTTTGATGCTTTTTTAGCTCGTTGGACAAAGTATGTAGCAATACTTTTCTTCATTCTTGCAATTGTTGCTAACATTATCGCTTTGAACAAGTAATTAATAATTACTTTTTTGGGGTTATATCCCCACATTAAGACCCCTGCTATTTTGCATAAGGGAGGGAATTACAATGAGTCAGGTTAGAATTAAAGAAAACGAATCACTTGATAACGCTTTACGTCGTTTTAAAAGACAAACTGCTAAAGACGGTGTTATCCAAGAAGTTCGCAAGAGAGAGCATTATGAAAAGCCCTCTGTAAAGCGTAAAAAGAAGTCGGAAGCTGCTCGTAAAAGAAAGTTCCGCTAATACTGTTTAAAAAGCGGTTTTTATAACCGCTTTTTATTTTTGGAGTAATAATATGATTTTTAAACCTGATGTCAAGCTTGAACATGTAACGGATATTACAACTGAGCTTCTTGATAAATTTAATATAAATGCATTGATTCTTGATGTAGACAATACACTTTCAACCCATCACGGCGAAATATTGACCGATGGCTTACTTGAGTGGCTCGATTATATGAAAAACAGCGGAATCAAACTTATGGTTCTTTCTAACTCAAAAGAAAAAAGGGTTAAGCCATTTGCCGAGAAAATTAATTTAAATTATATTTCTTTAGGTTTAAAGCCTCTTTCTTTCGGTTATATTAGAGCAGTTAATGCTTTAAAAAGTTCACGAAAAAACACCGCAATTGTTGGTGACCAGATTTTTACCGATATAATTGGCGGTAAGTTTGTTGGTGTAAAAACAATTTTGTTAACACCAATTAAACCTGAGGACGGTTGGAGCTTTAAGCTCAGAAGAAAACTTGAGAAAAAAATTATTTCACACTTTAAAATAGAAAATACGGAGGTATAGTATGTCTGCATTGTTTGGTCCCGCCGGCACGAGTGACAGTTTTTCAAAAATGGGCTATAAAAACAGTCTTCAGGTTCCTGAATATATTGAAAAAATGGGACTTGACTGCTTTGAATATCAATGTGGCAGAGGCGTAAATATAGGTGAAGAAAAAGCAATTAAGCTCGGTAAGCTTGCCGCAAATAAAGGAATAAAGCTTTCGCTTCACGCCCCTTATTATATTTCTATGTCGTCTGTTGAGGAAGAAAAAAGGCTCAATTCTATAAATTATATCCTCGCTTCTGCAAGAGCAGTTAAGGCGATGGGCGGTAACCGTATTGTTGTGCATACAGGTTCTTGTGGTAAAATTTCAAGAGAACACGCTTTAGAGCTTGCAATTGATACTATGAAGCTTAGTCTTGACGCACTCGATAGAGAGGGATTAGGAGATATTCATATTTGTCCTGAAACTATGGGCAAGGTCAATCAACTCGGTTCTTTAAATGAGGTTATGGAGCTTTGCAAGATTGATGAACGGCTTATTCCTTGTATAGATTTTGGTCATTTAAATGCAAGAGAGCAGGGTATATTCAATTCAATTGATGACTTTGATGTTGTTTTTAAAACCATAAAAAATGAATTGGGAAGCGAAAGACTAAAGAATTTTCATTCTCATTTTTCTAAGATTGAGTATACAACAGGCGGTGAAAAGAAGCACCTTACCTTTGAAGATAAAATTTACGGTCCTGATTACAGACCTGTTATGGAGCTTGTTTGTAGGTATGATTGCAGTCCTGTGTTTATTTGTGAATCTGCCGGTACTCAGGCTGAGGATGCAAAGGAAATGAAGAACTATTACGATAGTATAAAATAGGAGTTGGATATATGATTTGGCATAATGCATCCTTTCAGGATGTTGCAAATGAGTTGGGTGTAGACTATAATATCGGTCTTGCAAACGGTGTTGTTGAGCAACGACTTGAGGAATACGGTCAGAATGTAATTTCTAAAATAGAACGTCCGGGGTTTTTTAAGCATTTCTTTGGGCAATTGAAAAGCAAAATTGTTATTGCATTAATTATTACTGCAATTATATCTTTTGTTGTTTCAACTGTATATAAAAATGTTGACGGATATTACTCTTTACTGATTATTGCTATTGTATTAATAAATGCATTAATCAGCGCATATCACATTTATTCTTGCGATAAAACGCTCGATAATCTTAAGAATGTAACTAATCCGACTGTTTCTGTTTTAAGAGAGGGCGTATTAAAGTCGGTAAATGCCGCATTGCTTGTACCGGGTGATATTATAATCCTTGAAGAGGGAGATTATATTCCTGCTGATGCCCGCTTGATTGAATGTAATGAATTTAGATGCAATGAATCTAATCTTACAAATGTAGATGTTCCTGTAGAAAAAATTTCGAATTCATTATTTGAAGATATAACACCACTTGAAAAACGCCAAAATATGATTTTTTCAGGCTGTAGTGTAGCTCACGGAAATGCAAAAGCCGTGGTTATTGCAACCGGTCTTAATACAGAAATGGGAAGAACATCTACAATTTTACAGCAGACAGGGGAGGACCGTTTACCCTTACAAAATCAGCTTGATATTATGGGTAAAATGGTTAATATTGCAATTCTTACTATATGCTTAATTGTTTTTATAATTAGTATGATTCAGAATTTCTCATCTGAAAGCTTTGCAAGTATGACGGTTAGTATGCTTCTTAATTCAATTGCGCTTGCTGTTGCGGCAATTCCTGAGGGGCTTCCTGCAATTACAACAATTGTTATAGCGATTGGTATGCAAAGAATATTGCAGGACAATATTGTTGTTAAGGATGCCAAGGCGGCTGAGCTACTTGGAAAAACAGATGTAATATGCTGCGATAAAACAGGTGTTTTCACGCATAATAAAATGTTTGTTTCGCGTATTTTTGACGGTAAGAGCTACATTGATATTGAAAATGAGCCTGTAAATGATGCCGCTTCAATGATATTAAAGTTAGCCACAGTTTGTTCTACTCTTAGCAACGATTCAACCGAAAAGGCGATAGGGAAGGCGTGTCTCACTTATAATTCAATGTCAAAAATGGATATTGACAGTATGTATCCTCATATTGCCGAAATTCCGTTTGATTCAGAACGAAAGACAATGACAGTTATTACAATGATAAATGAAAAACCCTTTGCTGTTGTAAAAGGCGCTCCCGAAACTGTTATTCCTAACTGCATTGGCTGCGATAAAGAAAAACTACTTGAGATCAATGAACAAATGGCTGATGAAGCGCTCAGAATTGTTTGTATAGCAATGCGTCCGCTTAGTGATATTCCGGCAAATCCAATACCTGAGGAAATAGAACGCGAGCTTGTTTTTGTTGGACTTTTAGGCTTAGAGGACCCACCGCGAGGGGGAGTTGTTGACGAAATCGCCGCTTGTGATGTGGCAGGAATTAAAACTGTTATGATAACAGGGGATAACCTCACTACGGCAAAAACTGTTGCAAGAAGAATTGGCATATTAAAGGACGGTACATTAGCTATTACTGGCGCTGAGCTTAACGAAATGTCTGATGAAGAGCTTAACGGATGTATTGAAAAATACTCTGTATTTGCCCGCGTATCACCGGCGGATAAGCTTAGAATAGTCAAAGCTTGGCAACATAGGAATAAGATTATTACCATTACAGGTGACGGTGTCGAGGATGCAGAGGCGCTTGCACTTGCAGATGTTGGATGTGCCATCGGTAAACACGGCGCTGATGTTGCAAAGGGTAATGCAGATATAATTATTTCAAATAACCGCTTTGACTCTATTGTAAGAGCAGTTAAAGAAAGCCGCGGTTTGTTCAGTAATATTAAAAAATCGGTATTCTACCTATTTAGTTGTAATTTTGCAGAGATTTTGTCAGTTATTTTCGGTTTGTTGATATTCAAAAAAATGCCGATTGCCGCTGTTCAACTGCTGTGGATTAATCTTTTGACTGATTGTGCGCCTGCACTTTCAATAAGTATGGAAAATGCCGAAAAGAACATTATGAAAAACAAGCCGTTATCTTCTATAGGACGCATTTTTGATTTTAAATCAATTATTTCTGTGTCAATTCAAAGCATATTTATTGCCTTTATTACACTATTTGCGTTTAGCTTAGGTAATGACTTTGGCGACAATTCAACAGCAATGACTATGGCATTTGCCACCTTAGGCTTATCTCAGCTTTTTCATTGCATTAATAATAAGTTTGAAGGTTCAATTATCGGAAATAAATTATTTTCAAATAAATTTATGAATTATTCGTTAGGAATTACATTTTTTGTAATGTTGTTTTTGGTTTTCACACCTGCCGGATTTTTATTTGGATTAACCATCCTTTCGGCTAATCAATTTATTTCTTGTTTTATTTTATCAATTCTTATTATTCCAATTACCGAGCTATTAAAGCTTATTCAACGTAAATTCGCATAAAACTATGAAAGCTTTCTATCACTAAATTCATAATGATAGAAAGCTTTCATTTCACGAAACATTTTCGCAAATATTGATTTATTATCAAAAATATATTATAATGCTTAAAAAAGATAAGAAGTGAGGTTTAAATATGGGATTTTTAAAATTACTCGAGGAATTTAGGACTCCTTTTTTTGACTCTTTTTTTTCGATAATTACAAATCTTGGTGATGAAACCGTATTTATAATTATCGGTTTGATTTTCTTTTGGTGTATAGATAAATGGCAGGGATACTATCTTCTATCAATCGGTTTTCTTGGAACAGTTATTAATCAGTTCTTAAAACTGGTATTTCGTATTCAAAGACCTTGGATTAAGGACACAAGTTTTACTATTGTTGAATCAGCAAGGGAAGCGGCAACAGGTTATTCTTTTCCAAGCGGGCATACTCAGGCATCTGTCGGAGGCTTTGGTGGAATAGCAAGATGGAATAAAAAAAAAGCTGTAAGAACAATTTCAGTTATTATTTGTATTTTTGTTCCTTTTTCAAGAATGTACCTTGGTGTACATACTCCGTTTGATGTTTTTGTTTCGGTTATAATAGCGCTATTGTTAATCTTTGTTTTTTATCCACTTTGTCAAAAAGCTAAGTACAATCCAAATATAATGCGAGCCATACTTTTAACTGTTTTTGCAATTTCGATGATTTATTTTTTATTTGTATCGTTTTATAAATTTCCATCAAATTTGGATGAAAATAATTACATAAAGGGTACAGAAGCAGCATATAAAATGCTTGGTTGCTCGCTTGGAATATTATTTTCATTTGAGCTTGATTGGCGGATTATTAAATTTAAAACAAAGGCTACATTGAAAATTCAAATTTTAAAGCTATTAATAGGAATTATTCCATTGCTTTTTATAAAAGAAATTCTTCGTTATCCACTTGATATTTTATTTAAGGGAACATATATTGGCGATGGAGTGAGATATTTTTTTATGGTTATTTTTGCCGGAGCAATTTGGCCAATAACTTTTAAATATTTTTCAAAGCTTGAAACGAAAAAATAGGGGAAGAAATTTCAATGTAACTTTTAAGCGAATTGGACGAAACTGACATTTAGTAGGGGTGAAAACCTCCTTGTAATTGGTGAGCCAATTATACTAAATGAATATTTAGTATAATTAAGGGGGGGGAGAGATTATACTCTCCGAACATTATTTTCTTTGTGGTATATTAAATATAGTTTTAAAATTCTGTTTTAATATTAACATTACAGTTTTAATTTATAATTTAAATAACCGATAAGTTTTATAGGCTTTATTTTAAAAAATATTTATCTTTAATTATAATCATTAGAATTCTATTATTTGACCATTTGGATCTCCTGTCTTTATGTATTATATTATTTTTATGTATAACTACATTTCATTTTTTATTGATAATTTATTTTACAAATTGCTGTCTTTTAAAAACTATTTTAACAATAATCTAAAAAATATTTTTAATTTATCGCTTAACTGATAATAATTATTTTAACGAAAAAATTTTTCTTTAAAACCATACAGAAATTTTATGTATTATTTCTTTCGTTTTTATGATTATCACAGATTAAGTAATGCTTCTATCAGCATAGTTACAATAAATTTTAATACAATAAAATTTGTGAAAAAATTAACAAAAGTAATATAAAAAAACTCTTGCTTTTTTTGTGAGTATATGGTATTATACCATAGTCAACTGATTATTTGCCGGTGTGATGGAATTGGCAGACGTAGTGGACTCAAAATCCACCGGTGGCGACACCGTGCCGGTTCGAGTCCGGCCACCGGCACCAGTTGTATTGTCTCGGTTAACTACTGAGACTTTTTTATTTTAAAGGAGTGATTCTTATGGATATTACTAAAATTGACAAGAATTTTCAAATTAGCAATGATGTAAGTAAAGATGATATTGTATGGCTTAACTCTGCCCTCTCCCCTTTTGTTGTCTATGGTGCGACCTCTTGTGAACCTTTTTTAAGAATGCCTGACGAGGTCTCTAAAAATGTTAGCGATGGCGTACACTATTTATCAAAAAATACAGCTGGTATAAGAATTCGTTTTAAAACTGATTCACCGTATATTGCGATTCATTGCGAACGACCTGTCAGCGGAAAATTTGCGCATATGCCTCTGTCTGGTCAGTGTGGGTTTGATTTATATACATATTCAAGCACAAATCATTCCTATAAATTTATTAAGGCGCTTATTCCGCCTTTTGATAGTTGTCATTGCTATAGTTTTGTTGCAGATACTAATGGCAAAATGACTGATTATGTTTTAAATTTCCCACTTTACGATTGTGTTGATAAGTTATATATCGGTGTTTCTGAAAACGCAAAATTTGAGGAACCTGCAAAGTATTTCAACAACTTACCTGTAGTATTTTATGGCTCCTCCATCACACAGGGCGGATGTGCATCACGCCCAGGAAACTCTTATCAGAACTTTTTGTCGAGAAGTCTAAATATGGATTATGTCAACCTTGGATTCTCAGGCTCAGCCAAAGCTGAGGATTGTATGATTGATTATCTTGCAGGACTTGATATGTCTGTTTTTGTGTGTGATTATGACCATAACGCGCCAAATGCAGAACACTTAAGAAATACCCATTATAAGCTTTATGAAAACATACGCGCTAAGCACCCGAATTTACCTTATATCATTCTTACAAAGCCTAATTATAACATAGGTTCAGCTTATGATGATGAGCGCAGAAATGTAATTTTAGAAACATTTAGCAAAGCAATTGCAAACGGTGATAAAAATATTTATTTTGTTGACGGTGCTTCCTTGTTTGCTGGTGATGAATGGGATGCCTGCACAGTTGACGGTTGTCATCCAAATGACTTAGGATTTTATAGATTTGCAAAAGCTCTTTATCCCACATTAAAAACCGCATTAAAGGATTAAATATACAAAAGGCTGTCTTTAGAAGACAGCCTTTTGTATATTTATATCTAATCATATTCGGGACAGGATTGTATTACTCTTTCGTGGAACGGGTCTGCCACATCATTTCTCTTTAAACATATAAATTTTTCTAAGTCGGTACAACCTAATTGATATGAACCGTAATTTGTCAATAGATAAGACAACGAAACATTTTCAAATTTTATAAATGAATTATTAAAACGTTCTTCTGTCACACTTGACATAAATAATCTCAAAAAAACGTGAATTTTTTAACTCTTAACTATTGTCTTTTGTGTCGATATTTGTTATAATATATTTAAATGTAAACTGAAAGGAGTACATATATGAATTATTCACATGAAGTAGAAAATATGTGTCCTTTGGCTAAAGGCACATATCACGGTCCTGCACCTATTCCGGAAGAAGGAAAATGGGTTCAGGTTAAGGAAGTTAAGGATGTTTCCGGTCTTACACACGGTATTGGCTGGTGCGCTCCCCAACAGGGTACCTGTAAGCTAACCCTTAATGTTAAGGAAGGTATCATTGAGGAGGCACTTGTTGAGACAATCGGCTGCTCGGGTATGACTCACTCGGCTGCAATGGCTTCCGAAATTCTTGTTGGCAAAACAATACTTGAAGCTCTTAATACCGACCTCGTTTGCGATGCTATTAACACCGCTATGCGTGAGCTATTCCTCCAGATTGTATACGGTCGTACACAGACCGCTTTCTCTGAGGACGGTCTTCCCATCGGTGCAGGTCTTGAGGACCTTGGTAAAGGTCTTCGTTCACAGTGTGGTACAACTTATGCAACTCTTGCAAAGGGTCCCCGCTACTTGGAGCTTGCTGAGGGTTATATAACTAAGATTGCCGTTGATGAAAATGGTACTATTATCGGTTATAAGTTTGTTCATCTCGGAAAAATGATGGATATGATTAAAAAAGGTATGGACGCTAATGAAGCTTTAGAAAAAGCAAGCGGACAGTACGGTCGTGTTGATGACGCTGCAAAGCTTCTCGACCCCCGTGAAGAATAATAAGGAGGAAATGAACAATGGCATTATTTGAAAGCTATGACAGAAGAATAAATCAAATAAACGCAGAGCTCCAGAAGCACGGCATTTCTTCCATTGAAGAAGCTAAGGAAATCTGTGATAAAGCAGGAGTTGACGCTTACAATATCGTTAAGGGTATTCAGCCAATCTGCTTTGAAAATGCCGCTTGGGCATATGTTGTAGGCTGTGCAATCGCTATTAAGGATGAGGTTAAGTCTGCTGCTGAGGCTGCTGAGAAAATCGGTGTAGGCCTCCAGTCGTTCTGTATCCCCGGCTCTGTTGCTGATGACCGTAAGGTTGGTCTTGGTCACGGTAACTTGGGCGCTATGCTTCTCCGCGAGGAGACTAAGTGCTTTGCTTTCTTGGCAGGTCACGAATCATTTGCTGCTGCTGAGGGTGCTATCGGTCTTGCTCGCAGCGCTAATAAGGCTCGTAAAGAACCTCTCCGTGTTGTTCTTAACGGTCTTGGAAAGGACGCTGCTAAGATTATTTCAAGAATCAACGGCTTTACCTATGTACAGACAAAGTTTGATTATTACACAGGCGAGCTTGAGATAGTTGAAGAGCCTGCTTACTCAAACGGGGAGCGCCCTAGGGTTCGTTGCTACGGTGCTGACGATGTTCGCGAGGGCGTTGCAATTATGCACAAGGAGGGCGTTGATGTTTCTATCACAGGTAACTCAACCAACCCCACCCGTTTCCAGCATCCTGTTGCAGGTACCTACAAGAAGGAATGTATCGAACAGGGCAAGAAGTATTTCTCTGTTGCATCAGGCGGCGGTACAGGTCGTACCTTGCATCCTGACAATATGGCAGCAGGTCCCGCTTCTTACGGTATGACCGATACAATGGGACGTATGCACTCTGACGCTCAGTTTGCAGGTTCTTCTTCAGTTCCCGCTCATGTTGAGATGATGGGCTTAATTGGCGCCGGCAATAACCCAATGGTTGGTATGACTGTTGCTTGTGCAGTTGCAGTTAACGAAGCGCTTAATAAATAATTCGCAATTCGTAATTAAAGGACTTGGAAAATTTTCCAAGTCCTTTTTTACAGGGACAGACGACCTTATTCTTAAATAGTCTTTTTCATCCCTTATAATATGGTCGTGGAAAGAGCGTTGTCAAATTTCATCACCGTCAAGCTTTTTTAAATGTGTATAGTGAGCATTCGGGTCAAGAACATTCTTCTGCGCGCTATAGCCAATTGTAGGAAATAGCCAAGCACCAACTTTAAAACCTGCAACTTCAAGCTTAAGCTTATTTATATAATATAAATTTTTTCTTTTTGTGGATTACATCTTTTAAAATGAAAAAACGCACCCTGAAAAGAGTGCGTTTAAAATATCATTTATCACAGCAAGGGTCGGCTTTCTTTTCGGGATTTGATTTTTGAGCAGATTTGGTTACATCTCCAAGACCAGTAACCTCTGTAAATATACTGTTATTAGTTACCGTATTAACTGCATCTGTCGGGATAATAAGCTTAGAAGCAGTACCGTTTGACATATTGACCAATGCCTCATACTTTTTAAGCTCTAAAACAGCGGCATCTACACCGGCTTCCTTTAAAGCCTTAAGACCGTCTGCCTCAGCTTTTTTCTGTAAATAAATTGCCTTAGCCTCACCCTCAGCGCGAGCGATTCGAGCATCTCTTTCACCCTCGGCGGCAAGAATTAATGCTTGTTTATCACCCTCAGCTCTTGTGATTGCAGCAGCCTTATGTCCCTCAGCCTGAAGCAAGGTCTCACGACGGTCACGCTCAGCCTTCATCTGCTTCTCCATTGCATTTTGAATTTCTTCGGGCGGAATAATATTCTTAAGCTCTACCCTATTCACCTTGATTCCCCATTTATCGGTTGCCTCATCAAGAATAGAAGTCATCTTACCGTTAATGGTATCGCGTGATGTAAGCGTACCGTCAAGCTCTAATTCACCAACAAGGTTTCTAAGAGTGGTAGCCGTAAGATTTTCGAGTGCATTAATAGGATTAACAACACCATAGGTGTAAAGCTTTGCGTCATATATATGGAAATATACAACGGTATCAATCCTCATTGTTACATTATCCTTCGTAATAACGGGCTGTGGAGGAGAGTCCAAAACCTGTTCTTTAAGAGTGATTTTCTTAGAAATTTTTTCAATAAACGGAATCTTTACATGAAGACCTGCTTCCCATGTTGTTTTGTATTTACCAAGAAACTCAATAACATACTCAGTAGCTTGAGGTACAATTCTAACATTTGGAATAATAATTAACAATATAAATATAAATAATATTATAAAAATCATATTATTAACCTCCTGATTTTTACTTTAAAAGAGCTGACATAAGCTTTTTATTCGAAGCAAATGCGGGAATAAAATTATTAAAGGACGAAAGGAAATGTGAGTTTTCTGCAAGCATTTCCCTTATTGCGGATGTAGCAGTCTCATCATTATAAGCAGAAGCGCAAAGCAAAGCAATCATAATGTTTACAGTATCCTTGTCACCCTTAATATATGCATCCTCAAAGACATCATATAGCTTTTTAATTTGCTTTTTTGTACCTGTAGTAAATAAATTTTTAAGAAGCGGAACAAGATGCTCGCCAAAGAAATTTATATAAAGGAAATTTCCGTATTGAGCAATATGAACTTTATACTCATCCTTTAAAGACGGAAAAACATCGAGCATTTTTTTAGAAAAGCCTGTTACGGTCATACTGCCCGATTTCGATGCAGACGGTAATTCAATATCATTATTTACAGCTCTTTTAAGCTTTATACCAAGCTCTTTACGCATTGAAACAACAAAGTCAATACCTACAGAGGTTGCATCCTTTGCGTTCTGAGAGTCATCAAAAAGCCAAGAGTTTATTTCACGGTATTCACCGTATTTTCCATCTTCCTCAATAAAATCTGCTACAGACAAGGTATAAGCCTGTTTATCCTCCTTATATTCTACGCAAAAGGATTTTGTTCCGTTTGAAAAGCTCCCGTCATCATTTGAAGAAAAATTGTTCTCATCGAAAAAAGGTTGCATTTCGTTAATTACATTTTCATAGTATCTGTTATCCAAGGTAAATTCACATCCAAAATAGTATTTTAATTAGTATAGCACATCTTTTTAAATTTGTCACCTAAAATATTATTGAAACTTAGATATTTTTAAGTTATAATATGTTTAAATAATTTTTATGGAGTGTTTTATGAATCTTTCAGATATAAAAACAGTTGAATCTTTACTAAAAAAAGCAGGCTTCTCTTTTAAAAAGAGCCTTGGACAAAACTTTTTGATAGATTCAAGCGTATGCCCTGCTATGGCTGAAGCCGCTTGTGACAAAAATACGGGTGTTATTGAAATAGGTCCGGGAATCGGTGTACTCACTAAAGAGCTTTCAAGATGCGCTAAGCGTGTTGTTACAATCGAGCTTGATGAGAGACTTAAAAAAATCCTTCCGATTACTTTAGCTGAGTGTGAAAATGTAACCGTTATATACGGTGACGCTATGAAGCTTGATTTAAAACAAATTATCAGTGAAAATTTTGCTGATTGCGAAAGGGTTTGCGTATGCGCCAATCTCCCCTACTACATAACATCTCCTATTGTTATGGAATTGCTTGAAAGTAAGCTTCCTATTGAAAGTATTACGGTTATGGTTCAGCTTGAGGCTGCTGTACGGCTTTGTGCAGATGTCGGTAGCCGTGATGCAGGCGCTGTAACTGTTGCTGTATCCTATTATGCAGACAAAGAAATTCTTTTCGAGGTAGGAAGAAACAGCTTTATGCCTGCGCCAAATGTAGACTCGGCAGTTATTCAGCTTAAAATAAGAGATAATCCGCCTGTAAATGTTAAAAGCGAGGAAGATTTTTTCCGTCTTGTTAAAGCCTGCTTTGCGCAACGCAGAAAAACCCTTGTTAATACAGTAAGTAACACCTTAGGAATCAGTAAAGATGTTTTAAAATCAGCTCTTTCAGAGATTGGATTGACCGAGACTGTCCGCGGTGAACAGCTTACAATAGAGCAAATAGCTATACTTTCTGATAAAATTTTCTACTAAAAAAACCGCCGTCTTCTATTTCACATAGAATAACGACGGTTTAATTTTTTATTCTTTAAGCGCTCTCTCAAGCCATACAAAGCCAAAATCAAGAGCTTCAAACATTGAACCCTTAACGGTTTCTTTAACTATCCTATCCTTCTCACTAAGCTGAATATCGCTTTTCAATAGCTGAACATTAACCTTTTCAGGAACCTCAACATTGCCCTGCTTTGTGCTTGAAAGAATACTGAACTTTACAACGTAAGCTTCAGCCATATCCCCGTAATATATTTCATTTCCGCTTCTTACAAGAGGCTTTCCCTTATAAGACAAATAATTTAATTCTGACATAATTAATCTCCTTTGCAATAATCACTTGAACGATATATATTGTTATCAAATATAAAATCGTTCAAGAAATTCTATAAATAAAGTATAAACCATATAAATAAATATGTCAAGTGAATTAATTAGTTGACATTTTTAAATTTTTATGTAATATTATATTTGTGGGAAATTGGCTAAAATATTGGAAAATAAAATTCCCAATTAAGGATATGGTGAATAATATGGAAAATGCAAAAAAAAGTATGGAAACTATCGTTGCCCTTGCTAAAGGTCGCGGATTTGTTTATCCCGGCAGTGAGATTTACGGAGGTCTTGCAAATTCTTGGGATTACGGTCCTTTAGGTGTAGAACTTAAAAATAACATCAAAAAAGCTTGGTGGAAAAAGTTTGTTCAGGAATGTCCTTATAATGTAGGACTTGACAGCGCTATCTTGATGAATCCTGAAACTTGGGTAGCTTCGGGACATCTTGGCGGTTTCTCAGACCCTCTTATGGATTGTAAGAGCTGTAAAACCCGTCACAGAGCTGATAAGCTAATTGAAGATTATGTTGCTGAAAACGGTCTTGCTGATAATCCTGCTGCTATGAGCGACCAAGAAATGATGGATTATATCCGCGAGAAAGGCATAGCTTGTCCCCATTGCGGTTCTAAGGACTTTACAGATATTCGTAAGTTCAATCTTATGTTCAAGACTTTTCAGGGTGTTACTGAGGACAGTACCTCTACCCTTTATCTTCGTCCTGAAACCGCACAGGGTATATTTGTAAACTTTAAAAACATTGCAAGAACCACCCGTAAAAAGGTTCCTTTCGGTGTTGCTCAGATTGGTAAATCCTTTAGAAATGAGATTACACCCGGTAATTTTATTTTCAGAATCCGTGAGTTTGAGCAGATGGAGCTTGAATTCTTCTGTAAACCGGGCACCGACCTTGAGTGGTTTGATTTTTGGCGTTCATACTGTCGTGATTGGTTATTAAATCTTGGCATTGACGAGAATAGCTTAAGACTTCGTGACCACGATAAGGATGAGCTTTGCTTCTACTCTAAAGCAACTACAGACTTTGAGTTCCTCTTCCCCTTCGGTTGGGGTGAGCTTTGGGGTGTTGCTGACAGAACCAATTATGACCTCACTCAGCATAGCAATCATTCAGGTGAGCCAATGGAATACTTTGACCCTGAGACAAATGAAAAGTATGTACCTTATGTTATTGAGCCGTCCTTGGGCGCTGACCGTGTGCTTTTAGCCTTCCTTTGTAATGCATATGATGAGGAGATTGACGAAAAGGGCGATACACGCGTTGTAATGCACTTTCACCCTGCTCTTGCACCCTTTAAGGCAGCGGTCCTCCCTCTTTCAAAAAAGCTCTCTGAAAAGGCGTTAGAGGTATATTCTGAGCTATCCAAATACTTCCCTGTTGATTTTGATGAAGCAGGTTCTATCGGTAAGCGTTACCGCAGAGAGGATGAAATAGGTACACCAATCTGTATTACTTATGATTTCGATTCGCTTGAAGACGGCTGTGTTACCGTTCGTGACCGCGATACTATGGAGCAAAAGCGTATAGCAATTTCTGAATTAAAGGCTTATATTGAAAAAGCAATTGAATTTTAAATAATATATATGTCACAATTAGAGATAAGGAGATAAATTATGACACAGATATTAACTATGACAGCAATGCTTTTGGGTGGCTTGGCATTCTTCCTTTACGGAATGAGCACAATGTCAGGAGGACTTGAGCAAATGGCGGGCGGCGGTCTTCAAAAGGTTATGAATAAGGTCACCTCCAACGACTTTTCGGGCTTCTTTTTAAGCGCAGGAATTACAGTTGCTATTCAGTCCTCATCTGCATTTACAGTAATGCTTGTCGGTCTTGTTAACTCAGGTATACTTGATTTTTCTAATACCTTTGGTATGATTATGGGCTCAAATGTGGGAACTACCCTTACTGCTTGGATTTTAAGTCTTGCAGGCATTGGTGAAGGTAATTTCTTTATTACCCTTTTACAGCCTATGACATTTGCTCCTATTCTTGCCTTTATCGGTATTATTCTTAGAATGATAAGTAAATCTGATAAAAAACAGAATTTAGGACTCATATTTATAGGGTTTGCTGTTTTAATGTTTGGTATGGAGCTTATGAGTGATTCTATGAAATCTGTTAGAACATTAGATGGATTTGATACATTCTTAGCAACACTTAAGAGTCCGATTATTGCATTGTTGATTTCAACAATTTTTACAGGTGTTATTCAGTCTTCTGCTGCTACAATCGGTATTGTTCAGGCTTTGGCGCTTTCAGGCGGTATTACCTGGGAAATGACAATTCCGCTTGTTCTTGGTGCTAATATAGGTACCTGTGTAACCGCTCTTATATCTTCTGTTGGAACCAATAAAAATGCAAAAAAAGTTGTTGTTATGCATTTCTCTGTTAATGTTTTCGGTTCTATATTTTGTATGTTGATTTTGTATGCTTTAAAGGCGATTGGAATAAATATTTTATCCGCAGAAATTGCAATGGTTGGTGTCGCAATTGTTCATACGCTTTTTAATGCAATCAATACAGTTCTTCTTCTCCCTATTAAGAAGCTATTAATTAAATTTTGTAGCATCGTTGTTCGCGATGATAAGAACGAGAAAACTCATACTGTATTCTTGGACGAGCGTATTTTCCACAATACACCAATTGCTATCTCAGAGTGTTATCGTCTTGCTTGTGAAATGGCTCAAATATCAAGGGATTCATTAATTAAATCAATTGGTTTAATCAATGAATATGACGGTGAAACAGTTCAGTATATTCGTGATAATGAAACACTTACAGATAAATATGAGGACAAGCTCGGAACCTATCTTGTAAGACTCAGCAACGGAGAGCTTAGCGAAAACAATTCTCACTCTGTTGCGCGTATGCTTCACAGTATCGGCGATTTTGAGAGAATTGCCGACCACGCGCTTAATATAGCGAAATTAGCTGAGGAAATGCACGAAAAAAACATTTCATTCTCTGCTAATGCGCTTAAAGAATTATCCGTCATTGCCAATGCAACTACCGAAATTATTTCAATGGCTGTAGATTCCTTTGTTAATAACGATATAGAGCTTTCTTCACACGTTGAGCCTCTTGAACAGGTTATTGATAAGCTTAAAAAGCAATTAAAAGAAATGCATATTAAGAGACTTCAAAATAATGATTGTACAATTGAATTGGGCTTTATATTTACTGACATATTGACTAATTATGAGCGTGTTTCCGACCACTGCTCAAATATTGCTGTATACACTATGCAATTGCCTACCGATATGCTTGATGCGCATAAATACCTTAACAGAATTAAAACTGCAGCAACAGGCACTTACATTGATGATTTCAATATGTATTCCGCAAAGTATAGTTTATAATTTATCATACTATTTATATTTACCTATAAAATAAGAGCTTCGCAGTTTTTGCGAAGCTCTTATACCCTTAAAAATTCTTATTTAACTGTAACTTTACCGTTTTCAGACTTTGCAGTAATGACTTCTTCATCAAAATTGCAGATGCTGTTTTCGGGGAGTGTAAGCTTAATTTCAGATGTTTTCGCACCATCAAGAATTTCGAAGTTAAGATAAAGGATAACGCCGTTTTCTTTAGTGTCACCATCCTCAACGGAAATAAAACGAATCTTTCCGTTATCCTCAGCAATTTCATAATCCTTAAGGAAATCACCTTTTTTGTAATCAACATACTTAAGGCTTTCAGTATCATAATCAAACTCAAGCATACACGCCATAAATCCAGGATTGCCACTTATTTTAACAGGAACTTTGACAGTATCTCCTGCTTTGCCTGAAACCTCACCGACAGCAATAACAGTATCGCCGCTTGAAGTATCTTTACCGTCGAAATTAAAAAGTGATGGCAAAAACAAAACAGCACCGGTAATCAGCAAAGCAAGGACAACAACAATAGCCGTAATAATAATAACCTTTTTCTTCATAATAAACTTCCTCACATTTATGTAATATTTCAAAAATTTCCAATAAGGAAAATCTCTAATACACATATAATATATTATTATATATACATTTGTCAAGGATTAAAATAAATATTTATTTATAACTTGACAAGTTGCGCTAATAATTATATAATATATTTTATGTGATTAGCAAAATAAGGTTTGCACGCAATATCGCGGCGGATGGTCTTTGTGCAGAACCTACTAAACAAAAAATTCAAGAAAGCAGGTTTTCTTATGGCTAAGACAATTAAAATCACAGATGATGGTTTAAAGAAGTTACAAGATGAATTGGAGCATTTAAAAACCTTTGGCAGAGCAGATATAGCTGAAAAAATCAAGGTTGCTCGTGGATATGGCGATTTATCCGAAAACAGCGAGTATGATGAAGCAAAAAATGAGCAGGCAAAAATCGAAGCACGCATTGTTGAGCTTGAAGCTATGCTTAAAAATGTTGAAATTATTGAGGATATTAAAGGTAAGGCTAAAACCGTTGTAATAGGTGTTAGAGTTAAAGTTCTTGATGTTGAATTTGGTGACGAGCTTGAGTATCGGGTTGTTGGCTCTACAGAGGCTGATCCGAGAGAGGGTAAAATTTCTGATGAGTCACCTGTAGGAAAGGCTTTGCTTGGCAAGAAACTCAACGATGAAGTTATTGTTGAAGCACCGGGTGGAGAATTCAAGCTAAAAATAATAGAAATTTCAAAGTAAAACCAAGGAAGGTTTAAGTTATGTCAGAAAATAATATTAATAAGGCAGATAATCAACAGGAGCTTAATGAAATTTTAAGATTAAGACGCGAAAAGCTCACAAATTTAAAGGAATCAGGAAACGACCCTTTTAAAATCACAAAGTTTGATTTTAATTCAAACTCTATGACAATTAAAGCAAACTTTGAGGAGTATGAGGGAAAGTCTGTTAAAATAGCAGGTAGAATTCTTGCGCGCAGAATTATGGGCAAGGCAAGCTTTGTAGGTCTTTCTGACTGTAGCGGTAAAATTCAGCTCTATGTTCGCAGAGATGATGTCGGTGAGGATGTTTACGCAGGCTTTAAAAAGTGGGATATCGGTGATATTATCGGTGTATCGGGAACTGTATTTAAAACTCAGACCGGAGAGATTTCTGTTCACGCAAATGAGATAACCCTTCTATCTAAATCGCTCATTCCCCTACCCGAAAAATTCCACGGTCTTACTAATAATGACCTTAGATTCCGTCAAAGATATGTTGACCTTATTATGAATCCTGATGTTAAGCGTAATTTTGTTATTCGCTCAAAATTTATTAAGTTTATGCGTAAATATCTTGACGATATGAACTATATCGAGGTTGAGACTCCTGTACTTAATACTATTGTAGGTGGCGCGGCTGCCCGTCCGTTTATCACCCATCATAATACATTAAATATTCCTATGTATATGAGAATTGCAACAGAGCTTCCTCTAAAGAGGCTGATTGTAGGCGGTATGGATAGAGTATATGAGATTGGCAGAATATTCCGTAACGAGGGTATGGACCCTAAGCATAATCCTGAATTTACAACCGTTGAATTGTATCAGGCATATGCTGATTTCCACGATATGATGGATATTGCAGAGGGTATTATTTCGGGCGCTGCAAAGGAAATTTTAGGAACCTATGAGGTTGAGTGGATGGGTGAGCAAATCAATCTTGCTCCCGGTTGGCGCAGACTCACTATGGTTGATGCAGTTAAGGAATATGTTGGAATTGACTTCGGTGCAATAACTGATGATGCTGAAGCCGTTGCGGCAGCTGCTGCTATTGGTGTTGAGCTTGCTGATACTGCAGACAAAACTTGGGGTAACGCTCTTTATGCTTGTTTCGACCAACGCGTTGAGGATAAGCTCATACAGCCTACATTCATCACAATGTACCCTGTTGAGGTCTCCCCTCTTACAAAGGCTTCTCCTGAAGACCCAAGACTTACAGAAAGATTTGAGTTGTTTATATGTCACAGCGAGCTTGCAAATGCATATTCTGAGCTTAATGACCCAATTGTTCAGCGTGAGCGCTTTATGAAACAGCTTGAGCTCCGCAACAGAGGTGACGATGAGGCAGAAATGCTTGATGAGGATTTCCTCAATGCAATGGAATATGGTATGCCGCCAACAGGCGGTATGGGAATTGGAATTGATAGAGCAGTAATGCTTCTCACTAATTCCGATACTATAAGGGAAGTAATCCTTTTCCCCACAATGAAACCCTTAGACTAAGAAAAACCGCATAAACACTGTGTTTTTCGAGGTTTTGGGCCGCCAAAATCGTAAGCCATAAGCCAAACTTAAGCCAATGTATGTTTTTGTGCAAAAAATGACGGTTTTAAGTGGGCAAGGCAAGAGCAAAAGTTCCAAAAATCTTTAAGCCATTTACACTTGAAACCGAGTGTAAATGGCTTATTTTTTACGAAAAAACACTCTGCTGTTACGGCAGAGTGTTTTTTGTTTACTTACGAGTAGGTTTTACATTTGATGCAGGAGTGATATTACCGTCAATAGCACCGTTGGCATCTTCAAAAGCTTTAATATTATCCCTTATTAAAACAAGTACCTGACTGTTAACACTTCTGCCTTCATAATCAGCAATGTATGCGATTTTATTCAACATTTCTTCTTCAATTCTAATAGAAACACTCTTGATAGCCATAAATTCACCTCATAATAAATATATTGTATATTTATTTTAGATGTATTATGTGTTACAATGTTAGAAATAGATATATAGTATATCCATTATATTTTGGAGAGACGATTATGAAATCAAGTGCCTGCTGTTTTTTCGGTCACAGAACGATAAACGAAACCGAAGAATTAAAATCGAAACTTAATGAAATTATCGAAAAGCTAATTGTGGACGAAAATGTTAATACCTTTCTTTTCGGGAGCAAGAGCCGCTTTAATAGCCTGTGCCTTGAACTCGTAACCGAACTAAAAGAAAAACACCCGCACATAAAACGAATCTATGTACGGGCGGAGTATCCATATATCAGTGAGCACTATAAAAATTATCTGCTTGAAAGCTACGAGGATACATATTATCCTGAACATATCATCGGCTCTGGCCGAGACGCTTATGTGGAACGCAACTACGAAATGATTAACAGAAGCCAATATTGTATTGTCTACTATGATAAACAAAACGCCCCAACCACCCGCAAAAGCGGCACTAAGATTGCGCTTGACTATGCCATTAGAAAACAAAAGCACATTATTGTATTACCAACAGAAATAACAAATGTGTAGAAATACGCAAAATTGTTCGATGTAATATTGACTTGCAAGTAGGGATATGCTATAATAAGAGCGTAAAAATGCGTAAATACGCAAAATTATTCGATGAGGTATGCGTTATGATTGAAAGAAAAAAGTATCTCGAAAAATTAATCAGCAAAAAAGAGAACGGCTTAGTTAAGGTTATTACCGGTATCAGAAGATGCGGTAAATCGTATTTGCTGTTCAATATATATAAGGACTATTTGAAGTCAATCGGAGTAGAAGACGAGTGTATTATTTGCCTCGCTCTTGATGATGACGAAAATATTCAGTACCGTAATCCTCTCGAGCTCGGCAAGCATATCCGCAGCTTGACTGCCGATGAGAGCAAAACTTATTACGTTTTCCTTGATGAGATTCAAAAGGTTGTTACCATTCAGAATCCGTATATCGAAGGCGTTGAGGATAAGATCGGTTTTGTGGATGTTGTGCTTGGTCTTATGAAGCACGACAATATTGACGTGTATGTAACCGGTAGTAACTCGAAAATGCTATCCTCCGATATCCTCACCGAGTTCCGTGGACGTGGCGATGAGATCCGGGTTAATCCCCTTTCCTTTGCAGAGTTTTATAATGCTTTTGAGGGAGAAAAGCGCAATGCTTGGCAGGAATATTATACCTACGGCGGCCTTCCCCTTGTAATGACTAAAAAGAGCCATGAAGAAAAAGCAAAATACCTGCAATCGCTTTTTGATGCGATTTATATTAGCGACATTATGGATAGAAACAAGCTTGTGTACGAAAAATCGGTGCTTGACGATATTCTCAACATAGTTTCGTCTTCGGTTGGCTCACTTACTAATGCGAACAAGATAACCAACACCTTTAAGAGTGCAAAGCAGATGAATATTGGTGCGCCTACCGTTAATAGATATCTTGACTATTTTATCGATGCATTCCTGCTCTATAAAGCCGAACGCTATGACGTTAAGGGAAGAAAGTATATCGGCTCGCCGCTTAAATACTATTTCAGCGATGTGGGACTTCGCAACGCTCGACTGAATTTCCGTCAGCAAGAAGAAAATCACATTATGGAAAACATTATTTATAACGAGCTTTGCGGCCGTGATTTCAGCGTGGACGTCGGCGTGGTTGAGTACTGCTATAAGGATGCAGAAAAGAAGAGCAAACGCACTCAACTTGAAATCGACTTTGTTGCGAATAAGGGAAGTAAAAAGTATTATATTCAGTCGGCATTGACCGTCGCAGACGAAGAGAAGCGTGAGCAAGAGATCCGTTCGTTAAAGCGTGTCGGCGATTCCTTTAAGAAGATTGTAGTAGTTAAAGATAACATCATCCCATGGCACGACGATGACGGCATCCTCTACATCGGCATCGAACAATTCCTGCTCGATGAGAATGCTATGGATATGTGAAAACTTTGCTGTAATCTTTAGATTGAAACGCTTTAACTATTAATGTTAATTTCGTAGATGCTTAAGATGTGATAACGAAGGAGGTCTAACGGTGATCTTAAATAAAAAACAGATGACTGAAGAAGACATAAAGTTACAATATATAACCCCTGCAATCCAAGCAAAATGGGGACTCGATCGTATTACAATGGAAACTAAGATTACTGATGGTAGAATCAATCTTAAAGGTAATATTGTAACTCGCGAAAAACCCAAGAAGGCGGACTATGTATTGTACTTGACAAATAATAAACCTATTGCAATTGTTGAAGCCAAGGATAACAATCATTCTGTTTCTTATGGCCTTCAACAAGCAATCACCTATGCCAAGATGCAGGCCATTCCTTTTGCGTATAGTTCTAATGGTGACGGTTTTCAAGAACACGATCTTTTGACCGGCTTGGAGCGCACCTTATCTATGGACGAGTTTCCAACGGTTGAGGAACTTACTGCACGTTGGGAAAGCGAATCAAACGATGGCGAAGGAATCTCTGCAGATGAAAAGAAAATAATCGGACAGCCGTATTACTCTAGCCAAAATACGTATGATCCAAGATATTATCAGCGTAACGCAATAAATAAAACCGTTGAGGCAATTGCAAGGGGAGAAAAACGTTTGTTGCTGGTAATGGCAACAGGCACCGGCAAAACCTATACAGCTTTCCAAATTGTTTATCGCTTATTGAAAAGCGGATTGAAGAGAAAGGTGTTATATTTAGCTGACCGCAATATTCTTGTGGATCAGTCTATTCAACAAGACTTTGCACCTCTTGAAAAAACTATACATAAAATCAATTTTGCAAAAGACGATCCCGTTACCATCACTTCTCACGAAGTTTATTTCTCCCTTTATCAGCAACTTGCAGGTAATGAGGAAAATGAAGATGATAGCGCAGAAGAAACCGTTGAACGCTTCGCTAAACTCTTTAATAAGGATTTCTTTGATCTTATTATTGTAGATGAGTGTCATAGAGGTTCTGCAAAAAAAGATAGCAACTGGCGTAAAATTCTTGATTATTTCACTTCGGCTACTCAAATTGGTATGACTGCCACGCCCAAAGAAACCAAATATATTTCCAACATTGATTACTTTGGCGAACCTGTATATACCTATAGTCTGCGTGAAGGTATTGAGGATGGCTTCCTTGCTCCTTTTAAGGTCATCAATATTAAAACGGATATTTCGGATGGTTGGCGCCCTTGCAAAGGTCAGCTTGATAAGTTTGGCAACGAGATTGAAGACCGTATCTATACCAACAGCGACTTTGATTACAACATCATTTTGGAAGATCGCACCTATGAGGTCGCCAAAGAAATTACCGAATACTTAAAGAACACTGATAGAATGCAGAAAACTATCGTATTTTGTGCAACCGAAGATCATGCCGAGCGTATGCGTATTGCGCTGAATAACCTCAATGCCGATATGGTTAAGGAAAATCCCGATTATGTTGTACGCATTACAGGATCCGACACCTACGGCAAGAGCAAGCTTGATTACTTCATTTCCGTTTCTGCCCCCTATCCAGTGATTGCAACCACATCGAAACTGCTTTCTACCGGTGCAGACTGCAAAATGACAAAACTGATCGTCCTCGATGAAATGATCAGTTCTATGACCGAGTTTAAGCAGATTATCGGCCGTGGTACACGTTTGCGTGAAAAGGAAGGCAAAAATCACTTTGTGGTTATGGACTTCCGTAATGTTACAAGACTGTTCTCTGATCCCGATTGGGATGGTCCAATTGAGATGGTGGACGGTTATGATCCGGAACATAAACCAACACCAAAAACACCAAGCCCTGGAAACGGTGATAATCCCGTTACACCTCAAACAGTGGATAAATATATCGTAGATGAAAATGGCTGCGATGTTCATATTATCGGAAAACGAGTTGAAGTTTACGATGTAGATGGTAAACTTCTCCGTCAGGAAAGTATCGTAGACTATACAAAGTCGAATATCCTTGGCAAATACGCTTCTCTTGATAACTTCATCCTTAGATGGACATCCGAAGAAAAGAAAGAAGTTATTCGAGAGCTGCTGAAAGAACAAGGCATCGACCTTGAGCAAATGAAGGCAGATCAAGGAATGTCTGATGTGGATGACTTTGACTTTATTTGCCACGTGGCTTTTGATCAAAAACCGCTTACCCGTCGTGAGAGAGCGAACAATGTCAAAAAGCGTGATTTCCTCAGCAAATACAGCGGTGTGGCTAGAGAGGTGCTGGAAGCCCTACTCGACAAATATATGAATACCGGCATCTACGAGATTGAAAAGACCGAAATTCTTCAGCTTGATCCTTTCAAGAAATTCGGTAAGCCTTCAAAAATTCCAACCTATTTTGGTGGCAAGGCTGGCTATCTCCAAGCCATAAGAGAATTGGAAGAAGAATTATATAAAGCAAGTTAAAATCAGGTGATTTTATGGAACATAAGCGCATTTGTGATCTGACACCGACAGAATTTGAAAAGTATTGTTATAACTTTTTGAATGGATATGCCCAAAAGGAAGGATTGCAAGATTTCAAGATAACTCACAACACAAGAATTAAAGCTTCTGATGGTAAATATCAGATAGATGTTTATGCTGAGTTTACTGCTATGGGCTCCCGATTCAAAGTTTTGTGTGAATGTAAGAAATACAAAAACAGAGTAAACAGAGATAAAGTGGCTATTCTGCATCGCAAACTTGAGAGCATCGGTGCTCAAAAAGGCATCCTAATTTCAACAAGCGACTTTCAAAGCGGCGCTGTTGAATATGGTAAAGCTCACGGAATTACTTTGATTAGAGCAGAAGACTATCACTTTGAATATCTTTCTCATTCTAGCGGTGAGCAGCAAAACGATGACAATGATCCATTCCTTTATGCTGATAAGCATATGCCTCCATATGTCGCATTTGATTGCACCGCAGACACGGACGAGCCTCTTAAAATATATCCGACACGGGAAATGATTAAAGAGCTACTCATAGAGCAGAACCACAAGATTAAAGAGGTATTAGGGATTGATGTACCTCTTGACTTTTCAGAAACATAAGAAAGCGCAGGTTAATTATTATGAGCAATCTATCGGGATTTGTAAAAAGAATTCGTGACATTATGCGCAATGACGCTGGTATCAATGGTGATGCCCAGCGTATTGAGCAGATTGCATGGATGCTCTTTTTGAAAGTATATGATGCAAAAGAGCAGGATTGGGAGTTTAACGAAGATGGATATACATCAATCATACCCGAGGAGTGCCGTTGGGCAAATTGGGCAGTTGATGACAAATCCGGTTCGGCAATGACCGGTGATAGATTGCTTGATTTCGTCAATAATACACTTTTCCCGGTGCTTAAAGGTAATGACATCAAAGACTCTAATGGAAAAGTGTTGATCAATGGCGTAAAAGTTGATGCCTCAACACCTATTAAAAAAGCTATCGTTCAGACAACCTTTGCAGATGCAAACCAATATATGAAAGACGGTGTTCTTCTTCGTCAGGTAATCAATGTTATTGATGAACTTGATCTTTCCGACTATGAAGAAAGCCATGCCTTTGGTGATATTTACGAGTCAATTTTGAAGGAACTTCAAAGTGCAGGTAGTGCAGGCGAATTTTACACCCCTCGTGCCGTTACTGATTTTATGGCACGGATGATTCAGCCGAAAATCGGTGAAACAATGGCGGATTTCGCTTGTGGTACCGGCGGTTTTATCACAAGCTGGCTCAAAGAATTGCAAAAGCAAGTGCGCAGTACAGCCGATGCAGAGAAATATGGAAACTCTATTTACGGTATTGAGAAAAAGCAATTTCCGTATATGCTTTGTATTACCAACTTGTTATTGCATGGTTTGGATATTCCTCGTGTATATCACGATAACTCCCTCTTAAAAGATGTTTTGGACTATACAACGGATGACCAATTTGACGTTATCCTTATGAATCCTCCCTACGGCGGTAGTGAAAAGGCAGATGTGAAAAATCACTTTCCGTCTGACCTTGCAAGTTCTGAAACTGCAGACCTCTTTATGTCCGTAATTATGTACCGCTTAAAGAAAAATGGTCGTGTGGCGGTAATTTTGCCCGACGGTTTCCTATTTGGTACAGACAATGCCAAGGTGAATATCAAGAAGAAATTGCTGTCCGAATTCAACCTGCATACCATTATTCGTATGCCGGGTAGTGTTTTTGCACCCTATACATCGATTACCACCAATATTTTGTTCTTCGATCGTACCAACCCCACAGATGAAACTTGGTTTTATCGCATGGATATGCCAGAAGGTTATAAGCATTTCTCCAAAACCAAGCCCATGAAGCTGGAGCATTTTAATCCCGTTATGGAATGGTGGAATAACCGTCAAGAGATTACTGTGGATGGATTTGATAAGGCAAAGAAATTCACCGCACAGCAGTTGACCGAAGAACTCGGATATAACTTAGATCAGTGTGGCTATCCACATGTTGAGGAAGAGATTCTTGCACCTATGGACTTGATTCAGCGTTACCAAGAGCAACGTTCTTCTCTCAATGCAGAGATCGACCGTGTGCTGGCTGATATCGCCGCCATTCTCGGAGGTGGTCAGGAATGACACCACAAGAATTAAGAGCAAGTATTCTCGACCTTGCAATTCAAGGTAAGCTGGTGCCGCAAATCCCTGAAGAAGGTACGGGAGAAAACTTATACGAACAAATCAAGATGGTGGACGCACAGGAATGCTCTGGTAAGCGAAGAGGAAAAGGCAAAAGTATAATACTCCCTATATTAGAGGATGATATCCCATTTGATGTGCCCGAAACTTGGAAATGGGTGCGATTGGGAACTATAGGATACACCAATATCGGTTTGACGTATAGCCCTAAAGATATTGCTGGTGATGGAACTGTAGTATTACGTTCTAGCAATATTCAAAATGATCGCATGGATTATGAGGATATCGTCCGTGTGAAAATGGATATACCTAAAAATAAGATGTGCCACATTGGTGATATATTGATTTGTGCACGAAACGGAAGTAAACGTCTAGTTGGCAAAGCTGCCATTATTGACAAAGAAGGAATGAGTTTCGGGGCATTCATGGCTATATTTAGAAGTCCGTGTAATGAGTATGTGTTGCAATTCATCAATTCTGCTTATTTCAGGAATTCACTTCTTGGTGATACAGGCACAACAACTATCAATCAAATCACTCAAGATATGCTAAAAAACGCACTCATTCCTCTCCCACCGCTTGCAGAGCAGAAGCGTATTGTAGCAAAAATTGAAGAATTACTTCCGCTGATCGACCGCTATGAGCAGGCATGGAGTGCTCTGGAGACGTTTAACACACGTTTCCCTGTGGAAATGCAGAAATCCATCCTCCAAATGGCCATTCGGGGCAAACTGGTACCCCAACTCCCTGAAGAAGGCACCGGCGAAGAACTGTTCCAACAAATCCAGGCAGAAAAGCAAACTCTAATCAAAGCAGGCAAGATCAAAAAAGAAAAGCCTCTGTCCGAAATTGCAGAGGATGAAATCCCGTTTGATATTCCAGATAGTTGGCGCTGGTGCAGACTTTCTGAATTGGTAGTGTTGGAAAATGGAGATCGCAGTAGCAGATATCCAGTAGATGCTGACTACGTAACTTTCGGCATACCGTTTTTTGGGGCAAAAGATATGAGTGATCGGTACATGTCTTTTGATAATGTGAGATACATTAGTGAAACCAAGTTTAAAGAATTAGGGAACGGAAAGTTGCAGGACAAAGATTTCATTTGTTTGCTCAGAGGATCGGTTGGAAAGATATCACAGTTCAAAAAGAATAGAAATCATGAAACTGGTTTCATCTGTGCGCAGATGGTTATTGTTCGTTCTGTTAGTTCAGCCATTGTTGACTACCTCTATACCGTGATGACTTCTCCATATTATTTTAGATTTATCGAAAGTAAAACGACGGGCACAGCAGTGCGTCAGCTCCCCGCAAAGGAATTAGGAAATGTTCTTATTCCTCTTCCGCCACTTGCCGAGCAGAAGCGCATTGTTGCCAAACTGGAAGAAATCCTGCCACTGTGCGAAAGGTTGAAATAAGATATAAAGTTGACGATTTTTTGATTTATAAGTAAGGTCTATATAAACAACTAATTTTGAGAAAACAAGGAGATTTAAATTTATGTGGGGAGAAATAATTTTAGCATTAGGACCTTCCGTTTTAGAAGCTATTGGATCTAAATTGTTAGATCGCAAAAACAAAGTTAAGGTGCAAAATAAACTAAATGATATTGTCAGCAAGCAATTTGATTGTTTTGCCGATTCTTCTTTGGATAGCGATAGTTTTTATACTCTAATTAAAAGTACCCGCTTTGTCGAAATTATTCGAAATTATTTCTTTATGGTTAGAGACAATCAAAGTATCGAAGATTATCGCGCAAATATAGAAGCCTTGATTTGTGACGAATGTAAGTCTGCGAATATCCTCGATGTAAAAGAATTTGTCAGAAAAATAGAGGCATTATACATAGATTTCTTGAGTAAAATAATAGAAGATTACCCTGGAATCTATGTGGCTTTTCAATTGATGTCTATTTCTCACAGAGAGATTATATCCAATATCCGAGGTAGTCAAAACGAATTAAAGAGGTATTTAGCGACATTGGAAAACAGAAAAGTTACTATTAGTGATGAAAATATCAGGCAGTACCATACAGTTACGGAAAAAGAATTTGGAGAAATTCGATTTACTGGAATTGCAGGTGCGGAACGTCGCAAAGCACAAAATATTAACGAATTCTATGTTGAAAATACCTTCTCTTATTTTGGGAAAGAAATCGATAGGCTATATGAGTACAATGATGAAGAAATCGAATCAATAAAATTAAAAGATTTTTTTGATTTAGGAAATAAAATTATATTGATAGGTGGAGCCGGACTTGGAAAATCCACTACGCTTAACTATCTTTTTTGTAACTATGAAAAATTGTATGATGCCACTGCTTTAAAATTAAAGATAGATTTAAAAGAATATGCCGAAGAAATAGGCGAAAAGAAAAAAGGCGTATTATGGTGTGTTGCCAATGAATTTAGAAAGCGAATAAAGTATACGGGTCAAACCACAGAAGAACTTCAGGCAATAGTTGCTGAAAAACTGAATTCAGGGGCTTGCTTGGTTATATTAGATGCTCTTGATGAAATTCCTACACAAGCGCTTCGTGATACCGTAAGAAATGAAATCGAAACTTTCACATCGGTGTATTATCTTAATAGGTTTATAATTTCAACAAGGGAAGCTGGATATTTAAAAAATAGGTTCGATGAAACTTTTCTGCATATAAGAATCAATAAGTTTAATTCTGAGCAAATAAAAAAATACAGTAGGAATTGGTATTTATCAAATTATGAACATTCAACAGATTTTGATGAGTTTTGGAATAAATTTGAAGACGAAGTTAAAAGGGCTAGATGCCATAATTTGATAAGAAATCCTATTATTTTAGTGTTAGCATTAGTAATATTTAATTTTGAAAGTAGTTTGCCAACAAGGAGGATAGAGTTTTATCAAAAATGCATTGATACATTTTTGACCGAACGCGAAAACCGAAAAGCTGCTGTTAAACTAAGTGATAAAACTAAAAGCATTTTGGCAATGAACTTAACTGTTCCTAAAATTGCTTTTTATAGACACAATAAATTAATGAAAAACAGTAGTTTTCGCTTTGACTATTCCGAGTTAGAAAACGCTATTAAGGAAGCTATCGCCGTAGAGGATGAACTTAATTGGGCAACTGCTATAAAGCAATATTCTGAATATTTAGTAGAAAGAACGGAATTAATTCAAGAAATTGATGAGAACCATCTTGATTTTGCACATAAGACTTTTTATGAATATTTCTTAGCTTTTTATTTTTGTAAGATGTGTGATAACAAGGAACTTGTTAAATTGCTTCACAAGTGGATTGGAGATCCAAACTATGATGAGCTGGCTCGATTGATTATAGAAGTTGTCATCCAAAATAATGAACCAAAACAACATGATAAGATAATTGAGTGCTTATTTGAAATGCTCTCACATAAAAACAGAGTTAGAAGAGAAGGACCGGATACTCGCGATGTATTTGCGGTTATCTCTGATCTCTATACCCACAGCTTATTGCAACCTAAATATCAATATAATTACCACAAGTTCGTTTTATATAATCCTCAAATTATTGATTATATGAATTTCAGATACAGACGAAGAGAAGTTAAAAATTATTCGGCTTTATATGATCCTCAGATTGTTAAGGATTTATTCCTGACGGATTATCAAAATGGAAAACTTGTAGATGTAATTGATACTATCGCTTATTTAAATAATGAGTTTAAAAAAGCAGTCCTCCCATTAGATTCTTCGGGTTTGCTTTATAATGCCAATGAGTTGTTTTTGGCACTCAAGGGAAAAAATAAAAAAGCAAAAAATGATATCGATATTATTAAATTTTTTACTGAAGAGGGTATTGAATACACCTTAAAGTATCCTCAAGTTTTCGTGGCTGTAATATCCTTATCAATAAAAACAAATACTCCATTACCTATAGAGCAGTTGCTTAGATACGATTTTTCTCCAAGAAATGTTTTTTATAATTATACTTCACCTGATATCTTGATATCGTTAGTAGAAAACGCTATGAAAACTAAAGACGATTTTGCATTGTTTCTGACCGCAGTTATTGATTGCGCTCTTCAAGCTGCAAATTCAATTTGTAATTTCGTGATAAGCAACCAAAGCGATAGTCGTGATAAAGCGGTAAGTTGTTTCTATGCACAGCTGTGGAGGGTATTGAACGAATCAAGCTCTGTAGATGGATTTAAGGGATGGATAAAAGAATTGGGACTTTTCGATGAAAAATATGATTATCTGTACGAAAAACTGTATGCTCATTATTCAAGCACAGAAAAAGGTCTTTATGATGAACGCATTAAAAGATTTGTAAAAAAAGAAAATATAAACTAATAAATCTCTTTTAAAATTACTAAAGTAGGGCGAGGGTAACACCTCGCCTTATTTTTTTAGGCTCTTTGTCAATAGTTGGGGTAAAGAGTTAAAATGAAAATGTTTTATGCAAGCAGTCGCAATTAAGCGGCTGCTTGTTGCGTTTTGAGTTGTTGATGAGAAAATATATGTAAAATACGGTTTCTGAATCGCTTAA